>UQGL01000013.1 GCA_900540595.1 uncultured Oscillospiraceae bacterium
AGTTGAGCGGAGCGAAACTGGGGTAGTGAGCAATGCTTGCCCCTGCGGGGCAAGCGCCCCGAACCCCCGCAGGGATAAACTTCTTATTGCCCTGTAGGGGCCGGGCATGCCCGGCCCGCAACTTACCGTCAAATCCCTTTTACGGTCAATCCGTAGGGGAGGGATTCATCCCTCCCGGGCACTTTCCGCTGCCGCAAACGGCCACGGCGGCCAGAGGGCTGGCCGCCCTACGCATGACCCGGGAAGGACTGCTGACCTGCGGGGCGTCGAGGACGCCGCCCCCTACAATCGTTGCGCCAACTCTCCGGCTATTTGTAGTGGCCGGGCATGCCCGGCCCGCAGTTTTGCCATAAGTACCCGCTTATCCTTACAAACTGGAATTTTGGCAAGAAAAAAGCAGTCAATCCTAAAGACTAACTGCTTTGTGTGTAGGGATATGAAGTTGTGAACTGGAATTTACATTTTGACATTATTTAACAATAGTTGAGTCAATTCTTCTAACTCCCCAGTAGACAAATCATTTTTATCTATCAAAACCATTTTATTATCTTTTCGTTTAACATATATATACTGCCCCATAGTACCGTACTCTTTAAATGCAGTCCAATAATTTTTGCTATATCCCATCTGGGAAATTGTTTCTATCCCTTCAGCGTCAAAATGATACTCTACAATTCCAGTACGAAAAGACTTATCTAAGAGTAACTCCGCTTTTTTCAATACAAATTTTTGAAAAGACTTTGCATTAAACGCAAGAAGCAGACAAACTATTCCAAGCACCATATAGATATACCATAAAATAGCAGGAGAATTTATAATTAAAAATATGCTACTAAAAATAATGACGATACCCAAAATCATCAGAAGCGGAACCGCTATCTTACGCTTGCGAACATTTCCTTTACTTTCCAAAGCAATTTTAATTGCAGTTTCTTTTTTTTCATCACTTAAATTCATACAATATTTAACCACAAAATTACCACCTTTACTTTTCACAGTTCTATAAATTCCGATTTGTCCTCCTAATCATATCACAAAAAAGCGCCCATGCCAAAACCCGGCATGGGCGCTGCCTTTACTGCTTTAGTTCTTCAGCGCCTGCATCGGGGCGGGGATGCGGCCGCCGCGGTGGATCATGACCGCAGGGCTGTACTGGCTGATCGGCATGATGGGCGCGTGCCCCAGCAGACCGCCGAAGTCCAGCACGTCGCCGGCTTTGTGGCCGATGGCGGGGATAACGCGCACAGCAGTGGTCTTGCTGTTCACCATGCCGATGGCGGCCTCATCCGCGATCAGGCCGCTGATGACCTCGGCGGAGGTATCACCGGGGATGACCACCATGTCGATGCCGACCGAGCAGACCGCTGTCATTGCCTCAAGCTTTTCCAGTGTCAGGCTGCCGCAGTTGGCGGCGTTGATCATGCCGTCATCCTCCGACACGGGGATGAACGCGCCGGACAGGCCGCCTACATGGTTGGACGCCATGACGCCGCCCTTCTTGACGGCATCGTTCAGCAGGGCCAGACAGGCCGTGGTGCCGCAGCAGCCGCAGCTCTCCAGACCCATCTCCTCCAGAATGTTCGCCACGCTGTCGCCGATGGCGGGCGTGGGTGCCAGCGACAGGTCAATGATACCGGCCGGCACACCCAGCCGCTCACTGGCAAGGTTTGCCACCAGCTGGCCCAGACGGGTGATCTTGAAGGCGGTGCGCTTGACCAGCTCGGCCACCTCGTCCATCGGGGCGTCCTTCGGCAGCTTGGCCAGCGCGGCGCGCACGGCACCCGGGCCGGAAACGCCGACATGGATCTCGCAGTCCGGCTCGCCCGCGCCGTGGAACGCGCCCGCCATAAACGGGTTGTCCTCGGGCGCATTGCAGAAGACGACCAGCTTGGCATCGCCCATGCACATGTTGTCCTTCGTCAGCTCGGCGGTCTCACGCACGACCTCGCCCATCAGTTTGACGGCGTCCATGTTGATGCCGGACTTGGTGGAACCAATATTGACGCTGGAGCATACAATATCGGTCTCGGCCAGTGCGCGGGGGATCGCGGCGATCAGCCGCTTGTCGCCCGCAGAAAAGCCCTTATGCACCAGCGCGCCGAAGCCGCCGATGAAGTTGACCCCCACAGCCTTGGCGGCGCGGTCCAGCGTTTTGGCGTACTGCACAGGGTCGGCATCGGGCGCGGCGCCCAGCAGCATGGCAATGGGCGTTACGCTGATGCGCTTGTTGACGATGGGGATGCCGTACTCCTCGCTGATGCCGTTCACAACAGGGACGAGATTGCCCGCGAGGCGGGTGATCTTGTTGTAGATCTTCTCGCACGCCTTGTCAGGGTCCGGGTCGATGCAGTCCAGCAGGCTGATACCCATCGTGACGGTGCGGACATCGAGATTCTCAGCGGTGAGCATCTCGATCGTTTCCATAATGTCGCGGCTGTTGATGATCCTCATAGCGCAGCCCCCTTAAATCGTGTGCATGGCGTCAAAGACTTCCTGACGGGTCACAGTGACCTGCATACCCATCTCCTTGCCCAGCGCAGTAAAGCGGTCGCGCACAGCGGCGGCCTCGGCAGTGGCCTTGCTCAGGTCCACCAGCATGATCATGCAGAACATATCCTGCATGATGGACTGGGAGACATCCTCGATGTTGATGTTCAGCTCAGCGCAGACCGCGCTGACTTTGGCAACGACACCCACGGTGTCCCGGCCGATAACGGTGATAACAGCTTTCATAATATGACCCCCTCTGAATACTGTCCGGCAGGGATGCAGGGGCGGCGTCCTCAACGCCCCGCCCCAGTGTTCAACCGGATTAGAGTTATTATAACAAAGTTTGCAGTAGGAGTAAAGAATATAACGAAAAGTAATACTTTTTGAGCGGGCAGCTGCCTGCGGGGCGTCGGGGATGCCGCCCCCTACCGTAGTTCCGTAGGGGCGGATTCCATATCCGCCCGTGGGACTTGACGGCGGCGGTTACATCCGCGGCTTTTAGGCGAACAGCCAACAAGCTGCCGCTTTGTAGGGGCCGCACATGTGCGGCCCGCAACTGTACGGCGGACGACCGCTTGCCTTTCACGCGCGGGCCGGGCATGCCCGGCCCCTACAGGGCGTCGGAAATGTCAAAACTCCGCCGAATGTTCCCCGGCGCGTACATCGTCCCGCTGCAGCTCGGCCAGCAGCTCGTCCTCGCCGCCCTGCAAAAGCAGCTTTTGGCTGTACTGCTCAAAGCGCTCGCAGTCGTTCTCGGCCAAAAACGGGGCCGAGTCGGGGCCAAGGGCCAGCTCGTTGACAAAGACGACCATCTCCTGCCCGTCCTCAAACGCCTGCTCCATAAAGTCAAAGGCAAATTCCAGCGCGTTCGCGGCGGCGGAAACAGCCTCCTCGCGGCGCTGTACCTGACTGTTGAAGCCGCTGCGCACCGTGTCGAACGCATCGTCCGGGTCCAGCCCGTTGTCAAGCTGGCGGCCCCACGCTGTCAGCAGGGCAACGGTGCGGGTGCGGGCGGCGGCCTCATCGGGCAGCAGGCTGCCGGCACTCTTGTCGGCCTCCAGCCGCTCGCGGTAGCGGTCGCGCTGCTCGGCAAACAGGTCGGCAGGGTCCGCCCCGGTCTGCTGGCCCAGCGCCCGCTTAAAGCTGCGCAGCTGCTGGTAGCAGGCGTCCGTCACAGCACCGGCGGCGCGTGCGGCGGCAAAGCGGGTGTTCAGCCCTGCCAGCAGCAGACTTACCAGACTGATGCGCTCATCGAAGCCGGCGTCCATCGCGCGGGCAACCACGGCGTCAAACGGCTTGCCCTGCAGAATATCCTCGACACCGTAGTCCTGATGATACTTGCGGTACAGCACCCAGTAGGCGGCAAAATCCCGCGATACCTCGGGGTGGCGCAGGTATTGGGCAATCACGCCCTCGTCCACGGGCAGCCCCAGCGTGTCGGCTGCCTGCAGATAGGCAGACAGATCCTCCCAGCCGCGCGCGGTCACGAACTGCACGCCGTCCACATCGGTCTCGATCTTGTAAAAGTGCTGGGGGCGCAGCTCCAGATAGGCGGTCACGGCGGGGTGCAGCCGGTGGGCGCGGGCATAGTCCTGCCAGACGCTCAGCTTCGGCTCAATGTCGATGCGCCGCACACGGTCGAGCGTTACAAGGTCAAACTCCCGCACGCTCTTGTTGTACTCCGGCGGGTTGCCGGCGGCCACGATGACCCACCCCTCCGGCACGGCCTGATTGCCGAAGGTCTTGCACTGCAGGAACTGCAGCATTGTGGGGGCCAGCGTCTCGCTGACGCAGTTGATCTCATCAATAAACAGGATGCCGTGCTGCTTGCCGGTGCGCTCCATCGCAGCGTATACGCTGGCGATGATCTCGCTCATCGTGTACTCGGTCACGCTGCGGGTCTTGCCGCCGAAATTCCGCTCCCGGATAAAGGGCAGGCCAACGGCGCTCTGCCGCGTGTGGTGGGTGATGGTGTAAGCCACCAGCGCAATATCGCACTCCTGCGCGATCTGCTCCATGATCTGGGTCTTGCCGACACCCGGCGGGCCCATCAGCAGGATGGGGCGCTGCCGCACGGGCGGTATCAGCGGGCGGCCGATGTCATCCGCTGCCAGATACGCCTGCACGGCGCGTTTGATTTCCTCTTTGGCGCGTTGAATATCCATAGTTCATCGTCCTTTCGGGTCGGTGTCGGGGGCAAATTCCTCCGGCTGCAAAACCAGGCGCATGGCCCAGGGGGGCACATCGGGCGGCGGGGTGCCGTCCTCCAAAAACAGAAAAGCAACCTCAAACGGCGGGCGCTTGGCCGGGTAGATGCCCTTGCCATCGGTAAAGTAAAGCACGCCCTGCAGGTCGCGCAGCGCCCCCTCGCGGCGCAGCTCGGCAATGCGGGCAAACGCGGGGCGGAAGTCCGTTCCGCCGCCGCCCACCAGCGTGAACCGGGCAGTGTAGCGGTCCAGCGCGTCCAGATCGGTGAGCCATGTTTCCTCGCGCACGGCGTTGTCCGCCTGCATGACAAGGATGCGGCATTTGCGGAAAAAGCTGTCCTGACTGGTCAGCAGGGCAAAGGTCTCTTTCAGAAAGGACTTTACCAGCTCACCGGCGGTGGACTCGCTGGTGTCCACAACAATGACGAAGTCGCGTATCTTTTTCACCTCGCGGCTTTCCAGCGGCTCGATCAGCGGCAGCTTGCCGTAGGTGCGCAGGCCGTAGCTGTAAAAGCCAAGGTCAAACTCATCGGGGTCAAGGTGCGGCTCCTCATGCCAGACGGAGAACCGGCGCAAAAAATCCTTGTAGGTGCGGCGGCTGCGCCCGGCCTGCAGCTGTGCCTGCAGTGCCTGCGCGGTGGTGTCCTGCCCGGCGCGGCGGCCGTTTTCCTCCATGCTTAGCTCTGTCTGGCGGCCCAGATCCTCCCACTGCCTGCCCTGCATCTGGGCTTCGGGGCTGTCGGGGTCGGCAGGCCACAGGCGGTGGCTGTCGGTATAAAATTCCCGCTGCCACTTGTTCAGGGTGTCGGCATCGGTTTTTGCCAGCACGCGGTAGATCGGCCCGGCGGCCAAAAACCGGCATTGTGCGCGCAGCTGCGCATAGCATTGCTGCCGCACCCAGCCGATGGGGCGCTTTGCGGCGGGGGTGTTCAGGGCGTCCAGCGTGCTTTCCACCGCAATATCGCAGGCGAGGCCCCACAGGTCGGGGTCGCGCTTGTCCCGCAGCCAGAGATGGCGGAAGATGCAGTGGAACAGGCTGTGTAGGTAGGCGCGGGGCAGATACCGGCGGTTTTTGCGGTAGGTGTCCAGCAGCCATGCGGTGGGGTAGTACAGCCGCCCGCCGTCCGTGGCAAAGCTGCCGCCGCTCTGCTGCGGGGCAGGGGGCAGCGCACCCAGCGCCGCAGTCAGGTAGCGCTGGTCCAGATACAGCTCACCGCGCAGCTGCTCCATCACCCGCCGTGCCATGGTCTGCTCCCACTCGGTCTGGGTCTGGATATGCTTGGACATTAAGACACCTTCTTTCACTGCTGAATGTAGGGGCCGGGCACCTTCCGCCGCCGCAAGCGGCCGCGGTGGCCAGAGGGCTGGCCGCCCTACGACCCCACTTAAAAACCCGTGCGTAGGGCGGGGTGCCCTCACCCCGCCGAAGCTTACCGCCAAATCCCGTTTCCCCATCGCCGCCCTGTAGGGGCCGGGCATGCCCGGCCCGCAGCTTACCGCCATATCCTTTTTACAATCAATCCGTAGGGGAGGGATTCATCCCCGCCGACCCCTGCAACGGCGCTACAGGTCATCAAAGCTGTATGATTTTTTCGCTCGTTTGGCGCGGCCCAACAAAATCGCGGCCCCGGCGCTCCAACCGGCGCGGGCGCAGTAGGCGGCGGCCTCGGCGGTGGGCAGCCCTAAGCCGACCAGCAGCCGCAGGGCGGCCTCGTCCCGGGTGTCGATGGCAAGGCGGAACGCAGCCGCCGGGTGGGCACGCAGGTAAAATTCATAGTCGGCGCGGGCCTGCCCGCCCAGCGCAAACGGCAGCACCAGCCGCCCCAGCGCCAGCCGGCAGAGCGCACCCTCGCCCTCGCCGACACAGGCCTGCGCAAAGGACGCATCGAACGCGGCGTAGTCCACCGCACCGGCCGCCGTAAAGCATTGCCGCATCCGGTAGCCCTCGCCCTCAATGTTATGGTTGAAGATGTGCGCGGGCGTGTTCTCGTCAAGGAATTCGGAATATTCGGGGTAAAACAGCCGTGCGCCGTCAAATTCCGCGGTGATGTCGGCACTGATGGCCCCCAGCAGCTTTTTCAGGCCGGTGGGGGCATCGGGCGCGGCGCGCAGGCACAGCCGCGCAAGGCTGCGGCAGTTCGTGAACAGGTCGCTGCCCAGCCCCTCGACCCCGGCCCCAAGGCTGAGGCGGCGCAGGCGGCGGCAGTTGTAAAACGCTGCGCTGTGCAGGGTGCGCACTGTGTCGGGCAGGGTGACCTCCTCCACAAAATTGCCGGTGATCTCATGGGTGTCGGCCCCGCTGCGCCGCGCCCCGGCCTTGACCGGCTTGTCGGCAAAGCAGTACGGCCCAATCTCGGTGACAGGCAGACCCTCCACGGTTTCCGGCACGGCAGGGCAGGGGCTGTCCCCCAGCACCCGCAGCACCCGGGCCCCCGCAGCGCACGGCTCCCATATAATCGACATGAAATCACTCCTTTACAGGGCATTATAGCATAGAACCCCCTTAAACGCAAAAGAAAAACCACTGCCGCCGCGCAGGAATTGCGGCGGCAGTGGCTGGCACAAAAAAATCCCGCCACCGGTGAGGGTGGCGGGGAAAGATGATGCGGGCTTAGGGGGTTGGGGAGCCAGTGGGATCAATATAAACAAAATTGCGTAAAGAATCGGCGCTCTTTTCGACTTTATAGCTCCCCGTGCCGCCGGCCTCACTGTCTGCAGTATAGGTACAGGTATAGGCGCCATTATCGTACCTCACGGTCTTTATATGGGCATCCCAAGTGATTTTTGCATCAAAGGTTGCCTTTGGATTGGAATCAAAAACCTCTGCTAATTTTTTGATTTCGGTGATGCGTATTCCTTCACTTAATAAATTTCCGTTATTAAAGTCATAATAGGTAAGCCAGTTATCCCAATCATCATCAGCCAAATTATTAAAACTGCCATAGGTTTCGGACGCCACCGTCTGGACAGCCATAACGACCATGCGGGTCTCGGCAACAATCTTTTTCTCTTTTGCCTTGTCGATGTACCCTGTCAGTGCTGGGACCAGCAGGGCGGCCAGTATGGCCAGAATGACTAATACCACAATCAGCTCAACAAGCGTAAAGCCTTTGTTTTTGTGCTTCATTTTATTTACCGGGCCTTTCTTGTGCTATTGCAAAGGAATCTGCGGTGCAGAATGTTATTTTATTAACTATACCGTAAACAGGTATAATTGTCAAGATAGCTTGGCATGGTGAGGACACCTTTCCATAGGAATAAAAAAGCCCGATGCAAGGCATCGGGCAAATAGCGAGATTCTATGGGAATTAAGAAACAACCTCATACTGACCATCGGCTTGGGTGTAAGTGCAAGTATGACCGTCCTGAACAACCGTGACGGACTCGACAATACCCTTTGCAGAAACTTTGATGTCGGCAGAGGTGATTTTGCCCTTGACTTCAGCGAGAGTTAATACAGAATCTAAAGTCGGAGTGGTGTCCGCATCGAGCTTATCACTGGCTTCAAAAGTTCCTACATCCGCTTTGCCATATGCCTCGGAAACCTCGGTCTGGGCGGCTAAAACAACCTGACGAGTTGTAGCAATGATTTTTTCCTTGTTTGCCTTGTCAATATATCCAGTCAGAGCGGGAATGAGCAGGGCAGCCAGAATGGCCAGGATGACCAGAACAACGATCAGCTCCACAAGTGTGAAGCCCTTCTTGTTCTTGAGGTTACGAATTTTCTCGAACATAATAATTCCTCCACAATTCATTTTGGGGGCACTCCACCCCTAATTGTCTTACTTCTAGTTTACCATGGTATTTATTTTTTTCAATCGCTGCGGCAAAACAATGCAAAAAATGCGCGAAATTCGCCGTAATCTACCGGCTTTGTTGGGCAAAATAACAAATTGCGGCTCCACACAACGCTGTGCTGTTGCTTTTGTGCAAAAAAGCTGCCCGGCACGGCAAAATTCTCGCATAAAATCGCATGTATATTGCCTGAATTGTTGCAAATTCACACAAAACCGTGCCCCGGCGGGGCGGGCTTGCATTGTGCGGGGAAATAGCATAGAATAGGGAAAGTGTGAGAAAGAGAGTGTGCTATGAGAAGTCTAAAACAAACGGATATTCTGACCGGCAGCATCCCCAAGCAGCTGCTGCTCTTCTTTTTGCCGATCTGGTTCGGCACGCTGTTCCAGCAGCTGTACAACACGGCGGATACGCTGATCGTCGGCAACTTTGTGGGCACAAACGCGCTGGCGGCGGTGGGGGCCACGGGCGCCTTTGTCAATTTGCTGGTGGGGCTGTTTGTCGGCCTGTGCAGCGGCGCGGGCGTTGTCATTGCTCAAAGCTGGGGCGCGCATGACCCCGAGGCTGTGGACCGGCAGGTACATACGGCGCTTGTGCTCAGCGTGGGGCTGGGCGCACTGCTGACGGTGCTTGGCTTTGCAAGCGCCACGCCGATGATGCGCCTGATGGGCACCCCGGAGGAGATCCTTGCGGATTCGGCGCTGTATCTGCGCATCTATTCCCTTGGCATGATCCCCCAGATGCTCTACAACATGGGTACCAATATCCTGCGTGCCATCGGCGATTCCAAGCGGCCGCTCTACTTTTTGATCGCGGCCTCACTCGTCAATATCGTGCTGGATGTCGTGTTTATTGCGGTGTTCGGCTGGGGCGTGGCGGGCGCGGCGCTGGCCACTGTGCTAAGTCAGGTCGCCAGCGCGGTGCTGACGCTGCGCTGCATCGCCGGGTCCGAGGGTACGCCATGGCATATCCGGGCGGAAAAGCTGCGCCTGCACACCGAGGTGCTGGCCGCCATCTGCATGATCGGCATCCCGGCGGCGGCCCAGAGCGCTATGTACAATGTCAGCAATATGCTGATCCAGAGCAGCATGAACAGCTTCGGCACCAGCACCATTGCGGCATGGGGCGTCTACGGCAAGATCGACTTTGTGTTCTGGATGACGATCAACTCGCTGGGCATTGCGATCACGACCTTTGCGGGGCAGAACTTCGGTGCGCGGCAGTACGACCGCGTGCGCAACGGCGTGCGGGTCTGCATGGCGATGGCGGCGGGTGTCACGCTGGTCATCAGCGTGGTATTCTACAACGCGGCCGAGCCGCTGTTCCGGCTGTTCAGTCAGGACGATGCGGTCATTGCGGTGGGCGTGGGTATGATGCATGTGCTGACGCCGGTCTACATTACCTATATCAGCATCGAGGTGCTTTCCGGTGCGCTGCGCGGCTGCGGCGATGTGCGGGTGCCGACGCTGATCACGGTGTTCTTCGTCTGCGGCCTGCGTGTGCTGTGGCTGACCCTGATGGTGCCGCGGTATCATACCATCGCCACGGTGGAGCTTAGCTACCCGCTGACATGGACGCTGGCCTCGCTGCTTTTTATCCTTTACTACAAGCGCGGCGGCTGGCTGAACCGCTGCAAGGCAGCGAAGGGACTGGAGTAAGTAAAACAGCCGACCCCTTTGCGGGGTCGGCTGTTGTTATGCGCCGCGCTCGGTCTGCAGCGTTTGGATAAACTGCACCGGGTCAATGATGTGGCTGCCATCGGTGCCGGTGGCGGCGGTGGAGAGCAGGTACTGCATCATTTCCTCGCCCGTCAGGGTGGGGTCCACCTGCCAGCCCAGCGCCATGACCCCGGCGCAATAGGGGATGCCCCAGCTCAGGCCGCCGTGCCCATCGTGGGTGTAGCTGTACTGCCCGGCGGTGTATTCCTCGGCCACCGTGCGGTAGGAGCAGGGCAGCGAAAGGGTGTTGCTGCCGGTTTCTGCGCGCTCGTCACTGTTCGCAAAGCCGGTCCGGCAGGCGGCGGGATTATCCCGGTCATTCCGGGCAAGGACGGCAGGGTAAGGTACAAGGCGGGTCTTTTCCACGCCTGCGCCATCCACGGTCAGGACCAGAAGCCCGGCCTGCTCGGCACGCGCCACGGCGGCATCCCAGAGGTCGGCGTTTTGGAACATCTCTGCGTTGCCCGGTGCGGCGGAAACCGAAACGACCCGGATCTTCTCGCCATCTGGCAACGCTTCGTTCTGTGCAACCACCCAGTCCAGCGCCTCGGCGGCATAGCGGCTGTCCATCAGCCAAGAGGGCCAGGCCGCATAGTAAAGGGCCGCATCCGGCGCAATGCCGATGGATTCGCCTGCGAACAGGCTGGCCACGGCCGGGCCATGCATCGAGGAGGTCTCCCCCTCGCAGCCGGTATCATAGTAGGCGGCGATGCGCCCGGACAATTCGGGGTGGTCGGTCAGCAGCGGCTGGTCGATAATGGCGGCGCGCACGCCCTTGCCGGTGATGCCCTGCGCCTGCAGGCCGCGCACCCCCAGCCCGGGGTCCTTATCTTCCTCCAGAAGTGCGGCGGCCTCGTCCTCGGCCCCCGCAAAGATGGTGCCGGTGTTGTAGGTGTAGGTATACAGGTCCTCGGCCGTGTATTCGCCCGGTTGGTAGGTCTGTTGGGCGTACTCGTCCAGCCAAGGCAGATAGCGCAGGTCGCTGTACGGCGCAGCCGGTTCGGCGGGCGGGGCGGGGGTTTCGGCGGGTGTCGGCTCCGGCGCAGCGGTGGGCGCGGCGGCAGGGGCTGCGGACTCGGCAGTGCCGCAGGCCGTCAGCCACAGCGCCAGCAGGCAGAGCGGCAGCATTGCGGTGCGGTTCATGGTGTGACCTCCTTCTCTATATTTAGGGCAACACCGCACAATTCTAAGCGCTGATACGGCGAGCGAGGTGCGGCAACTGCTAAGCCAAAAGCGCAGACAATACTTTGTGTATTATCGAGCATTTTGGCAACGCAGATGCCGTGCCGCAGCCGCCGGAGCGGTGCTTAAGCCGTAAGGCGGGAATTGTGCGGTGTTGCCTTAGGCTATCAAAAAGCTTTCCCGGAAAATGTGCTGCTGCTCCGGGGTGGCGGGCAGCCAATGACTGCCCCTACAAGTTCTGTTTGTTGCAAAAAGCCCGGTCTGTCCCCCGGAAAGCGGGGGTAGATCGGGCTTTATTACAGGGCTTACAGCTTGAAGCTGTCCTTCAGGGTGACGATGCGGTTGTAGACGCCCTCGTGCTTGCTGTCCGGCGTAAAGTAGCCGTTGCGCACGAACTGGAAGCGGTCGCCGGGCTTGGCGTCCTTCAGGCTCTCCTCCAGCTTGGCGCCCTGCAGCACCTTGACGCTGTCGGGGTTCAGATAATCCTTGAAGTCGGCATCATCGGGGATGCCGTTCATGTTGGCCTCGGTGAACAGCTTATCATACAGCTCAACCTCAGCCTCGATGCAGTGGGCGCAGCTGACCCAGTGGATCGTGCCGCGCACCTTGCGGCCGTCGGCGGGGTTGCCGTTGCGGGTCTCAAGGTCGGCCTCGGCGTGGATGGCCACGACCTTGCCGTTCTCGTCCTTGTCCACGCCGGTGCAGCGGACAAGGTACGCACCCATCAGGCGGACCTCGCTGCCCAGCGTCAGGCGCTTGAACTTCGGCGGCGGTACCTCAAAGAAGTCACTGTTCTCGATCCACAGCTCCTTGGTAAAGGCCACGGGGCGGGTGGTGGTATCGTTCGCATCGCGGTTCGGGTTGTTGGGCAGGTCAAAATACTCGCACTGGTCGGCGGGGTAGTTGTCGATGATGAGCTTGACAGGCTCCAGCACGGCCACGCGGCGCTGGGCGTTCAGCTCCAGCTCGGCGCGCAGCACGGCCTCCAGCTGGCGCATATCCACAAGGTTATCTGCCTTGGAGATGCCGGCGTCCTTAACGAACTTGAAGATGCTCGTCGGCGTGTAGCCGCGGCGGCGCAGACCGGACAGGGTCGGCATACGGGGGTCGTCCCAGCCGTCCACGATGTTCTTCTCGACCAGCTCGCGCAGGTAGCGCTTGCTCATGACGGTGTTCGTCACATTCAGGCGGGCAAACTCGCGCTGCTTGGGGAACTCTTTGCCGAACAGGTTCGTGATGACCCACTCGTACAGGGGGCGGTGGTTCTCAAACTCAAGGCTGCACAGGCTGAAGGTGATGCCCTCGATGGCGTCCTGAATAGGGTGCGCAAAGTCGTACATCGGGTAGATGCACCACTTGTCGCCCTGACGGTGATGCTCGACATGCTTGATGCGGTAGATGGTCGGGTCGCGCATGTTCATGTTCGGGCTGGCCAGATCGATCTTGGCGCGCAGCGTTTTTTCGCCGTCCGCAAACTCACCGGCGCGCATACGGCGGAACAGGTCAAGGTTTTCCTCCGGCGTACGGTCGCGGTAGGGGCTGGGGCGGCTGGGCTTGCCGGCGTCGTTGCCGCGGTACTCCTGCATCTGCTCGCGGGTCAGGTCATCGACATAGGCCTTGCCCTCCTTGATGAGCTGCTCGGCGTACTCATAGCAGCGCTCAAAATAATCGCTGCCGTAGAAAATGCCGCCGTTCGGCTCGGCACCCAGCCACTTCAGGTCCTGCAGGATGCTCTGCACATACTCATCACCCTCGCGGGCAGGGTTCGTGTCGTCAAACCGCAGGTTGAACAGGCCGCCGTAGTGCTTGGCGATCGTGTAGTTGATGAAGATCGCCTTGGCGGAGCCGATATGCAGGTAGCCGTTCGGCTCCGGCGGGAAACGGGTATGCACAACATCGACCTTGCCCTCGGCGAGGTCGGCGTCGATAATATCCGTCAAAAAGTTGGAAAATTTCTCTTCTGCCATGATTACACCCCAAAAATTGTAAGCGACCCCCGCAGACGGCGGCGCTTTTTATTTATTTTCTTATTATACAATGCCGTTTCCTATTTAGCAAGAGCCAAAAACTTGCTCTCACCTACTGTTATTTATAAAAGCTTTGTGCTATAATCAATACTGATTTACAATGCCCCGGGATTGCTGTCCCGCAGGGGCGAGCCTTGCTCGCCCGGCAGCTGACCGGAAACCGGCGGGCGGGCAATGCCCGCCCCTACAAGCCTTAGCCACGAAAGGGGGCATCCCTATGCCGACCCCGAATGACCGCGGACCGCGCCGTCCGCGCACGAATACAAGCTATCACATGGAAGGGGACTGGGCCGTCCCCGACCGGGAGCAGGCAGCGCCGCCACCGCAGCGCCGCACCCCCACGCAGGAGCAGCGCCGGGCCGCCGCCCGCAGCCGCAGAGAGCTGCGCCGCAGACGCCGCCGCCTTGCCTTTGCGGGGACGGTGTGCGGTATCCTTGTGCTGTCCGGTGTCATCACGGCGGTGCTGCCCAAGAGCGCCAAGGGGGAGCCGGAGACCCCCGCCGCCACGGCGGAGCCGAGCAGCACCCGGCTGGTGGCCCCCGTGCCCTACGGCGGCGCAGGGGAGAGCAGCGCCGCTGCCCCGGCATTGAACTGGGGCACCGTAGGCCCGCAGCGCCAGACGGCGGACGGCGGCTACACCTACACGGCGCTGCCGCAAAAGCCGGCCGCCCTGCCGGAGTTTGGCCGGGTGGATACCAGCTGGTTTGCGGACGCTGCATTTTTGGGCGATTCGCTGACAGCGGGCTTCTGCGTCAACGAGTACAATATTGATGTGGGCGGCGCGCTCGTCTGCGGGTATGAGGGCATCAGCCCCAACACCATCGTCAACCGCACGACCGTCTCAAGCCCCGACCGCGGTGAGGAGGTCCCGCTGGATGTGCTGACCGCCGCCCAGCCCGCCAAGCTGTATATCCTCATCGGCACAAACGCGCTGGTCCAGCCCGGCAACGATGACAGCTTTCTGGCCTACTACGGCAAAATGCTGGACGAGCTGCGCACGGCGCTGCCGAACACGGCGTTCTATGTGCAGTCGGTCCTGCCCGCCACGCAGGAGAAGATCAGCGACACGCTGCCCGGCCTTGCGCCCGACCGGTTGGCGGTCATCAACGCGGCCATCCAGCAGCTCTGTGCCGAGCGCGGCTGCTATTACCTTGACCTGAACGCCGAGTTTGCCGATGATGCAGGCTGCCTGATGACAGACTTTGCCCAGCCTGACGGCGTACACCTTACAGTGTCGGGCTACAGTCGGTGGGTCAGCTACCTCTGCACCCATCTGCCCTACAGCAAAAACAATCCCTATCAGGCCGGCAGCACCTACTATCTGAGCGAGGATATGAAAAACCTGCTGGCGGACATTCCGTAATGCACAGGCGATAGGATCGCCGAAGGAGCCATTCATGCCCAACCAAAACGAACGACCCAAGTACACGGACCCGGATCACCCCTACTCCGGCAGCGGCCCGCGCTACCAGAACAACTACAACCGCAGCGAATACCACGCCGGGGACGGCCCGTTCCAGTTCCCGTGGTGGGCCATTGTCATCGGCTTTGTGGTATGGTGGCCGCTGGGATTCATCTTCATCGGGCTGAATACCGCCATGAAGAACGGCAAGCTCGGCGGCTTTGAGGAAAAGGCCCGGGTGCGCACACAGAGCTTTGGCCGTGTCAACACAACGCCGGTCTATGATGCCGAGGTGCGCCCCCTCAACGACAGCGCGCTGCGCCGCAGCGCCGACCCCGGCGCGCAGCCGGCCGCCAAAAGGCTGAAGGGCGCGGCGCTGGCCACCGGCCTGACGGTGGCGGGCGTGCTGCTGCTTATCTGCGCGCTGGCGGCGCTGCCCAGCGCCATCTACTGGCTGCCCGAGGCCCTGACGGAGGGCGGCAGCTATTGGACCTGGCTGGTCGAGGATTCGATGCCGATGCTGATGTCGCTGACCGGCGGCATCGGCTGCCTGTTCGGCGGCTGGCACATCCGCACCTCCCGCCGGATGCGCCGCAAGATCGACAAGATCGTCGGCGATGCAAAGTATATGTACATTCAGGACATTGCCGATGCGCTGCCCTGCAGCTATGACAAGTGCTGCAAGCATCTGGAAAACTGCATTGACGAGGGGCTGTTCGGCCCCGATGCCTATCTGGACATGCGCTGCAAATGTCTGGTGGTCAGCCAGCGCCCGCCCGAGCCAACGCCTGCCCCCGCCCCGAAGCCCGAAAAGCAGCCTGAAAAGCAGACCGATATGCCCGAGCGGGACCAGTACAAGAAGATATTGGACGAGCTGCGCCGGGTCAATGATGCCATCCCCGATGAGGAGATGAGCGACAAGATCAGCCGGCTGGAAGCGGTCTCGGCCAAAATTTTTGAGCAGGCCAAGTCCGACCCTGACAAGCTGCCCCAGATGCGCAAGTTCATGGATTACTACCTGCCCACCTCGCTCAAGCTGCTGAACACCTACGCCGAGCTGGATAATCAGGGCGTGGAAGGTGAGAACATTTCGGAGTCGAAGCGCCGCATCGAGCAGACGATGGACACGCTGGTCAAGGCGTTTGAGAACCAGCTTGACCGCCTGTTTGCCAGCGATGCGCTGGATGTCAGCACCGACATTGATGTCATGCAGAACATGCTGCGCGCCGACGGCCTGACGGGAGATACGCCATTTAAGTTGTAATGTTAAGGAGCCAATTACCCCATGTCGAAATCCACCCAGGGTCAGCTGCATAACAGCTGGCACAATTTCTCGAAATACCGCCCGCTCATCCGCGAGCTGGTGACCCGTGACCTCAAGGTCAAATATCGCCGCAGCGTGCTGGGCTATGTGTGGAGCATCTTAAACCCGCTGCTTATGATGCTGCTGCAGACGCTTGTGTTCTCCTATATGTTCCGGTTCGACATCCCGAACTTCCCGCTGTACCTGATCTGCGGCAATACCCTGTTCAACTTTTTTAACGAAAGCACCAACATGGGCATGGGCAGCGTGCTGGGTAATGCGTCCCTGATCAAAAAGGTGTACATTCCCAAATTCATCTTCCCCATCAGCCGCGTCATGTCCAGCTTTGTCAACCTGCTGTTTAGCCTTGCGGCGATCGTGCTGGTCATGGTGATCACCCGCTCGCCGTTTTACTGGACGATCCTGCTCGTCTGGGCGCCGCTTTTGCTGCTGCTGGTGTTCTGCGCCGGCATGGCGGTGCTGCTCAGTGCGCTGGCGGTCTACTTCCGGGATCTGCAATACCTGTACGGCATCCTGACAATGGCATGGATGTACGCCACGCCGCTGTTTTATCCCATCTCGGCGCTGCCGCCGTTCATGGTGCCGGTCATCAAGCTCAACCCGCTGTACCATTATATCAACTGCATGCGGTGCCTCGTCATGTACGGCACGGTGCCCGGCCCCAACACATGGTTTGCCTGCATCGGCAGTGCGCTCGTCATGATGGGCGTGGGGCTTGCGGCCTTCCGCAAGCTGCAGCGCAATTTTATTCTGTATCTGTAAGGAGTTTCCCCCATGTCCATCATTCAGGTGGAGGATGTCTCGATGCGCTTTAACCTTGCGCAGGAGAAAACCGAGACCCTCAAGGAATATGCCGTCAAGCTGATGAAGCATCAGCTCTTTTTCAATGAGTTTTATGCGCTGCAGAATGTCTCGTTCCGCGTGGAGCCGGGCGAGTCGGTGGCGCTTATCGGCCGCAACGGCAGCGGCAAAAGCACGATGCTCAAGCTGATCGCGGGCGTTATGTACCCCACGACCGGCTCAGTCACCGTCAACGGCGAGATCGCGCCGCTTATCGAGCTGGGCGCGGGCTTTGATCTGGACCTGACCGCGCGGGAAAATGTCTTTTTGAACGGCGCGGTGCTGGGCCATGACCGCGCCTATATGCAGGAGCATTTCAACAGCATCATCGACTTTGCCGAGCTGTGGGATTTTGTCGATGTGCCGGTCAAAAACTATTCCAGCGGCATGATCGCGCGCCTTGGCTTTGCCATTGCGACCGAGGTTAAGGCCGACATCCTTGTCTGTGATGAGATTTTGTCGGTCGGCGACTTTATGTTCCAGCACAAATGCCATGAGCGGATGGAGCAGATGCTCTCCGGCGGTACAACGCTGCTTTTTGTGAGCCACAGCATCGAGCAGGTCAAGCAGCTCTGCAAGCGCGCCATCTGGATCGACCACGGCCACATCCGCGGCGACGGCCCGGCGGCGGAGGTCTGCGACGCCTATGTGGAGGCCATGCAGCGGGGCGAGTAAAGGCTTCCCCCAAGGGGGAAGCTGTCCGCGAAGCGGACTGATGAGGGGCAAGCTTTCCGCGGCACCCATTACAGGGCAATAACGATACACCCGCCCCTCATCCGGCCCTGCGGGCCACCTTCCCCCAAGGGGGAAGGCAGAACTTTTAAAGGAGACCCCATGCTGACAAAAAAACAAAACGTTCTGCGGGAAATTCTGACCGTCGCGCTGCTGCTGGCGGCGGTGGCCCTGAGTGAATACTGGTTCTTCCAGCTGTGGCGTCTGGACTGGCACGCACCGATGCTTTACGGCGGTGACGGCATCTATTGGGTCGGGCAGGTGCAGCGCAGCTATGGCGAGCTGACCGGCTCGCTCGGCTGGCCGTTCTATGAGGTCGCGGGCAAGTATAACCCGAACTACGACCTGATCTACGACATCTTTGTCTGGTTTGTCGGCCTGTTCACAAAGGACACCGGCACGGTGTTCAACCTCTATGTGCTGGTCATCCCCTTTGCCAACGCACTGGCGGCCTATGCGGTGTTCCGGATGGTGGGGCTGCGGCGGTGGCTCAGCTTCGCGTTCGGCCTAACCTTCGGCATGACGCCCTATGTGCAGCAGCGGATGGCGGGCCATATGATGCTGGCCGCCTGCGAGTTCGTGCCGTTCTCGGTGCTGCTCTGCTTCTGGTGTGCCGAGGACCCCGCCTTCAACCGCCCGGGCAGGGGCTTTTTCAGGAATAAGCGCAACTGGCTGGCGCTGGCCATGGCGTGGGGCATTGCCAACAACGGCGCGGCCTACTACCCGTATTTCACCTGCTTTTTCCTCTGCGTCACGGCGCTCTGCCTGATGCTGCGGGAACGCAGCTGGCGCGTGGGCCTGCCCTGCCTTGTGACGATCGCCGAGATCGTTGGCTGGATGATCCCCGACTTCTTCCCGATGGTGCTGGGCATCCTCAACGGGCAGGGCAGCACGCTGACCAACGGCGTCTACCGCAGCCCGGTCGGCGCGGACATCTACAGCCTGCGCATCAGCTCGCTGCTGCTCTCCCCCAACGGGTACGGCGTGCAGAAGCTTGCAAACTGGCTGGGGCGTTACTTCCGTATCCTGACCACGGATGAAGGCCCCATGTACAACGAGAATGCCTACGGCTACCTCGGCATTGTGGGTGTGCTGGGCTTTCTGGCGCTGCTTGTCCTGCTGCTGCGCAACTGGGACTGGCAGGCCGGCAAAACCGGGACGCCGCGCCTTGGCGACCGTCTTTGGCTGCTGAGCCGCCTGAATGTTATGGCGCTGCTGCTGGCGACCATTGCGGGCTTCGGCGGCATCATCGGCATCCTTGTGCGGTTCATCCGCGGTTATAACCGCATCAGCCCCTATATTGCGTTTTTTGCGCTGCTGGCCGTGGGCCTGACGGCGGAAAAGCTGCTGACGCAGTTTACCGGCCGCCGCCGCGGGGCGCTGCTGGCGGCAGCGGTGCTGCTGCTGGGCTACGGCTATTGGGAGCAGCAGGGGCTTTTCACCCCGGATTACGAAAAGGTCCAGCAGATCTGGTATCAGGACGCTGCCTTTATGGCGGAGGTCGAGGACGCAGCGGGGGAGGGCGCGATGCTCTTTACGCTGCCGTATATGAAAAATTTTGAGAACGGCTCGCTCAACAATATGTGGGACTACACGCTGCTGCGCGGCCCGCTGCACAGCAGGACCCTCAAATTCACCTACGGTGCGGGCTACGGCACCCAAAATGATCTCTGGTACAAGGAGACCAGCGCGCTCGAGCCTGAGGCAATGGTTGCCGAACTGCGCGCACAGGGCATGACCGGCATCTATCTGGATCTGGACGGCTATGCCGTGGAGGACCAGCAGGCCACGCTGGCGGGGCTGACCGCCGCCGCAGGCTGTGCGCCGGGCGATGTCATCACAAGTGAGAGCGGGATGCTCTGCTATATCCCGCTCGGGCAGGAGTGACGGATGAAACTGCAAAAACTGACGGAAAAGCGATGGTTCTGGCCTGCTCTCTGCGCGGTGTCGGTCGTGTTCGGCTGGTGGTATCTCAGCATCACGACCTGCGCCCCGCTCGGCGGCGATGATGAGCTGATCAACCTGCAGAACTACTACTATATTACCCATACCTCCTTTGGGCAGAGCGTGCTGGATTACCTCGGCGACCTGTGGGTGCAGTTTACGCTGCAGAACGGGCGGTTCCGGCCGTTCTCCTCGCCGCCGGTGCGCGGGCTGACAAGCTGGTTTCTGGGGGACCTGGTCGGCTACCGCCTGTACATTCTGGCGTGGACCTACGCGGACATTGTACTGACCGCATGGCTGGTCGGCAAGGCGTCCCGCAGCAAAAAGCTGGGCATCGCCTGCCTTTGCCTGCTGCCGATGATGTTCAGCGTCTGGCAGGACTCTACGGGCAACAGTCTGTATTCTTACGGTGCGCTGGTGCAAAGCACGCTGCTGCCCGCCCTTGTGGCAGGGCTGGCCGTGCTGCGCTGGCAGGACACCGGGCACAAGCGTTGGGCCGTGCTGGCAGGGTACTGCGCCTTCCAGTGCTGTGCCACCTTTGAGATCGGCTTTACCTATATCGTGCCGATTTTCGGCCTTGCGTGGCTGTACACCGATAAGGCGCGCGATGCGCTGCGGCTGACGGTGCCGGTGTTCCTGGGCGAGTGCGTGACGCTGGCCTTCAACATGGGGGCGCGGCTTGCCAACACGCTGCGGGCCGCAGGCATCCTTGCGGGTGATGTGCAGGGTATTGACGGCATATCGCCGAACTTTGACATTCCCGCGCTGCTGCGCACCTGGCTGATGCAGATGTCGGCGGGCTTCCCGCTCAACGCGATGCTGGCGGGCCGCGTCCGCCCGGGCAGCATCCATCCGGCGGATGTCCTCTGCGGCGTTATGGTCGCAGGGGCCGCCGTGGCCGCGCTGGCCGCACTGAATACGCTGCCGAACAAAAAGCAGAACCTTTTGCTGTTCCTTACCGGCCTTGCCATGCTCTCCGCCCCGGCGCTGCTGATCGGACTTTCGCCCAAATACCAGCAGCCCGGTCAGGTGGACTGGCGGCACGGCTACATCCCCCAGACGGTCGAAAGCTACGGCGTCGGCTTGATGGCGCTGGCTGTGCTGGCCGCACTGCTGCGCTGGGCGCGCGGCAAGGCATGGTGGCCAAAGCGCCGCACCGTGCTGTATGCTTTGCTGGCTGTCTGCATGGCGGGCTCGGTCGTCTGGCAGCGCGCCGCGACCCGCTCGGCCTATGAGGCGGGCGGCCGTGCCTACACGGTTTTTGGCGAGGGTGTCGCCGCCGGTCTGGCCGATGCCGCCGGTACCGACACGCCGGTCGTGACCGATTTCATGATCTGGGGCGGCCATCCCGTGGCGGAAAACGCTTTCTTCCTGCGGTATCACGATCAGGACGCCAATGCCCATGCGCTGCAGGTCTGGCGTACCGAGGAGCACGCCGATGATGAGGCGGTCTACCGGCTGGGCTTTACGCTGGGGCAGGACAAGCACTACGACATTGCGTGGTGCGGTCTGGGCTATGGCGCAAACCCCGATGCACTGACCGATGTGACGGTCTGCCTGCCCGCCGGTACAGCGCAGTATGCCGTGCTGTACTACACAACAGCGGACGGCGAGCAGAAGCGCACCGAGGTCTACGCCGAAAAAACCGCCACCCTGGTGCAGTTGGAAGGCACAGTGCTGGCAGAGAGTATTCGGCTGGAGTAATTTCTTTGCCTTCCCCTTTTGGGGGAAGGTGGCGCCGCAGCGCCGGATGAGGGGCGCGTGTGCCACAGCAACTCGTGAACGGTCTGCATTGGCAAGGCCGCCCCTCATCAGTCAGCGGTCAAGCCGCTGACAGCTTCCCCCGTGGGGGAAGCCATTACACACCAAGGAGGTGCCGCTTTGGCACAGAACAAAAAAGAACAGCTGTTGTGGGGGCTGGGGCTGCTGGGTACAGCGGTATTTGCCTTGCTGATGGTTTGGTTGCACTACCAGCAGCTGATTTCCACCGGATACTATTACTCGGATATTCCGGCCCACATGGCGGGGCGTGCCATGGGCAACACAGGCTTTTCGCTGGTCACAATTTTGCTGCGGTTTGTATTTGGTATCGGAGGTAATCTGGGTACAGCGGTGTTTCTGGGCGCTGTCAACCTGCTGACACTGCTGACTATTGCTTGGGCTATTCGTAAGGTTGTGCCGCAGGTATGCCCCGGTGGAGCGTTGCTTTGGTCGCTGGCTGCAAACCTATGCCAAGCGGTCTGGATGCCAAACGGCGGCTACTGGTACTTTGGTGCCATCACCGGCACGATCTACCACAACACTACCTACATTATGCTGCAACCGCTGGCGCTTATCTCGTTTTTCCTCTTCCTCTCGCTGGCAGAGCACCATGGTCAGCTGCAATGGCGCAGATGGATGACGCTGATGATATTACTGACTGTGGCAACAGCCATTAAGCCTAGCTACCTTTTTGCCTTTGCTCCGGCTCTATTGGCGATGCTGATAGGTGATCTTATCTGCACCCGCGGCAAGGCTCTCAAGTGGGAAATCTGGCTTGGCTGCGCAGTGTTGCCGGGAATTCTACTCTGCATCGTTCAGGCAAAGGTGCTGTTTGCTGGTGGTGATGATTCCGGCATTGCACTGATCTTTACCACTAATTTTGATCCGGAAAAAGTGTTGTGGGGCATTTTTAATTACAATGCCAAGCATGGTCTTGCGCGCTCACTGGTGTTTGTGGGGGCAGTGTTTTTGTTGCTGTTCCGGCAGTGGCGCAGTGCCTGTGCCTACAAGTTCAGTCTGCTGTTGTTCGCCGTTTCGCTGGCCGAGGGCATCTGCCTGACTGAGACTGGCAGCCGTATGTATGACGGTAACTTGTGGTGGGGCGCATTCATCTGCTATGATATCCTGCTGCTGGAATCATTGATTCAATTGCTGTGCTCTCTGCACAAAAAAATACGCACGCCGGTAGAGGCTGCTACATCGGTTTTGTGCTGCGGGACGTTCGTTTGGCATGTCATCAGCGGTATCGTGTTCTTAGGGCTGATGTTGGCTGGGGTATCCTATGCGGTCATGATCGGCACCGAAAGCTACCTGCTGCAAGAAATGTGGGGCATAGTACTGTGACGAAAAGCAAGCAACAAAAGAATGCTATACTGACTATTGTCTGTTTGCTGGCGCTGGCGGTGTTCGGCGCGGCGATGGTCTGGCTGCATTACCAACAGCTTTGCAGCCCCGGCGGCGGCGATGACCCGTACACCTCCGATCTGGGGCAGCATCTCTACTTTGCGCAGCAGGGCATGATCTACTCCACCGTGTCGCTGCTTATCGGTCCGGCCTACGACATCGCCGGGCGCATCGGCATTGCCGTGCTGCTGGCGGTGTTCCATCTGGCGGCGGTCGCGGTGTTTGCGTGGGGGCTGCGGGCGGCCCTGCCGGAAAGTACCCGCCCGGTGCGGCTGCTCGTCAGCCTTGCGGTCAATCTGGCCACGGCGGTCTGGATGCCCCGGGGCGGCTACTGGTATCAGGGCACGGTGGGCGGCACGATCTACCATAACACGACCTACATCATGCTGGCGCCCTTTGCGCTGCTGACGATGCTGGCGTTTTACCGCGTCTGGCCCACGGTGCGCGGCCGGCTGGATCTGCGCAGCTACGCGGTGTACACCGTGTTGCTGACGGTGGCCACCAGCTTTAAGGCCAACCTGATCTTTGCGTTTGCCCCGGCACTGCTTGTGCTTTTGATTGCGGATTTTGTGCGCAGCCGCGCTAAAAACCTGAAAAACGAGATCCTTATGGGCTGCAGCGTTTTCCCCGGTGTGGCGCTCTGCTTTGTGCAGGCAAGGGTGCTGTTTGCGGCAGAGGATTCCGGCATCCGGCTTATCTTCACGGTGCCGTTTGACCATCACCGTATGCTGTGGGGCCCCTTCAACGAGGCCGGGGTGCTGGGGCTGGCCCGCTCCTTCGTCTTTGCGGCGGCTGTGGGGCTGCTGCTGGGCCGTGCGGCGTGGAAAAGCTTTCGCTACCGGTTCAGCCTGTTCACCTTTGCGGTCTCGATGGCCGAGGCCCTGCTGCTGGTCGAGAGCGGCGAGCGGCTCTACCACGCCAATCTCTGGTGGGGGCCGTTCATCTGCTTCTGGGCATTCTGGCTGGAATCGGTCAGCGTTTTCCTTGCGCAGTGCCGTGCCAAAGCACCGCGGTGGCGGCTGGTCCTCTGCGGGCTGGCGCTGGTATGGCATCTGGCAAGCGGCGTCTGCTTCCTTGTCATGCTGCTGTGCGGCGTGTCCTACAATGTGCCGATCCTGACCTATAATTTGTGGTAAGAAAAGAGCATGCTGCTGCGGCATGCTCTTTTGCGTATATGCAGTTTGGTTGGTTATTCCCCAAAATCCTCGGCGGCTTTTTTCATCATTTTGTGGATCGGCAGGTTGTACGGGCAGCGCGGCTCACAGGCGCCGCACTGGATGCAGGCCCCGGCCTTGGTCTGCAGGGTGGCGTACCGCTCGCGGCCCCACTGCTGCAGGCCGTACCGGTTTAAGTACCCCTGAAACAGAAAGACGCTGGGGATCGAGATACCCACCGTGCAGGGGGCACAGTAGTTGCAGCGGCGGCAGAACTGGGTGCCCAGCGCATCGCGGACGGTCTGGCAGGCGGCCTCCTCCGCGGCGGTAAGCGGGGCAATGTTGGCCGCGCCCGCGGCGTTGTTTTCCAGCTCCTCCACCGTTGCCATGCCCGGGATGGCAACCGTCACCGCCGGGTTGGACAGCACATACCGCAGCGCCAGACGGCCGTCCTCGATCGCACCGCCGGCCAGCGGCTTCATGTCGATGAACGCCTTGCCTGCTGCGGCGCAGCGGTCGATGAGCGCCTTGCCCTGCTGCTCCACGATGTTGTAGGGGAACATGATCGTTTCGATCTCGGGAATGTCGAGCGCGGCCTCAAACACAGCGGCCAGATGCGCTGTGATGCCGATGTGCCCGACAACACCGCGCGCCTTTGCCTCCAGCAGGGCCTCCATCGCACCGCCGGGCGCAAGGATGGTCTTGAGCCCCTCCATGCTGGGGTTGTGGAACTGGAACACCTCGATGTGGTCGGTGCGCAGGTTCTTCAGGCTGGTGGCAAGCTCGGCCTCCATGTTGGCCTTTGTCAGGGCGCGGCATTTTGTGGCAAGGATAAAGTCATCCCGCAGGCCGGCCTCCTCGAGGGACTGGCCGATCCACGCCTCGCTGACTGTGTAGGCGCGCGCTGTGTCGATGTAGTTGACGCCGGCCTTGTGGGCGGCGATCAGCAGCTCCCGCGTGCCGGGCTGGTCGATGCGCTGGATCGGGATGCCGCCGAACCCCAGACGGGAAATTTTCAGGCCGGTCTGACCAAAGTTGACATATTGCATAGTGTGCTCCTTTTGCTCTGCTGCGGGGCGTCGAGGACGCCGCCCCTACAAATTGTCCGTTACCCACATTATAGCAAATCCACCGCAAAAATCCAGACCCAAAGCATTCCCCGGAGGGGGAAGGCGGCCCCGCAGGGCCGGATGAGGGGCGCGTTTGGCCACTATTGCCCGGTCAAAGGGCCGCTGCGGAAGGCTCTCCCCTCATCAGACCGCTTCGCGGCCAGCTTCTCCCCCCAAGGGAGAAGCCTTTTTTCCGTTGACAAAACGGCCCCGCTGTACTACCATTATACTGTATAAGAATAAGGTATAGGGGGTTCACGATGAAATACGGTTTTATCGGCTGCGGCAATATGGGAAGTGCCGTGGCGCGCGCAGTCTGCAAGGGCGCCGGAGCAGGGGATGTGCTGCTGGCCAACCGCACGCCCGCCAAGGCGGAGAAGCTGGCCGGCGAGCTGGGCTGCGCCTGCGGCACGAATGAGCAGGTCGCGGGCATCTGCGACTTTATTTTTCTGGGCGTCAAGCCCCAGATGATGGCCGACATGCTGGACGAGCTTTCTGCCACGCTGGAGTCCCGCGCCGAGAGCCGCCCCTTTGTGCTGGTCACGATGGCGGCCGGTCTCTCGATGCAGCAGATCCGGATGATGGCGGGCAGCGGCTATCCGATCATCCGCATGATGCCCAACACCCCCGTGGCGCTGGGCGATGGCATGATCCAGTACTGCTCCGACGATGTGGAGCCTGAAAAGATGGCCGAGTGGCTTGCCGCAATGGCCCCCGCCGGCCGTCTGGACGCCGTGCCCGAGGGCATGATGGACGCGGCCAGCGCCGTGTCCGGCTGCGGCCCCGCGTGGGCGTACCAGTTTATCGAGGCACTGGCTGACGGCGGCGTGGCGGCCGGCCTGCCCCGCGCCAAGGCGCAGGAGTATGCCGCCCAGATGCTGCTGGGCAGCGCCCGCATGGTGCTGGAGACCGGCAAGCACCCCGGCGAGCTGAAGGACGCCGTCTGCAGCCCCGGCGGCTCGACCATTCAGGGCGTGCGCCTGCTGGAGGAGCGCGCCTTCCGCGGGGCTGTCACGGATGCCGTGCTGGCCGCCTATGAGAAAACAAAGGATCTGGGAAAGAAATAAACCCTTCCGAGAATGTAGGGGCGAGCATTGCTCGCCCGCAGACCTGACGGAAAGCAGCGCTTTTCCGGGAAAATACCCCGCACGGCAGACGTCCTGACGGGCGAGCAATGCTCGCCCCTACAAAGCGTTTGCCAAGCGGGAATAGAAAGAGAACTTTTATGCGTATCGTCGTTAAAGTAGGCACAAGCACGCTGGCACACCCCGGCGGGCTGCTCAACATCCGCCATACCGAGGATCTTGTCAAGGTGTGGAGCGATATTCAGAACGCCGGTCACCAGCTGATCGTGGTATCCTCGGCGGCGACCGGGCTGGGTGTCGGCAAGTTGCAGATTGAAAAGCCGTCCGACATCACAACCAAGCAGGCGGCGGCCGCTGTGGGCCAGTGCGAGCTGATGTACACCTATGACCGGCTGTTCGGCCAGTACAATCATACCGTGGCCCAGATGCTGCTGACATGGGAGGATTTTGACCATGAGCAGCGCCGCCACAACCTGCAGAACACGCTTGAGCGGCTGCTGCAGCTGCGTGCCATCCCCATCATCAACGAAAATGACCCCGTCGCCTGCGAGGAATACTCTCTGGGTGACAATGACACGCTGGCCGCGCTGGTGGCCACCTGCATCCACGCCGATCTGGTCGTGCTGCTGTCCGACATTGACGGGCTGTATACCGCCGACCCGCACACCCACCCCGAGGCAGAGCTGATCCCGGTGGTCGAGGAGATCACGCCGGAGATCGAGCTGCTGGCGGGCGGCGCAGGCTCCTCACTGGGCACCGGCGGCATGCTGACGAAGGTCACGGCCGCCAAGCGCGCGACCGCTGCGGGCGTGGATATGATCATCACCAACGGCGCCCACGCCGAGGTGCTCTACGATATTGTGGAGGGCAAGCCTGTGGGCACCCGCTTTGTGGGCCGTAAAGCATAAGGGAGGTCTGACCCCATGACTACACAGGAAATTCTGCAGGCTGCGCAGGCAGCCCGTATGCCGCTGGCGCTGGCCGACACCGATACCAAAAATGCCGCGCTGGAGGCGATGGCGGTCGCGCTGATCGCCGCATCGGACGCGATTCTGGCTGCCAACCAGCAGGATGTAGAAAACGCCCGGGGCCGTGTCAGCGATGTGATGCTGGACCGTCTGGCCCTGACCCGCAGCCGCCTGACCGACATGGCCAAGGGCATGCGGGAGGTCGCGGCGCTGCCGGACCCGGTGGGCGATGTACTGCGCAAAATTGTGCGCCCCAACGGCCTTGTCATTGAAAAGACCGCTGTGCCGATGGGTGTCATTGCCATCATCTATGAGAGCCGCCCCAATGTCACCAGCGATGCCGCCGCGCTTGCCCTCAAGGCAGGCAGCGCCTGCGTGCTGCGCTGCGGCCGCGATGCCTGGGCCAGCTGCCACGCCATTGTGGAGGCACTGCGCGCGGGTTTGCGCAAGGCCCGCCTGCCGGAGTGCGCCGTGAGCCTGATTGAAGATACATCCCACGCCAGTGCCAACGAGCTGATGACCGCCGATGGGCTGGTGGATCTGCTGATCCCCCGCGGCGGTGCCGGGCTGATCCGCGCCTGTGTCGAGAATGCCACCGTGCCCTGCATCCAGACCGGCACCGGCATCTGCCATGTCTATGTGGACAAGGCCGCCGACCTTGCGATGGCGGTCGATATTGTGGAAAACGCCAAGACGAGCCGCCCCAGCGTCTGCAACGCCGAGGAGGCGCTGCTGGTACACCGGGATGTGGCGGCCGAGTTTCTGCCGATGCTTGCGCAGCGCCTTGTCGCGGACCGCATTGCGGCGGGGCTGACCCCGGTGGAGCTGCATCTGGACGCGCAGGCCGCCGCCATCATCGACGGCGTACCCGCTGCGGCCGAGGATTTTGACACCGAGTATCTCGACTACAAGCTGAGCGTGGCGGTCGTGGAAGATGTCGATGCGGCGATCGCCCACATTGCCAGACACTCCACCCACCACAGCGAGGCCATCATCACGGCCGATGCCGCTGCAGCCCAGCGGTTCACGGCCTGTGTGGACAGCGCGGCGGTCTATGTCAACGCCAGCACCCGCTTTACCGACGGCGGAGAGTTCGGCCTCGGCTGCGAGATGGGCATCAGCACCCAGAAGCTCCACGCCCGCGGCCCCATGGGTCTGGCGGAGCTGTGTACCTACAAGTACATCATCCGCGGCAGCGGCCAGATCCGCGGCGGAGCAAGCGCCAAGATGAGCTGCTACACAAACAAATAAGGCTTCCCCCTTGGGGGAAGCTGTCAGCGGCCCCGTCCGCTGACTGATGAGGGTAGACCTTACCGCTGTAGCCCGTTCACCGGCCGCTATGGCGGGCTTTGCCCTCATCCGGCCTCGGTCGGAGCCTCGGCCACCTTCTCCCGAGGGAGAAGGCTTCCATAACGTAAAAACACCTGCGTCCGAAAACGCAGGTGCTTTTATTTTACCCGATATTCATATCCACGGGCTTGGAGATGCCGTTGACGCGGCCGGAGCCGGTGTACTGCCAGATGTTGTACTTGTAGCTGAAGCTCAGCTTGTCGCGGTACTGGGCGATCCAGATGTTGTACTTGCTGATGTTCGCAAAATTCAATGCGTTGTAGAACCAGCTTGCGTAGGAGTAGACGCCGGCGCGGTAGCCTGCGCCGCGGATCGTCTCGCAGAAGGCGACCGCACAGGCGGTGCGCTCAGCCGCGCTCAGCGCGTTGGCGCGGCCGCCGCTCACGCTCTCGGTGTCGTAATAGACGCCGAGCGGCAGGCTGTAGCCGCTGACAAGGCTCAGCACCATGCTGGCCTCCTCGACGGCCTCCTGCTCATTGATGGCCTGACTGTAGAAGTAGACGCCGACCTTGAGCCCGGCGTTGATGGCGCCCTGAATGTTGCGGCGGTAGGTCGAATCCTCGACCAGTGCGCCGCTGCCGTAGCCGCGGTAGCCGCAGCGGATGATGGCGAAGGTGATGCCGTCATTTTTGACGGCGTTCCAGTCGATGCTGCCTTGGAACTTCGAGACATCAATGCCGCGCGCCGTGCGGTTCAGCGCGCCGTCCGCACCGAAGGTGTAGATGTTGCCCTGAATGACCTGCTGGCCGGTGACCGGCTGGTGGGTCGCGGGGTCGTAATAGTAGGTCACACCGTCTATATCCTGCCAGCCGGTGTACTCATACTGGGTGGTGTCGGTGCTTGTCACGGCAAAGCCGTACCCGGCCAGATCCTTGGCCTCAATGTCGCTGGGCCAGCCGGCGGTGGGGTCAACGGGGGTCGGCGCTGCGGTCGGCTCCGGTGTGGGGGTGACAGTCGGCTCGGGCGTCGCGGTCGGCTCCGGGGTCGGTGCTGCGGTCGGTTCGGGCGTGGCAGTCGGCTCATTGCTCGGCTCCGGTGTGGGCTCGGGGGTCGCAGTCGGCTCGGTGGTCGTTTCGGTGGTCGGCTCCGGGGTCGTTTCGGCGGCGGGGGTTGTGGTGGCGCTCTCGTTCAGGGCCGTGCTCTCGCCGGGGGCGTCCTCGCGGTGGACCCACGCCATGCGCTGGCTGGCAGCGCCAAGCAGCGTGATGGAATCCCTTGCGCCTGCTGCCCAGGCGGCGGTGTTGCTGTTTGCGGCGTAGCTTGTGTCGCGGGTCGCGCCAATCAGCTCCTTGGTGCCGTCCCGGTAGACGGGCCAGTAGGGGGCCTCGCTGCCGTCAGCCAGCAGCAGGTGTCCGCTGCTGCTCAGCTTTGCGGTGTAGGTGGTCTTGGTGCCGACCTCCGTCCGGGAGCTGTCGGCGTAGGTGACGGTGTCGGTCACCTCGTTGGCAATGGGGGCCGACCCGGCGTTGCTGACGCCGGAGTCCTCGGCGCTCTCGTTGACCTGACTGGCCTGCACGATCTTCTCCTTGACGGCCTGCACATCGGCCTTGTAGACGACCTTTTCCTTGACGGTCACGGCCTGCGCCTCAGGCATTATGTACCCCTCAATGGGCTGCACCGCCACGGTGTAGTCGCCGGGGGTCACATCCTCGGCCAGCGCTGTGCCGGTCTCGGTGTCCAGCGGGTAGTCAGTGGCCTGACCCTTGGCATCGGTCAGGGTGACGGTGGCCTCCACACCCAGCAGCGGGGTCTTGTCCGGTTCTTCTTCAGCATCCGGAGCGTTCGGGTCGGGGGCGGCGGTCTGTGCGGGGGCTGCCTCATCGGTGACCGGCTCAACAAACAGCGTCACGCCGACATCCTGCTGGATCACGCTGGCCTCGAGCGTCAGCGGCCTGTCCGGCTCCGGTGTCGGGCTTGGCGAGGGGGAGGGGGTCGGCGTGGCCGCAGTCTCTGGCGTGGCGGTCACAACGGGTGTCGGGCTCGGCTCGGGGGTGGTGAACGGCGTAAAGCCTGCGGCAAATGCGCCCAAGCCAATGCTGGCCGTCAGCGCCACCGCCGTGCCGCCGGCCGCCAGCTTGTACAGCGGCAGCCGCACAAAGGTGCTGCCGGAGAAATACCGCATCGGGTTCTTTTTATTAAACATTCCTGTTCCTCACAGTGGTCATCGTGGTATGGCCGCATCCTGCGGCGCTGTTTTTGGATAAAACTTTACATAGTGCATCATACCATGAAAAATCCCCCCGCCGCAAGAGGGCAGGGGGAAAAAGCTGTACAGAAAAACGCCGAAATTTTCCACGAGGAAGCGGCGCAAATGTTGAAAATGTGACACGCCGGAAACATTTCTTCAGTCATATTGCGGTTGGGGTGCCGGTCAGTCACCAGCGGTTGTGTTGGGCAAAAATTCTTCGACCAGCAGGTCCACACAGGCACCGTAGCTGCGCATGCCCAGCGTCTGGCCGTAGCCCTGCAAAAAGGTGGTGTATACCTTTTCGCCGGTCTCGCGCACGGGACCCTCCCACTGCTTCCAGTAGGCGTTGTTGTCGGCAAGGTCTGCCTGGGCCTCGGCGCACAAAAGGCGGTAGCTCTCAGCGGCGCGCGCCGGGTCGGCCGTGTAGAGCGCGTTGGACAGATGCAGATAGCCGAACAGCCACCCGGAATACCGATACGCGGCCCTGCCGCTGGCGGTGGCCGCCATCACGCCGACAAAATTTGCCTCCTGCTCGGGCGCGACACCGCGCTGATGCGCCAGCTCATGGGCAATCGTCACCGGCAGAAAGACCGCCGGGCAATCGACATTCAGCGTGCTTTCGCCGACCAGCGGGCAGAGGTAGCCGGTGAAGCCCCATGCGCTCATCAGCTTGGAGTAGACAGCAGGCTTGGGGCGGCGCTCCGGCCCGGAGAGAAAGGGCCAGCGCTCCGTCAGCGGGTCATACAGGCCGCTGCAGCCGGCAAAAATTTCGGCCTTGTCAACGGCAAACAGGCCGTCTGCGTCCCGCTCGGTCAAGGGGGCTGTTTCGTTGACCTTTTCGGCAAACCAGTCGGTCACGGCGGCCAGTGCCTCGGTGCTGACGGGCGGCGCGGTCATACCGGCCTTCTCGGCAAAGCTGGTGCCGTAGTACTGGGTGCCCCACAGGGCGCAGACCCCGGCATAGCCCCAGACCAGCAGCACAGCGGTATGCAGCGCCCAATCAGCCAGCCTGCGGCGGCGCACCGCCCGCACCAGCAGGGCCAGCGCACCGAGGCAGAGCACCGTGGTGCCCAGCTCGCAGGCGCTGAAAGGCAGCGGGTCCACCGCAAACGAGATGCCCCGCTTGACGGGCATCGAAATATGCGCAAGCCACCAGTCCATGGCAGTGCGGCTGCTGCGTGCCGCCGCAAATACCCCCAGCGCCGCGCCGCCGCCCGCCAGCGCGGCCAGCCCGCCCCGGTGGGCGCGGCACCAGCCAGAAAGTTTTTTCATAAGGCAAAGCCCCCGTTGTTTTTTATACCATTATACAAAGAACCGGGCCCCGCTGTCAAAAAACGCGCATTGCCGCCTGCGGAGGGCGGATATATCTTTTTCTTGCCCTATTGCCCAAAAAGCGGTATAATACAATAGAATATTTGTAAAATTGTGTCCGCCGGGCTGTCCGGCCGGACTGCTATAGTATGGAGGCATTTGCTATGTCTGGATTTATCCCGCTTTCTGTCCCGAATTTCGGCGCGCGTGAGGCCGAGCTCGCCGGGCTGGCCATCACTTCCGGCTGGGTATCGACCAGCGGCGGCAAGGTCACCGAGTTTGAGGAAAAGCTCGCCGCCTATGTGGGTATGCCCCGCGCCGTGGCCTGCAACGCCGGTACCAGCGCGCTGCATCTGGCGGCCATGGCTGCCGGCATTACCCGCGGGGATGAGGTCATCGTCCCCACGCTGACCTTTATCGCAGCCGTCAACCCGCTGACCCGCTATGTGGGGGCCGAGCCGATTTTCATTGGCTGCGACGACAGCCTGTGCATTGACCCCGATGCGGTGGAGAATTTCTGTGCTAACCACTGCGAGCTGCGGGACGGCAAGCTGTACAATAAAAAGACCGGCGCGCATGTCAAGGCGCTGGAGGTCGTGCATGTCTTTGGCAATCTGGCCGACATGCCCCGCCTGATGGCCATTGCCGAGCGGTACGGCCTTATTGTGATCGAGGACGCGACCGAGGCCCTCGGCACCCGCTGCACCGACGGTCCCTATGAGGGCCGGTTTGCAGGCACCATCGGCGACATCGGCTGCTACAGCTTCAACGGCAACAAGATCATCACGACCGGCGCAGGCGGCATGGTCGTGTCCAACCACGCCGACTGGGCCGAGCATGCCAAGCACCTCTCCACCCAGGCCAAGGCCGATATGCTGCAGTTCCTGCACGATGAGGTCGGCTACAACTACCGCATGACCAATGTGCAGGCCAGCCTCGGCATTGCCCAGCTGGAGCGGCTTGAGGAATTCATCGCCCACAAAAAGGCGCTGTATGACCGCTATGTGGCGGCGCTGGACGGCGTCAAGGGGCTGCGCATCCTGCCCTTCCGTGAGGAGGCATGCCGCTCCAACCACTGGTTCTTCAGCCTGTATGTGAAGGATGCCGGTCTTGACCGCGACACCGTGATTGAAAAGCTGCAGGCACAGCAGATCCAGACCCGCCCGGTGTGGGCGCTCATCCATGAGCAGGCCGATTACCCCCGCAACGAGGCCTACGGTCTGGACAAGGCGCTGGACTACCGCAAGTATATTGTCAACCTGCCCTGCTCGACCAATCTGAGCATGGAGGACTGCGACCGCGTGATCGAAGCGGTGCTGGGGCTGTAAAAGGCTTCCCCCGAGGGGGAAGCTGTCCGCGAAGCGGACTGATGAGGGCAAAGTCCACGCCACAACCCATTTCCGGGCAACTGAGACACACTCGCCCCTCATCCGGCGCTTGCGCGCCACCTTCCCCCTCAGGGGAAGGCTTTACTAAATGTCAAAGGGGGACCACCCTTGATCAAAGTTGAAGAACTCTTTATTGAGCCTACCGCCACGGTGCTGGAAACACTGCGCAAGCTGGACGAGACCGGCCAGCGCATTCTGTTCATCGCGCCGGAGGGCAAGCTGAAGGCCGTCATCACCGATGGCGACATCCGCAAGTTTTTCCTGCGGGGCGGCACGCCCGACCAGACCGTTGACAATGCGGCGAACTACCACCCGCTCAGTGTCTCGGTGGCGGAGCGCGGCAAGGCGCGCGGTATCTTGCAGAAATACTGCATTGACGCGCTGCCGGTGCTGAACAAGCGCGGCATCATCACCGATATTATCTTTGCCCACGGCCTTGATGTGGACAACCGCAAGCAGGTCGATATCCCCGTTGTCATGATGGCGGGCGGTCTGGGTACCCGGCTGTACCCCTATACCAAGATCCTGCCCAAGCCGCTGATCCCGGTGGGGGAGCAGCCCATCGCTGAGATGATCATGGACCGGTTCCGGGATTTCGGCTGCCATGATTTTACGATGATCGTCAACTACAAAAAGGGGATGATCAAGTCCTATTTCAACGAGCTGGAAAAGGACTACCATGTCGATTTCGCCGATGAGGATGTCTTTATGGGTACCGGCGGCGGGCTTTGCCTGCTGAAGGGAAAAATCGGCACGCCGTTCTTTTTTACAAACTGTGACACGCTGCTGGATGTGGACTTCGGCGATATTTATGAGTATCACCGCGCCCACGGCAACCTTGTCACGATGATCTGCGCCTTCAAGCACTACACGGTGCCCTACGGCGTGGTGGAGCTGGGCGAGGACGGCGGCATCGCCGCCATGCGCGAAAAGCCCGAGCTGGATTTCCTGACGAACACCGGCGTCTATGTTGTGGAGCCCCGCGTTGTTGAGGAGATGCGCGACGGCGAGTTCATCGGCTTCCCCGATGTGATCGAGCGGTACCGCCAGGCCGGTGAGAAGGTCGGCGTCTATCCCATCAGCGAGAGCAGCTGGATGGATATGGGCCAGCTGGAGGAGCTGGAGAAGATGCGCCGAAAGCTGGAGAACCAGCAGTAAAAGCCTTCCCCTGCGGGGGAAGGTGGCGCGAAGCGCCGGATGAGGGATGAGCTGGCCACAACCGCCCGTGAATGGTCTGCGGTGGAAAGGCCCCCCTCATCAGTCCGCTTCGCGGACAGCTTCTCCCAGAGGGAGAAGCCAAAGCGGAAGGAGATTGAAAATGCCTGTAACGATCATTGCCGAAGCCGGGGTCAACCACAACGGCAGCCTTGAGATGGCCAAGGAGATGGCCCGCGTGGCCAAGGCGTGCGGCGCGGATATTGTAAAATACCAGACCGCCGTGCCGGAGCTGGTTGTGAGTAAGTTTGCCCAAAAGGCAGAGTACCAGAAGCAGACCACCGATGCCGCCGAGAGCCAGTTGGAGATGATCCGCCGGCTGCATTTCTCATTCGATGCCCACCGGGAGCTGAAGGAATACTGCGACTCCATCGGCATCCAGTATCTCTCGGCGCCGTTCGATCTGCCCAGCGTCCGGTTCCTCGGCACGCTGGGGCTGCCGCTGCTCAAGATCCCCTCGGGCGAGATCACGAACCTGCCGTATCTGGAGGCAATGGCCGCGCTGAAAACGCCGGTCCTGCTCTCCACCGGCATGAGCAGCCTTGACGAGATCACCGATGCACTTGGCGTGCTGGATGACGGCGGCTGCCCTGAGGTCACGATCCTGCACTGCAACACCCAATATCCCACCCCGTATGAGGACGCAAACCTGACTGCGATGATTGAGCTGTATGAGCAGTTCGGCCTGCCGGTCGGCCTGTCCGATCATACCCCCGGGTGGGAGTGCGATGTGGCCGCCGCCGTGCTGGGCGCGCAGGTCATTGAAAAGCACTTCACGCTCGATAAATCCCTGCCCGGCCCTGACCAGAAAGCCAGCCTCGACCCCGCCGAGTTCAAGGCGATGGTCGAGGCCGTGCGCCATGTCGAGGCGGCGCTCGGGGACGGCCACAAGCACCTGACCGAGAGCGAGGCCCCCAACAAGGCTATTGCGCGCAAGAGCATCGTGGCCGCACGGCAGATCAAAGCAGGCGAGGTCTTTACCGAGGAAAACCTTACCACCAAGCGCCCCGGTGACGGCATCTCCCCCATGCGCTGGCATGAGATTTTGGGCCAAACCGCAAAACGCGATTTTGCGGAGGATGAAAAAATAGAGGTTTGATACAGCGCCGTGCCCGCTTGCGGCGGCGAAAAACCATACGGGCAGTCCCCCGAGAAAGTGAGATTTCTATGCGCACCATTTGCATCGTCACCGCCACGCGGGCGGAATACGGCCTGCTGCGGCCGGTGGTACAGAAAATCTCGAAGTCGGACATGCTGGCGTTGCAGCTTGTTGTGACCGGCGCGCACCTCTGCCCGCGTCTGGGTGAAACCGTACACGAAATCGAAAACGACGGCTTTCCCATTGCGGCAAGGCTCCCCATCTTCACCGAGGACGCCGGGGAGCCTGTTGCAAAAACCATCGCCCGCACATTAACCGTCTTTGATGATTACTTTGCCGCCCACCGGCCCGATGCTGTGCTGCTGCTGGGCGACCGGTTTGAAATTTTCGCTGTGGCGGCCGCGGCCGCCGCGCGGCATATCCCGATCGCCCATATCTCGGGCGGGGATGTTACGCTGGGCGCGGCCGATGAATACTACCGCCACTGCATCTCCAAGATGGCGGCGGTGCATTTTCCGTCCTGCGCCGACAGCGCTGCGCGGCTCGTCCGTATGGGCGAGGCCCCCGGCACAGTGTTCTGCGTAGGTGGGCTGGGGGATGAAAATATCCGCACAATGCCCAAAATGGGCCGCCGGGAATTGTGCGATTCGACAGGATTCCCCCTGATGCAGCCCTTTGCGCTGGTGACCTACCACCCCGAGACCGCCCCCGATGCGGGCAGCCCGGCGGCGCAGGTGCAGGCCCTGTGCGCGGCTATGGCCGCCGTGGACGGTGTGTTCTGGCTTATCACCGGCTCCAACGCCGATGCAGGCGGCGAGGTCTGCACCCGCATGATGCAGGCTTTCGCCGCTGCCCACCCGGACCGCGCCGGCTTTGTGCAGAGCCTTGGCCTCAGGCGCTATCTCTCCGCGATGGAGTACGCCGCGCTGGTCGCGGGCAATTCCTCCTCGGGCGTGGTCGAAACGCCGACCTTCCGGGTGCCGACCGTCAACATCGGCAGGCGGCAGGCGGGGCGCACCGTCTGCGCCAATGTGCTTTGCTGCGATGCTGACCGCGCGGCCATCGAGGCTGCGCTGCGCAAGGCGCTGTCCAAGGCGTTTGCCCCTGTGGCGGCATCGGCGCGCAGCCCCTACAACGGCGGCAATACAAGCGAAAAGATCTGCACAGTGCTGCAAAATTTTGACTTTGCAAAACCTAAAATATTTTATGACGGCCCTGTGCCTGAATTTGACCCCCAAAGGAGCGTTTTGGTATGAAACTTCTCATCGTTGGCTTAGGCAGCATGGGCAAACGCCGCGCCCGGCTGGCCAAGGGCATTGATGCCGCCATACAGATCGTCGGCGTTGACACAGCCGAGGGCCGCCGCGCCGAGGCAAAGCAGCTGGCGTTGGCGGACGAGGCCTACCCGTCCATCGCCGAGGCTGTGGCCGCCGCGCATCCGGACGCCGCGCTGGTCTGCACGGCGCCGCTGTCCCACGCTGCCGTCATCGGCGAGCTGCTGGACAACGGCCTGCCGGTCTTTACTGAGCTGAACCTTGTCCGGGACGGCTACGCCGAGAATATGGCCAAGGCTGCCGAAAAGCAGCTGCCGCTCTTCCTCTCCTCCACCATGCTCTACCGGCGCGAGACGCAGTATATCAAGCAGCAGGTCGCAGCGTTCGGCAAGCCGGTGCATTATATCTATCACATCGGGCAGTATCTGCCCGACTGGCACCCGTGGGAGAACTATAAGAATTTCTTTGTCGGCAACGCCCGCACCGGCGGCGTGCGCGAGATCTTCGGCATTGATCTGCCGTGGCTGCTCGATGCCTTCGGCGATGTGGAGTCGGTCACGGTACAGAAGGACACGATCAGCGATCTCGGTCTGCCGTACCCCGACTGCGTGACCCTGCTGCTGCGCCACAAGGGCGGCGCGCAGGGCGTGCTGGCGGCTGATGTTGTCAGCCGCAAGGCAGTGCGCAGCTTTGAGTGCTTCGGTGACGGCATCCACCTTTTCTGGGAGGGCAACCCCAAGGCGCTGTATGAATTCCGCGATGGGGATAAGCAGCCGGTGGACACCTACGCCAGCTTTGAGCACGACAGCCGCTACAGCGACAACATTGTGGAGAACGCCTATGTGGACGAGCTGACGAACTTCTTCGCCGTGCTGAAGGGTGAGGAGCAGCCCCGCTGGAGCTTTGAAAAAGACCTGAAAGCGATTGAGCTGATGGACAAAATTGAAAATTCGTAAGCCTTTTTCCTGTCAAAACTGCTTTTTGCCTTGCTGAGACTGTAGGGGCGAACATTGTTCGCCCGTCCACTGTGCGGCGGCTGCCGGGTTCCCGGAGCGATGCAGGCATCGCCCCCTGCGCGTAGGGGCGGATTCCATATCCGCCCGGGCACTTTGCCTTTGCCGCACACGCCCTCGGGCGAACGATGTTCGCCCCTACAAGCCTTCCGTAAACTTACCATAAAAAGGGGACACCTATGCGTACCATCACCGCGCTGTTCGTGGGGCTTGGCTCCATCGGGACGCGTCATTTGAAAAACCTTGCCAACCTCTGCGCCGACCGCGGCTGGACCCTGCAGGCCGATGCTCTGCGCAGTGACCTGACCCGCCCGCTGCGCCCCGGCGCGGCGGAGCTGCTGCACGCCCAGTACACCGACCTGGCCGCCGCCCCGGCACACTATGATATGGTGTTCATCACGAACCCCACCAGCCTGCACGCCGAGGCATTGCGGCAGGTCAAGGGCCGCGGCGAGGCGCTGTTTATCGAGAAACCGATCTTCTCGGCCGAGCAGACCGGCCTTGCGCTGGACGAGCTGCTGCCTGCCGGCCAAAAGGCTTATGTGGCAGCGCCGATGCGGTGGTGCGGTGCCATGCTGGCCCTCAAGGATCGGCTGCCCGCGCTGCACCCCTACTGCGCGCGGGTCATCTGCTCAAGTTATCTGCCCGACTGGCGGCCCGGCGTGGACTACCGCACGGTCTACAGTGCCCGCAAGGCGCTGGGCGGCGGCGTCACCATCGACCTGATCCATGAGTGGGATTATCTGGTCGAGCTTTTCGGTGTGCCGGAAAAGCTGTACAATTTCAAGGGGACCTACTCCGAGCTGGAGATCGACTCCGACGATCTTTCTGTTTACATCGCAAAATATCCCACGCTGCTGGCGGAGGTTCATCTGGACTACTTCGGCCGCGGCTACCGGCGCAGTATCGAGCTTTTCTGCCGGGACGGCAGCTATCTGGCCGACTTCGGCAAGGGAACGCTGACCCTGCCGGACGGCACGGTGCAGCACTATGAGGAGGATGTAAACCGCCGCTATGAGCGGGAGATGGAGTATTTTGTTGACTACGCGCTGACCGGCTGCGGCGAAAGCTGCAACCCGCCCGCACTGGCACTGAAGGTGCTGAAACTGACTTTGGGGGAGAATGTACAATGAATCGTCTGCTCATTACCATTTGCGGCCGTGCCGGCAGCAAGGGCTTCAAGAACAAAAATCTGAAGGTTTTCTGCGGTAAGCCGTTGGTTTACTATTCGCTCAGTGCCGCCGAGCTGTTTATCAAGAACCACCCGGAGCTGACCGTCGACATCGCGCTGAACACCGACAGCGAAGACCTCGCAAAGCTGGTAGCCGCCGAGTACCCCGAGGTCATCTACCTGCCCCGCGGTGCCGAGCTGGGCGGCGACCGCGTGCCGAAGATGGCCGTCTATCAGGACAGCCTGCGCCGCATGGAGGCGCGCGCCGGACAGCCCTACGACTGGCATATGGACTTGGACATCACCAGCCCGCTGCGCACCGCCGCCGACATCGAGAACGCCTTTGCCGTAAAGCAGAAGCGCGCTGACCTCGACCTCGTGTTCAGCGTCTGCGAGGCGCGCCGCAACCCGTGGTTCAACATGGTGAAGACCGTGGACGACCACGTCGAGCAGGTCTGCCGCAGCGAGTTCACCGGCCGCCAGCAGGCGCCCGATGTGTATGACGTCAATGCGTCAATTTACGTCTTCAAACGGAATTTTCTGGCCGAGAACACCGATGGCATGCTCTGGCGCGGCAAAATCGGCATCAGCGTGATGATGGACACCGGCATCATCGACATCGACTCGGAGCATGACTACCTGCTCATGGAGGCAAGCGCGCAGCATCTCTACGCGCATTATCCGGAATTTAACGCAGTGCGGGAGAATATTCGTGGCTGATGCACTGTTTGACCGTGCGCTGGAGCTGGTCATGGACGCGGGCCAGACGCTGCTGGAAAACGGCGGTGAGGTGTTCCGCGCGCAGCAGACCATGGAGATCATGGCCGCCAGCCTCGGCGTGCGGGACTTCCACGTTTATGTTCTGACCAACGGCATCTTTGCGTCGGCGCACCTGCCGGGGCGGGATGCCGTCTCGCTGGTGCGGCATGTGCCCACCGTGTCGGTCCATCTGGGCAGGGTCGAGGCCGTGAACGAGATCTCGCGCGAGCTGGCTGCCGGCCGCCTCGGCGTGGCCGAGGCCGAGCAGCGGCTGGCGGAGGCCCGCACGGTGTCCCTCATCACGCCGCGGGTCGAGACGCTGGCCTGCATCGTCGGTGCGGCGGGGTTCGCCTACCTTTTCGGCGGCACGCTGGCAGACATGCCGGTGGCCGCGGTGGCGGGCCTGCTGGAATCGCTGGTCTGCCGGTATTTCGCCCGGCACGGCATCAACCGGATCTTTACCGACATCGTGGCGGCGTTCTGCTGCACCTTTTGGGCTGCCGCCGCGCAGGCGGCTTTCCCCCTTGTCAGTGCCAACGCGGCCATCATCGGCGCGCTTATGGTGCTGACCCCCGGCGTTGCCCTGACGATGGGCGTGCGGGATATTCTGAACGGCGACTATCTGTCCGGCTCGATCCGCCTGCTGGATGCGCTGCTCATCGCGGGCAGCATTGCGGGCGGCGTGGTGCTGGGCTGGATCATGGCCCGTGGATTGGGGGTGGCGTGATGCCGGTCTGGACACATTATTTTGCCCATTTTGTGGTGGCCGTCATTGCAACGATCAGCTTTGGCATCACCTTCCAGATGCCGCGGCGGCACTACCTGGCCTGCGGCCTGACCGGCGCGGTGGGCTGGATGGTCTACATCTTCGGCGTGGAGCTGTTCGCGTTAAGCCCGGCGATTGCGACGCTGGTCGCCACGCTGCCGCTGACCGGTTGCGCGCGGTTCTTTGCCATCCGTCACAAGGCCCCGGTCACGATCTTTCTGCTGCCGGGCATCTTCCCGCTGGTGCCGGGGGCGGGCATCTATTACACCGCCTACTATTTCCTGCAGGGCGAGGAGGTCCTTTTCGCCAGCAAGGGTGCCGAGACCTTCAAGGTCGCGCTGGCGCTGGCACTCGGTATTGCGCTGGTCTGCAGCCTGCCCCTGCCGGGAAGCCACGAACCCAAAAAGTAGCCCCATACCCCGTTCTGCAAAGGACGGGGTACTTTTTTGCGTGAAAATATTGTTTTTTGCAGGGCAAACGAGTATAATTTAACCTGTATAACTTTGTGTAAAATGTGAGGAATGAGTGGTATGCTTTCCGACCCCCAGCTGCATTATCTCGATAACGCCGCCACCTCCCGGGTGGACCCGGCGGTGGCACAGGCCATCGGCACGGCCCTGACGGAGCTTTGGGCGAACCCCAGCAGCCTGTACGACCCGGCCGTGGCCGCGCAGGACGCCATCCAGACGGCCCGCGCCCGTGTTGCCAAAACGCTGCACTGCCGCAGCGATGAGATCTACTTTACCGCCTGCGGCAGCGAGAGCAACAATATGGCCGTCTACGGCGCGGCCCGCCCGCGCAGGGCGTGGGGCAGCAAAATTGTCGTCACCGGCTTTGAGCATCCCAGCGTGCAGCGGCCCATCCGCGCCTTAAAGGACGAGGGCTTCACGGTGGTGGAGATCCTGCCCGGCCCGGACGGCCGCATCGACACGCAGAAATTCCTGCAGGAGATCGACAAAAACACCGTGCTGGCCGCCTGCATGGCCGTCAACAATGAGACCGGCGCGGTGCAGGACATTGCAGCTTTGGGCAAGGGCATCAAGGCGCGCAACAGCCGCACCCACTTCCATGTGGATGCCGTGCAGGCGTGGCTGCGTATGCCGATCGACCTGCAAAAATGGCGCGAGGTGGACAGCCTATCCGTGTCGGGCCACAAGGTCCACGCGCCGAAGGGTGTGGGTGCGCTCTTTATCCGGGACAGCCAGCGCCAGACCCTCAAGCCGCCCTACATCGGCGGCCATCAGGAGCGCGGCCTGCGCCCCGGCACCGAGAACACGCCCTACATCGTGGGGCTTGGCATGGCCGCTGCGCTGGGGCAGCAAAAGCTGCGCACCCGCATGACCCGCATTGCGGAGCTGAACGCCAAGCTCCGCGCGGGGCTGGCCGCGCTGGACGGCATCACGCTCAATTCGCCCGACGACGCGGTGGGGGAGATCGTCAACTTCTCGACCAACTGCATCAACAGCCAGACCTTTATCAATTATCTGAACACCCGCGCGGTCTATGTTTCGGGCGGCTCTGCCTGTGATAAGGGCGAGCCGAGCCACACGCTGCTGGCCATGGGCTGCAGCGATCTGACCGTCCGCACCGCCCTGCGCGTCAGCCTTTGCGCGGATAACACCGCCGAGGATGTGGACGCGCTGCTGGCAGGGGTAAGAGATGGCTTGAAGGAGCTGCAGCATATTTGAACGGCTGCTGGCGGCGGCCTGAGGGCAGGCCGCCCTACGAACCCCTTTTCGGGCAAATCGTAGGGCGGGGTGCCCTCACCCCGCCGCAGACAGTAGGGGCGAGGCATGCCTCGCCCTCCGCCTTCCCGTTACAGTGCGCCTGCCGTAAAGCCGAGGGTCGGGTATGCCCGACTCCTACCGCGCAGTCGCATATTTTGAAAGGAACTATAGAATGAAAGAAATCATCCTCGCCTATCAGGGCGAAATGACATTGAAGGGGCTGAACCGCGCCAAGTTTGAGGCACGGCTCGCCAAGATCATCCGCTGGCGGCTGGAGCCTCTGGGCAAGTTCAAGGTCTATCAGGCGCAAAGCACCGTTTTCATCGAGCCGAAGGAGGACGGCCTTGACATGGACGAGGCGTTCCGCCGCGTTTCCCATGTGTTCGGCATCGTCAAGCTCAGCCGTGCGGTCGAGTGCCCCAAGGATTTTGATGCCGTCTGCGAGACTGCCGAGGCCTACCTTGGCGAGGAACTGCGCGGCGTGCGCACCTTTAAGGTCGAGGCCAAGCGTGCCGACAAGGCCTACCCGATGAAAAGCCCCGAGATCTGCCGCGAACTGGGCGCCTACCTGCTGGATAAGCACCATCACCTGCGGGTCGATGTCCACAACCCCCAGCTGGAGATCATGGTCGAGATCCGCGACCATGCCGCCTATGTCCACGGCCCCAAGGTCGAGGCTGCGGGCGGTCTGCCCGTTGGTACCAGCGGCCGCGCGCTGAATTTGCTGTCCGGCGGCATCGACAGCCCCGTGGCGGCATGGTGCATGGCGCGGCGCGGTCTGGCGCTGCACCACATCCACTTTGCCAGCCCGCCCTACACCAGCCTGCGCGCCAAGCTGAAGGTGCGCGATCTGGCGCGGGAAATCGTGGAATACACCGGCAACTGCACGCTGTTCGTCGTGCCCTACACCAAGCCGCAGGAGTATATCCGCGACAACGCTCCCGACGTGCTGTTCACGGTTTTGATGCGCCGCAGCATGCTGCGCATCGCAAATCAGGTGGCGAAAAAGCTGGAGCTGCAGGCGCTCATCACCGGCGAGAGTCTGGCACAGGTGGCCAGCCAGACGATGGCGGCGCTCGCCTGCACCGATCAGGCGCAGGATCTGCCGGTGCTGCGCCCCTGCATCGGCATGGACAAGATCGAGATCATCAATATCTCCCGCAAGATCGGCACCTTTGAGACATCCATCGAGCCGTATGAGGATTGCTGCACGATCTTTACCCCGCCGCACCCCAAGACGAACCCAACGCTGGACGAAATTCTGGCCGCAGAGGCCGCCATGCCCGAGCTGGCGGCGCTGGAAACCGAGGCCGCCGAGAATGTTGAAAAGATCTACATCCGCATGGGAGATGACGAACTGCTGTGACTGCTGAGATTATCTGCGTAGGAACGGAGCTTTTACTGGGTGACATCGTCAATACCAACGCGCAGTTTTTAAGCCGCGAGCTGGCCGAGCTTGGCATCAGCGTGCTGCACCAGCATGTCATCGGCGATAACCCCGCCCGGCTGAGGGAGCTGGTTTTGCAGGCGAAAAGCCGCAGCAATCTGCTCGTCTTTTCGGGCGGTCTCGGCCCTACCGAGGACGATCTGACCAAGGAGACGGTCGCCGAGGCCTTCGGCGATACGCTGGCCTTTGATGAGGGCGAGTGGCAGAAGATCATCGACTTTTTCGCCCGCACCAACCGCCGCCCAACAGACAACAACCGCAAGCAGGCCATGTGCCCGACCAAGGGCCACAAGCTTATCAACGACCACGGCACCGCCCCCGGCGCATGGTTTGAGGATGAGCAGGGCCGCTGCGCCGCGCTGATGCCCGGTGTCCCGCGTGAGATGAAAGCCATGTGGGCCGAGCAGGTCCGCCCGATTCTGCTGAAACGGCAAAACTGCACGATCCACAGCCGCACGCTGCGGGTGCTGGGCGGCGAGAGCGCCATTGCCAGCAAGGTCGCGCCGCTGTTTGAGGCCGCGAACCCTACGGCAGCCATCTACTGCAAGACCGGCGAGTGTGAGATCCGCGTGACTGCCCGCGAGGCCACCGAGCAGGCCGCCGAGGCCGCCTGCAATGCCCGCATTGCGGAGTTCAAAGAAATTCTGGGCGCAGCGGCCTATGATGTCGATGTGCCTGCACTGGAATACACCGTGGTACGCGCTTTGCGCGAGCATCATCTCCACGCCGCCACGGCGGAAAGCTGCACCGGCGGCATGATCGCCGAGCGGCTGACCAACGTGCCCGGCGCGAGCGAGGTGTTCGGCTTCGGCTTTGTCACCTACGCCGAGGCTGCCAAGCAAAAGCTGCTGGGCGTGGACGCCGCTGTCATTGCACAGTACAATGTTGTGTCCGGCCCGGTCGCAGCCGCCATGGCCTTTGGCGCTGCGCGGGAATCCGGTGCGGAGCTGGCCGTTGGCATTACGGGTCTGGCCGGCCCCGGCGGGGCACTGCCCGGCAAGCCGGTGGGTACGGTCTATCTGGCCGGTGCCGACACCCGCACGAACACTGGGTATCTGATGCGCCTTACTCTGGGCGGCTATCAGGACCGCGCCATCATCCGCACCCGCGCCGCCCTCTATGCACTCGACCTTCTGCGCCGCATGGCGCTGGGGCTGGAGGTGCCGGAGAGCGTACAATTTACCCCGGAGACGGCGAACAGAGAACTGGATATATAAAGCCCCAAGCCTTCCCCTTGAGGGGAAGGTGCCGCCGCAGCGGCGGATGAGGTGCGGGTTTCTGTCGCCGCCCGTTTGCGAGATATAACGGCAAGGCTGCCCCTCATCCGTCTGCGGTCGGGGCCGCAGACACCTTCAGTCTACGCGCTAAGAGCCGCCTACGGCGGTTGCGCTCCGACACGCGCCTGCGGGCGCAGCCCCAAAGGAAAAGGCAATTCAACACAAGAAAGGTTCCACCATGGTCAACACTCAACTGAAAATCCTGCGTGTTTTCGGGCCTACGGGCGCGGAGGTATCCTCTGTGCTGCGGGGCATCCGGGATGACGGCTGCCCCGGCCTGCGTCTGCTGGAACGGGACGGTGAATTTGCCATCTGTGTGCAGGTCAGCGCCCCCAACCGCGCCATGGCGGAGCAATACTGTGAAAAATGGGCCGCGCGGCTGCGCACCAAGTTCGGTGATGATGTCTTTGCCGAGGGCGAAACGAGCTTGGCCCAGGCCACGCTGGACGCCCTGCTGGAAAAGCGCAAGCTGCTGGTAGCCGTGGACGAGACGACCGGCCGCCTGCTGGGTGCGCTGCTGCAGCCCCTGCCCCACAGCGAGGCTGTCTTTGACTTCGGCACCGAGAGCTATGCCGATGCCCAGAAGGCCCGCCGCATTGCCGTGCCGGAGCAGTTGCTCAAGCGCTTCCCCGGTGATGTCGTGCAGGCCGCTGCAGGCCGTGCGCTGGCCGCCATGCAGGTGACCGGCGCGGACTTTGCCGCCGCCTACATGCCCGCCAGCGTCGGCCAATGCCCCTTTGTGCTGGTCTGCGACCGGCGCGGGGCTGTGGCCTGCGCCCTGCCGCCCGATATGAACGACACCTTCATCGGCAACCAGATTCTGGATCTGCTGCGCCGCCGTTTGTTCGGCCTGCAGCTGACCGACTCCTGCATCACCTTCCGCCCCGGGCATGACCGCCCGCTGCTTGTGGTGTCGGAGGCTGCCAAGAGCCGCGGAAACACGGTGCGGTTCTCGCTGCGCCGCCGCACACCGCCCACAAGGGATGCCGACCACACGGCTGATTTTGAGCCGATGCTGGACTTTGACGCTCCTGCGCCGGTGGCACCGCCCCCGGCCACTCTGCCTGCGGCGGGGGAGGCGGGGCAGCATCGCACACTGCGCCGCCATGACGCCGCGCCGACCCTGCCGCCCGAGGCATCGGAGCCGACCGGAGTCATCCAGTTTGAGACAGAGGACCCGGCACCGCAGGATGCCGCCCCCGCCGATATACAGACGATGGGGGCCGAGGGTGCCCGCCGCGCCCGCATCCGCCGCACAAAGCCTGTTACGGCCGAGCCGCCCGCAGCAGCGCCGGACGAGCAGGAACCCCCTGCCCGCAGCGTGCTGGACGGCGACATCCCGGACTTCTCTGCCGAGATCGACCCCGCCGCCCTTGCGGCTGCGCAGGCGGCCGATGATGCCGCCGAGGCTGCCGGCAAAAGCGCCGATGTCGAGGAGTTTACCCGCGCCGCCACCCAGCTGTTTGATACCAGCGCCATCGAGGAGGCCGCGCAGGAGCGCACTCGGAAAAAGCAGAAAAAGAACGCCGAGCCGCCCGAGGAGCTGCCCCCGCGCCAGCCGGTGCCCGGCAGCATCCGCAACCGCAGCCTTGAAATGATTGAAAAGAGCGAGCGCCGCCGCCGGCGCACCGTCGCACTGGTGCTGGCCGCGCTGGCCCTGCTCCTGCTGCTGGTTGGCGGCGGGGTGTGGATCTTCCTGCGCAGCGACCTTGGGGCGCGTCCCGCCGCCAAGAGCTACGGCACCGCCCTCTACGACAGCACCGCACAGAGCTATCTGGGCAAGGCGCTTGTGCGCCGCCCCGGTGTGGTGGGGTACCTTGGCTGGCCCGGCATGGACGGCACGCTGGTCTACGCCGCCGATACCCCCGCACCGGAAACGCCGGAATCGGGCGAGGCCCCGCAGCCGCTGGTGCGGTTTGCGACCCCGAGTGCGCTGGACGCCGCCACCCCCGGCAACACTGTGCTGGAATGTACCGGCGATACCTACAAGACCCTTGCCGAGGAGGAGACGCTCCGCAGCAACGGCGGATTCACCCTTTACACCGCAGATAAGACCTACCGCGTCAAGACGATCGCGGTCTACTATTACGACCCCGAGGAGCAGGGCGATGGCGCGTTCGACCTCTACGGCAGCACCGACCTGTCCGACTACTACGACTACCTGACCTTTGTGGCGGGCATCCGCGCCCGCAGCCTGTATGATACCGGCGTTGAGGCGGGGGAGGGCTCCCGTTTTCTGACGGTGACGAGCCACAGCGATGAGGGCGGTGCGCTGCTCTGCATCACGGGCCGTCTGATCGAGGAGGGCGAGGCGGAGATCCTGAACACCGCAGCCATCGCAGCGGCGGAGGATCCGCTGCTGACGGCGGCGCAGTACCAGAGCAAAGGCCAGCCGATGCCGACCGTGCAGGCGCTCGTTCAGGCCAGTGTGGAGCATTACGCGCAGCAGAGCGCCGCCATTCAGGCTGCCAAAAAGAACGGCAGCACAACCGGTGATCTTGCCGCCGAGGCAGCGGATCTGGCCCAGCAGGCCAGCGACCTGCAGGCCCTCACAAACAGCCTGCTGGCCAGCACCGACAAGATGCTGGCGGGCCTGACCGATGTGGCAGGCTCCACCACCGCAGCCGAGGCGGACCTGAACAAGGGTGCCGAGGGCAGCCTGCCTGAGCAGACGGTGACGGTGGAGCAGCTCAAGGCAACGCCCACCCCCGCACCGGAGCAGACCGCGCCCCCCGCGTCCGAATCCGCGCCGGAGGGCGGCAGCACCCCCGCGCCGACCGAGGCCCCGCAGCCTGACAACGGCGGTGCCGCCGGTGAGACCATCAATGTGACGATGAACGGTACGGCCCAGACGATGGATCTGGTGCGCTGCCTTGCCATGGTCGCACAGAATGAGCTTGGCCCCAACGCCCCCGCCGAGGCCTACAAGGCGCAGTGTGTGGCAACCCACTGCTGGATCCTGAGCCAGTCGGGCTATCCGTCCGTGCTTGGCGCAGAGCCGGGTGCTGCGGCGCTGGCCGCTGCGCAGGAGGTCGCCCATGTGCTGGTTACCTACAACGGGCAGGTCTGTTTCACCCCGTACTTTGCATCGGCCAGCACCGGCACGGCCTCCGCAGCCGAGGTCTGGGGCAATGACCGCGCCTGGCTGCAGGCCGTGGACAGCCCGTATGACCAGAGCGTGTCCAGCCACTGGAACACGAACGGCAATTCCAGCGGCACGGCCCGCTTCTCCCGCCAGACACTGCAGGACCGCATCCGCGATGTGATGGACATTGACCTGTCCGGCGTGGACCCCAACAGCTGGTTCACGATCCAGTCCGCCAACCAGTACGGCTGGGTCGCCAAGATCCAGGTCGGCCCGGACGCGGGCGTTGGCACCGTCAGCGGGCGCTGGTTCCGCGAGAATCTGCTGGCCCGCCAGAGCGTTGACGGGCGCAGCCTGCGCAGCCAGTGCTTTACCGTCAGCTACAATGCGGAGCTGGACTGCTTTATCTTTGATGTCTACGGCTACGGCCACGGCTGCGGCATGTCCCAGTGGGGTGCCATCGGCTACGCCCGCAACGGCTGGGGCTATCAGGACATTTTGACGCATTATTTCGTGGGTACGACGATCACGACCTATTGATAGTACAGAAAAAGAGCGTGTGCAAGAAATGGCACACGCTCTTTTTTGGCAGTAACATCCACCGCACGGCGGGAATCCCTCCGACCTCGCTTCGCTCGGCCACCTCCCTTTGACAAGGAAGGCTTTAAAGGCCCCCTTGTTAAAGGGGGCTGTCACCGAAGGTGACTGGGAGATTCCGCCGCGCGGTGGTTATAGCAACTCCTCCCCATCCAGCACCGCTTTCACCAGCACGTCCCCATTATAAGTCAACTCCAGATGAAAAAACGGCGCGTCCTCCGCCAGCAGCTTGAAAAAGATCTTGTCCCCCTGCCAGATCGGCAGGTCCTGCACGGCGGCCTTGTCCACCCATTCCAGACAGCCCTCATCACAGTCGGTCATCTCGCCGCAAAAATCCGTGCAGGTGTACAGGTGCATCCGCTCGGCCGGCCACGGGGCGCAGTAAAAGTCCACAATGCCGCGGTACTGCGGCGTGCGCATCGTCAGGCCGGTCTCCTCCCGCACCTCGCGCAGGGCACAGGCCAGCGCGTCCTCGCCCGGCTCAAACTTGCCGCCGACCCCGACCCATTTGTCGTGGTTGACATCGTTTTTCTTTTTGATGCGGTGCAGCATCAGATAGGCACCGTCCTTTTCAAGATAACACAGGGTCGTCTGTAGAAATTCCATGGCTGACTCCTTACTTACTACATATTTATACCGCCTGCCGCAGATACTACCATAAAAAACCAGGGAGGAATTGGTATGAAAGCCACTGGCATCGTGCGCAGAATCGACGAGCTGGGGCGCGTGGTCATCCCAAAGGAGATCCGCCGCGTGCAGCATATCCGCTCGGGCGATTCGCTTGAGATTTTTATGGAGGAAAATGGCGAGGTCGTCTTTAAAAAATACTCTCCGCTGGCGGAGCTGGGCGAACCGGCCGCCGTCTACGCCGATGTGCTGGCACGGCGGCTCGGCTGTGGTGTGCTGGTCTGCGACCGGGAACATATCGTGGCGGCAGCCGGTGCGGGCAAGAATGAGCTGCTCCACCGTGAGCTGCCGCCCGAGCTGGACCGTCTTTTGAAAAAGCGGCGGCTCTACACCGCCCCCGCAAATCCCGACCGGAGAATCAGGCTGGGCGGGCGGTGGCTGCTGTGCGCCGCGCCGATTCTGGTACACGGCGATATTGAGGGCGGTGTGCTGCTGCCCGGCAGCGCCCGGGACCCGCTGCCCGAGGCCGAGGTCATCCGCGCGGCGGCAACGGCTGCGGAATTTCTGGCGCGGTGGATGGAGGAGTGAGGGGCAGAGCGCTGTAGGGGCCGGGCATGCCCGGCCCGGGGGTTGGTGCGATTGCCCGTGAACGGGTTGCCCCCGCAATGCTGCGGGCCGGGTATGCCCGGCCCCTACATATTATATAATAGGGAAACTGCACAAGCCGATTGTGACGAAACTGTTAAACTTACAGAAAAATCGGGAAAACCTCTTGACAGTTCGCAAAACGGTACTATAATAAACTTAGCACTCGGAGATAAGGAGTGCTAAACAAACCGAAAGCAAACCAAAGGAGATGAGCAGCATGGCGATGGATGCGCGCAAGCAGCGTATATTGGAAGCCATTGTTGCCCTGTACGCCAACGGTGGTGAGCCGGTCGGCTCCGGCCTGCTGGCGAACTACTTTGACATGGCACTGTCCAGTGCGACGCTGCGCAACGAGATGGCCGCGCTGACAAAGCTCGGCCTGCTGGAGCAGCCCCACACCAGTGCGGGCCGCGTACCCAGCGCCCAAGGCTACCGGTACTACCTCGACCACCTGATCGATGCACCGAAGGCCTGCGCCCTGCCGGAGGCAGACCGCGCACACATTGACGAGCTTTTCGCCGCCATGGACGCCGAGCCGGAAAAGCTGGTGCCCGCCGCCGCCCGCAGTCTGGCAGATTTGACAGGCTGCGCCGCCGCTGCAACAACACCGCAGGCACCGGATCTCTGCATCGCACACTTTGAGGTCGTGCAGGTCGGCCGCTACAGCGCCGCTGTGCTGGCTGTGACCAGCGCAGGCGGCGTGCGGACCCGTGTGGCCCGCGTCGATACCGGCCTGACCCGCGACGATGCCGCCAACCTTGCCCAGCTGCTCAACCGGGGGCTGACCTTTGTGGCCCCGCAGGACCTCAGCCCGATGCTGATGGCCAGCATGGTGCTGGCAGCGGGGGAGCGGCTGGCCCCCGTGGTCATGGCCGCGCAGGCACTTGTCACCACCGGCCCGCAGGCCTGTCTGGAGGGCGCGCAATATCTGGCAAAGATGCCCGATGTGCGCCAGAATCTCGGCACACTGCTCGAGATCTTCTCCGACAATGCAGCCGCGACCGAATTGATCCGCCCCGAGGGCAACCGCATCACGGCCACGCTCGGCAGCGACCTTGACCCCGAGATGCCGGGTGCCTGCATCGTCAGCAAGCGGTATCTTGCCGGCGGCGGCCTGACCGGCTCGGTGGCGCTGATCGGCTCCACCCGCATGGAATACCAGCGGCTGCTGCCAATCCTCGACTACTTTGCCGCAAAGCTGGGGCAGAGTATGGCCGGGCAGGGCCAATAATTGGAAAGAAGGAGACCCGCAATGAGCCACGAAAAAGAAACCACGCAGACGCCCGCCGTAGAGACCAAGGCGCCTGAGACCGAGGCCAAGGCCCCTGAGCAGGAGACCCCCAAGGCCGAGAAGCCCGAGGAAAAGCACGAGGGTAAGCACCACCACGAGACAGCGGCCTTGCAGGCTAAGCTGGACGAGGCGGAGAAAAAGAACGAGGAGCTGAAGAATCAGCTGCTCCGCACCGCCGCCGAGTATGATAACTACCGCAAGCGCAGCCAGCGCGAGGCCGACCAGAAGTTCAATGACGGTGTGTCCCACGCCGTGACCCAGATCTTGGGTATTTTGGATACGCTGGATATGGCCGCCAACGCCGCCTGTGCCGATGAAAATTATAAGAAGGGCGTCACGATGACGCTCGACAAGGCCGCTAAGGCGCTTGAGGCGCTGCACATCACCGAGATCGAAGCGCTGAACCAGCCGTTTGACCCCAACCTTATGAACGCCGTTTCGCAGGCCCCCGCCGCTGACGGGCAGGAGAGCGGCAGCGTGGTGCAGGTTTTCCAGAAGGGCTACAAGATCGGTGACAAGATCATCCGCCACGCAATGGTCGTTGTCGCAGAATAAGGCGAACCGGATCGCAAGATCCGTTTCCACATACATTGACATTCACTACTGTTCAAAGCAAATTTGAAGGGAGTTTTATTTATGAGTAAGATTATCGGTATTGACCTTGGTACTACCAATAGCTGCGTCGCTGTCATGGAAGGCGGCGAGCCCGTTGTCATCGCGAACGCCGAAGGCGCCCGCACCACCCCGTCTGTCGTCGGCTTCACCAAGACCGGCGAGCGTCTGGTCGGTCAGGTCGCAAAGCGTCAGGCCATCACCAACCCCGAGAATACCATCTCCTCTATCAAGCGTAAGATGGGCACCGCCGAGAAGGTTCACGCCGGCGGCAAGGACTACACCCCCGAAGAGATCAGCGCTATGATCCTCTCCAAGCTGAAGGCTGACGCCGAGGCTTATCTGGGCGAGCCTGTCACCGAGGCCGTCATCACCGTCCCCGCTTACTTCAACGACAGCCAGCGTCAGGCCACCAAGAACGCAGGCACCATTGCCGGCCTGAATGTCAAGCGTATCATCAACGAGCCGACCGCTGCTTCTCTGGCTTACGGCATTGATAAGGAAGCCGACCAGAAGATCATGGTCTACGACCTGGGCGGCGGCACCTTCGATGTCTCCATCATCGAGATGGGCGACGGCGTTACCGAGGTTCTGGCCACCAACGGTGATACCCACCTGGGCGGCGATGACTTCGATGAGCGCATCATCAACTGGATGGCTGAGGACTTCCAGCGCGAGAACAACATCGACCTGCGTAAGGATAAGATGGCTGCCCAGCGCCTGAAGGAAGCCGCTGAGAAGGCCAAGATCGAGCTGTCCAGCGCCACCACCACCAACATCAACCTGCCGTTCATCACGGCTGACGCCAACGGCCCCAAGCATCTGGATATGACCCTGACCCGCGCAAAGTTCAATGAGCTGACCGCTGATCTGGTCGAGCGCACGATGACCCCCGTCCGCAAGGCTCTGGCTGATGCCGGCCTGAAGGCTTCTGACCTCGCCAAGGTGCTGATGGTCGGCGGCTCCACCCGTATCCCTGCCGTCTATGACGCTGTCAAGAAGGAGCTGGGCTGCGAGCCGTTCAAGGGCATCAACCCCGATGAGTGCGTTGCTGTCGGCGCTTCCATTCAGGGCGGCGTTCTGCAGGGCGATGTCAAGGGCCTGCTGCTGCTGGATGTCACCCCGCTGAGCCTCGGCATCGAGACGCTGGGCGGTGTCTGCACCAAGATCATCGACCGCAACACCACCATCCCCACCAAGAAGAGCCAGATCTTCTCCACCGCTGCGGACAACCAGCCCAGCGTTGAGGTCAATGTCCTGCAGGGCGAGCGTGAGTTTGCCCGCGACAACAAGAGCCTCGGAACCTTCCATCTGGACGGCATTGCTCCGGCTCCCCGCGGCGTGCCTCAGATCGAAGTCACCTTCGATATTGATGCCAACGGTATTGTGCATGTAAGCGCGAAGGATCTGGGCACCGGCAAGGAGCAGAGCATCACGATCACTGCCTCCACCAACATGAGCAAGGACGACATCGACAAGGCTGTCAAGGACGCCGAGCAGTATGCCGCCGAGGATAAGAAGCGCCGCGAGGAAGTCGATGTGCGCAACAACGCCGACCAGATGGTCTTCCAGACCGAGAAGGCGCTGGGCGAGTTCGGCGACAAGGTCTCCGCTGAGGAGAAGAGCGAGGTCGAGACCAAGCTCTCCGCCCTGAAGGAAGCCCTGAAGTCCGGCAGCATTGACGACATCAAGGCAAAGCAGGATGACCTGCAGAAGGCTTTCTACGCTATCAGCGAGAAGGTCTACCAGCAGGCCGCTCAGGCACAGGGCCAGCAGCCCGGTGCACAGCCCGGCAATGACGCCGGCGCACAGCCCAAGGATGACGGCGCCGTTGACGCCGACTTCCACGAGGTCTAAGCTGTAACAAACCCATAATAAGGCCGCCGCTGGGCAAACCCGGCGGCGGCCCTTGGGGGTTATAGAGAAAGTTAAAATAAAGCCTTCCCCCCTCGGGGGAAGGTGGCCGCAGGCCGGATGAGGGGCGGCGCTGCCGTGGCAGCCTGTTTATGGGCAAGCGCCGGTAGCTCCCACCTCATCAGTCCGCTGCGCGGACAGCTTCCCCTCAGCGGGAAGCCTTTTCACAACCCATAAATAGAGGGGATAGATTCTATGGCAGAAAAACGAGATTACTACGAGGTGCTGGGGATCGGCAAAAACGCCACCGATGCCGAGATCAAAAGCGCCTACCGCAAGCTGGCCAAAAAGTACCACCCGGATCTGAACCCCGGCGATAAGGATGCCGAGGAAAAGTTCAAGGAGGTCAACGAGGCCAACGATGTTCTTTCCGACCCGGACAAGCGCAAGCGCTATGACCAGTTCGGTTTCGCTGGGGTCGATCCCAACTATGGGGCCGGCCAGCCCGGCGGCGGCTTCGGTGGCGGCTTTGGCGGCGCAGGCGGTGTGGACCTGGGTGACATCTTTGGCGATCTGTTCGGCGGCGGTGGCTTCGGCGGGTTTGGCGGCTTCGGCGGCTCGTCCCGCAGCAACCCCAACGCACCGCGCAAGGGCCATGACATTCAGGCCAATGTGATCCTGACCTTTGAGGAGGCAGCCCATGGCTGCGCCAAAAAGGTCACACTGAACCGTCAGCAGACCTGCCCGGACTGCAACGGTAACGGCTGCGCCCCCGGCACCAGCCCGGAGACCTGCACCGAATGCGGCGGCCGCGGCTATGTCGTGACCCAGCAGCGCACGCCGTTCGGCGTGATGCAGAGCCAGCAGCCCTGCCCGCACTGCGGCGGCCGCGGCACCATCATCAAGAACCCCTGCAAGACCTGCCGCGGCACCGGCAAGACCAGTGCCCGCAAGACGCTGGAGGTCAAGGTGCCCGCAGGCATTGACGATGACCAGAACATTGCACTGCGCGGTCAGGGCGATGCAGGCACCAACGGCGGCCCCGCCGGTGATGTGATCGTCCATGTGACGGTCAAGCCCGATGCCGTGTTTGAGCGCGACGGCTATGATGTGTATGTCCGCGTGCCCATTACCTACTCTCAGGCTGTGCTGGGCGCCGAGATCGAGGTGCCCACCGTGGACGGCAAGGTCGCACAGCGCATCCCCGAGGGCACCCAGAGCGGCACCAAGTTCCGCCTGCGCGGTCAGGGTATTCAGTATCTGAACGGCCGCGGCCGCGGTGACCAGTATGTCATCGTGGATGTGGAAATTCCCAAAAAGCTGAACCGCACCCAGCGCGAAGCCCTGAAGGCATTTGAGGACAGCCTGAAGGACGAGAACTATGAGAAGCGCAAGAGCTTCTTCAAAAACCTGAAGGATCGATTCATGTCCTAAATTTTGAACAGCCCCGCCCCGGCAATGTGGAAAACATTGCCGGGGCGGGGCTTTATTTTATGAATGGCATGTTGTAGGGCGGGGTGCCCTCACCCCGCCGCAGGGGGCAACCCTTTATCCGACAAATTCCATCTCGGTATACTCGGTACTGCCGCTCAAAAAGGCGTCAGCATCGATGGTGGCGTACCGGGGCATGTAGTCGTGGTCGAGATCATAGCCGATGATCAACAAAATCCGTCCATCGTCCAGCATGGAAATCGGATAGTAGGACTCCACCCCGGCGGGCGGGTCCACCTGCGCAATCTGCGTGCCTTGCAGGTCGTATACTGTGAGGGTGCCCGGATTGCTGCTCATTGTGAAAAGCCACTGTAGTTCTCCGTTTTGGCGCAGGTCAAGAAGCGACACATTCACATTCACCATAAGTCCGAAATCTTCCTGCGTGCTGTCGCCGCCTACACGCAGAACGGACATTTTAATGCCCTCCTCCTCCGACCGGGAGTGCTCGCCGGTGAAGTAGAAATCGTCTCCGGATTTCCCAAGGTAGGTGTAATAGACATAGCCGCTGCCATCGTCTGCACCTCTATACGGAAACTCTGCAATTTTCGTGGCGGGCTTTCCGGTTGTGGCATCCGTCAGGTCGTACTCGAGCATAGAGTTCTGCAAAAGGGCGTCGGAAATTTCCGGGTCGCTCGTGAAGGGAACAGGGTGGTCTGAAATGAGCCGCGCGGTCACGGCAAAATTACCGGCGGCATCCGGTGCGGCGGCTGTCTCGGCGGGCAAGTCCCAGGGCGTTGTCTCACCGGTTTGCAAATCGAGACGGAACCCGCTTGCTGTGTCATAAGGGGCAAGACCGCCTATGCAGTAAAAATAACGGTCGCTGTATAAGACAACGGTCGAGGCGTATGAGTCAAAAGGAATCTCATGCGTTTTGGTGCCATCAGGTGACAAAGCAATGATTTTATTTTCGGAGTCTCGGTTGCAGGTGAGCAGGTACACTGCATTGCTTGTCACATACGGGTCGGCAAGGCACCAATCATCGCAGTAATAAAATAGTGAAGTTTGACCGGCGTTCAGGTCGTTTTTGTAAACTTTCGTTCCGCTATAGTCAAACTGGTCATTAAGGGCGGGCATGACATCATAGACAACATCCTGCGCATAGCGGTGGCTGTAAGTATAGAGTGGGCCGGTCTCCGCCGCAGCAGGCTTGCTTGTCGGTTCGGCGGTGGCTTCGGGTGTGGCGGCGGGGTCTGCGGCAGTTGCAGTTTCCGCCGCCGGGGTGCAGGCGGTCAGGGCGAACAGTGCGGCAGCAAGGACAAAGGCTAGTCGTTTCATAACACAGGCTCCTTTCAACTTTTCATTTGTGACCAGCTTACACCCCGGTTGTGTCCGAGTTGTTACACGGGAAGAAGATTTGATAAAATATTTTGTTTTTATGTTTTACGGGTCGTTGCAGGGGGCGGCGTCCCCCGACGCTGCAAACAAAACAGGGGAGAGCACCACACCCGGCGCTCTCCCCTTGCTTATGTTTAAAATTCTTTTGGTTCTTTTCTTATAAGAAAAGAACACCCGTACTCCTCGTACCCTTAAAAGCCGTGCTTCTCCAGCAGCTTGCGGCCCATCAGGACGCCCATGACGGAGGCCATCATCAAACCGCGGGTCCAGCCGGAGGAATCGCCAAGGCAGTGCAGGCCGGCAATGTTCGTCTCCAAGTCGGTGTCCATCTTGACCTTGTTGGAGTAGAACTTCAGCTCAGGGCTGTACAGCAGCGTTTCGGGGCTGGCAAAGCCGGGCACGACCTCGTCCATCATCTTGATGAACTCGATGATGTTGACCATGGCGCGGTAGGGCATGGCAGCCGTGATGTCGCCGGCCACGGCGTCCTTCAGGGTCGGGCGCACATTGGTGCGGGCCAGCTCATTGGCCCAGGTGCGCTTGCCGTCCAGAATATCACCGTAGCGCTGCACCAGAATGTGGCCTGCGCCCAGCATGTTCGTCAGCTCGCCGACCTTCTGTGCGTAGGCGATGGGCTGGTTGAACGGCTCGGTGAAATTGTGGCTGACGAGGATCGCAAGGTTGGTGTTGTTGCTCTTCTTCTCCTTGAAGCTGTGGCCGTTGACAACGGCCAGATCGTTGTCGTAGTTTTCCTGCGCAACGAAGCCGCCGGGGTTCTGGCAGAAGGTGCGCACCTTGTTGCGCCACGGGGCCGGGTAGCCGATCAGCTTGCCCTCATACAGGACCTTGTTGATCTTCTCCATGATCTCGTTGCGGCACTCAACACGGACGCCGATGTCAACGGTGCCGGGCTTGTGGGCAATGTTGTGCTCGGCGCAGATCTTCTCCAGCCAGTCCGCGCCGCGGCGGCCGGTGGCAATGACGACCTGCTTGGCCAGCACATCGCGGGTGCCGTCCTTCTCACGCAGGCGCACGCCCTTGCAGACAGAATCCTCCAGAATGATGTTCTCGCACTCGGTGTTGAAGAGCATCTCCACACCGGCGGCAGCCAGATGGTTCTGGATATTGAGGTAGAGCTGCTGGGCTTTCTCGGTGCCAAGGTGGCGGATGGGGCAGTCAACCAGCTGCAGACCGGCCTGAATGGCGCGCTTGCGGATGTCCTTGATATCGGGGCCCTCGTATATGCCCTCGACCTTCGGGTCGGCACCGAATTCCAGATAGATCTTATCGGTGTAGTCGATCAGCTCCTGCGCGAAATCCTCGCCTATCAGGTCGGGCAGCTCGCCGCCGACCTGATAGGACAGCGAAAGCTTACCGTCCGAGAACGCACCCGCACCGGAAAAACCGGTCGTGATGGCGCAGGTCGGCTTGCAGTTGACGCAGACGCCGGTCTTGTCCTTGGGGCAGTGCCGCTTTTCCACGGGCTTACCCTTTTCGACAAGCAGGATCTTGTGGGGGGTGCTGCTTTTGCGCAGCAGCTCCAGTGCGGTAAAAATGCCGGCAGGGCCGGCGCCTACGATGATCAGATCATACATGGGTGGGGGTTCTCTCCTTTAAAAATAACTTGCGAACCTTCGCGCGGGAAACAGAATAAGGTGCGGCGGCCAGAGGACTGGCCGCCCTACAGGGCAATCAATAAGATACCGGAAATTGTAGGGCGGGCAGTCCTCTGCCCGCCGCGGGGCGTTGCATACTTCCGAGTGATTGTAGGGGCGGATTCTATATCCGCCCGTGCCCGTTTGCTGATGGCACGGCGCTGCGGGCGCATATAGAATGCGCCCCTACGGTGTCACGGAACGGTTATTCACCGTCCTCCGACACATCCTTGCTCTCGGCGTTGTAGACGACGGGGCCGTCCATGGGAATACCGCTCTCAGCGGCCTCGGCCTCGTCCAGCGCATCGCCGATGGCGGACATTGCGGCGCTTGCGGCGGCGTTGGCCATGCGGTCCAGCGTGCGCAGCTCCATGGCCGCATACAGCACGCAGCCCAGATTCAGCGCACCCTCGACAATGAGCAGGATGCCGCAGAGCATCGTCACGCCGATGGCGGCGTCAAAGGGGTGCAACACCAGCACAACGCCCAGTGCAACCGAAACGAGGCTGAGCAACAGCAGCAGCCACCATTTCTGTCCCTTGCGCTTGGCAAGGTCGATGGCGGTGCCGACGCGGCTCAGGCCGTCCACAACGATGAAGATACCGAACACAACGGGCAGGAAGCTGGCAACCACCTGCGGCCTGACCAGCGTAAACACGCCGATGCACGCCGTAATGACACCGCCCACCAGCATGAACGGCGCGGTGAAGCCTGTGCCGCGGATGCGCGCATACTGCACCAGACAGACAATGCCGGTGATCAGCACAACAGCCCCGAAGGCGTAGCAGATCCAGAGCAGACTGGTCTGGGGCATGACGAGCAGCATCATGCCGATGACGATATACGCGATGCTCAGCAGCATCATTCCGGTCTTGATATAGCGCAGCATAGGCGGCAGCTCCTTTTTTGTGCGGGCGGGCCCGCGTTATTTCTCGGCCGCCTGCATGGCCTTGGCAGCAGCCACGATCAGATCGGCGCAGGCCTCGCGGCCCAAGGTGGCGTTCAGGCAGAGGTCGTAGTTCTTCGCCTCGCCCCAGCGGTTTTCGGTATAGTAATTGTAGTAGCTTGCGCGGGCACGGTCATGCTTGGCCAGCTGGGTCTCCCACAGGCGGTCGGGCATGTCCTTGGCATCGGGGCGGGTCTTGGCAAATTCAATGCGGGCCTCCAGCGGCGCATAGACAAAGGTGCGCAGCACATTCTCCCGCTCGCGCAGCACATAGTCGCCGCAGCGGCCCAGAATAACGCAGGGCCCCTTGGCAGCCAACTCCTTGATGACATTGCTCTGCAGGATATAGACCTGATCGGCCAGCGGCATCGTGTTGCCCATCATGTACAGGCTGTAGATCAGGCTGCCGCTGCGCTGGTTCTCGCTGGCGGCAATGGCCTCCTCGGTCAGGCCGCTCTTTTTGGCCGCAAGGGTGATCAGCTCCTTGTTGTACAGGGGGATACCCAGCTTGTCGGCAACGGCCTGTGCGATCTCGCTGCCGCCGGATGCATATTCACGCGCCATAGTAATGACCATAGGTTCCTTCATACTGATACACCTCGCTAATATTTGTATAGTATGTGCAAAAAGACATACTATTCTGTTTGTATTATACCCTTAAATTGTGGAAAACGCAAGAAGATTTGCTGGAATTTTGCCGTGCAGGGGCGGATGCAGGTCGATGCAAGCATCGACCCCTACAATAAAAACTGCCCGCGGCACAACACCGCGGGCAGGAAAAACAGGATGCTGAATTTTATTCGGTCACTTCGCCGGAAATCTCCTTGATGGCGGAAACTGTTGCCGCCAGATTCTGCATATCGCTGGGCACGATCAGCTTGGTGGCCTTGCCGTCAGCGACCTTCTCCATGGCCTCCATGCTGCGCAGGGCCAGATAGTTGTGGTTGGGGTTCGCCTCGTTGATCATGCGGATGGCATCAGCCTGCGCCTTCTGCACGGTCAGCAGGGCCTCGGCCTCGCCCTCGGCCTCGCGGATGCGCTGCTGCTTGACAGCCTCGGCGCGCAGGATGGCGGACTCCTTCTCGCCCTCGGCGCGGGTGATGGCGGCCTGCTTTTCGCCCTCGGCCAGCAGGATCGAGGCGCGCTTCTCACGGTCGGCCTTCATCTGCTTTTCCATCGCCTGACGGATCTCGACCGGCGGCTCGATGTTCTTCAGCTCAACGCGGTTGACCTTGATGCCCCAGCGGTCGGTCGCCTCATCAAGGCTGGCCGTGATCTTGGTGTTGATAAGGTCGCGGCTGGTCAGCGTCTCGTCCAGCGTCATCGAGCCGATGATGTCGCGCAGGGTCGTGGCGGAAAGATTCTCGATGGCCTGAATCGGGCGGTTGACGCCGTAGGCGTACATCTTGGCATCGAACACCTGAAAAAAGACAACGGTGTCGATCATCATCGTGACATTGTCGCGGGTGATGACGGGCTGCGGGGGAAAGTCGGCGGCCTCCTCCTTCAGGGAGACCTTGCGGGAGATGCGCTCCACAAAGGGGGTGCGGATGTGCAGGCCCGCGCCCCAGGTGTCCTTGTATACGCCAAGCCACTCAGTGACATAGGCGTTGGACTGGGGGACGATGACGATGCAGCGCACCAGCACCACAAGAATAACGATGAGCAAAAGGGCAAAAATGAACAGCATAGGGTCTCCTCCTTTTTTATACCGCGGCCGCATCGGCGGTCACGGGAACTACGATAAGCACGGCACCGTCCACGGCGGTGACCTGACAGCGCGTACCCTTGGCAAGCGGCACACCGGCGCGGGCCTGCCAGTCAAGGCCGTCCACCCGCACGCGGCCCGGCATGCCGGGCTCAATATCCACCAGCACAACGCCCTGCTTGCCGATGGTCAGCGGCGAGCCGTTTGTGACAGGGGGCTGCGCATGGCCGCGGCGGCGCAGCAGGCCGGGCACCATCAGCGCCAGCGTCACGGCGGACACAACGGCAAAGACCAGCAGCTGCCAGCCGAAGCTGACTGTGAACAGGCTGACGACCATGGCCGCCGCTGCGCCCACGGCAAACCAGACCGAGACAAGGGCCGTGGTGGCAGCCTCGACCGCGATAAAGGCAACGATGGCAGCCAGCCAGAGTATCGTATCAAACCACATAAAAAACGCTCCCTTCTGCAGGATCATCTTGTGAACACTGTAACATTCTGCCGTTGTTCTGTCAAGATTTTGACAAAAATTTTACAGCAGCGCCGCAAAGGTGTCCTCGTTGTACACCTGCACCCCGTTGGCCTTCAAAAGGGCTGCGGTCAGGCCGTCCCCGCTGATTCTGCGGTGGCGGAAGGTCCCGTCATAGATCGTGCCGCTGCCGCAGCTGGGGCTGTTGGCTTTCAGGATGGCGGCGCGGCAGTTGTACAGCCGGGCCAGCTGCAGGGCAGCCTCGGCCCCGCGGCGGTATTGCGCCGTCACATCGGCTCCGGCCTCGGTCAGGACACGGTCGCCGCAGCGCTCGGCCGGCGGGCGGGGCGTGGGCAGGCCGCCGTAGACCTCGGGGCAGACGGGGATCAGGGTGTGGCCGCTCTGCCGCAGGGCCTGCAGCAGGGCGGGGCAGGCGTTGTCGCCGCCGGAGTATTTGCAGGCGATGCCCAGCAGGCAGGCGCTGACGAGGATATTCATAAAAGCACCGGCTTTCCGTAAAATATGCGTTACAGACAGTGTAGCATAAAAAGGGGAGGGACTGCAATGAAAAACTGGTTGGAGCGCACGCCCCGCACCATGGGCGATTGGCTGGCACTGGCGGCAGGCACGGCACTGCTGCTGGCGGCGGCAGGGCAGCTGCCGGGCCTGCTGCGCGCCGCAGCGGGACTGCTGGCACTGCTTGCGCCGTTCGGCTGGGGGCTGGTGCTGGCCTATGTGCTGGACATTCCCACCCGCTTTTTTGCAGCAAAGCTGTTCGGCGGGCGGCGCGGCGGGGCGCTGGCGGTCAGCTATGCGCTGCTGTTTGGGGTGCTGGCCCTGCTGGCGGCGCTGGTCGTGCCCCAGCTGGTGCAGAGCCTGACCGCCTTTGCCGGGCGGCTGGGCGCGTATGAGGAAACGCTGCGCCGCCTGCTGGCCTGGGTGCAGGCAACCTTCGGCATCGACACGGCCACCGCCGGGCGGCTGGTGCAGGCCGCGGGGCGCGCCCTGCAGGGCTGGCTGGCTGCGTTGTCCCGCACGGCGGCGCAGTCAGCGGCCAAGGCTGCATCCGGTGCGGCGGGGGCGGCAGCGGATGCCTTTGTTACGCTGGCCGTCAGCATCTATCTGCTGTCCGGCAAGGCGGAGCTTCTGCAGGCGGCGCGGTGTTGCCTGCGGGCCGCCCTGCCGCCCGGTGCGGCTGCGGGGGTGTTTTCGGTCTGCCGGCTGGCAAACCGGATCTTCAGCGGCTATCTCGGCGGGCAGCTGGTCGATGCCCTGCTGGTCGGCGGCGAGACCTTTGCGCTCATGTCGATCTTCGGGCTGGAGTATGCCCCGCTGCTGGCGGTGCTGGTCGGGATGACGAACATTGTGCCGGTGCTGGGGCCGTTCCTCGGCGCGGTGCCGGGTATTGTGATTTTGCTGCTGGAGGCCCCGTGGAAGGCGGCGGAGTTTGCCATCATCATCTTTGTGGTCCAGCAGGTGGACGGCAACTTTATCGCGCCGCGTATTCTGGGCGGTGCCACCGGCCTGCCCGGGCTGGGGGTGCTGCTGGCCATCGTGGTGGGCGGGGCGTGGTTCGGCATCCCCGGCATGGTGCTGGGTGTGCCGATGCTGGCTGTGCTGGCGGCGCTGGCCCGGCAGGCGGTGGGGGCCGGGCTGACCGCACGCGGCCTTGATGCAGACGGCGCCCCCGCCCGTAAAGACCCGCCCCCGCAATAGTGGGCAACGCCCCGCCGCCCGAAGAAAATTCACACCTTATCTATTGCAATGCGCCCGTGTATGGCATACAATGTCAATAATGCGGTCATTCCGCAGATTTTATGACAAAGAGGGGCGGAGCATTTGAACGAAAAACACATCTGGTCCAAAAGGCCGGAGTCTATGCTGGACTGGTTCTGCGTGGTCGGGGCCTGTATTGCATTTTACCTGCTTTTGAACAATCTGGGGTATTTCCTTGGGCGCATCGGCATTTTCATCAACATTCTGTCGCCGTTTGCGGGCGGCATCGTCATCGCCTATATCCTTGACCCGATGGTCAAATTCTTCTATGTCAAATTGTTCAAGGAGAAGAAGGGCACGCGCGGCTTTGCCATCCTGCTGGCCTACGCCGTGGCGATCCTGCTGCTTATGCTGCTGGCCTGGCTGGTCGTGCCGCAGATCGTAAACAGCATCGGTATGCTGTTCACGAACTTCCCCAGCTACATACAGGGCGTGCAGGAAATGCTGCTCTATGTCCAGAGTGAGTACGGCATCGACCTGCAGCAGGCCACCAAAATGCTCGATGATTCCGAGGCCATGGTCAAGGAAATCTATGCGATGGCCACCAATGCCATGCCGCAGATCGTGGCAAGCATCGGCAGCGTGGCGTCCAACTTTGTGGCAATCTTCACCTCGATCGCGGCCAGCATCTACATGCTGGCGGACAAGAACCATCTGCTGCACCAGCTGCGCACGCTGGCGCACGCCTTCCTGCCGGAGAAGGTAGCCTCCAACACGCTGCGCATCTGCCACTACGCCAATGTAAACTTTACGGGCTTTTTTGTGGGCAAGATCATCGACTCCGCCATCATCGGCGTTATCACCTTTGTAGCCATGACGATCCTGCGGCTTGACTTTGCCGTGCTGATCAGCGTGTTTATCGGCATTACGAACATCATCCCGGTGTTCGGTCCCTTTATCGGCGCGATCCCAAGCGTGTTTATCCTGCTCTTGATAGATCCGCTGCAGGCGGTCATCTTCTGTGTGCTGATCCTCATCATCCAGCAGCTGGACGGCAACTTCATCGGCCCCAAGATCCTCGGGTCGTCCATCGGCATCTCGGCACTGTGGATCCTCTTTTCGATCGTGGTCGGCGGCGATCTGTTCGGCATCGTCGGCATGGTCGTGGGCGTGCCGGTCTTTGCCACCCTCTACGGTCTGGCGCAGGAGTTTGTCCACTATGCGCTGGATAAGCGCGGCATCGACAGCGATGGCAACCCGGTAGAACACGAAGCCGAAGATACAGAAAATGTGTTTGAGTAAAGGGGGACGAAAGCCCCTCAGGCCTCGTAAACTCGGCCAGCTCCCCACTTCGTGAGGAGCCTTTTTGCGCGGGCTTTGCCCGCGTGAAAGCCTCCTCGCATAGCGGGGAG
>UQGL01000014.1 GCA_900540595.1 uncultured Oscillospiraceae bacterium
GCTTGTGGGTCAGCTCGGCCAGAGGGTTGTTCTGGTCCATGAACTGAGACAGCGGGCTGGAGCCGATGAACTCCTTGATAGCGGCCACGACCGGGCGGATGTTGACCAGGCTCTGCGGGGTGATCTTCTCGCCGTTCTCCTGATTCTGCAGGGTCATGCGCTCACGGATGACGCGCTCCATACGGGAGAAGCCGATGCGGAACTGGTTCTGCAGCAGCTCACCAACGCTGCGGACACGGCGGTTGCCCAGATGGTCGATCTCATCGGTCACGCCGATGCCGTGGTCCAGACCCAGCAGGTAGTTGACAGAAGCAAAGATGTCGTCAACGGTGACGGTGCGGCTGATCAGAACATCGTGGTTCTGGCGCAGCAGCTCCTTCTGCTCCTCCACATCGGAGGTGGTGTCGAGGATCTTGCGGATCTCGGCGAAGTTGGCGCGCTCGTTGACGCCGGCCTCCTCCTCAACATTGAAGCTGAAGAAGTTCTGGGCATCGACACAGCCGTTGGAGATGACGATGAAGGGATGAGGCTCCTCACCCTTGTGCTCGACCAGAATGACCACGCGGGTAACACCGGCGGCATCGATCTCCTCGGCCTTGGCCATATTGATCTTCTCGCCCTTGGCGGCCAGCAGCTCGCCGGTCAGGGGGGCGATGATATCCTCAGCCGCCTTGTAGCCGGCGATGCGGCGGGTCAGGCTGAGCTTATTGTTCATCTTGTAGCGGCCGAAGCGGGCCAGGTCGTAACGGCGCGGGTCAAAGAACAGGTTGTTCAGATGTGCGCGGGAGTTCTCGACCGTCGGAGGCTCGCCGGGGCGCAGCTTGCGGTAGACCTCGAGCAGGCCTTCCTCGGTGTTGTGGGTGATATCCTTCTCGAGGGAGGCGTTGATCTTCGGCTCGGAATCGCCGAAGAACTGCTTGATCTGGTCATCGGTGGACAGGCCCAGCGCACGCAGCAGCGTGGTGACGGGCAGCTTGCGGTTCTTATCGATGCGGACATAGTACACATCGGAGGAATCGGTCTCATACTCCAGCCATGCGCCGCGGTTGGGGTTCATGGTGGCGGTAAACAGATCCTTGCCGGTACGGTCCTTGCTGGAGCCGTAGAAAACGCCGGGAGAACGGACCAGCTGAGAGACGATCGCACGCTCTGCACCGTTGGAGATGAAGGTGCCGGCATCAGTCATGAGCGGGAAGTCGCCCATGAAGATCTCCTGCTCCTGCACTTCGCCGGTCTGCTTGTTCAGCAGGCGGGCCGTGACATACAGGGGTGCCGCATATGTGGCATCCCGCTCTTTGCATTCCTTGATAGAATACTTGGGGTTCTTGTCCAGCCGGTAATCGACAAACTCCAGCACCAGATTGCCGGTGTAGTCCTCGATCGCGGCAATGTCGTGAAAGACCTCGTGCAGGCCCTCCTCCAGGAACCAGTTGTAAGAGTTTTTCTGGATCTCGATCAGATTGGGCATGCCAATCACTTCGTTGATGCGGGAAAAGCTCATGCGGGTCGTTCTGCCGTTTTGTACGGGCTTGACCTTAACCATAAAACGCGACCACTCCTATTCCATAGATTGACAAAGTTGGCGAAAGCCGCCCGAAAAAGCGTTGTGAAAGGTAGGCATATTCGTCATTTTCCACAAACTTTTCAATTTCACTGTTTTTGTGAAATCTCTTTAGGGCGCTCTATTCCATTTTTGTGATACTGTACCAGTATACAGGGAAAAAGGCTTGCTGTCAAGGGTTTTTCAGCTTTTTTATGAAGTTTTTCGCTTCAATTGAACGCCCGGGTGGGTGTAACAAAATTTCAGCATTTTGCTGATTTTGCATCCTCCACCCGCACTTGACAAATTCAGCAAAGCGGCTATGTGCCCCTGCTTTCAGCAGTTTTCACAAGGATGACCGGCAGTTTTTAGCGAGGTTTACCCTTGACAAGCTGGTGTTTTTTACGAGATAGTTATAGTACTATTTCTCATTCTATAAAGATTGGATGTTTTGCATATGAGCATTTTGGATCAGAAAATCAGTGCACGGCGCATTCTGGGCATGGTTGCGGGTGTCGTCATCATCGGCATCGGCATTGCAGTTTTCAAGTTCTCCCATCTGGGCAATGACTCCATCAGTGCACTGAATCTGCGGTTGGCTGAGCTGGCCGGCCTGCCGTTCAGTATTGAGAATGTGCTTATGAACCTGTTTTTGTTTGTGCCGCAGCTGATTTGGGGGCGGCGGTACATTGGGCTGGGCACCATCATCAACAGCTTTTGCATTGGCTTCATTGTCACCTTCACGAGCAATGCGATGACGGCGGCCTTCGGCTCTGCCGACACCCTGCCCGTCCAGCTGTTCTGGGTGGCTGTCGGCGTGTTGGTCGTTGCCTTCGGGTGTTCGCTGTACCAGACAGCGGATTTGGGCGTTGCGCCCTATGACGCGCTTTCGCTGATGATGTCCGACCGGCTGCCGCTCCCCTACTTCGGCTGCCGCGTGTTTACCGATGCGCTGTGTGCCCTGCTGGCCTACCTGCTGGGCGGGCTGATCGGATTGGGCACGCTGATTTGTGCGTTCGGGCTCGGACCGTTCGTGCAGTTTTTCACAAAGCATTTTTCGGAGAAGGTTTTGCGGTACAGCCCAGCGAAAAAGTAAGCGGCTGCGGAAACGCTCTCTGGGCATCGAGGACGCCGACCCCTACAACGAGAAAAGCCTTCCCCTGTGGGGGAAGGCTTTTTTATTTTCACATCTTGATAATCCCAAACGCGTTGGCAACCGAGCTTGCCAGAATGACGGCGGCGAAGATCGGGCAGAGCCAGCGGATCATGAAACGAAACACCTTTTTGCGGCGGAAGGGCTGGCCGTCCAGCTCAACCTCCTCCTCGATGCGCTCCACACCGATCACGCGGGAGACCAGCAGGCAGGTGGCAATGGCCGCGATCGGCATCATGACCGAGTTGGTCAGGAAGTCGAAGAAGTCGAGGAACTGCATGCCGATGACCGTCACACCGGCCAGCGGGCCGTAGCCGAGGCTGGACAGCGTACCGAGTGCGACCATGATCACGCCGACCAGCACCGTGGAGCGCTTACGGCTCCAGCCCAGCTCATCCTCAAAGGTCGAGACGGCGCTCTCAGTCAGGGCAATCGAGCTGGTAACCGCCGCAAACAACACCAGCAGGAAGAACAGCACGCCGACCACCGTGCCCAACCCCATGCTGGCAAACACCTTGGGGATCGTGATGAACATCAGGGCCGGGCCGGCCTGCAGCGTATCCGGGTCCCCGCCCGAGAAGGCAAACACCGCGGGAATGATCATCAGACCTGCCATGATGGCGATGGCCGTGTCAAAGATCTCGACATTCTGGGTGGATTCCTCGATGGCGACATCCTTTTTCATATAGGAGCCAAAGGTCACAAGGATGCCCATGGCGATCGAGAGTGAGTAGAACATCTGGCCCATTGCCGCAACGACCGTCATCCATGAGAAGTTGGCCGGGTTGGGCACCAGAAAGTACTTCACACCGGCGAGCGCGCCGGGCCGCGTTACCGAGTAGGCCGCGATCACGACCGACAGCACGACCAGCACCGGCATCATAAGCCTGGAAACGCGCTCCACGCCGTTGCGCACGCCCGCAAAGATGATGCCCAGCGTGAAGATCGCAAAGAGCAAAAAGCAGAGTTCTGCGGAGGCACCGTCCGCAATAAAGGCGCTGAAGTAGCCATCCGCAGCCACCCCCTGCGCATTGCCGCGCAGGTACTCAAACAGATATTTGATGACCCAGCCGCCGATGACCGAGTAGTACGGCACGATCAGCACCGGAATGATGGCGTTGATCCAGCCGCCAAAGCCGAGAAAGCCGTTTTTGCGGCCCTTGCCCGCAAACGAGGCATAGGCACCGACCGGGCTTTTGCCGGTCATGCGGCCGAGCGCCGTCTCGGCCATGATCATGCTGTAGCCAAAGGTCAGCGCCAGCACGATGTAGATCAGCAGGAAGATGCCGCCGCCGTATTTGGCTGCCAGATACGGAAAGCGCCAGATGTTGCCCAAGCCCACCGACGCACCGGCCGCCGACAGCACAAAGCCGATCTTGCCGGAAAATGAGCTTCTGTTTTGTTTTTGTTCCATGATTCTCCTATTTCCTCCGTGTTTTTATATTTCGCACAAGGGCAAGTGTAGCACAGTCACGGAACATTTACAATCAAGCATATTTCAAGGAAGTGTTGACAAGAGTGCAACGCTTCGCAAAATCTGCATACAAAAGTCCCATGCCCAACGCCTTGGCGGCGCGGGCATGGGACCTACCGGTTTACTTTATGTACCCATCAATCCAGGAAATCGCGCAGCTTTTTGCTGCGGCTGGGGTGGCGGAGCTTGCGCAGGGCCTTGGCTTCGATCTGGCGGATGCGCTCACGGGTGACATTGAACTCCTTGCCGACCTCCTCCAGCGTGCGGGGGCGGCCGTCCTCAAGGCCGAAGCGCAGGCGCAGAACCTTCTCCTCACGCGGGGTCAGCGTCTTGAGCACATCGGCCAGCTGCTCCTTCAGCAGGGTCTGGCTGGCGGCCTCGGCAGGTACGGGGGCGTCATCATCGGGGATGAAGTCGCCCAGATGGCTGTCCTCCTCCTCGCCGATGGGCGTCTCGAGGCTGACAGGCTCCTGCGCCACACGCATGATCTCACGGACCTTGTCCACCGGCATTTCCAGACGCTCAGCGATCTCCTCGGCGCTGGGGTCGTGCCCATACTCATGCAGCAGCTGGCTGGAGACCTTCTTGACCTTGTTGATGGTCTCGACCATATGAACGGGGATGCGGATGGTGCGGGCCTGATCGGCGATGGCACGGGTGATTGCCTGACGGATCCACCATGTCGCATAGGTGGAGAACTTGAAGCCCTTGGTGTGGTCGAACTTCTCAACAGCCTTGATCAGGCCCAGATTGCCCTCCTGAATCAGGTCCAGAAACTGCATGCCGCGGCCGACATAGCGCTTGGCGATGGAAACGACCAGACGCAGGTTTGCTTCGCTCAGGCGCTGCTTGGCCTTCTCGCCATCGGGGCCGCCCGCCTGAATCTTGAGAGCCAGCTCAGTCTCCTCATCGGGGGTGAGCAGCGGCACACGGCCGATTTCCTTCAGATAGACCTTGACGGGGTCGTCGATCGTGATGCCGTCGGCGGTCAGGCCGTCCTCATAATCATCGGCGCCGTCATCGGCACCGGAGACCGTATCATCGACCTCCACGGGGGTGTCGTCCACAATCTCGATGCCGTTGCTCTCAAGCTCCTCATAGAGCTTTTCCATTGCCTCAACATCCAGAACGTTGCCGTTTTCCTCCATTGCATCGCTAATCTCACTGCTGGTCAGCTTGCCGATGCGGCGGCCGGCGTCAATCAGCGTGCGGATCGAGTCTTTCTTCTCTGCCATAAGTAGGTTCTCCTTTTGGTTTTATATTGTTGCAACAAATCTGTCGGAATGTCGTTATTCTTCTGGTTCTTCAGCCTTGGCACCCTTCTTTTTGCCCATGTTGGCAAAAAAGTCGGAGAACTGGCTGTCGTCCATCTGGCGGACCTTCTCGTCCAGCGGTCTGGCGCTTTCCAGCCGGTCAAGGTACATGTCGATGTCCTGATGCTGCAAAGGCGCATCGTGGTTCTGCGCCATTGCAAGCGCGATCTGCTGGAACGCCTTGTCGTCCAGCAGCTGCTGCAGCGTTGTCAGGTTCAGCGGCTGGCCGCTGTCAGCACACTGAAAGATCGCCTGCAGAACGCTCTGCAGCTCCGGCACCAGCACAGTCGCCATATCAAGGCGGCGGCGCACATAGGGAATCTCGTCCGGGTTCTGCATCAGGGCCGCCGCCAGCTGGCGGGCCGCTGCCGCTGCGCCCAGCGCAGACTCCCCGCTGCTGGTGTAGGGCACCCGGATGTCGGCGGCGATCCCCTGCTTGGACAGCTCCTGCTGCTGTCTGCGGCGGTCGCGGCGCGCCGCCGTCTGGACTGCGCCCTGCATCTGGGATACGATGGCCTGCTTGGACACGCCGGTCTCATCCGCCAGCCGCCCGGCGTAGACATCCCGCGCCGTGGGGCTGACGCCCCGCTCGGTCAGGATACCGATGGCCTCGCGGATATAGCTGAGCCGGCCGTCATCGCTGCGCAGGTCGTACTTGGCCTTCGCTTTTTTCAGCTGGAACTCCGTCGGGTTAGCCGTGCCGTTTAAAAGCATCTCAAACCGCTCGCGGCCGTACTTTTTGATAAATTCGTCCGGGTCCTTGGCACCCTGATAACTCAGCACGCTGACCTTCATCGGCGTGTTGGCCATGATGCCCAGACTGCGCTCGGTAGCCTTTTGGCCGGCCTCGTCCGAGTCGTAGCTGAGAACGACCTCGTCCGCGTACTCGCTCAGCAGCTTGGCCTGCTCAGCGGTCAGCGCCGTGCCGCAGGCACAGACCGCCGTGTCAAAGCCGGCCTCGTGCATTGCGATGACATCCATGTAGCCCTCGCAGAGGATGTAGCGCTTGCTCTTGGACTTTTTGGCGATGTTGAGCGCAAAAAGTGTGTGGGACTTGTGGTAGACCATCGTTTCGGGGCTGTTGATGTACTTGGGCTTGGAATCATCCAGCACACGGCCGCCGAACGCAATGATCGCGCCGCGCACATCAATGATCGGCACCATGACGCGGTGGCGGAAGATCGTGTACAGGTTGCCGCGCTCACTGCGGCGTATCAGGCCGGAATGCTCCAGCTCATCGTCCTGAAAGCCGCGGCGCTTGAGGTAGTTGACAAGGCCGAAGCCCTCATTCGGCGCATAGCCCAGCCCGAACCGGCGTATGGCCGCATCGGACAGGCCGCGCTTTTCCTTCCAGTATTTCCGGGCCAGCGCAGCCTCCGGCGTCTGAGCGTTCAGATTCTCATAAAAATAGCGGGCGGCACAGCGGTTGATCTCCAAAAGGCGCTGGCGCGCGCGGGATTCACGGTCATCCTCCTCGGGCAGGGGCATTCCGGCGCGGGCCGCCAGCTGCTTGACGCTCTCGACATACCCAAGGTTATTGTATTTGCGCACAAAGTTGATGACATCCCCCGCTGCGCCGCAGCCAAAGCAGTAAAAGCTCTGGGTGTCCGGATAAACAACGAAGGACGGCGTTTTTTCATTGTGGAAGGGGCACAGCCCGCTCAGGGTGCGCCCGCGTCGGCGCAGCTGCACATACTGGCCGATGACCTCTTCAATATCGTTGCGGCGAACGACCTCCTGTATGTATTCCTGAGGGATCATGGGTTGACTGCACCTCCTTGTCAGATTGTAGGGGCAGCGGTTACAAAACGTGCCACTTTTGCGGTATAAACAATTCCTCAAACAGGCGGGTGGCAAACTCATCGCTCATGCCGCTGATATAGTCGGTCACGGCGCGGTCCACCCCCTCGTTGTAGGCGATCTGCATGTAAAAATTCGGCATCAGGGCGGGCTCGCTGCTCAGGCGGTCATACAGCTCACTGATGAGCTTGTCCACCTTTTTTTCCTCGCGCTTAGCCTCCCGGTCTACATAGACCGTGGCATACATAAAGTCCTTCAGCACCGCATAGGCGGCATCGACCTCAGGCGAAAAGCAGATCTGGCCGCCACTGCTGTGGGCCACCAGATCGGTGATCATCGTGGTAATGCGCTCAGACTTTGTATGGCCCAGCACGGCCGTTGCCTCGGGCGGCAGGCGGCGCGGGTCAAGCACCCCCGCCGTGATTGCATCCTCAATATCGTGGTTCAAAAATGCGATGTGATCCGCACGGCGCACAACACAGCCCTCCGGTGTGCGGGCCCAGGCGCCAGTCGTGTGGGTCACAATGCCGTTGCGCACCTCCCAGGTCAGGTTCAGGCCCTGACCGTCCCGCTCGAGAAAATCCACAACGCGCAGGCTCTGCCGGTAATGGGTAAAGCCCCCCGGGCAAAGTCGGTTAAGGGCGCGCTCACCCGCATGGCCAAAGGGCGTGTGGCCCAGATCATGCCCAAGGGCGATGGCCTCGGTCAGGTCCTCATTCAGCCGCAGCGCGCGGGAGACCGTGCGCGCGATCTGGGACACCTCAAGCGTGTGGGTCAGCCGGGTGCGGTAGTGGTCCCCCTCCGGCGAGAGAAATACCTGTGTTTTCTGCTTCAGCCGGCGGAAGGCCTTGCTGTGGAGAATACGATCCCGGTCGCGCTGGAAGCAGGGCCGGATCGGGTCCTCCGTCAGCGGCAGGCGGCGGCCCAGACTGTTCGCGCTCAAGGTCGCGCAGCTGCTCAGGGTCTGCCGTTCAATAGCCTCGGTCTCTTCACGGATCGTCATAGTGCGCCCCCTTTTCCTGATCCTCTATCTATAAATACGACAAAAGTATGGGAAACACTCTTTTTTTGTGGGGATTTTTTTGAAATATTTTCACGGTTGCAGGGGGGCGGCGTCCCCAACGCCCCGCGGGCCGATGCAAGCTGCCGCAATTCAAAACGGGGCGTACTGCGGTTTGGAAATCTCCACCTCAGCCCCGCCGCGCGTCAGCTCGTTCAGTGCGGTGCAGAGCGCACCCTCCTGCCCTGCGGGCATACGCCAGCAAAGGGTCACGGCATCGTCAAAGGCCGGCTCGTCCAGTCTTGTTTCCGCCGCTGCAATGATGCGCTGGGCCTGTTCAAACTGGGCATAACTTACACGGACGCTGCAGTCCACCACAAGGCGCATGCTGACAAGCTCGGCCTGCTGCAGCGCACCGGAGGCCGCCGCCGTATACGCCCGCACCAGCCCGCCGGTGCCCAGCAGAATGCCGCCGAAATACCGCGTCACTACAACGATCACATCGGCCACACCTGCGTGGCCGATTGTCTCCAGCACCGGGGTCCCGGCGGTTTTGGCGGGCTCGCCGTCATCAGAATACCGCGCGCGGCCGTTCTGCAGCACATAGGCATAGACATTGTGGCGCGCCGTGCGGTTGGCGGCGCGCACCGCGTTCAGCACGGCGAGGGCCTTTTCCTCGGTATCGGCAAAGGCGGCCGTGGCGATAAAGCGGCTGCGCTTTTCCTCATATTCAAATGTGGAAGTGCCGCGTATGGTTTTATAGTCGGCCATGGGGCAAACCTCACTCTATAGCAAAAATACCCCGGATGAAAGAACATCCGGGGTACAAAAACGGAATTACTTGCCAGACTTGGCGAAACGGCGCTTGAAACGCTCGACGCGGCCACCGGTATCGACCAGCTTCTGCTTGCCGGTGTAGAACGGATGGCACTTGCTGCAAACTTCGACGTGGATCTCCGGCTTAGTGTCACGGGTGTGGATCACATTGCCGCAGGCACAAGTGATGGTGCAGTCCACATAGTTCGGATGGATGCCCTGCTTCATGGTTAAATTCACCTCTTTCTCGATCATGATAAAAGGAGCCATACTTGATATATGTGCTCATCACAATCTCCGAATTGCGGCTACCAGCGTTCGCCATCCTGTGCGGACGGAGCAGCCATCTGAACGATTGCTGAAATATTTTAGCACAAGTCGCGTCTGTTGTCAAGCACTTTTTTCAGTTGACACCATAGGGCGGATTCCATATCCGCCCGTCAGACGGCAGACACCTTGCGGGCGCATATGGAATGCGCCCCTACGGAGCTTCGTGCGGTATCACCTTACAGCGTCAGCTGCTCGATGCGGTCATCCTCCTTGAGGGTGGCACCGGCGGCAGGCAGGGTTCGCACACGATAGCGCGGAGCATCGTTGAGCTCCAGCCCCTCGGCCAGCGTCAGGCGGGAGATACCGGCGTTCTTTTTCAGCGTTACCACATTGACACCGGCGGTATCGCGGGTCGCCTTTTCAGGGATGAGCGCACTGCCGACCAGCAGCAGGCGGTTGTTTGTGGTAAAGATGGCCAGTTCGGTCTCCTCGGGGATAAAGCGCATAAAGGCAAGCTCTGCCTTATCGCTGTATGCCTTGAGCAGCTTGCGGCGGTTCTGCTTTGTCTCATAGCTGGACAGCGGGACCTTGGCGCATTTGCCGTTCTCATAGAGGAAGAGCATCCAGCCCTTGTAGTCGGGCGTGACCACCATATACAGCGGCACCTCACCCTCCTCCATGCCGAGGGCGGAGGCTACATAATCGCCCAGCACACTGGCCTTGCTGTCGGCAAAGTCATAGGCGTGGGACTTGTAGACCTGACGGTGATTCGTGAAGAAGAGCAGCTCGGTGCTGTTCGTGCTTTCGCAGGTAAACAGTACCTCGTCACCGTCCTTCAGCTTCTGCTCACCGCTCATGCGCAGGCTCTGGGGTGTGATTTTTTTGAAGTAGCCGTCCCGCGTGAAGAACAGATGCACCGGGTAGTCGGGGATCTGCTGCTCGGGCTCCTCGGCTTCGCCGGCCGGAATCTCGTACATGATCTCGCAGCGGCGGGGCTTGCCGTACTTTTTGGCTACATCGCCCAGCTCCTTCATGATGATCTTATTGATGCGGGCCGGGCGCTTGAGAATATCCTCAAGATCGGCAATGGCGTTTTCGAGCTCCTCGATCTCCTCGGTGCGCTTGAGGATGTACTCGCGGTTGAGGTGGCGCAGCTTGATCTCGGCCACATATTCAGCCTGTACCTCGTCAATGCCGAAGCCGATCATCAGGTTGGGCACAACCTCGGTCTCCTCGGCCGTGTTGCGCACGATCTCAATGGCCTTGTCAATGTCGAGCAGAATCGCCTTTAAGCCCTTGAGCAGATGCAGACGCTTCTGCTTGCCCTGCAGGTCGTAGTAGGTGCGGCGGCGCACACACTCGGCACGGAAGGCGATCCACTCCAGCAGGATGCTGCGCACACCCAGCACCTTGGGCTGGCCCGCGATCAGCACATTGAAGTTGCAGGCGAAGCTGTCCTCCAAGGGCGTGGCCTTGTACAGGCGGGCCATCAGCTTGTCGGGGTCCTGACCGCGCTTGAGGTCGATGGTCAGCTTCAGACCGTTGAGGTCGGTCTCGTCGCGCATGTCGGAGATCTCACGGATCTTGCCGAGCTTGACCAGCTCGGTGATCTTGTCCATGATGGCCTCGACCGTTGTTGTGGGCGGGATGCGGGTGACATCAATGCAGTTGTTCGCCTTGTCGTAGCTCCACTTGGCGCGGACGCGGACACTGCCGCGGCCGTTTTCCAGCACATTCTGCATCTCGGCGGCATCGTAGAGAATTGTGCCGCCGCCCACAAAGTCCGGTGCGGGGATGATCTCCCGCAGGTCAGCCTGCGGGTCCTTCATCAAAGCGATCGTGGCATTGCAGAGCTCCTCCAGATTGAAGGAGCAGATGTTGGATGCCATACCGACCGCGATGCCCAGCGTATTGTTGGCCAAAATTGTCGGGAAGGTGACGGGCAGCAGGGTCGGCTCGGTCGTGGTACCGTCATAGTTCGGCACAAAGTCCACAGTGTCCTTGTCGATATCTCGGAACAGCTCATCACAGACCGGCTCAAGCTTGGCCTCGGTGTAACGGGCGGCGGCGTAGGCCATATCGCGGCTGTACGCCTTGCCGAAGTTACCCTTGGAGTCGACAAACGGTACGAGCAGGCTCTCGTTGGAGCGTCCCATACGCACCATCGTGTCGTAAATCGCAGCGTCACCGTGGGGGTTCAGGTGCATCGTGCTGCCGACGATGTTGGCGCTTTTGGTGCGGTTGCCCTTCAGCAGGCCCATGCCGTACATCGTGTAGAGCAGCTTGCGGTGGGCAGGCTTGAAGCCATCGATCTCCGGCAGCGCGCGGGAAACGATAACGCTCATCGCATAGGGCATATAGTTGGTTTCCAGCGTGTCGGTGATGGCAGATTCCAGCACCTCACCCGCCGATAAAATTTCAACATTATCCCCCAGCTGCGGGCGCGCGGGGGTCAGTTTTTTTTCTTTTCGTTTTGCCATAAAATCTATCCTATATTCACAGCCGCCCGGCAGGGGCCGGACATGTCCGGCCCGCAGCATACCGGGCGCAGAGCGTTTGCGGGAAGGTTGCGGGCGGGGCACGCCCCGCACCTACACGCGCGGCAATCGTAGGGGCGGATTCCATTATCCGCCCGTCAGACGGCAGTCGCCTTGCGGGCGCATATGGAATGCGCCCCTACGGGGTGTTCTTCTGTCGGGCGCGTATCAGCTTACATCCAAATCGTCCAAATACTCCGAACCGTGCTCGGCGATATGCTCTTTACGGCCCTGCAGGTTGTCACCCAGCAGCAGGTCAAAGACGGCCGCCGTGCGCTCGGCATCCGTCGGCAGCACCTTGATCAGGCGGCGGCTTTCGGGGCTCATCGTCGTCAGCCACATCATTTCGGGGTCATTCTCGCCCAAGCCTTTCGAGCGCTGGATCGTGTACTTTTCGCCTTCAATGCGGCGCAGGATGTCGGCCTTTTCCGGCTCGGTGTAGGCGAAGAAGGTCTTATTCTTCGTGTTGATCTCGTACAGCGGCGATTCCGCGATATAGACATAGCCCTTATTGATGAGGGTCGGCGTCAGGCGGTAGAGCATCGTCAGCACAAGGGTGCGGATCTGGTAGCCGTCCACATCGGCATCGGTACAGATGACGACCTTATTGAACCGCAGGTTGTCCAGATTGAAGCTGGCCAGATCCTTATTGTGGCTGCCGCCCAGCTCAACGCCGCAGCCCATGACGCGGATCAGGTCGGTGATGATCTCCGACTTGAAGATGCGGGCGTAGTCGGCCTTCAGGCAGTTCAGGATCTTGCCGCGGATCGGCATGATGGCCTGAAATTCCGAGTCGCGGCTCTGCTTGACCGCGCCCATAGCGGAATCGCCCTCCACGATATACAGCTCACGGCGGGTGGCGTCCTTGGTGCGGCAGTCCACGAACTTCTGCACACGGTTGGCGAGATCCATCTGCTGGGTCATCGTCTTTTTGATCGTGATGCGCGCCTTCTCGGCGTGCTCGCGGCTCTGCTTATTGATAAGGACCTGCTTGCAGGCCTTTTCGGCCTCATCGGGGTGCTCGATGAAGTAGACCTCGATCTGATGCTTGAGGAACTCGGTCATGGCCTGCGCCACGAACTTGTTCGTGATGGCCTTTTTCGTCTGGTTCTCATAGCTGGTGCGGGTCGAGAAGCTGGACGAGACAAGCACCAGGCAGTCCTGCACATCGGCGAAGGTGATCGCGCTCTCGTTCTTCTTGTACAGGCCCTTGGTCTTCAGCCAGCCGTTGATCTGGCTGACGAAAGCTGTGCGCACGGCGCGGTCGGGGCTTCCGCCATGCTCCAGCCAGCTGGAGTTGTGGTAGTATTCCAGACATTGCACGGTGTTGGAGAATGCGAACGCCACATTCATCTTGACCTGATAGTCCGGCTGATCGGCGCGGTCGCGGCCGGTGGCGGCACCGCTGCAGAAATGCACCGGCGTCAGGGCCTTATCCCCCACCAATTCGTTGGCATAGTCGGTGATTCCGTGTTCGTAGAGGTACTCAAACTTTTCGGCGTCCGCGCCGGATTTGTCGGTAAATACCAGCGTGACGCCATCGTTGACGACAGCCTGACGGCGCAGCATATCCTTGAAGGATTCCGCCGGGACGGCAATGTCGGTAAAGACCTCGGTGTCGGGCTTCCAGCGGATGACCGAGCCGGTGCGCCTGCCCTTGAACGGCTCCTTCTGCAGACCGCCCACATTCTCGCCCTTTTTGAAATCGAGGTGGTAGTGGAAGCCGTCGCGGTAGACATCCGCCGTCATCCACTCACTGGCGTACTGGGTGGCGCACAGACCCAGACCGTTCAGGCCGAGGCTGAAATCATAGTTGCCGCTGCCCTCGGCATATTTGCCGCCGGCGTACAGCTCGCAAAAGACCAGATCCCAGTTCCAGCGCTCCTCCGCCTTATTGTAATCGACCGGAATGCCGCGGCCGAAGTCCTCGACCTCGATGACATGGTCCGGGAACAGCGTGACATTGATGCGGTTGCCATGGCCATCGCGCGCCTCGTCGATGGAGTTGGAGATGATCTCAAAGATGGAATGGGCGCAGCCCTCGACGCCGTCAGAGCCGAAGATGACCGCCGGGCGCTTGCGCACACGGTCGGCGCCTTTCAGCTGGCGGATGCTGTCATTGCCGTATTCCTGTTGTTTTTTTGCCATGCGGCGGTTCCCCCTGATGTATATTGAAACAGTGGTAGTTTTTGCACATATATTTTTATTAAACCACAGTTTGGAAGTGTTTGTCAAATCGACTTGCACTCTGTGGGCAGGTTGCAGGGGTCGATGCTCGCATCCGGCCCTGCAAATTCAGTGTAATACAACAAACTGTTGTTGTCAAGTTGTGTTTATGAATTGCAGTCACAATTACACGGTTCGACCCGGTTGCGGTCGCCGATGACAGCGGTCCAATACTCGCTGCCGCGGTAGCGGAAGATGACCCAATCATAGCCGTTGTATTTCCGGGTGCTCTGCTTGACAACGCAGTAGCTGCCCAGCGGCAGATAGCCGACCACATCGTTGAAGTTGGCGGAATAAAAATACTCACACCGGGCGTTGAACACCACAAGCCGCTGTCCCGCCACCACCTCCATGGAAGGGCCGGAGGCCCCATAGTTGTTGTAGCCTCCGGCCTGTATCTCCGGCAGAAAATCCCGGTAGCTGCGGTTGAGGTCGCAAGCGCCGGAGATGCCGTTGACCACACCGCTGCCGGTGTACTGCCACATAGCATAGCTGCCGTTATAGCCAAGGGTGGCGCGGTAGTCTGCCACCCACAGTGGGTAGCGGCTCAGGGCGGCTGCGTTGAGATTGCTGTTGATGTAGTTGGTGTAGCTGTACCAGCCCGCGTACCACTTGCGCTGGTAGAGGATATCCATGGCGTACTGCACAAGGCTGGTCAGCTCTGCACGGCCAAGGCTGGTCAGGCTGGCGTCCTCGACATCCACAAAGACCGGATATTCGAGCTGCAGCCCCTGCATGACATTCAAAAAAGTCGTCAGCTCATTAGCCACAGCCGCCCGTGTGCGCGCGTAGGTATAGTAATAGGCCCCCACGCGCAGGCCTGCCGCCTTGGCCCCGTTGACATTCTGCAGGAAATACGGGTCCACATACAGCCCGCCGCTGTTGCTGGACCCCACGCGGACTATGGCAAACTGCTTGCCCGCCGCCGCCACCCGGCCCCAGTTGATATTGCCCTGATAGCGCGACACATCAATGCCGTTCTGGTACACAGCCATAAAAAGCCCCCCTTTGCGGTATAGTATGCAAAGAGGGGGTGGGGTGTGTAGTATCCTGTTTCCGCCGCAATACCGGAAGTACTGGTCATTGCGCAGCATCCATGCGTACAGCATCGGCACATCGGCGTCCGTCAGGTGGCGAATTGTATACGCATTGGACAGTTTTTCAATTTGTATATTTTTCACAGCAGTTCGATCCTCAAATCTCCCAGCAGCGACACTGCCTCCGGCAGTGAAAATTTTGCATCCTGTAGCTTGCAGCCGAAGATATCGACTTTATATCCGCCGGCCTCCTTAAAGTTTGCTTTGCGCATATCACACTGGTAAAATTCGGTGTCCAGCAGGTCGCATTTTTCAAAATCTGCACTGACGAGATTGCACTTGGCGAACATCGAGCGCTGGATCTCGTTGCCCGCAAAGTTGAATTTTGTAAAGTTCATCTCGGTGAAGGTGTTGTATTTCAGGCGGCAGTCCTGCAATTTTTCGATCGGGTCGGCAAACGAGCCGTCCCCCTGCAGGGACATCCATTCGATATTGTTGAGGGTGCAGCTTTGAAACTCCGTAAACTTTGCACGGGACATCGTTGTTTTCAACCCTGTGATCGTACAGCGGATGAACTGGCACTCACTCAGCACACTGTGGTCCAGCTTGCAGTTTTCAAAGGTGCAGTCGATGAAGGTGCAGTCGGAGAAGTCGCAGTCGTAAAAGGTTTCCTCTGTAAATGCAAGGCGCGAAAAGTGCTCTCCCTCGCGGTATTCGGCGCGCATCAGATCACCAGCCCTCCGTTGACACCCAGCACCTGACCGGTGATGTAGCCGCTGGCCTCATCGGCCAGAAAGACCATCGTGCGGGCGATCTCGTCCGCCGTGCCAAGGCGCTCCACAGGGGTTTCCTCCGCCAAAGCGGCGCGGTCCTCTACGGTAAAGCCCGCCATCATGTCGGTGTCAATGACGCCCGGCGCAATGACATTGACTGTGATGCCGCTGGGGCCCTCCTCCTTGGCGAGGGCCTTGCCAAGGCCGATCAGCCCTGCCTTGGCCGCGCTGTATGCCACCTCACAGCTGCCGCCGGTCTGCCCCCACATACTGCTGACCAGCAGGATACGGCCGTATTTCTGGTGTACCATGCCGGGCAGCACGGCGCGGCAGGCGTAGAACGCACCGTCCAGATCAACGGCCATCATCCGGTGCCAATCCTCATCGGTGGTGTCGGTAAACAGCTTGACCTGCGCAATGCCCGCATTGCAGACAAGCACCTGCAGGCCGCCCAGCTCCCGCTGTGCCTGCTCCACGGCGGCCTGCACCTGTGCAGAATCCCCCGCATCGGCCTGTATTGCCAAAAAGCGGCCGCCCTGCGCGGCGGCTGTGGCGCGGCGCAGCACCGCCTCGGCGGCGTCCGGATGGGCGTTGTAGGTAAAGGCAACATCATACCCGGCGCGGGCGAACGCCAGCACCGCCGCCGCGCCGATTCCTCGGCTGCCGCCGGTGATGAATACATGGTTCGTAGTCATTTTTTCTTCCGTTTCTCTCTCAGCATCGCAAAAAAGTCCTGCAGCAATGCCTGTGCCTCCTCCTCCAGCAGGCCCGATTCCATGACCGGGTGATGGTTGAAGGGCAGCGCAAACAGGTCGGTCAGGCTGCCGCAGCAGCCCGCCTTGGGGTCGCGTGCGCCGTAGACGACTCGCTTCAGGCGGCTGTTGATGATAGCCCCGCTGCACATAGGGCAGGGCTCCAGCGTCACGAACAGTTCACATTGCCAGAGCCGCCAGCCGCCCAGCGCCTTGCAGGCCGCATCAATGGCCAGCAGCTCGGCGTGGTAGGTGGCGTTTTTGCCGCTCTCGCGCAGGTTGTGGGCGCGGGCGATGATCTCCCCGTCCTTGGCCACAACCGCCCCGACCGGGACCTCGCCCAGTGCGGCGGCAAGCTTTGCCTCTGCCAGCGCGGCGCGCATCAGTTCTTCATCGGTCATAGCTCCCCCTCAATGCACAAAAAATACCGCATATACGACCAGAAAGATCACAGCGGCGCTGTAGGCCGGGCTGGTGAACACCGCCAGCACATCCACGCCGGGGCGCAGACCGGCCGAAAAGCGAAAGCCCTGTTGCCGGGCGTTCCAGATCATCCACCCGCCGAACACCGGGAAAAAGAGCAGGATGAACAGCTCAACGCCGAAGGACAGCTCCGCCGGGGCGTAATACCGCAGGTAGATCGTCAAAAATGCCAGCGTATTGTTTACAAGGTGCAGCAGCATACCGGGCAGGATGCTGCCCGACCGCTCGGTCAGCCAGCCCAGAAAGACCCCGCAGGCAAAGGCCGTCAGCCCCTGCGCCAGATCGAGATGCAGCAGACCGAAGAGCAGCGCCGGCGCAAAGATGGCCGCTGCGCTGCCGCAGGGGCGCATCAAGCCCTGAAACGCCCCGCGGAAGAGCAGCTCCTCGGCCACAGCGGGCATGATGCAGAGCGTTATAAAGCAGACAAGCAGCTCGGGGCCGCCGCTGGGCAGCAGCTCGCTCGTTGTCGGGTTGTCTGTGATATGGTTGATGAGCGCCCCGGCAAGGTTGGCGAGGTTGGCCACACCGAGAAAGACCGGCAGACAGAAGCCGGGGCTCCAGGGGGCCGGCAGGGCGATGCGCAGATCCACCTGCCGCAGGCGGGTCAGCTTGAGCAGAAAGGCCAGCGTCAGGGCGATGGCCCCAATGCCGACCAGCAGCTGAAACAGCGCTGCGCTGACATCACTGAAGCCGAGGGGCTTTGCCAGACTGGCCCCCGGATGTGCCAGCCCCATAAGGGCGCTGACCAGCAGGGCCAGCAGGCTGCGCCCCAGCAGATATACAAGGGATGCCGCCGCACAGGCGCCCGCTGCGCCCCGCACCCCGCGTGATTTTGCCATGTGATTTTCCACCTTTACATTAAGGCTTCCCCCTTGGGGGAAGCTGGCCGTGAAACGGCCTGATGAGGGGCCGGTCTGCCGCAGCCACCCATTCACGGTTTGCCGCGGGAAAGCCACCCCTCATCCGCCCCTTCGGGGCACCTTCCCCCTTGGGGGAAGGCTTTATTAGTATCATACCACAAACCGGCCAATAAAAAAAGCCCCACCGGTGTGCGGGCCGGTGGGGCAAGGTCGGAGGGAGAGGAGTCTTTTTCATGTCTGCGTTGTGCGCCGCAGGCATTGACTTTCTGCTATCATAATAGTACATTATAGACATGAAGTAAAGCTACACTTTTTCATACGAAGCATGAATCAAATTCACCACAGGAGATGTGATCATGACCCTGACCGACTGCCAGCTGCTGAGTATCGTGGCGCAGCTGGGTACCTTTGCCGCCGCAGCCGAACGGCTGCACATTACCCCCTCCGCCGTGAGCCATGCCGTATCCGGTGTGGAGGCCGAGTGCGGCTTTCCGCTTTTCACCCGCACAAAAAGCGGCGTCACACTGACCGCTGCCGCCGAGAACCTGATGCCCGCGATCCAGCAGATGCTGGCAAGCAGCGAATCGCTGGAGCAGTCCATTGCCCAGATCAACGGTATGCACAAGGGTGCGCTGCGGCTGGGAGTGTTCAACTCGGCCTGCGTGACATGGCTGCCGAAGATCGTGCCGGGCTTCCGCGCGGCATTCCCCGGCATAGATGTGCAGATCTATCAGGGCTCCTATGATGACATTACCGGCTGGCTGAAAACCGGCGCGGTGGAGCTGGGCTTTCTGTCCAACTCCAGCGCCCGCGATCTGGATTTTGAGCCACTCTACGATGACCGGCTCATCTGCCTTGCGCCGCCCGACTACAAGCCCCGCCGCCCCGGTGTTGTCCGGGCCGAGGAGCTGCGCGGCCGGCCCTTTGTCAGCCAGCAGTCCGATGTGGACGCCGACATCCAGAGCTATTTCAAAAAGAATGACCTGCATGTGTCGAGCCGCTGCTACATTGTGGACGACCAGAGCATGATCGCCATGGTAGCCTGCGGGCAGGGCCTTGCCCTGATGCCCGAGCTGATGTTCAAGGAGGGTGCCGCCAGCGCAGGGTGTCAGGTCCTGCAGCTGGAGCCGGCCGCCAAGCGCACCATCGGGCTGGCGTGCCTGTCGCGCGGGGTGCTCTCCCCCGCCGCGCGGGAGTTTGTGAAGCATGCAAGGGAGTTTGCGCGGATGCGATAAAGCCTTCCCCCCCCATGGGGGGAAGGTGGCCGAAGGCCGGATGAGGGGCGGCTTCACCGCAGCTACCCGCAAACGGGTTTCGTCGGCAAAGTCGCCCCTCATTCGTCACCTTCGGTGACAGCTTCCCCCGCAGGGGAAGCCTTTTTATGTTAGTTTCCCTCCCCGTACTCTGCCACGGGTACATTGGCGTACTCATCGGGCAGGTCGGGCGGCAGGGTCTGCATGTACTCGTGCATGGCCTCGGCCACATTTTTGCTGTAGGCCACGGCCTCGACTACCGTCCGGGCACCCTTGACGGCATCGCCGCTGGCGAAGATGCCGGGGATGCTGGTGCGGCCGACCTCATCGGTCTCAAACAGACCGCGCGGGGTCGTCTTGAGGTCCTTGGTGCTGTCGGTGATGGTGGTGCAGGGGCCTTGGCTGATCGAAACGATCACGCTGTCCGCCGGGTAGAGCTTTTCGGTGCCGGGCAGCTCGGTCAGGGTACCGTCCTCGGCCTCGTTCAGGTCAATGAACACAACACCCTTGTCGGTAATCTCAACGGGCTTTTTGTTGAAGATGAAGTTGACGCCCTCCAGCTTGGCATAGCTGGCCTCATACTCGCTGGCGGTGATCGTCTTTGAGAGCGAGAAGCACTCAAGATGCCGTGTGCCATGGCGGATAGCAGTGCGGGCGACATCCATTGCCGCATTGCCCGCACCGATAACGATGACGCGGCTGCCCAGATGGTAGACATCGGGGTTTTGCAGGTAGTTGATGGCATAATGCACATTTCCGAGGCTCTCGCCCTTGATGTGCAGCGTGTTGGGGCGCCACACGCCGGTGCCGATGAAGATAGCCTTGTAGCCATCGCGGAACAGATCCTCGATCTTGAGCGCCTTGCCCACATCGGTGTTGGGGCGGACCTTGATGCCCTTCAGGCGCAGATGGCGGTACTCAAAATCGTCCAGCACCGTCTTGGGCAGACGGAACTCGGGGATGCCGTAGCGCAGCACGCCGCCGATCTTATCGTGGCTCTCAAAGATCGTGACATCGTATCCATAGCGCGCCAGAATGACCGCGATGGTCAGACCCGCCGGGCCGGAGCCGATGATGGCAGCCTTTTTGCCGTTGGACGGCGCAGGGCCCTGCGTCATCTGGCTGGCATAGGTAGAGGAAATATAATTTTCAATGACCGAGAAGTGGACCGGCGCGCCCTTGATGCCGCGCACACAATGCCCCTCGCACTGCTTCTCATGGTTGCAGACCAGAGAGCAGACGGTGGTCAGGGGGTTGTTTTCAAACAGCATACGGCCGGCCTCGTCCAGCTTGTTGTCCTTCAGCAGGCGGATGACCTCCGGGATATTGGTGTGGATGGGACACCCCTGCTGACAGCGGGGCACCTTGCAGCCAAGGCAGTGGTTTGCTTCGTCCATTACATGCAGCGCCATGTTTTACTCCTTCATTTCGTACCGATTTTGCGCGTTAAAAATGCAACAATGTTGTATCATGCGCATGTTTTCTCCATATCACGCTTATATTACCACCGGCTTAGCAGTAAACGCAAGCCCCATCGGCTGAATTTTTTCTCTGCATAATGACGAAAAATCCACAGCGCGGCTATGCAGTCTGCCGATTCCAGCCGCCTGCGGGCCGGTTTGCACCAGCTCTGCCAGCGCCGTACCTGCCGGCAGGGCGGCGTATTTCAAGCGCGGTAGCGCGCTTTTTTTTGCCCCCAGCACATGCAGGTAGGGCGGCATTGGCAATTCTGCCGGAAACTGCAGCGCGGCATCCAACACAAGGCGGCGCAGCCGTGCATGGGGATAGCGCTTGGTTTTCAGCCGGGTGTAAAGGTCGTCCAGACCGTCTGCCTGACGCACCGATGCTGCAAGGCGGTTCTCCAGTCCCTCGCTGATACCGCGCAGCTGCGCAAAATTTTCTGGCGGCTGCATCCGCAGCTGCGTCAGAACCGCCACCTCAAATTTTGCACTGTCGAGCAGCAGCCCCTCGGCAGCCGCCTTTGCGTAAAGCGCCGCTGCACCGGCGGGTACAAAGGCAGTCCATTCCGGCAGGGGCAGGCCGCGCAGGTAGCTGGCGCTGGCCATCGGCGTACCTCCGTGTTCCCCTGCCCCGCCGCCGTGGGCCGCCCCCAGCCGGGGCAGCGCAAGGGGCGTCAGCGCTGCGCCCTGCGCCAGGATCGCCTTGCAGTATTCGATACCCAGAATGTTGTTCGGCGTGCGCAGCAGCGTCCCCATGCCGGGGCGCAGGGTCTCGGCAGCATCGGCCCTGGCGGCGGCATAGGTCATACCGGTCGCAAGCTTTTTACGGATCAGCGCGTTTATCTCGCCGCTCAACAGCAGCTGCGCGGCGTCCAGCAATGCGGCGGCATCGGGTGTTTCCGCACCGAAGGCCAGCGTATCGCAGCCCAGCGCCGCCAGCAGATGCACCCCCGCCGCGGCGAATTGCTCCGCCGTGGCGCAGGCGTAGGGCGCGGGCAGCGCAATGACGATGTCGGCCCCTGCGCCCAGCGCGGCGCGCACCCGGACCGATTCCGGCAGGATGGGTACGCCGCCGCGCTGCACCGCACCGCTGCTCATGCAAACAGCCACGCAGTCGGCGCCCGCTGCCCTGACCGCCGCAAGCTGGGCTGCATGGCCGTTGTGAAAGGGGTCATATTCGGCTATGATGCCTGCAAATTTCATAGAAAAAATCTCCCGACAGATTGTTAAAAAAGTACTTTGCCCGTACTGTGCAAAAATTGTGCTATCTTGCAGAACTTGCGCTTGAAAATTCATATCTTCCATTATATAATAAAATCAACGATTGGGAAAGGGCAAATCTGCCCTGCCAAATTTAAGGAGGATATTCCATGAAAGTTCTGGTTATCAACTGCGGTTCTTCCAGCCTGAAGTACCAGCTGATCGATATGGAGGGCGAGAAAGTCCTCTGCAAGGGTCTGTGCGAGCGCATCGGCATGGAAAGCAGCATGATCACCCATGAGGCCAACGGCCATAAGGCAACCACGCCCGCCATCTTCCCCACCCATACCGAGGCCTTTACCGAGGTCGTGAAGAAGATGACCACCGGCGAGGGCAAGGTCATTGAGAGCGTTTCCGAGATCGACGCCATCGGCCACCGCGTGGTCCACGGCGGCGAGAAGTTCAAGGAGAGCTGCCTGATTACCCCCGAGGTCGTCAAGGCGATCCATGACCTGAGCCCGCTGGCTCCTCTGCACAACCCTGCCGCCATTCTGGGCATCGAGGCCTCCTACAAGGTCTTTGGGCAGGACAAGCCGAATGTTGCGGTCTTTGACACGGCCTTCCACTCCACCATGCCCCCGAAGGCTTATATGTACGCCATCCCCTATGAGTACTATGAGAAGTACGGCGTCCGCCGCTACGGCTTCCACGGCACCAGCCACAAGTATGTCAGCCACCGTGCCGCCGAGTTCCTCGAGGAGCCTATTGAGCGCCTGAAGCTGATCACCTGCCATCTGGGCAACGGTTCCTCCATTGCCGCTGTCGATCAGGGCAAGGTCATTGATACCTCGATGGGCATGACCCCGCTGGCCGGCCTGATGATGGGCACCCGCTGCGGCGATCTGGATCCCTCTGTGGTCAACTACCTGAAGTATAACCTCGAGATCACCGGCCACGAGCTGGACGAGATCCTGAACAAGAAGTCCGGCCTGCTGGGTGTTTCCGGCGTGTCCAGCGACAAGCGCGATGTTGAGGAAGCCGCCATGAACGGCAACAAGCGCGCACAGCTGGCCAGCGACATGCTGAACTACCAGATCAAAAAGACCATCGGCAGCTACATTGCCGCTATGGGCGGCGTGGACGCCATCGTCTTTACCGGCGGCATCGGCGAGCATGACGCCGACTCCCGCGCCAAGATCTGCCACCACATGGATTGGCTGGGCATCCGCATCGACACCGACAAGAACCGCGATGCACACAAGCAGAAGGAAGATGTCGTTGAGGTCACTGCCTGGGGCGCCCGCGTCCGCACCCTGATCATCGAGACCAACGAGGAACTCATGATCGCCCGCGACACGAAGGAAGTCATCGAGAAGTAAGTCTTACTTTTCTTGAAAGAAAAGTAAGCAAAAGAACTTTCAATATTTTTTCCCGGGAACGGGTTATGGCGAGAGGCTGCAGCATGGGGTTTGACCTTGTGCGGCAGCCTTTTTTGGGGTATAATCGGGGTATATCAATCGGCAAATCGAAATTTCTGGAGGTGTAGAAGTAATGAACAACAAAATTGCAAAGGGCATTGCACTGCTTCTCTTTGGCATCCTGCTCTGCGCAGGCAGTGGGGAAATCAACGCCACGATTCTGTACAATTTCGGCGATTTCCCGCTTGCCGCGATAGGCGTCATTGTAGGGGCCGTGGGGCTGTATATGGTGTTCTCTGATATGGCGGAGTAAGCGGCGCGGGCGGCCCTGCTCGTTTATGATTATCTGAAACCTTCCGGCTTGACACTGTAGGGGGCGGCGTCCTCGACGCCCCGCGGGAGGGATAAATCCCTCCCCTACAATGTAACCCATGAAAGAGTGCTGACATGAGGCTGCGGGCCGGGCATGCCCGGCCCCTACAGTGCAAGCAAATTAAAAAGGGAGCCTGCCGATTCACGGCAGACTCCCTTTTCTTGTTTTATTTGTTTGGAATTTCTTCGGTTCCTTCTTTGCAAAGAAGGAACAAAACCCCCGTAATCACTGCTGGGCGGCCTCGGCGCGCTTCTTGGCGATAGCGGCGATGGCGTCCTTGCGGGACAGGTTGATGCGGCCCTGCTGGTCGATGTCGGTCACCATGACAAAGATAGGATCGCCAACGGCAACGACATCCTCAACATGCTCAACGCGGTGATCGTCCAGCTTGGAGATGTGGACCAGACCCTCCTTACCGGGGGCAATCTCAACAAAGGCACCGAAGTTCATCAGACGGGTCACGCGGCCCTTGTAGATAGCACCGATCTCGGGGTCTTCCACGATGGTCTTGATGGTTGCGATGGCGCGCTTGGCATCGTCCTGATCGACAGCGGAGATAAAGACATGGCCGTCCTCCTCAATGTCGATCTTGCAGTTGAAGTTCGCGCACATCTCCTGAATAACCTTGCCGCCCTTGCCGATGACATCCTTGATCTTGTCAACGGGGATCATCATGCTGAACATCTTGGGCGCATACTTGGACAACTCGGCGCGCGGCTCGGCAATGACCGGCTTGATGATCTCATCGAGGATGTAGAGACGGCCCTTGCGGCACTTCTCCAGTGCCTCCTCGACGATCTCATAGGTCAGACCGTCGACCTTAATATCCATCTGGATGGCCGTGATGCCGCGGCGGGTGCCGCCGACCTTAAAGTCCATATCGCCGTGGAAGTCCTCGACGCCCTGAATGTCGAGCATCGTCATCCAACGGCCGCCGTGCAGCGGGTCACCGTCGGTGATCAGGCCGCAGGAAATGCCCGCAACGGGTGCCTTGATGGGCACACCGGCGTCCATCAGTGCCAGCGTGGAGCCGCAGATGGAGGCCTGCGAGGTCGAGCCGTTGGAGGACAGAACCTCGGAGACGCAGCGGATCGTGTAGGGGAACTCGGCCTGATCGGGCAGTACGGGGATCAGGGCGCGCTCGGCCAAGTTGCCGTGGCCGATCTCGCGGCGGCCGGGGCTGCGGGGTGCGCGGGCCTCGCCGACAGAGTACGGCGGGAAGTTGTAGTGGTGGATATAGCGCTTGTAAGGCGTGTCGGACAAATCATCCATCAGCTGGGCGTCCTTGGTGGAGCCAAGGGTGCAGATGGTCAGCACCTGCGTCTGGCCGCGGGTGAACATGCCGGAGCCATGGACGCGGGGCAGCAGACCGACTTCAGCAGCCAGCGGGCGGATCTCATTGATGCCGCGGCCGTCAACGCGCTTGCCGTCCTCGAGCAGCCATGTGCGCACGACCTTCTTCTGCAGCTTGTAGCTGATCAGGTCAAGGTCGGCGGCGGTCAGCTCGGGATGCTCGGCAGCGATGGCGTCCATGATGGGCAGCATAGCGGCATCGCGGACATTCTTGTCGTCGGTGTTCATGGCGTTTTTGACTTCGTCAATGTGCTTGGCATAGACATCGGCCAGCAGGGCATGATCCAGCTCCACGGGGGTAAAGCTCTTCTTCGGCTTGCCGATCTCGGCCACAATGCCGTTGATGAAGGCGAGCATCTTCTTGATCTCCTCATGACCGGCACGGATGGCGCGCATCATGGTCTCCTCATCGACCTCGTTGGCACCGGCCTCGATCATGACGATCTTTTCCTCGCTGGCAGCAAGGGTCAGGGAGAGGTCGCTGTGCTCGCGCTGCTCCTTGGTGGGGTTCAGGACGATCTCACCATCCACCAGACCGACAAAGACACCTGCGATGGGGCCGTTCCACGGAATGTCAGACATGGCGATGGCCAGAGAGGCACCGTTCATGCCGGAGATTTCGGCAGAGCAGTCGGGGTCAAGGCTCATGACGGTCATCGTCACGCAGACATCGTTGCGCATATCCTTGGGGAACAGCGGGCGGATCGGGCGGTCAACGACGCGGGAGGAGAGAATGGCATGCTCGCCGGGGCGGCCCTCGCGGCGCATAAAGCTGCCGGGGATGCGGCCTGCGGCGTAGAGCTTCTCCTCAAACTCAACGTTCAGGGGGAAGAAATCAACGCCGTCACGCGGCTTGTCACTCATCGTGACATTGCACAGCACGCAGGTCTCGCCGTAGCGGATCATGGCGCTGCCGTTGGACAGACCGCACATTTTGCCGGTCTCGACCACAAACGGGCGGCCCGCAAAGGTCGTCTCGAACTTGCGGTACTTGGGGAAGGTTTCCAGTCTGGATGCGAATTCGTAAGCCATAGGGATTCTCCTTCTTTGGTAGATTTTTACTTTCAGCCTCTCCCCTGCCCCGATCTTGTACAATAAAGCCAGCAGCCAGGCCTTATTGTCTGGGTGCTCGATTTACTGCACAAAATGGCGGCGGGGCGGCTGTAAAATACAGGGTGCAGTGGGGTTTCAGGTGTGCATTGCCGGAAACGGGCACAGGCGGATATGGAATCCGCCCCTACAACCGTCCGCGAAATGGGCGGCTGCACACTTATAAAAAAAGCAGGCAGAGTGCAAATGCACCCTGCCCGTTTTTGCGAAAATTACTTACGCAGACCCAGCTCAGCGATCAGGGCACGGTAACGGTTGATGTCCTTCTTCTGCAGATAGGCCAGCAGATTGCGGCGGCGGCCGACCATCTTGAACAGGCCGCGGCGGCTGTGGTTGTCATGCTTGTTGGTCTTCAGATGCTCGGTCAAGTGGTTGATACGAGCGGTCAGCAGAGCAACCTGAACCTCCGGAGAACCGGTGTCACCCTCATGGATGGCTGCCTTGGCGATGATGGGCTGCTTGTCGATAGCGGATTTCTGGCTCATTGGTAAATACCTCTTTCTGAAAAATATATCGGCCGTCGGCGCAGTAAGGGGTAGTTGGAACCATTGAGGCATACGCCCCATACCGGGCCGCGGTAACATTGATTAGTATAGCACAGCTCCGGCAGAAATACAAGGGCTGTGCCGCTTATTTTGCAATTATTTGCCAATTATTTTGCCGCATTTTCCCCGGCAAAGTAGGCCTTGCTCTCATCGGCGGCGCGGTGGATGAGGGCCGCCAGCTCCTCAAGGGAGTTGAACTTGCGGACCGGGCAGTAATACTTGTGAAATTCCAGCACCGGCTGCCGGCCGTAGATGTCCCCCGCATAATCCGGCACGAATGTCTCGCAGGTCACAGCGGCGTCCGCGCTGCTGTCCACCGTGGGGCGCTTGCCGATGCCGGTTGCCGCAGGCCGCCACTGCCCGTCCAGAAAGATGCGGGTCAGATAGACGCCCGCGCAGGGCTGCAGCGCCGCAGCGGGGTAATTCTGGTTCAGCGTCGGCGTACCCAGCAGGCCGCCGCCGATGCCCTTGCCGTGAACAACAGGCCAGTCGATTGCATAGGGCTCGCCGAGCATCGCGTTGGCGTCCGCCAGACGGCCCTCCTCCAGCGCGGCGCGGATGCGGGTCGAGGATACTGTCTGGCCGTTGTACTGCGCCATCGGTACAATATGGACGCCGATGCCGAGGGGCGCGCAGAGTTCCCGCAGACGCTCCACGTTACCAGCGGCGCGGGCTCCAAACGTAAAGTTGTCGCCGCAGAACAGCTGCTTTGCGTTAAAGCAGTCCACCAGCACCTTTTGCACAAAATCCTCCGGCGTCAGCGCACGGAACTCGTCAAACGGTGCCTCTTGGTATTCCTCGATGCCTAAGCTTGCAACGCGGGCGTGCTTTTGCGCCAGCGAGAGGATGCGCCCGCCCTTCAGCGTACTGCTGGCGGGCAACTCAAAGGTAAAGGCGGCGGCAGTCAGGCCCTTTTCTGCGGCGCAGGCCGCAGCCGCGCCCAGCACGGCGCGGTGACCGCAGTGGACGCCGTCAAAATAGCCAAGCGCCACAGCACTGCCCTGCGGGGCGTGGATGGGCGTCAGACTTTGATAAATTTGCATTGGGCAGTCAGCCCCTTTCGCAAAATAGTTTTTCGACCTTGAGCACACCGTCCTCGACCCCGGCCAGCCCCAGAAAAGCCCCGCTTTCCTCATAGACGCGGTAGCGGCCGTCAGCAGCCTTATAGTGGCTGGTAGGGCAGCCGTTGAGCAGATGTGCCTTCACGCCCTCGTTGACATGCAGCGCAGGCAGCGGCGCAAAGACGGTCTCGATCGGCAGTACCCAGCCGTTGGTTTCGAGTTCCCCTCTCTCGGCGGCGGCTAAAATTTCCGGCAGCGTGTGGCACTGGGCCAGACTGAACACACCGGCCTGCGTGCGGCGCAGGGCGGACAGCGTGGCGGGTACGCCGAGGGCGGCGCCGATCTCCTCGGCCAGCACACGGATGTAGGTGCCCTTGGAGCAGGCCACCCGGATCGTGTACTCATCCTGTGCGGGGCTGCCGAGATATTCAATGTCGTAAATCGTGATGGGGCGGGGCGTGCGCTCCACAGTCTGGCCCTTGCGGGCAGCCTTGTACAGCGGTTGGCCGTTGATCTTTACCGCGCTGTACATCGGCGGCAGCTGCATCCGGTCACCACGGAACTGCGGCAGCACAGCGCACAGCTCCTGCGCGCCGACCGTGACAGGGGCTGTTTCCAGCGTTTCGCCGGTCACATCACCGGTATCGGTGCGCAGTCCCAAGCGCAGCGTTGCTTCGTAGGTTTTATCATGGTCAAGCTGGCGGTCGGCGGCCGCAGTCGCCTTGCCGATAAACACCGCGAGCACACCGGTGGCCATGGGGTCCAGTGTGCCCGAGTGTCCCAGCTTGCGTGTGCCCAGTGCGCCGCGCAGCTTGGCCAGCACATCAAAGCTGGTCCAGCCTGCGGGCTTATCCACGGGCAGAATGCCGTTTGGCGTTTGCATAGCAGGGTTCCTTTTCTGTTGTTAGGGTTTAAAAGGCTTCCCCTCAGGGATGGGGAGCCGTCACCAAAGGTGACTGGGGAGGGGCAAGTCTGCCGTTGCAGACCGTTTACGGGTTGTTGCGGGCAGGTTTGCCCCTCATCCGGCCTTGTTTCGCGCGGCCACCTTCCCCCAATGGGGGAAGGCTTTATTGCGCTTTTTCCGCGTCGGCGCGGTCCAGTTCCTTTTTGACTTCCTCGAGGATCGCGTGCTTGGCGTTGTCCGGGTTGCCGCTGATCTCGCAGCCTGCAGCGCGGGGATGCCCGCCGCCGCCCAGACGGCGTGCGATGTTGCAGGCGTTGGTGTTATGGCCGGTGCGCACGCTGATCTTGAAGCTGCCGTCCTTCTGCTGGCGCAGGGTCAGGCCGACCTCGACACCCTCGATGGAGCGGGGCAGGCTGGTCAGATCCTCCAGCTCGGCACCGGCCACGCCGGCCGCCTGAATCTGATCCCATGTCAGGCAGATCAGGGCGCAGCGGTCATCGTAGTAGAACTCCAGACTTTCCAGCGCCATGCGCTCCGCGATAACGCGGGCGTGGGAGCGGCTCTCGAACAGTCGTTCGTTGAGCATCTCCACATCGGCACCGGCCTCGATCAGGTCGGCCGCCGCGCGGTGGGTCGCCGCCGTTGTGTTGCTGAACCGGAAGCACCCCGTATCGGTCGCCACGCCCGTGTACAGGCAGGAGGCGATCTCCGGCGTGATCTTAGCGCCCATCTCGGGGATGAGCGTTGTCAGCAGTTCGGCCGCAGCCGCTGCGCCATCGTCCACCAGTGTCTCGTAGGCGTAGCCGCTGTTGGAGCCATGGTGGTCGATGCACAGATCGACATGCTCTGCATATTCCTGAATGTTGTTGCGCTCCCCGAAGAGCTGGATGCCGGCCACATCCACCGCCACCACAAAGGCAGGGCTAAAGCTGCCGTCAAACACCGTGATGGGCATGTAGCTGTACATGGCAGGGATCGGGTCGCTGCACAGCACCGCTGCATTTTTGCCCAACTGCTGCAGGGCAAGGCAGAGCGCCGTGCCCGAGCCGATAGTGTCGCCGTCAGGGTTTTTGTGGCAAAGGATCAGGATGTCATCTGCAGCAAGCAGACGCGAAACCACGGTCCCGCGATCCACATTCTGAGTCATAGGTTCCTCTTTTCTAACCGGGTACAGGGTTTACTCTGCGTCAGAGTCGGACTCGATGTCCAGCTCACCCAGCAGTTGGTTGATGTGCGCGGCGTAGGCTGCGCCCTCATCTTTAACGAACACAAAGCGCGGTGCCTTGCGGATGTGCATCCGGCGGCTGACCTCGGTGCGGACATGGCCGGAGGCCTTGTTCAGCGCCTTGACGACCGGCTCCGGGCCGCCCTCACGGCCCATCACGCTGATGTAGACCTTGGCCTGATCGAGGTCGGGGGTCACATCCAGACGTGTCACGGTCAGCAAACCACCGTTCACACGGGGGTCCTTCATCTCGCCGATAATCGCAATCAGCTCACGCTTCATATCCTGGGCCATACGGCCGTGGTTTTTGGTTGGCATTTACTTTACCTCTGCAATCAATCGCGGTACTCTTCCATCTTGAAGCACTCAAAGACATCGCCTTCCTTGATGTCCTGGAACTTGGCCAGGGTGATGCCGCACTCAAAGCCCGCGGCAACCTCCTTGGCGTCATCCTTGAAGCGCTTCAGGCTGGCGATGGCATCCTCGCAGATGACGATGCCGTCACGCACCAGACGCAGCTGGGCATCGCGGGTGATCTTGCCATCGGTGACACGGCAGCCGGCAACGGTGCCGACGCTGGAGATCTTGTAGACCTGACGGACCTGTGCCTCGCCCAGTGCGACCTCACGGACCTTCGGGGCCAGCATGCCCTTCATAGCATCGGAGACATCGTTGATGGCATCGTAGATGACGCGGTACATACGCATCTCAACGCCGGTCTGCTCGGCCTCGGCCTTGGCGACGGCGTCGGGGCGGACGTTGAAGCCGATGATGATAGCGTTGGACGCATCAGCCAGAGAAACATCGGACTTGGAGATAGCGCCGACACCCGCATGGATGACGCGGACGCGAACCTCCTCGTTGGAGATCTTCTCGAGGCTCTGCTTGACGGCCTCGGCGGAGCCCTGCACATCAGCCTTGACGATGATGGGCAGTTCCTTCATATCGTTGGCGGCCATCTGGTCGAACAGGTTATCCAGCGTGACCTTGGTGTAGGCAGCAAACTGCTTCTCCTTGGCCTCGGTGGTACGCTTGTCGGCCAGCTCGCGGGCCAGACGCTCGTCCTCGACAGCCTCGAACAGCTCGCCGGCCTCGGGGACCTCGGTCAAGCCGGTGATCTCAACAGGCGTGGACGGGCCGGCCTCTGTGATTTCCTGACCCTTATCGTTGCGCATGGTACGCACGCGGCCGACAGCAGTGCCGGCAATCAGGCAGTCGCCCTTATGCAGGGTGCCGTTCTGGACCAGCAGGGTTGCGATGGGGCCCTGTCCTTTGTCCAGACGGGCCTCGACAACAGCGCCCTTGCCGCGGCGGCTCGGGTTGGCCTTCAGCTCCATGACCTCGGCCTCGAGAGCGATACGCTCGAGCAGGTCGCTGATGCCCATGCCGGTGACGGCGGACACAGGGATGCAGGCGACATCGCCGCCCCAGTCCTCGGGGACGATCTCGTACTTGGTCAGCTGCTCCTTGACGCGCTCCGGGTTGGCGGTGGGCTTATCCATCTTGTTGATGGCAACGATCAGCTTGACATTGGCAGCCTTGGCATGGTTGATGGACTCGATGGTCTGGGGCATGATGCCGTCATCGGCCGCGACGACCAGAACCGCAATATCGGTCATGTTCGCGCCGCGGGCACGCATCGAGGTGAACGCCTCATGGCCCGGGGTATCCAAGAAGGTGATGACGCTGTCGCCGCTCTTGACCTGATACGCACCAATGGCCTGGGTGATGCCGCCGGCCTCACCCTTGGTGACATTGGTCTTGCGGATAGCGTCCAAAATGGAGGTCTTGCCGTGATCAACATGGCCCATGACAACGACAACGGGGGGACGCTCGACCAGATCGGCGGCGTTGTCCTCTTCCTGCACAAACAGGCGCTCCTCGATGGAGACATGGACCTCATGCTCGACCTTGGCGTGGAACTCCTCGGCAATCAGGGCGGCGGTGTCGAAGTCAACGACATCAGAGATGGCGTGCATCTCGCCCATCTGCATGAATTTGGCCACGACCTTGGCAGCGCTCTGCTTCAGGCGGGTAGCCAGCTCACCGACGGTGATCTCATCGGGGATGGAGATCTTGAGCTGAGCATTGCGGGCCTTCTCCAGCTGGATGCGCTGCAGACGCTCGGCCTCGGTCTCACGGCGGCGGCCGAACTGCTGGCCGCGGCGGTTGTTGCGGTTGTTGAACTTTTCCTTCTTGCCGGTGGGCTGGTTCTTGCGCTTGCTGGGCATGTTGCGGCTGTCGGCCAGATCGTCATAGCGGGCGTTGAACTTATCCACATTGACATCCACGGTGCGGGTATCCACAGAGACCTGCGCACGGTTGACCTGCACCTGCTCCGTCTTGACGGGCTCCTTGATGCCGGTATCGGCGGCCAGCTCCTGCAGGGTGACGCGCTTTTCATTGCGCTTCTCGGCCTGCTTCTCGGGCTTGCGGCTGTCTTTCTTCTGCTCGGGCTTCGGCTCCTGCTTGGCTTCGGGCTTGGCAACGGGCTTGGGCTGCTCCGCCTTGGCGGCGGGCTTGTCGGCCTTCTTGGGCTCAGGCTTCTTCTGTTCGGGCTTCTTCTGCTCGGGCTTCGGGGCGGGCTTAGCCTCCTCCTTGCCGCTGGCAAGGTAGGCGTCCAGACTTGCCTCGGCATTCTCGCGGGTCAGGGTCTCCAGCAGGACATTCAGCTCTTTTTCCTCAAAAGTGCCGCCGGTCTTATAGGCTTCGCCGGTCACGCCGGTCACGGTCTCGATGACCTTTTTGGCGGGCACGCCGAACTCCTTGGCAACATCAGCAATCTTATATTTAAAGTCCATATAGTGTGGTCCTCCTCTATCAAAGGTATTTTGCGCACAGCTGTGCAAGGTGTTCGTCAGTCACGCCGAACACGGCGGCGGGCTTGGGGGTAAGCATGGCCAGATCTGCGCTGGTCAGGGGCATCTGCTCGCAGGCAACAATGTCCTCGCAGGCGTCCTTCATGTGGCTGACGGTGCGGTCGCTGGCGTCTGAGGTCAGCAGCACAAGGGCCACCTTGCCGCGCAGTGCATTTTCCTGTACGCGGTCATACCCGTGCAGCAGCTTGCCGGCCTTGCGGCACAGCCCCAGCGCACCCAGCAGCGGGTGCTGATCGTTATTCATCGCTCGCCGCCTCCTTTGCGCTTTGCTCCGCACAGGCGATCTCCTCCGTCAGGCGCTCATAAATGCCGTCCGGAATGGGGACCTCAAATGTGCGTTCCAGCCGCTTTGCCTTGCGTGCTTTGGCAAGGCATGCGGCCGAGGGGCACAGATACGCACCGCGCCCCGGTGCTTTGCCGCGCAGATCAATGCTGATCTCGCCCTCCGGGCTGCGCACCACGCGCACCAGTTCACGCTTGGGGCGCTGGGCATTACAGCCCACACAACGGCGCACGGGGATTTTTTTCTGCTTTTGCTGCTGCAACTAGCCGACCTCATTTCTAGATAATAGATAAAAGATAAGAAATATGGTGTTTCGCGGCGCTGCGCACCGCTCAAAATTTTGTTTTTGCCCTGCGGGCAAAACCTCCACACTTTTTATTATCTATTATCTTTTATCTCTTATCTCTTTGTATTTATTCCTCATCCTCGCCGTAGTAGCCGGACTCGGGGCGGATATCAATATTGTAGCCGGTCAGGTGGGCGCACAGACGCACATTCTGACCCTTGTTGCCGATGGCAAGGCTCAGCTGCTGGTCGGGAACCGTAACACGGCAGCTCTTGGTCTCGCCGGGCAGCAGCTCGACCTTGACGACCTTGGCCGGGCTCAGGGCGGCGGAGATGAACTCGGCAATGTCCTCGCTCCAGCGGATGACATCGATCTTCTCGCCATTCAGCTCCTGCACGATCTTCTCCACGCGGACGCCGCGGGCACCGATGCAGGCGCCAACGGGATCGACATCGGGGTTCTTGCTCCAGACAGCCAGCTTGGTGCGGGCACCGGCCTCACGGGCGATGGCCTTGACCTCAACGGTGCCGTCATAGATCTCGGGGACCTCCAGCTCAAACATCCGCTTGACAAGGCCGGGATGGGTGCGGCTGATGGTGACGCGGGGGCCGCGGTCCGTTGCCAGAACATCCACGACATAGACCTGCACGGTCTGACCCTCGGTGAAGGTCTCGCCGGGGACCTGCTCATTGCGGGGCAGCACGGCGGAGCCGCCCTTGCCCAGATCCAGCACAATGTTGCCGCGCTCGGGGTCGATGGAGACAACGGTGGCGGCGATCAGCTCATGTGCGCGGGACTGCATCTCGCTGCACTGCAGGTTGCGCTCACCCTCGCGCAGGCCCTGACGGATGACATGCTTTGCCGTCTGGGCGGCAATGCGGCCGAACTCCTTGGTCTTGAGGGGGGTGACCATGCGCTGGCCGACCTTGTAGCTCTTGCGGACCTTCTGGGCATCCTCCAGACTGACCTGCGTGTGGGGGTTCTCGACCTCCTCCACGATGTCGCGCAGCAGGCTTGCGCGGAAGGCGCCCACCTCGGGGTCAATGTCAACGACAACATTGTCATCCTCGACCTCATAGTCCTTCTTGACGGCGATGACGATGGCTGCCTTGATCTTGTCGATCAGGTAGTCCTCGGGCAGGCCGCGCTCCTTTTCCAGTGCGGAAAGAGCCTCAAAGAATTCGTTGTTCGCAGTAGCCATGTTTCTGGTTTCCTCCCAATTATATTTCAAGTACACACAATACAGTATTATTCTTGCCTTCCCCTGCGGGGCTGCGCCCGCAGGCGCGTGTCGGAGCGCAACCGCCGTAGGCGGCTCTTAGCGCGTAGACTGAAGGTGGCGCGCAGCGCCGGATGAGGGGCGATGCTACCGCTATTACCCGTTCATGGGTAGCTGCGGCAAGTCTGCCCCTCATCAGTCCGCTTCGCGGACAGCTTCCCCCACGGGGGAAGCCTACTCAGCCGAACAGATCCTCGTCATCGCAGAGCTTGACATAGCCCGCGCTCTTGAGCGGGAAGGTAAAGCTCTCCTCCCCGTCCGTCAGGGTCACATTGCCGTCGGCGTCCAGTCCCTGCAGCAGGCCCGCATAGTCGCGGCGGCCCTGCGCGTCAGGGCGGATCAGGCGGACAGCGCACTTCTGCCCCTTGAGCTGCTCATAATGCTCGGGGCGGGTCAGGCGGCGGCCCATGCCCGGGCTGCCGACCTCAAGGTAGTAGCTCTGGTCAATGGGGTCGGCCTCGTCCAGCAGCGGATCGATGGCGTGGGAGACCTCCGCGCAGGTGTCGGTATCCATCGGCTCATCGCGGTCGATCAGCACACGCAGGAACCAGTCCGGGCCTTCCTTCTCAAAGCGGACATCCCACAGGCGCAGGCCCATAGCCTCGACCACGGGGCGGACCAGCGCCTCCACGACCTTGACCGCACTGCCCTGCTGCGGTTTACCGGGTTTTGCCATATAAATGCTCCTATCATAAAAAGAAAGCGGACCTTGCGGCCCACTTTCAGTAAAATCATCATCGAACAATATGACTATACCACATCCCCGCGCAAAAAGCAAGCCCCCGCCGGGCAGAATTACCTTTCAGCGGGCTTTTTCAGCGCGCATTTTTTGCGCAGTTTGAGAAAACGGCCTGTAAATTCCGTATTGGACTGAATTTGAACGCCGCGGTTGGCTTTGCCTGATGGCTGCGTTGCCGCGCGGATTCTTCTTCCGGGGCTGGTTGTGGTTTGTCAGATGTTGGTACCTCGGTGGGCTCCGGTTCCGGAATATATGGTGCCGGTGTTGGTGTTGCCGTGGCAGTCGGTTTAGGTGTTGGTACCTCGGTGGGCTCTGGTTCACGAATATATGGTGTTGGTGTTGGAGCCACAGTAGGTTCTGGTGTCGGGGTTGCGGGCAGTACTTCCCTATAGTTTGCGTACAAAATCGTGGCATCCTTGTACGTAATGCGGCGGGTCTCTTTTGTTTTTCCATCGCTCCAGCCTATGAAAGTATCCCCGCTCTGCGTTTTAACCTTCACATCAACCCAGCCATCCTCGCTCAATGCAAAGCCAGTATAATTGGTTTTGTCATTTGCAAAAAGTTCAGCATTGTGAGAATCGACAATTTCAATTATATCATCAGTCTGATAAGTAAAGGCATCGTCTCTTGTGACAAGAATTTGAAACTGACGCGTCGTCTCTGCCGGTTCGCCGGGGTCGCCCTTGTCTCCTTTGTCTCCTTTGTCTCCTTTGTCTCCTTTGTCTCCTTTATCACCTTTCAAGCCTTGCGCGCCTGCGGGGCCTTGCTCACCCTTGTCACCTTTTTCACCCTTTGCACCTTGGTTGCCAGTCGCGCCTGTTGCCCCAGCATTACCGACTGCGCCAGTTGCCCCCGGCAAGCCGGTTTTGCCATCGGCTCCGGGGTTTCCCTGTTCTCCCTTGTCGCCTTTTTCGCCTTTCAACTCGTCTGTGGCAATCAGGTTTTCCCAGTCTGTACCATTGTAATATTGGATATAGCCATCCTGCACGCGCATTTGCACGTCTGCATTGGCGGCTGCTGCGCTGTCTGCGCTTTTTGCACAGCCTGTCAGCAGTACAGCCAACGCCAATACGGGCAACGTAGTCTTTTTCATAGTCAGTCCTTTCTTTTGTAACATTAGGAGTGTATATAATGCCCGCCCGTGGCCGTGTGCAGCCACCGTAAAGCTCCCGGGCGGATATGGAATCCGCCTCTACGCCGTAGGGGTCGGCGTTCCCGACGACCCGGGAATGCTGCCGCTGCCGCAAAGTTCCGGCGGGCGGGCAAGGCTCGCCCCTACCCTTTCTTTCCGTGCAACCGCTTCGCAATCGGTTTCTCAACACCGTAATAGGCCGCCAACATTACTGCAATCGCCGCGGTCCAGTACAGCGCGTGGGCCTGCTGCATCCAGACGGTGTCGCCCAGCTGGTTCGGCGGGGTGTCACCGCTCCACGTGGGCAGGTGCAGGTCGTATTTCAGGAAAACAGCCAGCATCTGATGCCAGAGGTAAAAGCTGTAGGTCAGCGCCGCCAGCCCGCACAGCAGCCGCCGTGCCGGGGCGGGCAGCGTCAGCCCCAAACCGAAACCGACCACGACCGCTGCAGCCGCAATGACCAGCGGCATACGGTTCACAAGCTGAAAGCGCTGGTAGTCTGCTGCCGCAGCCTGCGCGTGCATCAGGGCATTGAGCCGGACAAGCGCCGCCGCGCCCAGCACCGTGCAGCCCGCGCGCAGCAGAAAATGCTGTGTCCAGCCGCCGCGCGCCAGCCTTGCAAAGACGAGCGCCGCCGCCATGCCGACCGCCAGCACCCCGCAGAACGCCGGGAACTGGTTGAAAAGCAGCGGGTACGCATAGCTACCGTACTGGGGCAGCGCCCAGAGCGAATAGACGAGCTGCACGCCGCAGAGCGCCCCCAGCACCGGCAGCGGATGGCGTGCGCAGAGCGGTGCAAGCAGCGGGAAAGCCAGATAAAACAGCGCAAACACCGTCAGCGTCCAGCTGACCGCATTGAGCTGCGTACCAATGTAGCACGCTGGGAAAAGCTGCTGGGTCAGCGTCAGATGTGTGAAAAGGTCAACTGCCAGTGCCCTGCTCCACCCGCTGCGATACACTGCCAGCGCCAGACTGAACAGCAGGCTGGCATAGTAGGCCGGCAGCAGCCGCGCAGCGCGGCGGCGGTAAAACTCCGCCGCGCGGGTCTGCGGCAGCGGTCTGCCCTGCGCTGCCGCATTGGCCCACGGCAGGAACAGGCAGAACGCCGACAGCATAACGAGGAAGTCCACCCCAACGCTGCCCGCCCGCAGCCAATGCTCCGCAGCGGGGCGGCTGTACCAGCTTTGCTGCCATATGTGGAACGCCCCCACGGCCCACGCCGCCAGCACCCGCAAAAAATCAGCAGATGCCGGGCGGTCACAGTCGATCGGCGCCGGGGTGCGGCTTAGAACGCCCATTCGCCGTTTTCAAAAATCGTGATCTCCTCGCCGCTCTTGGTCACGCCAACGACATGGGTGTCGGGCGCGCCGGTCATGACATCCTCATGGATGGCGGAGCTGTTCAGGCCCTTTGCCAGCAGCTCGTCCCGGCTCATGGCGGAGCCGCCCTTGATGTTGGTCGGGTAGCCATCGCCGAAGGCGATATGGCAGGCGGCATTTTCATCGAACAGGGTGTTATAGAACAGAACACCGCTGCGGTTGATGGGGCTGGACGCGGGCACCAGTGCAATCTCGCCGATGCGGTTGGCGTTTTCATCGGTGGTAAGCAGCTCGGCCAGCAGCTCGGCGTTCTTCTCAGCGCCATGCTCCACGACCTTGCCGTTTTGGAAGGTGACATGCCAGCCCTCGATCAACTGGCCGTTGTAAGCGTAGGGCTTGGTGCCGTAGACGCGGCCGTCAACGCGGTCGCGGTGGGGTGCGCAGAACACCTCCTCAGTGGGGACATTGGCGATGAACTCGATGCCGCCCTCCGTCTTGCTGGACGCGCCCTCCCAGATGGCGTCCTCGGCCAGACCCACGGTCAGGTCGGTGCCGTTGGCGCTCGTCATGCGAATACGGTCGAGGTTCAGCTCATTCATCCGGTCGCGGCGAGCCTTGGTGCGGGCAACATGCTCCTTCCATGCGGTTACGGGGTCGCCGGTCGATACGCGGCAGACATCAAAGATCAGCGCCCACAGCTTCTCAACAGCCTCCTCAAGCGGCAGGTCCGGGAACACCTTGGCAGCCCAGCCCGGGGCGGGCACGGCGGCCACACACCACTGCACGCGGTCATTCATCGTGTAGGCCTGCCAGGGCTTCATAAAGGTGCGGCGGGCGAGGTTGACGCGGTTCAGCTTGCCCGCATCCAGTCCGGCCAGTGCCTCGGGGTCCTCGGCGTGGATGGCCAGCGTGCAGCAGCCGTCCGGGTCCTCGGCATAGTCGAGGTAGCTGCGCAGCTCGTAGGGCTTCATGGCGCACAGGTCGCTCTCGGCGGCCATCTCCATCTGCAGGCGGGTCAGCTTGTCGTCCTCCCAGCGGACCACAACGGTCTTGGCACCGGCCTCGTAGCCTGCGCGGACACAGGCGTGGGCAAAGTCCGGCATCGTGACCGGGCAGCGAACAATGAAATTCTGGCGCGGGCGCACATTGACGCCCACCTTGACGATAAAATCAGCGTAGAGCTGGAGATAGTGTTGATTCATAAGGGGTGGTCTCCTTTATATAATGTTTGTTTGTATTGTAGCATAAAGCGGGTGGCAATGGCAAGGCTGCGTGCCTTCCCCCTCGGGGGAAGGTGGCCGAGGCCCCGCCCGAGGTCGGATGAGGGGCGGCCCTCCGGGGGTTGCCCGTTCACTGACTGCCGCAGCGGACCTTGCCCTCATCAGTCAGCGAGCGGGGTCGCTGACAGCTTCCCCCGAGGGGGGAAGCCACTCCACCAAAAAACAGGCTGCCCTGTCGGACAGCCTGTCATCAGATTTTATTTCTCTACCATCATGTCGGCAGCCTTGTACAGATCGCCGCAGCTCATGCAGATGACAAGGTCACCCTTCTTGGCGTTTTTCTTTACCCAGTCGGCGGCACCCTCCAGCCCGCTGACCACAACGCTGCCGGGCAGCTTGGCGGCAAGGTCCTCGCTCTTGACGCTGCCGTCATCCTTCTCGCGGCCGCCCATGATGGGCAGCAGCACGACCTGATCGGCGGCGCGCAGCACCTTGGCAAATTCGTCCATCAGCATCTTGGTGCGGCTGTAGGTAAACGGCTGATGCACCGCGATCACACGGTCATAGCCCATCTCCTTAGCCGTGGCCAGCGTGGCGGCCAACTCGGTGGGATGGTGGGCGTAGTCATCCACAATGACCGCGCCGTTGCACTCACCCTTGATCTCAAACCGGCGGCCTGTGCCGTGGAATTCTTCCGCTGCGCGGACGGCATTCTCGGGCTTGAGGCCCAGCGGACGCACGCAGCAGCACATGGCCAGCGCATTGTAAATGTTGTGGTAGCCGGGCACACCAAGCCTGATGTGGGCAAAGAACTCGCCCAGCTCAAGCACATCAAACTCAAAGAAGCCGGGCTTATACTCACCGATGTTGACGGCGTGGAAGCGGGCCTCCTCCTCTTTGATGCCAAAACTCAGCACCGGGCGGTCGATGGAGTTGACGACATCCATCGTGTTTTTATCGTCCATGTTGAACACAACGGTGCGGGACAGCAGCGCAAATTTCTGGAACGCAAGCTTGAGCTGACCCATCGTGCCGTAATATTCCAGATGGTCATTGTCGATGTTCAGGATGACGCCCACCGTGCTGGTCAGCTGCAGGAAGGTCTCATGGTACTCGCAGGCCTCAATGACCACGCTCTGGCCGCTGCCGGCCTTGCCGTAGCCGCCGATGAGGGGCAGCTTGCCGCCGATGACTGCGGCGGGATCCTTGCCGGCCAGCTCCAGCATGGTTGTGATCATGCCGGTCGTGGTCGTTTTACCGTGGGTACCGGCCACGCCGATGCTCTGGCTATGGGTGCGGCTGATATAGCCCAGCATGACGCTGCGCTCCACCGCCTTGATGCCGCGGGCGTGGGCCGCCTGCAGCTCAGGATTGTCATTATGGATGGCGGCGCTGTAGACGACCAGATCCGGATTGCCCAGATTGGCCGCATCATGTCCGATGGCTACACGGACGCCGAGCGCACGCTCCGCCTCGGTGTTTTTGGTTTCCTCGACATCGGAGCCGGTGATGGCGAAACCGCGGCTGTGCAGGATCTGGATCAGCGGATAGGTGCCGGAGCCGCCGCAGCCGATAAAATGGATCGTGCGGACCCCCTCCAGCAGCTTGGGGTCATACATACTAAAAGCCATAACAGTGGTCACCTCAAAATTTATCCGCTGCCTTAGAGGATACGGCATACGGCATTTTTTTACTAATACTATGAAAGTATTATACTATTTTTTTGCAATAAAAGAAACACTTTTTTTGAAATCCCCGCCTGTACAGGTAATTTTTGGGCAAATGGCACAAATTTGGACCTGCAGTTTATAACAATACATCGAGGGTGTAGCCGCAGCCGCACCCTCGATGTGTGAAAAGATTTTTTATAGTACGATAAATGTGCCCTGTATTTCAGGTCGTTCGGGGCGAAACTTCCGACACAGCATCTTCTTCCTCTTCTTCCTGCTCCCCGTCCTCTTTGGGCTTGAGGTTGTCGATGGTATTGCCGGGGCAGCGATAAAGGTCTATTTCCAGCTCAGACATGCGCTTGAACAGGTTTTGCAGCACTTCTTCGTAGGCGTCCACGGTCTTGGTGTCCGCCTCATCGATTTTGTGCAGATACCGCATGACAAAGGCACTGTACATACCGTACTCTCGGCGCAGCTGCAGCAGCGTTGGTTCGATTTTCGCAGCCAGCTTGGCCGCTTTTTCTTTTGTAGGTATAGACAAAAATGTAGCAATGCCGACCAGTGCCACCAGCGCGCCCAACACATAGAGTGCATTCGGCGCATACTGCGCATACGGGTACACAGTGTTGAGAACAAGCAGCACAGCCGCCGTTGCAAAGGCGGCGACCCCTCCGCCCAGACACAACGCGAGAAGCACCACCCCCGTGACCAGAATGACAAACGCCGTCTGCGCCGCGTCAAAGTAGTTGGCTGCGAAACCTCCCGCAAGGAGGATCAGTGCCAGCAAAAGCAACTCCAGCAGCGTCTTGCCCCGCCTGACGCTCGCCCTGATACTCTCGGCATCAGAGTGGGCGCTTTTCCAGAGCTTGGCCGCTTCGGGGAACAATTTGTCGATGTCCCTCTCCTCGAGCAGCTTTTTGCCGACATGCTTTGCCAACAGCGTACTGTTTTGGGCCGTGACGCAGCAGGACGGCAGGCTCATCAATTCGCCCACCGTAAATTGGTCGATGTGTTCTTCCGACGAAAGGATCTTAGTAGCATTTTTGTCTTCCCATCGCGCACTGTTTACCGTGTCCGCCAAGATTGCTTCCCGCAGCACCTTTTTATAGTCCCAGTAATCGGCTTTCGACGGAGCGGGCACGCTGTCCAGACTCATGGCCAGCATTTCCAGCGGCGCGTAGTTTTCAATATAGTCAGATTGCAGGGAAAAGCCGCCTATTGGTTTGTCCGCGACTTCCGTGCTTGAGTCCGGTTTGTCGGACGCAAACAGAGATCTTTTCCACGCCCGATGCGCGTCCCCCAGCGCGGATTCCTCATTCTCGATAAAGCGGGGCAGCACGATCTCCGCACCTGCCCGGCACAGATCCCGCGCCTTTTCTCCGGGGTCACTCTGATACCATGTCCAGACAGCATACTGTACCGCCATCTCTCTGGTCATCGAATTATCAACCGCCACCGTAGTCAGTTTTCGCATTTCGCCCATTGCTGCAACCTCTTCTCCTCTTTTGCTGCCTTTATCATAGCATATTTCTTTGACGAATCCAACGATTTTTGTGGCATTGTGTCTGCTTTTTTGATACAATAAGAAAAACGCTGTGGAGGTGCCGACCGTATGGCAAAGCTGATTTGGAGCCTAGACCCTTTGGCCGTGTCACGGCTGGGGCGGGCGGCGAAAAAGCCGCCGTTCAGCAAAAAGGAATTGGCCCGCATCGGCATTCCGGCGCGCAAAATTCCCCGTGTGCAGGAGGAGCTTGCCCGTTTGAGCGGTGATACCACGCTGAAACGCGAGGAACTGGGGATGCTGGCGTGGGAGATTGCGGACTTGTTGCTGTAAAGCCTTCCCCCTAGGGGGAAGGTGGCCGAGGCTCCGACCGAGGCCGGATGAGGGGCGGCACTGTCTCTGCCACCCGGTCATGGGCTATCGCGGGAAATCCGCCCCTCATCAGTCGCCTATGGCGACAGCTTCCCCCCTAGGGGAAGCCTTTTTTCGCGTTGTGCCCTTGTCCCCTCCCCCATCCTATGCTATAATAAACGTATCGTGCCAAATTTATCCGGGCGCGGTGGGAAAATCGCTTTGTGTGGCAGCCAGCCATGCGGAAGGAGTAACACAAATGAAGAACAGTGAAAAAACCCTTGACATGATCGTAAACCTGTGCAAAAACCGCGGGTTTATCTATCCGGGCAGCGAGATCTACGGCGGCCTGGCCAACAGCTGGGACTACGGTCCTCTGGGTGTTGAGTTCAAGAACAATGTCAAAAAGGCATGGATGAAGAAGTTCGTGCAGGAAAGCCCCTACAATGTCGGTCTGGACGCCGCCATCCTGATGAACCCGCAGACCTGGGTGACTACCGGCCATGTATCCAGCTTCTCGGACCCGCTGCTGGACTGCCGCGCCTGCAAGAGCCGCCACCGCGCCGACAAGCTGATTTCCGAGTGCGAGCAGGGCAAGGGCGTGGATGTCGATGCCATGACCTTTGATGAGATGGACGCTTTTATCGCCAGCCATGATGAAGTCGTCTGCCCCGTCTGCGGCAAGCATGACTTTACCCCCATCCGTAAGTTCAACCTGATGTTCAAGACCGCCATCGGCGTTACCGAGGATTCCTCCTCCACCTGCTATCTGCGCCCCGAGACCGCACAGGGCATCTTTGTCAACTTTGCGAACATCCAGCGCACGACCCGCCGCAAGCTGCCCTTCGGCGTCTGCCAGGTCGGCAAGGCGTTCCGCAACGAGATCACGCCGGGCAACTTCACCTTCCGCACCCGCGAGTTTGAGCAGATGGAGTGCGAGTTCTTCTGCAAGCCCGACACCGATCTGGAGTGGTTTGCCTACTGGAAGGACTACTGCAAGAACTGGCTGCTGAGCCTCGGCATTCAGGAGGAAAACCTGCGCCTGCGCGACCACGAGCCTGCCGAGCTTGCCTTCTACAGCCGCGCCACCACCGACATCGAGTACGCCTTCCCGTTCACCGACTGGGGTGAGCTGTGGGGCATTGCCGACCGCACCAACTATGACCTGAGCCGCCATCAGGAGGCCTCCGGCAAGAGCCTTGAGTACTTTGACCCCGAGACGAACGAGCATTACATCCCCTATGTTATCGAGCCGTCTCTGGGCTGTGACCGCGTGGCGCTGGCCTTCCTGTGCGAGGCCTACGATGAGCAGCACCTTGTCGATGCCAAGGGCAAGGAGGATGTGCGCACCGTGCTGCACCTGCACCCCTATCTGGCACCGTTCAAGTGCGCCGTGCTGCCCCTGTCCAAGAAGCTGGGCGATAAGGCGATGGAGATCCGCAACGAGCTGGCTAAGGACTTTATGGTGGACTACGACGACGCCGGTTCCATCGGCAAGCGTTACCGCCGCCAGGACGAGATCGGCACCCCGCTGTGCATCACCGTCGATTTCCAGACTGTCGGTGACGACAAGGTTGAGGCCGACGGCTGCGTGACCGTCCGCGACCGCGACACGATGGAGCAGGTCCGCATGCCGATTTCCGAGCTGCGCGACTATGTTGCCAAAAAGGTTGCGTTTTAAGTAAATACCGTATAAAAAACTGCCTGCAAATGGAATCACATTTGCAGGCAGTTTTTTATACGATTTTTTCTACCGTCACACTGTTGACAGTGACATTGGCATCGTCCAGAGTATGGACGGCAACGCGCCAGTAGTGGAGCATCTCAGTGGCTGTGAACTCAAAGGTCATTTCGTTGGGGTCGATGCCGGTGAAGTCGATGTCCAGCTTGTAGGTTTCTTCGTTGATGAGGCCGTACCGCGCGTAGATGTAGCTGTGGTCAAAGCCGCTGCCGGTCAGCGTCACACGGTAGCGCCCGGGGAACAGCGTCCACTCCTCGGTCATCATCTCACCGTTCATGCCCAGAACAATGCCGTCCGCCGCCAGAAAGAGCGGGTCAACATCCGACTTCGTCAAATCCATCGTGTGGGCGGGCACTTCGGGCGCAGGCTCCTCCTCGATGCCGTCGATGGGCTCGACGCTGCCGATCAGGATGCCATCCAGCCGGTAATAGTGCAGGTCGTAACTGTTCCGCGTCAGCTCGTCCTCGTCGATGAAGGCATAGAGCGTGTCAGCGGAAAGCTCGTTCAGCTCGCCCGGCAGCGTGACCGCCGCAAGGTTGCCGTCCATATGCGCCATGTAGAAGCTATTGGAGGTCCAGCCGTGGTCGGCGGCAAAGTCGACCAGATCCCAGAACTCGTCATGCTCAAAGTCAAATGTGGCAAAGGCCAGATGGCTGTACCTGCCGCTGGCGGCGATCTGCTCCCACACGGGGTCGGTCAGCAGGGTCTTATTCTCGTAGCGGAAGCCGTAGTAGTGGTAGTCCGTCCAGCGGTTGAACAGTTCCGACCGCTGGCCCCAGCCCTGCGCCACGGCGCAGACAGCCAATATCAGGGCGGGCGCGACACCGTTATCCCAAAAGCGCAGCACCAACCCGCAGCCAACGGCAGCCAGCAGCATACCTGCCAGCCACGCCAGCCGCGCGCAGGAGGAGAACATTGCCCAGAAGTTCATCAGAAACTGCGGGATGGGCACGGTGAACAGCGTTTTTCCGTTCACCGTGATGGCGTTTCCGCCCGCGGCAATCAAATCCAGCACCAGCACCACAGCGCCGGCAATGAGCCAGTCGCGGTGGGCGGCAAAGAATTTTTCCGCCTTGCGGGCGTTGCAGACTATGCCGAACACCGCCAGCACCACGGCCAGCGATGTTCCGATGCCTGCATAGACATTCTGCTCCCAGCTTTGTGCCAGCCATGGCACAAACAGGCCGAGGTAGTCCGCCCCGCTGAGGTAGCCGTTGGAGTAGCCCGCAAAGTTGACAGCGAACGCCCCCAGCAGCACCAACTCCGCCAGCGCCGCAGCGCAGAACGCTGCTATCGGTGCCAGCACAGCCGCCGGGCCGCGTTTTTGCAGGGCGCGGCGCACAGCGTAGCCCACAAGCACAAGACCGACCATCGGCAGGTAGTACAGATGGATGCTCGCACAGAGCAGACCCATGCCCGCCCAGACAAGGCAGGCGCGGCGGGTCGTGGGCATAAGCTCGTCACTACGCAGCCAGAGGTAGAGGGCCAGCAGCACAAGCCAGTTGGCTGCGAGTGCCGTGTGGGCAAACATGCGCATTGTCAGCGCCGGGAACAGCACAAGTAATCCTGCACCCGCCACGCTGCCCCACAGTTTGGCCGTCTGCTGTGGACTCATGATAACACCGATGGCTGCCTTGCTACCGCTACGGTCAACCGTGGGCTGCACACCGGCAATGCGGGCTATGACCGCCTGCGCCAAGCCGCCCTGCAGCATGTAGCAGGCCAGACCCCACCAGCCGAAATACTGGAACCGCGCGGGCAGAACCCCGCCCAACAGCTTAAAGAGCAGCGCTGCCAGCGGCAATGAATCCGTAAACAGCACACTGGTGCGGAACGGATAGACCGCATTATAGTTGGCGCCGATGTACGGCAGATGCACCGGGCTGCGGCGGAACAGCTCCCACCCCAGATAGTGCTGGGCCGGGTCGGGGCTGGGGTTATTCAGGATCCAGTCAACGCTGGTCGGGTCCAGCACACGGACGCCATACACAGCCAGAAAGACCAGCGCCCCGAGCAGAGCGCCGGTCAGCGGCCAGCGGTATTTTTTCAGCGCCTTCATTTAGCGCACAAAGGTCGTGGACAGGGTGGTGGACCAACTCTCTCCGCGCTTGAGGGAGGCAGCGCAGGGGCGCTGCTCCCAGTCGATGGGGCCGTTTTCCTCACCAGGCAGGCTGTGCCACGGCTCAATGCAGATAAAGTGCAGCGGCTTTTTGGCGGCAGACCAGATCAGCGTGTAGGGAAAATCCGACACATCACAGATGACGCTGCGGCCGGTGTCCTTCTCAATGACCGAGACATGGCCGCTGCGCAGGTTGACCATGGCATGGCTGTCGCTGTCAAACAGGTCATCCGTCAGAGGGATGGCCTCGACATTGCGGGCGAGGTAGTAGCTCTGGCCGTTCAGCAGGCCGGTGGGCTGGGCACTGACGCAGAGCGGGGACTCGATGCCGTCAAAGCGGATCTCGTAATCCTCGGTGACATGGCGGTCATCGAAGGGAAGCGCAAAGGCCGGGTGGTAGCCAATACCAAAGCGCAGCTCCTCCTCAACGGGGTTCTCAACGGTCAGCGTGTGGTGGACGGTCTCCCCTTCCAGCGTGAAGGTGGAGCGCAGCACAAACGCATAGGGCCACTTGGGCAGCGTTTCGGCGTTGGCGTGCAGTTCAAATTCCAGCAGGTTGTCGGCGTGGCGGGTCATGGCATGCTCCACATCGCGGGCAAAGCCGTGCTGGCCGCCGGCGTACTCTACTCCCTTGGCGATCATCTTGCCGCCGGTCAGCTTGCCGGTGTAGGGAAAGAGGATCGGCGCATGGCGGCCCCAGACAGCGGGATCACCCTGCCAGAGCAGCTCGGCCCCGGTCGGCTTGTGAAGAACGCTGACAGGCTCGGCACCGTGGGTATCCACCGTCAGGCGCAGGATCTCATTTTCAATACTGTATTGCATGGGGATTCCTCCTTCTAAGTAAAAGCCTTCCCCTGCGGGGGAAGGTGCTGAACGAAGTGAAGCGGATGAGGGCTGACCTTCTGCAATCGTCCGGAAACAGGTTATGACAGAAGCTCTGCCCTCATCAGCCGCCTGCGGGCGGCAGCTTCCCCCATGGGGGAAGCCAAGGTTTTTTACAGCGGCAGTATCTGCAGCAGCATGCCAGCCGCCGCACCGACCGCCCAGAGCAGGCCCGTCATAAAAAGGTTCTGCTTCCAGCTGGGGTTCACCCGCCACAGCACGGCCAGACCGACACCCGCACCGGCCGTAAGGCCCGCAAACAGGCTGCCGAAGGTGATGGCCCCCTGCACATAGAGCTGGGCCAGCAGTACGCTGACCGCGCAGTTGGGCACAAGGCCGACCAGCGCCGTCAACATCGGCTGGAACACGCCCATGCCGGACAGCGCCGCCGCGATGGGCTCCTCGCCGAAGGCTTCAAACACAAGACCAATGATAAAGCTGAACAGCAGGATAAAGACGAAAATTTCCAGCGTGTGGCGCAGCGCGGCCAAAAAGATGCTGCTTGTCTCCTCGTGCTCCTCATGGCAGTCCACCTCATCGGCGTGGCCTTCATAGCCGCCGTAGAGGGAATGCGGCAGAATATGGCGCAGCGGAATGTCGAGCAGCCAGCCGCCCACGATGGCAAACGCCACCTTGCAGGCCAGCAGCAGGACCAGCGTGACCCACTGGGACGGCTCGGCCGCCAGCAGCGGGATTGCCTCATCGCTGGTAGCGATAAAGACCGCCAGCACCGTGCCGGGTGTAATGACCCGGCTTGCATACAGGTTGGAGGCTACGGCGCTGAAGCCGCACTGCGGCACACAGCCCAGCAGCGCACCGGGGATGAACCCCCAGCGGCCGCCGCCGGCAAGCGCCTCCTCAATGCTTTCCCCGTGGTGGCGCTCCAGCCATTCGATCAGCAGGTAGGCCAGATATAAAAACGGCAGCATCTTCACGCCGTCAATCAAGGCGTCCAGCAGGGCGTCTAAAAACAATTCCATGAATACCTCTCTATATTATAAGCTAAAATTCATCGGTAGCTGCGCAGCAGGCGGACCGCCGGGCGCACAGCCTTATCCGGGATACGGGCGCGGAACCGCGCCACCGTGCGGGCTGAGAACGGAACGCTGTCGCTGAACTTCTCAAATCCCAAAAAATACTGCAGATAGGGACTTTCCTGCACCAGCGACACCACCTCGCGGTCGATGACGCCGTAATGCAGCTGGATCACACGGCAGCCCAGCGCCACGCGGGCGGGCAGTGCCACCGCACCGCCGGGGGCAAACTGCTCACTGTAGGCCTTTTCAAAGGCGTCCCAGTCGATCTCGGCAGCCAGCCGCACCCAGCGGTTGGCGCCGCACAGCTCGCCATGGTAGGGCGGCAGATAATCGTAGATCGACATCTGTTTTTCGCGTGTGCGGTACACGGGTTTTTCCCCCTTCCTGTGGCAGCACCGTCCCTTTTCAGCGGGGCGGCCCTGCCCTTTTTTATCAGTAGTAGTGCTGCATGAGCGGGAACACCAGCGCCAGCACGCACCACGCCGCCTGATACAGCACGATGCCGGCCAGCGGCAGGGTGACAAGGCCGCCCGTCAGGGTCAGCAGCACGCCGACCGCACAGCTGAACAGCACAGAGACCGTCAGAACAATGGCAGCCTTATGCTCGCCCTCGGCAGCACCGGCTGCGGCCTGCAGACCGCCCACAAAGCTGGCAAAGCTGCCCAGATGGAGCATGTTGCCCTCGCTTTCGGGCAGCCACGCCACCGCCGGGGCAACGGCCTGGTGCTCACCGCTCGTCAGCACCTTGACCGAACCGGCGGGCAGACTGTAGGCTGTCTCCAGCAGGCGGACATCACAGTTGAAATCATCGCAGTCCACAACGAGGGAAAGCCCCGCATGGTGCAGCGTTTCCAGCACGGCCGCTGTGTCGGGGTCGCGCTGGTAGGCCACCTGAAACATCGCAAACAGCTTGCCGGACACCGCCAGATAGATGACCCGGCGCTGGTTCACGGTATGGTGCTGCTCATATTCCAAGCTGGGGATCTTGATGCCGTACTCCTGCATCAGGGCGCGGTTGCCCACCAGAACACGGCGCTTGTTGATCCAGCCGACATAGCCCTTGCCGTAGATCGTCTGGCGGTCATCGACCTTGGCCAGCAGGCTGCGGTTTTCGCCCAACATGTTCATAAAGACATCGCGCAGCGTGGGGCCTGCCTCCGACAGAATGGAGGCCGCGTAGACGATGGCGGTGTCGATATGCTCCGGCTTGACGGGCTTGATACCGGCCAGCGAAACGCACCCGACCGGGAAGAGGTCACGCGCCGTGACCTGAATGACATTGATGCGCCCGAGCTGGCGAATGTCGCGCCAGCCGGGGATGACCGCGCCCACCTGCGCGGCACTGCGCTGCATCATGCGGGCAGGCAGAGCCGACAGCAGCGTACCGGCCAGCGGTGCAGCCAGACAGCCGACCCCCGCCATGACCGTGGCGGCCAGAACCGGGTCCTTGCTGCGGATGACGGTAAAGAGGAAGGCAGCCAGACAGCAGCCGCCCAGCAGCCACGCAAACTGCTGCTGGTTTTTGTCACTGGTGCCGCGTGCGGCACTGTTGGCCAAAAAGCTGCGGAAGATCTGGGTCGGTCGGCTGACCAGCACGCTGGGGTGCGGCTCGGCCAGACCTTGGGACACAGCCCTGAGCGCCCCGGCGTCCTTGAGCCGGTAGGCAACGGCATGCTCGACCTTGGCGCTGACCAGCTGGAAGTTGTCACTGACGGTCGCAGCGTTCAAACGGCGGCCGGCGGCGTTCAGGCACAGCACCAGCGCCGCAGGGCCTGCCAGCATGGGGAGATTGGCCGTGTAGCCGCCGTTGGCCAGCATCAGGATGCACTGCAGTGCCGCGCCGATTGCGGGCAGAATGGACAGACTGTCCGGGGAGGGGATCTTGACCAGCCCCCGGATGCCGCTGAGAAACGCCTCCCAGTTGGCGGCGCAGGCTGCCAGCAGCAGCACAAGCATGACTGCCGGGTAGACCATGGCATCGCCCAGCGCGGCCGGGCGCACCGGCAGCACCGCCAGCACGATCATGACCGCAGCGGCCACGCCCGACACAAGACAGGCCACCGTGGCCTGTGTCAGCTTTTTGGCCAGCTCAGCGCGCACCGCAGGGGCATCCTCGGCGCGCTCATACTCACGGCTATGGGGCACGGGGATCTCCGCCGTTTCAAACGGAGAGACCGCATTGTCCTCGCTCTCATCCTCGGCACGGCCGGCAAAGCGGGCGGCAGCCTGCCTGACCTCGGCGGCGGTCGGGATATGGGTGTGGGTGCGGGCAGCCGCAGCGTCCTCGGCCAGCGAGGCCGTCAGCCGGGCGGCGGCATCTTCATAGCGCAGGGTGTCCCCTGCCGGCTCACCGCTGTTGATGGCATTGGCAATGTCACTGACAAAGGCAGAGGTGTTCGGCTCCGCCGGGGCGGCACCGAGGTTCTGCGTGTAGCCGCTGTGGGCAGACTGTGCCGGGGCAGGCGCACCGCCCAGCTGCTGGGTAAAGCCCGTGCGGGCAGGTGCCGCAGCAACGCTGCTGAGATTCTGGGTAAAGCCGCTGTGCGCCGGTGCCGGGGCGCTCAGCCTCTGGGTAAAGCCGGTATGGGCCGGGGCAGCAGGCGGCTGCGGCGTCAGGCTGATGCGGCCGGTCAGAGTATCGACCAGCTGATCCACATCATCGCGCTGGCGGTGGGGCAGCAGCAGTTCTCCGGTCTGGCGATTCTCCTCCTGCGTGGCATCCCCGACAACAACGGTGTTTTCGTAAGGGTCCTCCCCGGCAGCGTCCGGCTGGGGCGCAGGGTTCTGCGCGGCAGGCCGGGGCGTGGGGCGAGGTTGGGCTGCAGCCTGTCTGCGCCGGGGGCGCACGGCGTTGTAGGCGCTCATGAACTCCTGCGTGCTGTCCGTCGGGACAGTGTCCAGACCGCCGATCTGCATCGTAAAGCCGCTTGGGATCGGCTGGCTGCGGGGCACCTCGATCGGCTCACCTACAGGCTCTCCGCTGCGCTGCGGCACAGGCTGCGGCGGCGGAGCGGTCTGGGGCTTTTTGCCGGGGGTGAATTCGACCGTATTGCGCTTTTTGCGGTAGATCGTGCCGGTCATGCCGCCGGTCAGCGTATCGGACGGGTGCTTCTGGGCCTGATCGACCGTGCTGCGGATAAAGTCCATTGTCTGGCCGCCCTGCTGGCCGCCCTGTTCCTCCGCGCCACGGCGGGCCGGGCGGGTGTATTTGCTGCGCCAGACCTCCTGCGTCGGATCCTCGCGGTCGGTCTCCGGCTCAGCCGGGCAAACCGGCTGGGGGGCCGGGGCGGTGCGGGCAGGCTCCTCCGCCCGCTCCTCGGGGATCATCAGCTCCTCGGTCTCCTCCTCCGGAGCGAAAAATCCGCCCAGAAAGCCCTGTTTTCTGCGCGGCTCTGCGCTGCGCTGGGGCGGCTGCTCCGGCTCCTGATCGGGATAATACTCCTGCTGCATGGCAGGGTCATCCTCATACTCCGCATTTTTGCCGCTGAGCGAGACATTGATGGGCACAAACGCCCCCGTATCCTCGGCATGCTTGAGGCCGAGAAAGCCGCGCTTTTTCTTTTCGGGCTTCGGCATCCGGCCCTTTTCATCGGGCACGACCGCGACTGAGTTCTTGAAGAACTTCTGGAACTGGTTTTTGCCCTGATTCAGGGCATCGGTGTCTGCAGCGCTGCCGTCCGGCGCCATTTTAAGCAGAAAATCCTTGATGATGCCGGTGCGGGTCGTATCGCCGTCATAGCCCAGACTGCCGGTCGTGTTTTCCGCAGCTGCCGGGGTCGGCATTGTCTGCTGCGGCGGCCGGGTACTCTGCACGGGCTGCACAGGCTGACGCGCAGGCGTGTAGGGGGCCGGCTGTGTCGGGCGTGCCGGGCGGGGTGCAGGCTGCACAGCCGCAGCGGGCTGCTGCAGCAGGGCGTCCAGCCCGCCATCCGCACCAGAGGCCGGGCTGCGGTCTGGCACAGGCTGTGCGGGCGCGGTGGTGATGCCGACACTGCGCAGGATCTCATCGACCTGACGGTCGGTGACACTGTCCCGCAGGCCGGCCTGCGCCTGCTGTATATTCAGGTCTTCCAGAATACGGTCAACCGAATCATTGGTACGTTTGCTTGGCATGGTGATTCCTCTTTGTAAAAGGATGAACTTCGTTTTTAGCGGGAGACAGCCCTGCCTCCCCCTGTATTATGTTTACTACTTTTCGATTCTTCTGCGCATCACATCATAGCAGAGGATGCCTGCCGCCACGCTGACATTGTAGCTGTCAACGCCGGTCGCCTGACCGGGGGCCATCTCCAGCGTGACCGCCGCATCGCAGAGCTTGCGGGTCAGTGCGCCGGGGCCGCCGCCCTCACTGCCCAGCACCAGCGCGACCGGGCCGGACAGGTCAGTCTTGGCCAGCGGGGCACCGCCGAGGTCAGCACAGTAGACAAAGATATTATGCTCCTTGATCGTGCGGATCGCCTGCGCCAGATTGGGCACCCGGGCAATAGGCAGCCGCGCGGCTGCCCCGGCGCTGGCCTTCATGACCGTACCGGTCACGCCGACACCGCCGCGCTTGGGGATGACAACACCGTGGGCCCCGCACAGATACGCAGAGCGCACGATAGCCCCCAGATTGTGGGGATCCTCGACTCCATCGCAGAGGACGAGGAAGGGCGGCTCATCCTTGGCCTGCGCCGCCTTGAACAGATCGTCCAGACTCGCATACGCCACCTCGGCTGCGCGGGCGGCCACGCCCTGATGATCCGGCGTGCCGCACATCTTCTGCAGCTTGTTTGCGGGCACACGCTTGACCACCGCGCCGCTCTCCTTGGACAGGGCCGTATAGTAGCCCGCCACCGCCTGAGGCATCGCATCGGTCAGGTAGACCGTATCCACCGCGCCGCCGCTTTTCAGCAGCTCGGTCACGGCATTCTTGCCCCATACCAGGGTATCGGTACGCTCGGCACGGTCGGGCGTCTGTTCGCGTTCGCGGGCAAATTTTTCCATAGTGTCCTCCATTGTATCGTAAAAAGCCGACAGTAATCGACTATGCTTTATAATCAGTAAACAGTATACCACATTTCGGTGTGCTTTGTCACCTTTTTTTGCGCCGTCCGGGTCCGCGCAGCCGCTTTTTTACAACTTTGCCGGTCAAAATGCGTCAAAAATGCAAACGCTCTCATTGCCTTATCGCAGCATCGTTGTTTATACAGAGCGTAGACCACGGCGCACTTTTCCACCTGTTGAAAACTCTGTGGAAAGTGTTAAAAAGATGCTTTATAATGGGCTTTTCCACCGTTTCAACCAAGTTTTCAACAATCATGGTGGACAAATTTTCCACATAACAGCCCGGATAAACCCTTTTGTCAACCCGGAATAACGCCGATTTTCCCTGCGAATTCGTTCGGTTTCCCCACATTTTCACCAAATCGCGCCGCAAATCCGGGCCTTCTCGCTCTTGTGACAAAAGTACATCTGCCGCAAAGAAAAAACCTGTTGATTTTTTGTCAAAGTCGGGTTATAATAGACTTAATGGTGCGCCGGGTGTCGGTGTACCACCTATTGTAACTGTTATATGTGGAGGTATGAACTATGCTGGTAAATGCTACCAATATGCTGCTGAAAGCGCGCGATGGCCACTACGCAGTCGGCCAGTTCAACATCAACAATCTGGAGTGGACCAAGAGCATCCTGCTCACCGCACAGGAGATGAACTCTCCTGTCATCCTCGGTGTCTCCGAGGGTGCCGGCAAATACATGACCGGCTTCAAGACCGTGGCCGCCATGGTCAAGGCGATGGACGAGAGCCTGGGCATCACCGTTCCCGTTGCGCTGCATCTGGATCATGGCACCTACGAGGGCGCTAAGGCCTGCGTCGCCGCCGGTTTCACCTCCATCATGTTCGATGGCAGCCACTACAGCATCGACGAGAATGTTGCCAAGACCACCGAGCTGGTCGCGCTGGCACATGACCACGGCCTGTCCATCGAGGCTGAGGTTGGCTCCATCGGCGGCGAGGAGGACGGTGTCATCGGCATGGGTGAGGTCGCCGACCCCGCCGAGTGTGCGAAGATCGCTTCTCTGGGCATCGACTTTCTGGCTGCCGGTATCGGCAACATCCACGGCAAGTACCCCGCCAACTGGAAGGGTCTGGACTTCGAGGCTCTGGACAAGATCCACAACGCCACCGACAACATTCCTCTGGTTCTGCACGGCGGCACGGGCATCCCTGACGAGATGATCAAGAAGGCCATCTCTCTGGGCGTCTCCAAGATTAATGTCAACACCGAGTGCCAGCTGAGCTTCGCCGATGCTACCCGCAAGTACATCGAGGCCGACAAGGATCTCGAGGGCAAGGGCTTTGACCCCCGCAAGCTGCTCGCTCCCGGCGCCGAGGCCATCAAGGCCACCGTCCGTGAGAAGATCGAGCTGTTCGGCTCCACCAACAAGGCTTGATTTTTCAGCTGCCTAAACAAAAATAAACATCGCCCGCAGACTGTGGCTGACTGCCACCGCCTGCGGGCGTTTGTTTTACTCAAATTCGTTCCTATGCCGCTGAAAAAACTCCCATGTTGCCCTTACATTCTCCAATTCCGTCCACTTCCGTGTTGTGACGGGCTCGGCATCCAGATCATACACCCGCGCCCCCGGCATAGCCAGCAAAAACGGCGAGTGTGTCGCTATGATAAATTGGCAGTTGTAAAACCGCGCAGAATCATGCAAAAATTGCGCCAGCTCCAGCTGCCGTTCGGGCGAAAGGCTGTTTTCAGGCTCATCCAGCAAATACAGTGCATCCTCACGGATGCGCTCGCTGAACACAGCCAATGCGCTCTCCCCGTTGGAGCGGGTGCGCACATTGGCAGGCAATGTGCGGCGCGCCATCTGGGACTGGCTGTATCGCCGCGCGGCGCTTACCTGCTTGAGCCGGTCGTAGTCCTTCATGCCGTGCATCTGGAATTTTTCCCGCCGAAGATCGTTGTAATCCGCAAACATCTGCTCACGGCGCGTGTCCACGCCATCGTTCAGCGCCCGCAGATCGAGCATATAGTCAAACACATCGTCACTGGTCAAGATCATGCTGCCCGTGGGTATGGGGCGCGCAGTCCGCGGCTCGCACAGGCGCGCATAATCGTCAAAAAAAGGCGTTCGATTATACTCTGCGCGGCGGTAAAGCCGCAGGGCATCGGCCATTACATTTAATAAAGTGGTCTTGCCGCTGCCATTGCCGCCGTACAAAATCGTAATTTCCAAAAAATCCAGCTCGGGCAGCGTGCGGCCCTCGAACAATCCAAACGGATAGTACGAGTCATAACAGGTCTGCCTCGCGCGCGGGCTGAACGCCATGTAGTTTGCTTCTTGTGCCCGGTCTGGGAACCGGAACCCGGAAAGATAGATCATAATCGCCCCTCCTGCCCCCATTGTAGCACAGTTGTGCGCATTTGCATAGCGTGGGTCAGGAGGTGTTTTGCATATGTCCAAAGGCAGTATACTGATCTATACCTCTGCCGCGGGGCAGGCCGCGCCCCTGGCAGGGGCAGCCCTGACCGTGCTGGATGAAAGCGGTACCGCTCTTGCCCACCTGACCGCCGATGCAGACGGCCGCGCAGAGGCCGCAGACCTGCCCGCACCCGATGCAGCCTACAGTCTGGACGCTGCCAACACAGCGGTGCGCCCCTACGCACTCTACCGCATAGAGGCCGCACTGGACGGTTGGCAGCCCCTTGTGCTGGACGGTGTACAGGTCTTTGACGGGCAGCAGACGGTCGCACGGCTTGCACTCTTACCGCGCGGTACAGTCCCCGCCGCTGCACGCAGCAGCGAAACGGAGGTCATTGCGATACCGCCCCACACACTGTTTTCCGGGAACAGCGGCAGCGGCCCTGCGCCGGAGGAGGTTCTGCCCGGCGATGTACTGAGCCGGGTCGTTATCCCCAAAAAGATCACCGTGCATCTGGGCAAGCCCACAGCGAACACCGGCAATGTGACGGTGAGCTTTCAGTCCTACATTGCGAATGTCGCATCCAGTGAGGTCTACCCCACATGGGCGGGCGTTCCCTGCCCCACCACGCCGGGGCGCGCGTACACCCGGATCGGTCGCATACCGTTCTGCGGCGGGTCAACGACAAGCTTATTCACCGCCGCGCAGACCTTCGCGCGGGTCAGCGGCGCAGTATCGCCACACAACAGCTTCTGCATCAGCGCCTCGGCATCGGCCATTGGCAGGTAGCGCTGACCGGGGCAGGCCGCGCGGCTTCGCTGCGCCGTGCGGCAGCGGAAATACCGCCGCGCCGCCGTACCGGTCAGCTCCATCTTCCCGCCGCAGATGCCGCAGTAGACAAGCCCTGCCAGCAGGTGTGTCTGTCCACACGCACAGGCGCGGCCGCGCGCGGCGAGCATCCGCTGCACAGCATCGAAATCTGCGCGGTCGACGATGGCCTCCTGTGTTCCCGGCACGATGATCCAATCCTGCGGCGGCAGGCGCACCGTCTTCGTGGATTTGTAATTCAGCTTACGCACCCGTCCCTGCTCCATGTCGCCTGCGTAGGTACGGGTGGCAAGGATGCGCCGCACAGTCGCCTTGCTCCACAGCGCGCAGGACGGCACGGGGTGGCCAAGCTGCCGGGTGCGGTAGGCAGCGGGCGGCGGAATGCTTTCCTTATTTAAAAGCGCGGCAATTTTCGCCGTGCCGTGCCCTGCCAGATACAGCGCAAAAATTTTCCGCACGACCGCCGCCGCAGGCGGGTCAGGGACGAGCCGGTTGTGATCGGCGGGGTGCTTGCGGTAGCCGTACAGCGCAAAGCTGGCAATGTAGCACCCGCTGTGCCGCTTGTGGTCGAGCACCGCCCGCACATTCGCGGACAGATCCTCCAGATACCACTCGTTGATCAGGCCGTTGATCTGACGCGCCTTTTTCCCGGCCGGGTCTTGCGTGTCGACGTGATCCAGCACCGCGATGAACCGCACACCCCACTCCGGGAACAGCCCGTGCAGGTAGCGCTCGACCAGCTCCATATCACGGGTGAAGCGCGACTGGGTTTTCGCCAGAATGACCTCGAATTTGCCCGCCTGCGCGTCGGCCAACATGGCGTTGAAGCCGGGGCGACCCCGGTCAATGCCGGAGTAATCCTCATCGATGTAGACGCGGTAGACCCGGTAGCCGTGTGCCTGCGCCCAGTTCAGCAGCAGCTCGCGCTGATTGCGGATGCTCTCGGACTCGTGCGCGGTTTTGTCCTCGTCCTCGCGGCTTAGGCGGCAGTAGACCGCCGCCCAGCCCTTGCGCGGCAAAATTTGTTCCATACTCTCCCCTCCCCCCTGCTGCATCATACGCCGCGCGGCGGGCGGGCAGCACAAAAGCGGCGCAGGTTACCCCGCGCCGCTCTGCGTTCAGTTCATATAAGGCTCGATGAAGTCAAACACCGTGTCCCAGTAGGTGTCCCCCAGCGCATACATGGCCTCGCCGTGGCCTGCGCCATCGGCGGTCAGCTCGGCCTTGTTATCGCCGGGCTTCGCGTTATACAGTTCGTCCATCATCTCATAGGGGATAAAGTCATCCGCCGTGCCATGAATGAAAAGCATCGGTTTTTCGCAGTTTTCCACCTGCCGCAGGGCGCTGGCCTCGCCGAATGTGTAGCCAGCCCGCAGCTTAGCGACGCCGCTGGCCGTGTAAAGGATGGGGAATTCCGGCAGGCCGAACCGCAGCTGCAGCTCGCTGGAAAAGACGTCCCAGACGCTCGTGTAGCCGCAGTCCTCGATGAAGACTTTCACATTTTCGGGCGTATCCTCACCCGCTGTCATCATCGTGGTGGCCGCCCCCATCGAGATGCCATGGACGACAATCTCCGCCTGCGGGTCCTCCGCGAGGATGAAATCGATCCAACGCAGAATATCCTCGCGGTCAAGCCAGCCCATGCCGACATAATCTCCGTCACTGTCGCCGCAGGCGCGCAGGTCGGGCGCGATCACCTGATAGCCGGCCTCGTAATAGGGCATCGCCAGATTCAGCACGCCGGTGTGGTTGCCGCGGTAGCCGTGCAGAACAATCGCCCAGCGGTGTGTGTCGGCGGTCTCGGCGTTGGCATAGCGGACGCCATGCAGGGTCAGGCCATCGGCGGCGGTGAGTGTCACGTTTTCTCCCGGATGGGCAGCTGCGAAGGCGTCGATGTCCGCGCTGTACTGTGCGCGGTTCGTCTCGATGATTGCCTCGACGCTGTCCGGCGAGGCTTCGACCTCCAGCGCGACTTCACGATTGCCGCCGTCTCCGCTGCGGCCGATGGCATAGTTTACAAGGTAGTTGCTGACAAACAGCAGCGCTGCCGTCAGCACCACGACCACCGCACCGACTGCGATGACGATTTTCTTTTTCGGGCTCATTTTTGCTTTTGTTTTCAAGGTGTATTTCCTTTCTGTCCCTCTATGACTTATCAACAATAGTTGATAGTATACCACAATGTTATTGATTTGTCAACATTTTCCTTTTGGAAATGCCCTTGTTCCCTTACCTCTCCGTAGGGGCGGCTTCCATATCTGCCCGCGCAGCCTTGCCTATACTTCCCCGCTCCCCTTTACAAAACAAACAAAAAAGCCCTACCCCTTTCGGGATAGAGCTTGTAAGAGAAGCCGGCATCTACCTATTTTCACAGGCCGTTTCCAGCCAACTATCTTCGGCACAAGTGAGCTTAACTTCTGTGTTCGGAATGGGAACAGGTGGAACCTCACCGTCATCGACACCGGCCAACGCGTGACCTTCGTCATGCTTCTCTTTTTGTTGAGGATGTACCCTCAAAACTGAATATCGAACTGCTTGCAAATAGAGTATCTGATCAAGATGGGGTCAAGCCCTCGACCTATTAGTACAC
>UQGL01000015.1 GCA_900540595.1 uncultured Oscillospiraceae bacterium
AGGGCCGCTTCCGCCAGAACCTGCTGGGCAAGCGTGTTGACTACTCCGGCCGTTCCGTTATCGTCGTCGGCCCCGAGCTGAAGATGTATCAGTGCGGCCTGCCCAAGGAGATGGCCCTCGAGCTGTTCAAGCCCTTCGTCATGAAGGACCTGGTCGAGAAGGAGAAGGCCAACAACATCAAGTCCGCCCGCAAGATGGTCGAGCGTGCCCGCCCCGAGGTCTGGGATTCTCTCGAGACCGTCATCAAGGGCCACCCCGTCCTGCTGAACCGTGCGCCTACGCTGCACCGTCTGGGCATTCAGGCCTTTGAGCCTGTTCTGGTCGAGGGCCGTGCCATCAAGCTGCACCCCCTGGTCTGCACCCCCTTCAACGCTGACTTTGACGGCGACCAGATGGCCGTCCATCTGCCCCTGTCCACCGAGGCCCAGCGCGAAGCCAAGATGCTGATGCTGGCCTCCGGCAACCTGCTGAAGCCCTCTGACGGCGAGCCCGTCACCGTGCCCACGCAGGATATGATTCTGGGCAGCTACTACCTGACCCTCGTCAACCCCGACGATAAGGGCCACGGCAAGGTCTTCCGCGATGAGGCCGAGGCCATGATGGCGTACTCCGAGGGTCTGATCACCCTGCAGGCACCCATCAAGGTGCGCCGCACCATGACCTTTGACGGCGTGGAGGAGACCGGTCTGGTCGATACCACGATGGGCCAGATCATCTTCAACAACCCGATCCCGCAAGATCTGGGCTATGTCGACCGTACCGACCCGGCTACGAAGTTCGACTATGAGATGAACCCCCGCACGCTGAAGATCGCTTCCGGCGGCAAGAGCGACAAGCTGACGAAGAAGGGTCTGCCCGACATCATCAGCCGCTGCCTGACCAAGCACGGCACCAAGACCTGCGCCATGATGCTGGATCAGATCAAGGCACAGGGCTACAAGTACTCCACCCTGTCCGCCATCACGGTCGCCGTTCCCGATGCTATCATGCCCGAGGAAAAGCCCGCTATTCTGGCTGCTGCCGATAAGAAGATCGAGAAGGTCATGAAGAACTTCAACCGTGGCCTGATCTCCGATGAGGAGCGCTACCGCAAGACCGTTGAGATCTGGCAGGCCGCCACCGAGGAAGTCTCCGATGCTCTGAGCGACAACCTGAAGAAGAACCACCAGCGCAACCCCATCTATATGATGTCCGATTCCGGTGCCCGTGGTTCTATGGACCAGATCAAGCAGCTGGCCGGTATGCGCGGCCTGCTGGCCAACACGGCCGGCAAGACGCTGGAAATGCCTATCCGCGCCAACTACCGTGAAGGCCTGAATATTCTGGAATACTTCATCTCCTCTCGAGGCGCCCGTAAGGGTCTGGCCGATACCGCTCTGCGTACTGCGGACTCTGGTTATCTGACCCGCCGTCTGGTCGATGTCTCTCAGGAGGTCATCATCCGCGAGGAGGACTGCCACGCGACCGAGGGCATCTGGGTCCGCGAGATCAGCGAGGGCAACTCCGTTGTCGAGAGCTTCAAGGAGCGTCTGAACGGCCGTTACTCCCTGCATGATGTGCACGATCCCGCCACGGGTGAACTGCTCGTCAGCAAGGATAAGATGATGGATATGTTTGACGCCGAGAAGGTCGTCAACGCCGGCATCACCGAGCTGGAGATCCGCTCCGTCATGACCTGCCGCGCCCATGTGGGCGTCTGCGCACGCTGCTACGGCTCCAACATGTCCAACGGCCAGTGCGTCAAGGTCGGTGAGTCTGTCGGCATCATCGCCGCTGAGTCCATCGGCGAGCCCGGCACCCAGCTGACCATGCGTACCTTCCATACCGGCGGTATCGCATCGGCCGAAGATATCACACAGGGTCTTCCCCGTGTTGAGGAACTGTTTGAGAGCCGCCGCCCGAAGGCGATGGCCATCATGTCCGAGATCGCCGGTACCGTCCACATTGACGATACCAAAAAGACCCGCCATGCCGAGATCAACGGCGTGGACGAGAACGGCGCACCCATCACCAAGAGCTACCTGATCCCCTTCGGTCAGCGTCTCAAGGTCATGGAGGGCGATGAGGTCGCCAAGGGCGCACTGCTGACCGAGGGCCATGCCTACCCGCAGGATATTCTGGCGATTCAGGGCGCTATCGCCACCCAGAACTACCTGATCAGCGAGGTCCAGAAGGTCTACCGTCTGCAGGGCGTTGACATCAACGATAAGCATATCGAGGTCATCGTCCGCCAGATGATGCGCAAGGTCCGTATCGAGGATTCCGGCTCCAGCGACTTTATCATGGGCAGCATCGTGAACCGCCGCGATGTCATGATCAAGAACGAGGAGATTCAGTCCCGCATTGATGCCGGTGAGACCGATCTGAAGCTGGTTCAGGCCAGCCAGGTCCTGCTGGGCATCACCAAGTCCAGCCTGGCTACCGACTCCTTCCTGTCCGCTGCGTCCTTCCAGGAGACCACCCGTGTCCTGACCGAGGCTGCCATCAAGGGCAAGGTTGACCCGCTGGCCGGCCTGAAGGAGAATGTCATCATCGGTAAGCTCATCCCCGCCGGCACTGGTCTGCCGGAGGTCGAGGAGGAGCTTGTGCAGGCGGAGATCGCCCGCGATGCCGCTGAGGCTGCTTACGACCACTAAATAAACCGCAAAGGATTCCCGCCGCCACGGCGGGAATCCTTTTTTGCATACCGTCCGTGATTGACACACACACGCAGGCGGGTTATAATGAATAGACAAAGCAAAGGGGAGTGAAACTATGCTGTTCCTGCAGTATCCGCCGTGTTCCACATGCCAGAAAGCTAAAAAGTGGCTGGATGAACACGGCATTGTCTACACCGCCCGCCATATTAAAGAGGAAAACCCTACCGCTGACGAGCTGCGGGCATGGATCGCTGCGAGCGGCCTGCCCATCAAGCGGTTCTTTAACACGAACGGCCTTGTCTACAAAAATCTGGGCCTTAAAGATAAGCTGCCCGCTATGAGCGAGGAGGAGCAGATCGCCCTGCTGGCCTCGGACGGTATGCTGGTCAAGCGCCCGCTGCTGGTGGCAGATGATTTCGTCCTGCCCGGATTCAAGCCTGCTGAGTGGGAAAAGGCTCTTCTGTGACCTGTAGGGGCGGACATTGCCCGCGCGCGGAACCCGACGCTTGCCGCAAGTTTCCGGGCGGATATGGAATCCGCCCCTGCCTTGCCGTTGCCGCGCACTGCGGGCGAACAATGCTCGCCCTGCATCCTCTGCATAATAAAATTTTTTAATAAGGAGAACACAATGGCTGAAATTTTGAAAGACCGCAGTGAGCTGGACCCGCAGTTTCAGTGGGATCTGACGCCGATGTATGAAAGCGACGCTGCATGGGAGGCTGCGCTGGAAAGTCTGGATGCTGACATCGAGAGTCTGTCTGCCTTTGCAGGCAAGCTGAGCGATGCCGTCACGATCGGGGCTTATCTCGATGCCTCCACCGAGGTGAGCCGCAAGGTGGAGCGCCTCTATTGCTATGCCTCGCAGCGCCACGATGAGGACACCCGCGATAACGCCGCCCAGAGCATGTATGCCCGTGTCGGCAGCAAATATGTCAAGATGGTCACGGCGCTGTCCTTCGCCCAGCCCGAAATCCTGAGCCTGCCCGAGGACAAGCTGGCGGCCATCGTCAACGATCCCGCAGTCGCAGAGTACAAATTCAATCTGGAGGACCTGCTGCGCAGCAAGGCACACACCCTAACCAAGGCCGAGGAAAAGCTGCTGGCCAGCTTCGGCGAGGTCATGTCCGCGCCGTCTGAGATCTACCACAATCTCGAGGATGCCGACATGGTGTTCGATGCAGTCAAGAACGGGGAGGGGGAGACCGTGGAGGTCACCGGCTCCAACTTTGTGCCGCTTGAGATGAGCACCGACCGCACCCTGCGCGAGAATGCCTTCCACAGCTACTACAAGAGCTATCGCCAGCACATCAACACCTTTGCTGCGTCCTACTCCGGCGCTGTCAAGGCAGCGGCAGCCGAGGCCGCAGCCCGCAGCTATCCGTCCTCCCGTGCTATGTCGATGGCGGGGGAAAATGTGCCGGTTGAGGTCTACGACAATCTGGTCGCAACGGTGCGCAAGCACATGCCGGCCATGCACCGCTATGTCCGCCTGCGCAAAAAGATGCTGGGTGTGGACGCGCTGCACTTCTACGATGTCTATGCACCGCTGGTCGGCGATCTGAAAAAGACCTACAGCTATGAGACGGCACAGCAGATGGTGCTGAAGGCAGTCGCACCGCTGGGGGAGGACTATCAGGAGACTGTCCGCAAGGCTTACGCCGAGCGCTGGATCGATGTCTACCCCAACCGCGGCAAGCGCGGCGGCGCTTACTCCGGCGGCTGCTATGACTCCAACCCCTATATCCTGCTCAACTTCAGCGGTACGCTGGACAGCGTTTCCACGCTGGCGCATGAGATGGGCCACACCATCCACAGCTGGCGCTCCCGCCAGCATCAGCCGCCGCAGTACGCGGACTATACCCTCTTTGTGGCGGAGGTTGCCTCCACCGTCAACGAAAACCTGCTCATCGAGCAGCTGCTCCAGAACGAGAATGACCCCCAGACCCGCCTCTATCTGCTGAACCAGTACCTCGAGAACTTCAAGGGGACCGTTTACCGCCAGACGATGTTTGCTGAATTTGAGCGCGAGGCACATGCGATGGTCGAGCGCGGCGAGGCGCTGAACGCCGCCGCCCTGAACGAGCTGTACAAGCGTCTGGTCATGGATTACTTCGGCGAGGATATGGTCATTGATGAGGAGATCCAGTATGAGTGGGCCCGCATCCCGCACTTCTACCGTCCCTTCTATGTCTATAAGTATGCGACCGGCTACTCCACGGCAGTGGCACTGTCCGAGGGTATTTTGAAGGAGGGCGAGCCTGCCGTCAAGCGCTACAAGGAGTTCCTGTCGATGGGCGGCAGCGCCTATCCGCTGGATGAGCTGCGCCATGCTGGCGTGGATCTGGCCACCCCTGCGCCGGTCGATGCGGCTCTTGAGAAGTTTGAGCGCATTCTGGATGACGCCGAGGCAACACTGGCGAAGCTGCAGTAAGCCTGTCCCTGCAACCGGGTAGAGATGCGGGGACCGCACATGTGCGGCCCGCAACCCTCCGGCAGGCGCCTGTTCACCTTACATGAGCGGGCCGGGCATGCCCGGCCCCCACAGACGCAATACACCAAAAAGAGGAGCGCCCTCCGCGGGCGCTCCTCTTTAATAATAGGTATGCGATGTTACTTGCCCAGAACTGCCTTGATGTAGGCGGCCTCACGGGCTGCAATCTGATCCTGATATGCCTTTACGGCTTTGGCGTAGGCGGCCTCACGCTGATCGGCGGAAGCCTGCGCGGCCTTGCCGGCGGCAATTACGGCGGCTACTCTGGCGTCAGCCTGAGCCTGTGCGGCTTTTCCTGCGGCGATAACGGCAAGGCACTCCGCATCGGCTTTTGCCTGTGCGGCCCTGGCGGCCTTCAGGATCGCGGCGCTGTCGGCGTCAGCCTTTGCCTTTGCGTTTTTAGAGTAGGCATCGACAGCGGCCACATAAGCGGCTTCCTTGGCTGCAATCTGCGCCTGATAGGCCTTGACTGCGGCGATGTAATCGCTGTTTGCGTCTGCAAAAACAGGTACAGCGAATGCGGATACCATGCACAGGGAAATGAGAACGGCTAGCAGTTTTTTCATTGTCAATACCTCCTTGAATTTCATGCTGAATAAAGGTTTTCGGCAGGCTCATCATTACCTTGCCTGTAATTATAGTATAACAAAAACCCGCGCTCGGTGCAATAAAAACCGTATTGTCATTCCTACGATTCTTTCGGACAAAAATTGTGAAATATGTATAAAAATGTCTGAATTATGGACAAAAGATGCTGCTTTGGCGCATTGCATCGGGAAAAGCCGTGTGTACCGCTGTCGGATCATCGGTGTGCAAAGCCTTCCAAAAGCAGGCTGCAGTCCTGCGGAAGGCGGCAAAAACAGGTGGTTGGCTTTGAAAAAATAAAATTCTCTGTATTGCACGATTTTTTCAAGATTTTTTTGGCAATACTCTTGACAATTCGGTCGGAATACTGTAATATAATCATTGCGTGAGTTGCGGGGAATAGTGCGGCCTAAAGGTCGCAGCAACCGCAAAAAGCGCGTCAATAAGTGAAGAAAGGAGAAAAGAAATGCCTACTTTTAACCAGCTCGTGCGCAAAGGCCGTGAGGTCCTGGTCAAAAAGAGCACTGCACCCGCCCTTCTGAAGAGCTACAACTCCCAGAAAAAGGAGTACACCAACCTGAACAGCCCGCAGAAGCGTGGTGTCTGCACTGCTGTGCGTACCATGACCCCCAAGAAGCCCAACTCTGCTCTGCGTAAAGTTGCCCGTGTCCGCCTGACGAATGGTATCGAGGTCACCTCTTACATTCCCGGTATCGGCCATAACCTGCAGGAGCACAGCGTTGTTCTGATCCGTGGCGGTCGTGTCAAGGATCTGCCCGGTGTCCGTTACCACATCATCCGTGGTACTCTGGATACGCAGGGTGTTGCGAACCGTAATCAGGCCCGCAGCAAATACGGTGCTAAGCGCCCCAAGGCCGGTGCCAAGAAGTAAGGAAACATCTTTTCGCCATAAAATAGGCCAACGCCTTTTTTGTGGCACAACGGGAGTTTCTTAACTTTCGAGTACCGATGATATCATTCTATGTGAAGGAGGGAAGAAAGATGCCCAGAAGAGGTAATGTCGCAAAACGCGAAGTTCTGGCCGATCCTATTTACAATTCCAAGGTTGTCACCCGTCTGGTCAACTACATCATGCTGGATGGCAAGAAAGGTGTTGCTCAGGAGATCGTTTACGATGCATTCAACATCGTGAAGGAGAAGACCGGCAACGACCCGCTCGATATGTTCGAGAAGGCTATGGAGAACATCATGCCTAACCTCGAGTGCAAGACCCGCCGTGTCGGCGGCGCTAACTACCAGGTCCCCCTGGAGGTCAGCCCTGCCCGCCGCGAGACGCTCGGCCTGCGCTGGCTGACCGCTTACAGCCGCGCCCGCGGCGAGAAGACCATGTCTGCTCGTCTGGCCGCTGAGATCATCGACGCCACCAACGGTGTCGGCGGTTCCGTCAAGAAGCGCGAGGATACGCACAAGATGGCCGAGGCCAACAAGGCTTTTGCCCACTATCGTTATTGATAAGCTGTCTGAGGAGGTTTAAGCCATGGCTACGCCGAGAGATGTATCTCTGCAAATGACCCGTAACATCGGTATCATGGCCCACATCGACGCAGGTAAGACCACCACCACCGAGCGCATCCTGTACTACACCGGTATTAACCATAAGATCGGTGAAGTTCATGACGGCGCTGCCACGATGGACTGGATGGAACAGGAGCAGGAGCGTGGTATCACTATCACCTCTGCTGCTACCACCTGCTATTGGAGCCATACCGAGACTCAGCACGATCCGGCTCTCTTCAAGAAGAACCGTCATCGTATCAACATCATCGACACCCCGGGCCACGTTGACTTCACTGTTGAGGTTCAGCGTTCCCTGCGCGTTCTGGACGGCTCTGTTACCGTTCTGGCCGCCAAGGGTGGCGTTGAGCCGCAGTCTGAGACCGTTTGGCGTCAGGCTGACGAGTACAAGGTTCCCCGCATGGTCTACGTCAACAAGATGGATACCATGGGTGCCGATTTCTACCGCTGCGTTCAGATGCTCCATGATCGTCTGCACGCCAACGGTGTGCCCATCCAGCTGCCTGTTGGTCAGGAGGATACTTTCAAGGGTATCATCGACCTGATCGATATGCAGGCTGACATCTACTATGATGACATGGGCAATGATGTCCGCGTTGAGCCTATTCCTGAGGATATGCAGGAGAAGGCTCAGGAGTACCATGACAAGCTGATCGAGGCTGTTGCCGAGACCGACGAAGAGCTGATGATGAAGTACCTGGACGGCGAAGAGCTGACCAAGGAAGAAATCAAGGCGGCTCTGCGTAAGGCTACCATCTCTAACGAGATCGTTCCCGTTGTCTGCGGCTCCTCCTACAAGAACCGCGGCGTTCAGAAGCTGCTGGATGCCATTGTTGACTACATGCCGGCTCCTACCGACGTTGCAGCCATCAAGGGCACCAACCCCGAGACCGGCGAGGAGGAGGATCGTATCTCCTCCGACGACCAGCCTTTCGCAGCTCTGGCCTTCAAGATCATGACTGACCCGTATGTCGGTAAGCTCTGCTTCTTCCGTGTGTACTCCGGTACGCTGGACGCAGGCACCACCGTCTACAACTCTGTCAAGGATAACAACGAGCGTATCGGCCGTATCCTGCAGATGCACGCCAACAACCGTAAGGACATCGACACCGTTTACGCGGGCGATATTGCGGCTGCTGTCGGCCTGAAGAATACCACCACCGGTGACACGCTGTGCGACGAGAAGCACCCCATCATTCTGGAGTCCATGAACTTCCCGGAGCCGGTTATCCGCGTTGCTATCGAGCCCAAGACCAAGGCTGGCTCCGAGAAGATGGGCATTGCTCTGGCAAAGCTCGCTGAGGAGGATCCGACCTTCCGTACCTGGACCGATGAAGAGACCGGTCAGACCATCATCGCCGGCATGGGCGAGCTCCATCTGGAGATCATCGTTGACCGTCTGCTGCGCGAGTTCAAGGTCGAGGCTAATGTTGGCGCTCCGCAGGTTGCTTACCGCGAAACCATTCGCAAGGAAGCCAATCAGGAGACCAAGTACGCCCGCCAGTCCGGCGGTAAGGGCCAGTATGGTCACGTCAAGATCAAGCTGGAGCCCAACCCCGGCAAGGGTTATGAGTTCGTCAACGGTGTCGTTGGCGGCGCTATCCCGAAGGAATATATCCCCGCTGTTGACAACGGTATTCAGGGCGCTATGAAGGCGGGTGTTCTCGCCGGTTATCCCGTCGTGGATGTCAAGGTCACCCTGTGGGATGGTTCTTATCATGAGGTCGACTCCTCTGAAATGGCGTTCTCCATCGCCGGTTCTATGGCATTCAAGGAAGCCATGAAGAAGTGCGATCCCGTCATCATGGAGCCCATCATGAAGGTCAATGTTATCGTGCCTGATGAGTACATGGGCAACGTTATCGGCGACCTGAACAGCCGTCGCGGCCAGATCAACAATCAGGAGTCCGAGGGTGGCACGGCTCGTGTTACTGCTCTGGTTCCTCTGTCCGAGATGTTCGGTTATGCTACCGACCTGCGCTCCAAGACGCAGGGTCGTGGCCAGTACTCCATGGAGCCTGATGAGTATCAGCAGGTTCCCAAGAGTGTTGCCGACAAGATCATGGCCGACCGCGCTCACAAAGCCTGATTTTATAAGTCATACTTTATAAAATAGACTTGCTTTTTCTCTTTAAATTTTGTATGATAGTCTTACGCAAGACTACCAAATGTTTTAATTAAAGGAGGACACTTCCAATGGCTGAAAAGGAAAAATTTGACCGCTCTTTGGAGCATGTCAACATTGGTACCATCGGTCACGTTGACCACGGCAAGACCACTCTGACCGCTGCCATCACCAAGACTCTGGCTCTGAAGGGCGATGCCGACTTCATGGATTACTCCAGCATCGACAAGGCTCCCGAGGAGAAGGCTCGTGGCATCACGATCAACACTGCTCACGTTGAGTACCACACCGAGAAGCGTCACTACGCCCATGTTGACTGCCCGGGCCACGCTGACTACATCAAGAACATGATCACCGGTGCTGCTCAGATGGACGGCGCTATCCTGGTCGTTGCTGCTACCGATGGTCCCATGCCCCAGACTCGTGAGCACATCCTGCTCGCCCGTCAGGTCGGCGTGCCCAAGATCGTTGTCTTCATGAACAAGTGCGACATGGTTGACGACGAGGAGCTGCTGGATCTGGTCGAGATGGAGATCCGTGAGCTGCTGAACGAGTACGACTTCGATGGTGACAACACCCCCATCATCCGTGGTTCCGCTCTGAAGGCTCTGGAGTCCACCAGCACCGATCCCAACGCCCCCGAGTACAAGTGCATTTGGGAGCTGATGGATGCTGTTGATACCTACATCCCCACTCCTGATCGTGCTGCTGACAAGCCCTTCCTGATGCCCGTTGAGGACGTCATGACCATTTCTGGCCGTGGCACCGTCGCCACTGGTCGTGTCGAGCGTGGTACTGCCCACGTCGGCGACCAGATGGAGATCGTCGGTCTCAAGGAAGAGAAGATGACCACCACCATCACCGGCCTCGAGATGTTCCGCAAGAGCCTGGAGTTCGCTCAGGCTGGCGATAACATCGGCGCCCTGCTGCGTGGCGTTGACCGCGACCAGATCGAGCGTGGCCAGTGCCTGTGCAAGCCCGGTTCTGTTCATCCCCACACCACCTTCGACGGTCACGTTTACGTCCTGAAGAAGGAAGAGGGCGGCCGTCATACCCCGTTCTTCAACAACTATCGTCCTCAGTTCTACTTCCGTACCACCGACGTTACCGGCATCATCACCCTGCCCGAGGGCACTGAGATGTGCATGCCCGGCGACAACGTTGATATGCACGTTGAGCTGATCACCCCCGTTGCCATGGAGGAGGGCCTGCGTTTCGCTATCCGCGAGGGCGGCCACACCGTTGGTTCCGGCGTTGTTTCCAAGATCGAGAAGTAATTTCTTGCTCTGAAAAGCAATACTATGGGCGCTGTCCGCAAGGGCAGCGCCCATTTTTTATACCCGTCAGCCTGCCGCCGGAACCATCGTAACAGGCAGCAGGAAAAAACAAAGAAGCCATACGAAGCAGGTGAGTACACCTGTTCCGTATGGCTTTTATTGTTGGTGCTTATACAAGCCCGAATTCGGCCCGCAAACGCGCCAGCATTGCACGCTGGGCATCCGCCTCGGCAATGCTATCCACGCTGCCAAAGGCGCGCACAGGGGCGCTGCCGGGGCCTGTGGAGCCGTATTCGCCGAAGCGTGCGGTCTTTTCGTTCTCGGGGTCGTGCCAGTTGTCCCAGCCGCCGGCGCAGACTTCCTCGCTCAGGGAGCAGTCCAGCCAGTAGCAGGCCGCGTCAGCGCGCCACGGGCGGCCCAGATAGACGCTGCCGGGGGCGCAGTTGCCCGCTACGGTGCAGTCTACAAAGAGGTAGCCGGGCTTGCCTGCGGGGGTGCTGGGGGCCGTGATGTAGCAGATGCCGGTCTTGTGGTGCCACGGCTCGATGCGGCAGCTGTCAAACACAGCATTGGCCCCGCCAAAGATGAAATCAATGTTACCGCGGATCGTGCAGCGGCGGTAATACTGGGTCGTGTCCAACCGGGGGGCATTCTCGCGCGGGCCGCGGAAGCCGTTCTTCTCACGCTCCTGCAGGGGCAGGGGAGCAGTGAAAAGGGTGTCCTGATTGCCGTAGAGGTTTACATCCTCCATCAGCACACGGCTGGCATCAGCATAGACGGCAAGCGCCTGACCGGCCTTTGCACCGTCACCGGCGTTGTTCTGGATGGTCAGGTTGCGCACGACCGCCTTGCCGCCGCCCAGAAACAGCGTTTCGCTGCGAAAGGTGCCGGTCTTGGCCTCGCCAGGCCAAGGGTCACGGCCGCCGACAGAGGAGGTGATAACGGTGGCATTGCGGTACTCGCCCTCAATGATATAGTCAGCAAGCTCGATGAAGGGCCGCTCCTCATAGATGCCGTGCTTGATGTAGAAGCGCACCGGCAGCTCCGGCGTTTCGGCGCAGGCCGCCGCGGCTTCCGTCAGGGTGCGGTAATCGCCGCGGCCGCTCTCGTCCACGACCAGTGTTTTTCTTTCGAGTTCAGCCATCAGAAAAATCCTTTCATAAAAGTGATGTCACTGGCCGCACGCGCTGGCACAGCCTCCTCGCGCAGCACCGGCAGAGCGGGCTGGGGCAGCTGACGCAGCATGGCAAACGCCCCGGCATAGTCGGTGCGGCTCTCCTCTAAGCTGGTGTGCAGCAGGCTGCCGTCCGGCGCAAACGCCTGCCCTTTGAAATGGACAGCCACGATCTGATCCCCCAGCAGTGCGCCCATATCGTACCAGATGCGGTCCTGTGCGTCTGCATTCTCAGCAGATACAAGGTTGCTCATGTCAAAGATGACCTTCAGATTCGGGCTGCGCATCGTGTCCAGAATGTGGCGCGTGGCTGCGGCGGAGTTCATGCTGTGATAGGTCACAGGCTCGATGCCTACGGTAACGCCGAGCGTCTCGGCAGCGGGCAAAATCTCTGCCAGACTGCGGCAGAGAAGCTCCTGCGCCTGCGCACGGGTCGTCCCGGCAGGCTGCTTGGACATGGCCGTGGTCTCGGTGCCGATGCACCCGGCCCCCAGCGCCTTGCATACAGCCAGCTGGCTCTTGAAATCGGCTACATTGCAAAGCCGGCTCTCGTCATTTATAGCCAGCTCGACATAGGTGCCCAGCACGGCGACCTGAATGCGGTGTGCTTTTTCGGCGGCAACCGTCTCGGCCACCAGCGCATCCGTCACATCGGCGTAGCTCTTTACAGAGGGGACGCATTTTTTATAAGCAAGCTGCACGGCCGCAAAGCCATCGGCAGAAACCTGCCCGAACAGCTCATCCGGCGTGCTCTTGCCGTAGTCGTGCAGACGGGCACCTACAATAAAATTCGGCATGGTGCAGCCTCCTTACTTCTTGCGCGCGGCGAGGATCTCGGTGTAGGCCAGCAGCAGGGGACCGACACCCTTGGCGTCGTTCTCAACGATCGGCTCGCTGAAATAGTAGGCAAGGCTGCCATCGCGGCGGGTAGCGCCGCCAAGCCCGGCCACCAGACAGATGCCGCCAAGCTGCAGGGCACCGTCAGCGCCCACGCCGAGATGGCGGTCGCAGGTGCCGTAGAAGGCCTTCTCGCCGTAGGCGGCGTACCGCTTGGGCAGGTAGCCAAGGCGCACACCCTTCAGCACGGCGTAGGCGAACAGCGCACTGCCGGAGGTCTCCAGATAGTTGCCCTCCACACCGGCCTTGTCGATGACCTGCCAGAACATGCCGCTCTCGGCATCTTGGAACGCGATCATTGCATCCACGGCGTCTTTGAGCATCGACATGATTGCGCGGTACTCATAATAGAGCATATCGTCCATGCGCTCGAGCACATCGACCATCGCAACAAGGAACCAGCCCATGGCACGCAGCCAGAAGTTGGCGCTGCAGCCGGTCACGGGGTCGGCCCAGTACATCTCGCGGCTCTCGTCATAGCCGTGGTAGTACAGGCCGGTTTTGGGGTCCTTCATGTGCTTCTGGATATTCATGAACTGTTTGTAGCTGTCAATGCAGCCGTGCATCCCGTTGCAGCGTGTCTCGTACTCCATGTAGAAGGGCTGAGCCATGTAGGTGCCGTCCAGCCAGACCTGATTCGGGTAGATCTTTTTGTGCCAGAAGTTGCCCTCTCTGGTGCGGGGCTGGGTCTCGAGCTGGCTGCGGATCGTCTCGATGGCATCGCGGTAGCGCTGCTCGCCGGTCAGGTCATAGAGGGTGAACAGGTTCTTGCCCTGATTTACGTTGTCAAGGTTGTACTCCTGCGGGTCGTAGGTCTCAATGACGCCGTGATCCTTGACAAAATAGTCGAGGAAATTGCGGGAGAAGGCCAGAAACTTCTCATCCCCGGTCGTCTGGTAGAGACTCAGGCAGGCGGTGATCATGCAGCCGTCGATGTAATTCCATTTGTTCGGCTTGCCGCTGCGCACCTTTTCAATGTTCCAGAGCGGGGCTTCGGCGGTGGAGCCGGCAATCAGGTAATCTACATAGTGGCCCAGTGTGGTTAGAATCTCGTCATGGGTCATGGTTCAGTCCTCCTCATAGCGGTCAACATGGGTCAGCTGCAGGCGCTCGCCCTCGTAACCGGTAATTTCTACATTGTGCAGTGCGATCTTGCGCACATTCTCGGCGTGGATGCCTACCTTGCAGCTGGCGCCTGCGCCGCACATCATGGCTGCCTGCCCGGGGCGTGCATCGGGTGCAAAGCTGATCTTCACATCCCGCATCGTCACGCCCTCAATGGGCTGCTCCGGCAGACCGCTGAACCAGCAGCCCGCATACTGGGCATCGGTGGCCACGATATGCTCCATCTCCAGCTTGCCGAGGGTCGGGGTCGTATCGTCCACGGGCTGGGGCTCATGGGTCTGTACATAGTCGGTGCGGCCGTCCGGGTCGCAGAAATAGAACATGTTGATGACAAAGGGCGTCAGAACGCCGTCCATCACAACATTGCGGAAAGCCAGCCCGTCAATGACCGCGTATTTGCCGCGGCCGCGGCGGGTCTTGACGCGTAAGCCCCGGTCGGTGTGGTCCATCAGGCACTGGGTCACCGTGACATTTTTGATGCCGCCGCTCATCTCGCTGCCGATGACCAGACCGCCGTGACCGCGGCTCAGGCAGCAGTTGCGGATGATAACATTCTCGCAGGGGATATGCAGCTTCATGCCAAGGAACAGCTTGCTCGACTTGAGTGCAATGCAGTCATCGCCGACATGAACATGGTTGCCGATGATGTTGACATTCTTGCAGCTCTCGGGGTCGATGCCGTCCGTGTTGGGGCTCTGGGAGCTGTTGCGGATGCGGATGTTCAGAATGTCTACATTCTCGGAGTAGGTCGGGTGGATCGTCCAGGAGTAGCTGTTGCAGGCCAGTACACCGTGCAGCACAACATTTTTGGCGCCGCTTGTAAAGAATAGGCGGGGCCGCCATGCGATCTTCTTCTGCTTCGGGTTTTGGTACCAGTCACCGTTCTGGGCGTTGCAGTCCAGCGTGCCCTCACCGGTGATCGTCACATTCTCGGCGTTGATCACATTGATGAGCGCGGCAAAGCTGTCGAGGGGGGTGCCCTCCCACAGGGCCAGATACTTCTCGTCCTTTTCGTTATGGCAGGGGAGAACGCCCGGCAGGATCGGGTAGTCACGGCGGTCGGTGCCGCCGAGCAGGGTGCAGCCCTTCTCAAGATACAGGGTCGTGTTGCTCTGCAAAAAAAGGCTCTGGGTGCGGTAGGTGCCTGCGGGTACATAGACCGTACCGCCGGCCGGGCAGGTGGAAAGCGCTGCCTGCAGCTTGGCGGTGTTGTCGGTCACGCCGTCTGCCACAAGGCCGTAACGGCTGGCATCGACAAAAAAGCTCTCCTCTGCGGTGGTGAAGGTCAGCGTGTCGGTCACGCCGTCCAGCGTCACAGCGAGGGTATAGGTATGGGCAGGCTCGAGAGAATAGAGCGAAAATACGTTCGTATCCCCGCTGCAGACGGCGGCACCGTCCAGCGTGACGGTGTAGGGCGCCGGGGCGCGATAGCAGCTGTCATTGACCAGCTCAAACACCGCGCTGCGTGACATAGAACGAACAAGCGTGATTTTCATGAGTGAACCCCCAAATGATTGAAAATTTGTATAAAAATAGCTTGAAAATAGTTTGAAAAATGGCAAAATTTGTGCTATCCTTAGAAATAGAACAAGAACCAAACGCCGGGTGCAACGCGCCGCGGCAGTCAGGAGCAGCAGTATGGTTTCGGAATATGTCTACTCGCCCCATGTGGACTTTTTCATCGACCGGGTCGACCGTGATACCGGCTACGAGATGGCCAGCTTCCATATCCACCATAAGTATGAGATCTACTATGAGATCGAGGGCAGCCGCCGCTATTTTATCGAGGATGCCGCCTACATCGTCAATGCGGGCAGTGTGGTGCTGATCGGTGAAAACCAGATCCATAAGACCGCCGCGCTGGGGGATGGTGCGTCCAGCCGCATCGTGGTCAACTTCAGCCGCGAGTATCTCGATAAAATTACCGACCTGTTCCCGGAGGTGGACTTCTTCTCTTTTTTGAGTGAGGAGCATAACCACCTGCTCTCAACCATCACGGTCAAGCAGCAGAACCACATCCACGGCATACTGCAGCAGCTTCTTACCCTGCAGGAGGAAACCTCGCCCGAGGCCGATGCCATGCGCAAGATGCTGCTGGCAACGCTGCTGCTTGAGCTGAAGGAGCTCTGCCGCCAGCAGCAGGAGAAGGGCGGTGACAGCGGCCGTGTCAGCAACCACATCGTTGACCAGATCCAAGCCTATATCGCCGAGCATTACGCGGAGAAGCTGACCCTGACCGGCATTGCCAGCCAGTTTTATATCAGCCCCTACTATCTCAGCCGCCTCTTCAAAAAGTCCATCAACCTCAGCCTGATCGAGTACATCAACGGTGTGCGCATCAAGGCCGCGCAGAATCTGATTGAGAAATCCAACGAGAGCATCTCTGATATTGCCGAAAAGACCGGCTTCATGACGACCGCGCATTTCCGCCGCGTGTTCAAGGATGCCACGGGGCTTTCGCCCCAGCAGTACCGGCAGTATTATAAGAGAGTGAATAAGTAAGAACAGGGAAGCGCTCCGCAAGGGGCGCTTTTTCTTTAGGCTTCCCCATCGGGGGAAGCTGTCCGCGCAGCGGACTGATGAGGGCAAACCTTGCCGCCGCAGCCCGTACACGGGTAATAGCGGTACAGTCTCGCCTCATCCGGCCTCGGGCGGAGTCTCGGCCACCTTCCCCTCCGGGGAAGGCTCTCTATCATACAACCCCTCCGCCCGCTAGGGCAGGGGAGTATAATTTTCAAAATAAAGGCTGCCCCGTACCCCTTGAATGTGGTACGGGGCAGCCGTGTGCCTAAAGAAATTATTCGCCGCTGCGGGGCGGCATCAGCCCTTGACAGCACCAGCAGAGATACCATCAATGAAGGCATCCTGTGCGCAGAAGAAAACGACCAGCTGCGGGATGATGGAGATAAGGGAGAGAGCCAGAATGCGGTTCCAGTTGAAGCCGCTGTCAGCGTCCATGGACAGCTTGACGAAGATGGACATCGGGTACTTGCTGGGGGTCTGGACATAAAGCAGGGGACCCATGTAGTCGTTGCAGCTCCACATGAACTGGAACAGACCGCAGGCTACCAGAGAGGGGCTCAGCATCGGGGCAATGATCTTGTACAGGATCTTGACCGGGCCGCAGCCGTCGATGGCAGCCGCCTCGTCCAGATCGTGGGGGATGCTGCGCATGAACTGCACCAGCTGGTAGACGAAGTAGGTCTCAGTGGCGAACAGGGTCGGCACCCACAGGGGCAGGTAGAAGGGGCTGTTGATCCAGCCAAAGGAGTTGTACATCAGGTACTGGGGCACGTTCAGAACGACCTGCGGCAGGAACAGGGTGGAGATCATGATGCCGAACAGCATATCGCGGCCCTTGAACTTAAAGCGGCTGAAGCCGTAAGCGGCAATGACAGAGCTGATAACGGTAAAGATGACCTTGGGGATAACGAAGCTGTAGGTGTTGATGAAGGCGCGCCAGATGCTGATGTCGCCGCCGTAGTTCTGGGTCACGGCGTCAATGTAGCCCTGCAGCGTGGGATTGGCAGTCAGGAAGCCGATGCCGGAGAAGATCTCGGCGTTGGACTTGAAGGTGGCGCCCACCATCCAGACCAGCGGGTAGATCATGATAACGCCGACAAGGATCAGCACAAAGTACTGGAAGAAACGGCCGATTTTATGGGCGGTAGAAAGTTTCATTTTTCAATCCTCCTTAATCAGCGTAGTAGACCCAGTGCTTCTGGCTGGTGAAAGCGATCACAGTCAGCAGAGCAACGGCGATGAACATGACCCAGGCCAGCGCACACGCCATGCCCATCTCGTTGGACTTGAAGGCGTAGTTGTAAACCAGCAGGGAGACAAGCGTAGTGGCATTGCGCGGGCCGCCCTGCGTGATGATGTAGGGGCCGTTGAATTCCTGAAACGCCTGTGCGATCTGGGTAACGAGGTTGTAGAAGATAACGGGGGTGATCATCGGCACGGTGATCGAGAAGAACTGCTTGGTCTTGGAGGCACCGTCAATAGTAGCGGCCTCGTACAGATCGGCGGGAACACCCTTCAGGGCAGCAAGGAACAGCACCATGGCGGAGCCGAACTGCCACACACGCAGCAGGCAGATGACGAACAGCGCCCAGGTCTTGTCAGCCAGCCAGTCGGGACCCTGCACGCCGAAGAAGCCAAGGATCGTGTTGACAACGCCGGTGTCCTTGAACAGGGCACGCCACAGAACGGCGATGGCCACAGAGCCGCCCAGAATGGACGGAATGTAGTAGACCGTGCGGAACAGGTTGACGAACTTGATCTTGAAGTTCAGAATGTAGGCGATGAACAACGCAAAGACCAGCTTGAGGGGCACCGTGATGAAAGCATACTTCACGGTGGTCAGCAGGACGGAGACCGTCTTGCGGCTGGTGAAGATCTCCACATAGTTCATAATGCCGTACTGACTGATGCCCTTGAAGAAGTTCAGGTCGGTAAAGCTGTAGAACAGAGAGCTTGCAAACGGATAAGCCTTGAAGATCAGAAAGCCGAGAATCCAAGGAATCAGGAAGAACAGGCCGGTGTTTTCGTCACACCAGCGCTTAAAGGGTGTGCGCTGGGTCGTTTTGGGTGCTGCAGAGCTCATCCAAAAACCTCCTATCACTAATTGCTGTATAGCGTTTCAACATAAAGAGCCGGTCCCCGCCATGCCTGAGAGCGGGGCTGGGACCGGCTGGTATTACCTAAAAGATTTTACCGTTGCGAAGGGATCAGGCGTTGGCGCTCAGCACACCGGAAACGCCGTCCAGCAGGATCTCGGCAGCCTCCTCAGCGTCGTAGTCGCCGTAGCTGAAGCCATCGAACACATCGGTGTAGACGCCATCGGTGGTGTCCTTCAGCTTGCTGGACTCGAAGTACGGGTCGAGCGGCATGTCAACGAAGGCCAGAACCTTGGTGTTGGCCTCGAGGACCAGAGGCTTCACGGCGTCAGCAGCCTGAGCAGCAGCCAGACCGGCGGTGGAAGCGGGGATGCCGCACTCGGAGCCCATGATGGCAGCGCCCTCGCCGTTCCACAGGAAGTCGATCAGGGCAGCAGCCTCAACGGGATGCTGGCAGGAGGAGGTGATGGCCATGCCCATGGAGACCTTGGAGAAGCCGCCGTTGGCCTTGTCGCCGAACTTGATCTCCTCGCCGACGGTGAAGCCGGAATTGTCGGCCAGAGCAGACTGGTACTTGTTGGCGGAAGAATCCCACTCGAAGATGCCGGCGTACTTGCCGTCGATCCACTCCTGAGACTTGTCGATAGAGTCGAAGCCGGCAGCGATCATGGTCGGACGGGTGGGGATGACATGGTTGTCCTCGAGGGACTTGATGAAGTTCAGGCCGTCAACGACCTCTTCCTCGCTGTACTGGCACTCGTTGTTCTCGACCCAGGCCTTGCCGTACTTGGACTCAAGGTAGAAGGTCATCAGGATCATGCGGTCATACTGACCGATGGCCAGAGGATAGTAATCATCGCCCAGCTTCTCCTGGAAGGCCTTGCCGGCGGCGATCAGATCATCATAAGAGGTGGGGACCGCCTCAATGCCGGCCTGCTTGAAGGTGTTCATGTTCCAGTAGAAGATACGGCCGGTCATCGAGATGGGCACAGCCTGCAGGCTGTCAGCAACGGTGCAGGCGTTCTTGGCGGCATCGCTCCACTGGCTCAGGTCGATGATGTCGCTGTACTCGCGCAGATCGACGAACTTCTCGCCCGTGGGGCTGTACTGATACAGCCAGTTCCAGTTGACCTGCATGACATCAGAGCCCTGATCCGCAGCCAGTGCGGTGGACTGCTTCTCTTCCCAGCCGGACCATGCGCCGTAGGTGGGGGAGACGGTGATGTTTGGGTACTTCTCGTGGAAAGCCTCCAGAGCCTTCTGGTAAGCCTCGTGGCGGGAGTCGCCGCCCCACCAGCTGATGGTCAGCTCAATGGGATCGGTGGTGTTGATCTCGTGGGCCTCGGAAGCGGTGACCTCAGAGCTGGCAGCAGTGCTGTCTGCCGTGCTGGCGGCCTCGCTGGTAGCAGCAGGGGCGCTGCTGGCGGCCGTGCCGCAGCCGGCCAGCAGAGTGGCAGCCATGGCGGCGGCAACGCCGAGAGAAATTGCCTTCTTCATGTTTTTGTCCTCCTAATATTGCTGTGCGATATATTGACGCAGGCTGCTGTGTGCGGGAGCCGTACCACAACATCTGCCTTTCGCTTGTCTATATGATAACAAAATGTTCACGCAAAATAAACAGTCAAATTGGTGTGTTCGCAAAGAAAGCGAACAAATCTTGCTTTGTTGCCTGTAACCAATTTGACACCACCGTCAAAATCAACGAATACTAACTATACTGTTTGTGCAGATTGCTAAAAGAAACTGCGCGGTTTGTTTTGACTTCCTGCCGGGAGCGTGCGTATCTTTACCTGTCGAAATACGCGAATAATCGCAAAAAATGCAGGTTTCCTGCAAGAAAAGTGCGAAATCGCAAATAATATTGCATCTAAATACGCGCGGTGCAATATAGTTGCGTTTTTGCCATCCGTGGCGCTGCGCAGGCAGGGCCGCGTGAGGGAACCGCAATTTTTGTACCGATGTAAAACACACCGATTTTGCAGTGCAGATGACTGTAAAACAAGCGCATAAAAAATCCCGCCGTGTGCAGCGGCGGGACAAAATCTGTGCGGAATAGCTTATTTGTGGGGGTGCCGCGCCAGAAAGGCACGGTACTCACGGTACCAGCACTGGGGGCAAAGGCTCTGATACTCGACATTATCCACCGTGTCGATGGCAACCTGCGCGCCCTCAAAGACGAACTCGCCGTTGACCTTGCGGCCGTTGCAGATGGCCTTGCGCCCGCAGGCGCAGATGGTTTTCAGCTCCTCGATCGTATGGGCGATCTCCAGCAGCCGGGTCGAGCCGGGAAAGCCGCGCATCATGAAATCGGCCCGCAGGCCGTAGCAGATGACCGGAATGCCCAGATCGACCGTGACAAGAAACAGCTGGTCGGCCTGCTCGGGCGTGAAAAACTGGCTCTCATCGCAAAGCACGCAGGCAATTTTGCCGTGGGCGGCCTCATCGGCCCGGACCAACTCCGTAATGTCCACCTCGGGGGTGACGAGCTGATCCACCTTGCAGCAGATACCCAGCCGGGAGACGATCGAGTCCTGCCCCTTTGTGTCGATGGCAGGCTTGAGGATCAGCACCCGCATACCGCGCTCTTTATAGTTGTGGGCAACCTGCATCAGGGCGGTGGTCTTGCCGCTGTTCATTGCGCCGTACCGAAAATATAGTTTTGCCATGTTGGCTCCTTATCGGTTTATTGATAACCGTAGGGGCCGGGCATGCCCGGCCCTCAACCTTCCCGCAATCGCGCGTCAACCAGTAGGCTGAGGGCCGCACATGTACGGCCCCTACAAGGCGGTCTTTTATAGAAATATTACTTTTCCTGATTTCTCAGCCTGTACCCCAGGCTCATCAGGCTGTCGCCCAGATGGACATTCTCCACCGTGACATCTGGGTACTCAACGGACAGGTCGTAATGGCTGAAATTCCAGAAGCCCTTGATGCCCTGCTCCACCAGCTCACCGGCGAGATCCATAGCACTCTGGCGCGGCACACAGAGAACTGCCACCTCGGGGTGATGCTCTGCGCAGAATTTGTCCAGATCACTCAGGGGCAGGATGGGAACGCCGCACATCTCCTTGCCGATGAGGTCGGGGTTGACATCAAAGACGCCGAGCAGCCGGTAGCCGTTGGTGTCGCGGCTGATGAAGCTGGACACCGCAGAACCCAGACGGCCGGCACCGACCAGAATGGTGGGCAGTCTTTCGCCGTCACCAAAGAGCAGCTTGCCGATCTCGGCACGCAGCACATCCACCTTGTAGCCGATGCCCTGCTGGCCGAACCCGCCGAAGCAGTTGAAGTCCTGCCGCACCTGACTGGCGGTGGTGCCCATCATGTGGGCCAGCTCACTGGAGGAGATCTTGTCCTTTCCGTCAGCGGACAGATTGGTCAGATAACGATAATATTTGGGCAGCCGCTTGATGACCGGAAGCGACACCTTATTTTGGACAGCCATGATCTAATACCTCTTATCTGTATTTATCTTATAACTTATTATAAAATGCGCCGCGTCAGTTGTCAATTTTTTGTCTAAGTTTTTTGTGGGATTTCCCAAATATTATAGGGATATACAAAAACCTAACAAAGCTTTTTGGCGGCATCGACAAACACGAGTTGCCTATTCTGCAAAACCGTGCATATTTTGCCTGCCGGAAGGACAGACTTTTTTTGTGTGCAGCTGTGCAAAAAAGGAGAATAAAGATGGAAACAAACGCAAAAAAGCCAAAAACAAAGCCCCAAATCACCGAAAACCCCACCGAGGAGGCCGCTTTAAAGCGGTTAGAGCATGATTTGATCAAGGAGGACGGCATTGTGCCTGCCACAAAGGGCCGTCATGCCATCCACTGCCTGACGGTAATCGGTACGATCGAGGGACACAGCATCGCGCCGGATGCGCAAAAGACGACAAAATATGAGCATGTCATCCCACAGCTTGTCGATATTGAGGAGGACCCCGAGGTCGAGGGGCTGCTGGTGATCTTAAACACGGTCGGCGGCGATGTCGAGGCCGGCCTTGCATTGGCCGAGCTGATCGCAGGGGTCAGCAAGCCCAGCGCCACGCTGGTGCTGGGCGGGGGGCACTCTATCGGCATCCCGCTGGCCGTGGCCGCCCGCCGCAGCTTTATTGTGCCTACTGCAACAATGACGGTCCACCCGGTGCGCCATTCCGGCATGGTGCTGGGGGTGCCGCAGACACTGCGTTATTTTGAGCAGATGCAGGAGCGGATCGTCAGCTTTGTTGCGCATCACTCGGGCATCACAGCCCGGCGGTTCACCCAGCTGATGCACAACACAGGGGAACTGGTCATGGATATGGGCACTGTGCTGGACGGTCATCAGGCTGTGGAGGAGGGCCTGATCGACCAGCTGGGCGGACTGGAGGATGCACTGGCCTATTTATATAAGGAAATAGAGCAGTAAAGGCGGACGGGCAAATCTTGTTTGTCTGCCAACTCTGCGGTAACCGCGCGATTCCGGGCGTGCAGCCCTGTAGGGGCCGGGCATGCCCGGCCCGCGACCTTCCCGTAAACGCGGCTATACCTTATAGCGCCAGGGCCGGACATGTCCGGCCCCTACTATGCGGCGGCGCGGAAGCGTATGTACTGCCACACGAGACCGGGGGTGAACCATGTCCGCCCCTACATAATTTTGTTGCGGCAGCCTATTGCAATCTACAATATTATATGCTATATAATATATAACCCAATACACCATACACCCGGAAAGGGGGCACCCTATGGCCATCAACACCACGGCGGGGCTGCTGGATGCCATTGTGCTGGCTGTCGTCGGGCGGGAGGAAACGGGCACCTACGGCTATAAGATCACGCAGGAGGTCCGCGCGGTGCTGGACCTGTCGGAATCCACGCTGTACCCGGTGCTGCGCCGCCTGCAAAAGGACGGCTGCCTGACCGTCCATGACGAAGCCTTCAATGGCCGCAACCGCCGCTACTATCAAATCACGCCCGCAGGCCGCGCCCGGCTGGCAGAATTTACCGCCGAGTGGGAAGCCTACACCACAAAAATCAACAAGCTCTTTAAGGGGGAGCAGCAATGAAAAAATACGAGTACTTATCGGAGCTGGAAAAACGGCTGTCCGCCCTGCCTGCCGATGCGCGCCGCGACGCACTGAATTATTATGAGGAATACTTCGACGCCGCAGGCCCCGACAACGAGGACGCCACCGCCGCCGAGCTGGGCGACCCTGCCGAGGCCGCCCGCAAAATTCTGGAAGGGGAGGGGCTGACGCCGGACGCCGACCCCGCCGTACCCGAGAGCGCACGCGGCGGTGCCGTGCCGCCCACCGCCCCGGAGCCGCCCGCCGCCGACCCGCAGCCTGCCCGGCCTCAAAAGCACGGCCCCGGGGCGAAAACCATGTGGCTGATTTTCGCCGTTGTCATTGCTGCGGCGCTGCTCGTCCAGCTGGGTGTCCTTGTGCTGAGCTTTGCAAAGCCCAGCGGCGGCACGGCGTCGATGGTTGTTGCGCCGACGGAGGAAGAAACTGCTGCATCCGGTCTTGTCCGCACCGAGGATTTTTACAACGGGACCGCCGCCACCGAGGACGCGGACAGCGGCAGCCTATTGGAGAAGATGGATTTCACCACCGGTCTGGCCGACGCCAAAAATATAACCTTCGACATCGACTACGGCGCGGTCACAGTCGTTGTGGACAGTGGTGCGGCGGAGCCGACCCTTTCCTGCACGAACCTGCGTCAGGACTGGTTCACCTTTACCAACACGGGCGACAACACAAGCCCGGTGCGTGTCAGCTACAAGGTGCCCGCCAACTACAACCTCGGCAAAGAGCTGGGGCCCGAGCCTGAGTTTGTCCTGTCCGTGCCGGATGCGAATACCTTCCATTTTAAAAGGCTCTCCATCACTGCCGCTATGGGCGATGCAGAATTTGACAACAGCAATACCATCGCCGCCGACAGCATCGACTTAGACCTGGCGATGGGCAACTTTACCGGTAGCACCGTGCAGGCAGAGCAGTTTACGGCGAATATCTCAATGGGCGATTTTGATTTGGGGCTGCTGGCGGGCGTTGAAACCGCTAAAGTCGAAGCTGCCATGGGCGATATTGGCCTGACGGTGGACGGCAGGCCCGACGATTACGCGCTTGACCTGCAAACGTCCATGGGGAATGTGGTGTTCAACGGCAGGACGATGAGCAGCATCTACACCCAAACAGCCGCCGCGCCCCGCAGCGTGACCCTTACCGCGTCGATGGGCGATGTAGTGCTGACGACGACGCAGTAATCCCGTATGGCAGGGGCCGATGCTCGCATCGGCCCGCCTGGCCGCCACAAAGTCATACTCCTGCCCCGAAAACTTGTTCAAATTCCACAACTTTCGTTTTTGCGGTGCAAGAAAGATTTCCGCAGGAATCCTTTGTATTTTGTCCGCGGTTGTGGTACAATCTTTCTAATACGAAAAATGTCGAAACAGGAAAGTCAGGAGAGTGTATTATGGCATACTATTTTTCCGAGCCGTCCCGTACTTTTGGTGAATATCTGCTGGTTCCGGGGTATTCCTCCTCGGAGTGCGTCCCCACGGCTGTCAGCCTCAAGACCCCGCTGGTCAAGTACCGCAAGGGTGAGGAGGCCTGCCCGCTGGAGATGAACATCCCGATGGTCTCTGCCATCATGCAGTCCGTCTCCGGCGAAAAGCTGGCGATTGCGCTGGCCAAGCAGGGCGGCGTTTCCTTCATCTATGGCTCTCAGACCATTGAGCAGGAGGCCGATATGGTCCGCCGCGTCAAGGCCTACAAGAAGGGTTTTGTCACCTCTGACTCCAACCTGCCGCCGGAGGCCACCCTCGGCGATGTGCTGGACCTCAAGACCCGCACCGGCCACTCCACCGTTGCCATCACCCATGACGGCACTGCCCACGGCAAGCTGTTGGGTATCGTGGCCAGCCGCGACTACCGCCTCTCCCGCATGACGATGGACCTCAAGGTCACCGAGTTCATGACCCCGCTGGACAAGCTGGTCACAGCCCCCGACACCACCAGTCTGCATGACTGCAACGACATCATCTGGGACAACAAGATCAACTCTCTGCCCCTGATCGACGCCGAGGGCCACCTGCAGTATATGGTTTTCCGCAAGGACTACGACTCCCACAAGGAGAACGTCAACGAGCTGCTCGACGAGAACAAGAGCTATGTCGTCGGCGCCGGCATCAACACCCGCGACTTCGCCAAGCGCGTGCCCGCGCTGGTGGACGCCGGTGTGGATGTGCTCTGCATCGACTCCTCCGAGGGCTTCAGCGAGTGGCAGTCCCGCACCATCGCATGGATCCGCGAGAACTACGGCGATAAGGTTAAGGTCGGCGCAGGCAACGTTGTTGACCGCGAGGGCTTCCTCTTCCTTGCCAAGGCAGGTGCAGACTTCATCAAGATCGGCATCGGCGGAGGCTCCATCTGCATCACCCGCGAGACCAAGGGCATCGGCCGCGGTCAGGCTACGGCTGTCATCGAGGTTGCCAAGGCCCGCGATGAGTATTATAAGGAGACCGGCATCTACATCCCCATCTGCTCTGACGGCGGCATCGTGCAGGACTATCACATCACGCTGGCACTGGCCATGGGCGCTGACTTCGTCATGCTGGGCCGTTATTTCGCCCGCTTTGATGAGTCCCCGACGAACAAGCTGCGCGTTGGCGGCAACTATGTCAAGGAGTACTGGGGCGAGGGCTCCAACCGCGCCCGCAACTGGCAGCGGTATGACCTCGGCGGCGCACAGAAGCTGAGCTTTGAGGAGGGCGTTGACTCCTACGTTCCCTACGCCGGCTCTCTGGCGGACGGTGTGCAGACCACCCTGTACAAGGTGCGCTCCACCATGTGCAACTGCGGCGCGCTCTCCATCCCCGAGCTGCAGGAGAAGGCCCGCCTGACGGTCGTGTCCTCCACCTCCATCGTTGAGGGCGGCAGCCACGATGTCATCCTGAAGAACGGCCCGCAGAACCGCTAAGCCATAATAAAAATTGCCGCCGACCGGACAAAAACCGGTCGGCGGCTTTTTTTTACGATTCGGATTGTGCTTTGGCAACCTCTGCGTTAAAAAATACCACCGGCAGCATCAGCAAAAACGGATTGGCGGAGAGCAAAAACGGCTTATTCTCCATAAAGAGATACAGCGTCAGCGCCACCAGACAGATGACCTCGGTCGAGCGATGCTTCTTTGCCAGCCGCCACAGCAGCAGCAGAAAGATCGCTGCAATCAGGATTGCGCCCAGCACGCCCTTGTTCATCGGCACAGCCAGAAAGGTGTTGTCGATGGCGTGATGCTCATCGCCGTCCGTAGGCAGACCGCCCAGCAGCGAGAGGGGCGCACTCCAGAACACATTGTGCCAGATCTCGAACCGACCGGACAAAGCGATGCTCAACAGGAGCAGCGCCATACGCTCATACGGCCATTCCGGATTGTAGACATACCCGGCGTACAGGCTGAAAGCCGCCAGCGCGACCGGCAGGGCAAGTGCCAGTGTATAAAAGATCTTATTGTCGAACAGCCTCGGCAGAAAACGCTGCACAAAAAACAGCGCAAACAGCACCGCCATGCCGCCGAATGCCCCGCGGCTGCCGGGCACCTTGTAGGTGAAGATCGCCAGCGCCGCCAGCCCGGCCCAGTCGAATGCCCGCAGCCGGTCGTGACGCAGCCAGCCCCACGCAAAAAAGACGCCGACCAGCCGAGCGCCGAACCCGTTGTAGTGGCCGTAGCCGAAATCCCAGTTGCGGCAGTAGAAGTTATAGGGCATCAGCGGTGTGGCAAAGTGCAGGACCTGCACAAGCACCAGCCCCGCCGCGGCGGTGATCAGATAGACGCGCAGCGCCGTTTGCAGGTCCACATCCTTGGCCCCCAGCCCGACCAGCGCCGCCAGAAAAAACCACTGGTCGCCGCCGTACCATGCGGTAAAGGCCGTGTACGCCAGCACCGCGCAGACCAGCACCCTCTGCAGCCGCGTCTCATACTTGGTCAGCAGCACGATCTTGCCCGCCAGCAGCAGCACGGCGCAGCCGGTCAGCCCCAGCCGCGCCAGACGGCTGAACCCCGGCAGCGTAGCTTGAATGTTGGAGCTGAAAACCTCGCTCAGCACCAGCAGCAGCGCCAGCCCCGCGCAGTAGACCCGCGCGGCCAGCGGTTTGTATTTATGGTAAAGCATAGATGAATCCTTTCAAATCAAGTGAAAACATTATAGCATACATAATAAAAAAAGAAAAGTAGGGGCGCATTCCATATGCGCCCGCGGGGCGTCGAGGACGCCGCCCTCTACAAACATTGTTGCTCCAATCAAAACACATCATTGAAAAAACAGCAAAAATCTCTTGACATTCCCGCTGCAATCCGCTAAAATAAAACTATTCCAAATGCAGTGAAGGGGAGAAAGCAGCACTCATCCCGTTACAGAGAGCCGCCGGTCGGTGCAAGGCGGTATGGCGGGTGCTGTATACTGGCCCCGGAGCAGCCGCGCTGACAGGTAGGTGCGGACGGAGCCTGACCGTTATCATACAGGCGCGATTCGCCCGCAGGGCTGATCGTACAGAGCGGCCGTTACACGGCAATGAGAGTGGTACCGCGGGTACAGCAAGTTTGAATTTTGCTCCCGTCTCTCAAAGGTCTTTCGCCTTTGGGGGACGGTTTCTTTTTGTCTCCCTCAAAGTGCGAACCGAACGCTTTGAAGGAGGCTTTTTTAGTTATGATGGACGCAACAAAGTACAGTGTAGGGTATTATCCGCCGCCGGTCGAGCCCGGCCATGTCTACGAGTGGACGCAGAAGGACCACATCGAGAAAGCCCCGGCGTGGTGCAGCGTGGATCTGCGCGACGGCAACCAGAGCCTGATCGTGCCGATGAGCCTTGAGGAAAAGATTGAGTTTTACGATATGCTCGTCAAAATCGGCTTTAAGGAGATCGAGGTCGGTTTCCCGGCGGCCAGCGAGACCGAGTATGAGTTCCTGCGCACCCTTATTGACGGCAACCGCATCCCGCAGGATGTGACGGTACAGGTGCTGACCCAGTGCCGCGACCATATCATCCGCAAGACCTTCGAGGCCGTCAAGGGCGCACCGCGGGCCATCATCCACTTCTACAACTCCACCAGCGTTGCCCAGCGCGAGCAGGTGTTCAAAAAGTCGAAGGAGGAGATCAAGCAGATCGCCGTGGACGGTGCAAAGCTTGTTAAGCAGCTCAGTGAGGAGTACGAGGGTAACTTCCTGTTTGAGTACAGCCCCGAAAGCTTTACCGGCACCGAGCCGGACTACGCGGTTGAGGTCTGCAACGCCGTGCTGGATGTCATGCAGCCCACGCCCGACCGCCCGATGATCATCAACCTGCCCGTCACGGTCGAGATGAGCATGCCCCACATCTACGCCAACCAGATCGAGTGGTGCTCCAAGCACCTGAAATACCGCGACAGTGTCATTTTGTCCACCCATCCGCACAATGACCGCGGCTGCGGCGTGGCGGATGCTGAGCTGGCCGTGCTGGCCGGTGCCCAGCGCATCGAGTGCTGCCTTTTCGGCAACGGTGAGCGCACCGGCAATGTGGACGCCATCACGCTGGCCATGAATATGTACAGCCACGGCGTAGACCCGCACCTTGATTTCAGCAATATGCCCGCCATCTGCGAGGTGTATGAGCGCGTTACCCGGATGCATGTGTATGAGCGCACCCCCTACGCCGGCGCCCTTGTCTTTGCGGCGTTCAGCGGCAGCCATCAGGACGCCATTGCCAAGGGCATGACCTGGCGCAAGGAAAAGCATCTCCATGAATGGACCTGCCCGTATATCCCCATCGACCCGCATGATATCGGCCGTACCTACGATGCCGATGTTATCCGCATCAACTCCCAGAGCGGCAAGGGCGGCATCGGCTTCCTGCTGCAGCAGAACTATGGCTACAACCCGCCGCCCAAAATGCGGGAGGATCTCGGCTACCGCGTCAAGGAAGTCAGCGATCATGAGCATCGTGAGCTGGGCGTGCAGGAGGTCCTCGCCGTCTTTGAAAAGAGCTATCTCAACCACACCGCGCCGCTGAATGTGTCCGAGGCGCACTTTGTCCAGAACGAGAACGGAAGCATCACCGCCAAGGTGACGATCACCAGCGGCGGCAGCACGACCCCCTGCACAGCCACCGGCAACGGTCGTCTGGACGCCGTGGCCACGGCCATCGAGCAGCAGACCGGGATGCACTTTACGCTGGTACACTACAGCGAGCATGCACTGGACGCCGACACGAACGCCCGCGCCTGCTCCTATGTCGGGCTGAAATGGGCCTCCGGCGAGGAGACCTGGGGCTGCGGCACCCACACGGATATTATTGTGGCGGGCATTAAGGCGTTGGTGAGTGCGATCAACAATAAGTAAACACCCTACAACGCACTGCCGGGTAGGGGCCGGACATGTCCGGCCCTCAACATAAGGGCAGGCGGCACGTAAAGGTAAGGCCGAGGGCGGGGCATGCCCCGCCCCTACGGTGAGATAATCCTAAAACGGAGGTACACGACCATGGGCATGACCATGACCCAAAAAATCTTAGCGGCCCACTGCGGCGAGGCAGCCGTGACGGCGGGCCAGCTCATCAATGCCAAGCTCGACATCGTGCTGGGCAATGACATCACGACCCCGGTCGCCATCAATGAATTTGAAAAAGCCGGGTTTGACTCGGTGTTTGATAAGACCCGCGTCAATATTGTGCTGGATCACTTTGTCCCCAATAAGGACATCAAGAGCGCAACGCAGTCCAAGCAGTGCCGCGAATTTGCCGACAAGTACGACATTCTCAACTTCTACGATGTGGGCCAGATGGGCGTTGAACATGCCCTGCTGCCCGAAAAGGGCATCGTGACCGCCGGTGACTGCATCATCGGTGCCGACAGCCACACCTGCACCTACGGTGCGGTGGGCGCATTCTCCACCGGTGTCGGCTCCACCGATATGGCCGCCGGCATGGCAAAGGGCATGGCATGGTTTAAGGTCCCCGCCGCCATCAAGGTGGAGCTGAAGGGAACTCTGCGCAAGCCTGTCACCGGCAAGGATGTCATCCTGCACCTCATCGGCGAAATCGGTGTGTCCGGTGCGCTGTACAAGAGCCTTGAGTTTACCGGCGAGGGCGTCAGCAGCCTGACGATGGAGGACCGGCTCTGCATCTGCAATATGGCTATCGAGGCCGGTGCCAAGAACGGCATCTTCCCCGTGGACGAAGTGACCGAGGCCTATCTCAAAGGCCGGAGCCAGCGCCCGTGGACGAAGTACGAGGCTGACCCCGATGCCGAGTACGAACAGACCATCACGATCGACCTTGACACGCTCGAGCCTACCGTCAGCTACCCGCACCTGCCCGAAAACACCCACCCGGCCAGAGAGGGCAGGAACATCAAGATCGACCAGATCGTCATCGGCTCCTGCACGAACGGCCGCATTGAGGATATGCAGGCTGCCTACGAGATTTTGAAGGGCAGACACATTGCCAAGGGTGTGCGCGGCATCATTATCCCCGCCACGATGGCCGTCTACAAGGAGTGCATTCTGCGCGGCTATACCGAGGCGTTTATTGATGCAGGCTGCATCGTCTCCACGCCCACCTGCGGCCCCTGTCTGGGCGGCTACATGGGCATTTTGGCAGCGGGGGAGCGCTGTGTCTCCACCACCAACCGCAACTTTGTCGGCCGCATGGGGCATGTGGACTCCGAGGTCTATCTTGCCAGCCCCGCCACGGCAGCGGCAAGCGCACTGACCGGCTACATCACCGACCCCAGGGAGGTTTGAGCTATGAACGCAAGAGGTCCTGTTTTTAAATACGGCGATAACATTGATACCGATGTCATTATCCCCGCCCGCTATCTGAACACCCAGAGCGCCGCCGAGCTGGCGAGCCACTGCATGGAGGACATCGACAAGAGCTTTGTTGCCCGCGTCAAGGCCGGTGACATCATGGTGGGCGGTGAGAACTTCGGCTGCGGCTCTTCGCGTGAGCATGCCCCCGTTGCCATCAAGGCGTCCGGCATCAGCTGCGTCATCGCCAAAAGCTTTGCCCGCATCTTCTACCGCAATGCCATCAATATCGGCCTGCCGATCCTCGAATGTCCCGCCGCAAGCGAGGCAATCGCCGAGGGTGACACGGTAAGCATCGACTTTGACACCGGCGTCATTACGGACGAAACCACCGGCCAGACCTTTCAGGCCGCGCCGTTCCCGCCGTTTATCCAGAACATCATTGCCAAGGGCGGCCTGATGAACAGCTTGAAGGACTGATGCCCTGTAGGGGCCGGGCATGCCCGGCCCGCGGCTTTACGGCAAAAGTGCTGTGATGGAAAGGCTGAGGGCGGGACATGTCCCGCCCCTACAATAGCAACGAGAGGGAGAACAGAACTATGCAGAAAAACATCACTCTGATCTACGGCGACTGCTCCAGCCCGGAGATCGTGACACAGGCGGTGCGCGTCCTGGATAAAATCGCGGCCAGACACGGCCATACCTTTACCTATACCCGCGCCTACATGGGCGGCGAGGCCATCGACAAATTTGGTGATCCGCTGCCGGCATCCGAGCTGGAAAAATGCAAAAACGCTGACAGTGTCCTGCTGGGTGCCATCGGCGGCCCCAAGTGGGAGGGACTGCCCGGCGAAAAGCGCCCCGAAAAGGGCCTGCTGCGGCTGCGCGCCGGCATGGGCCTGTACGCCAACAACCGCCCGGCTAAAATCTGGCCCCAGCTGGCCGATGCCTCCCCGCTGAAAAAGTCCATCGTGGACAAGGGCATTGACTTTATCGTCGTGCGTGAGCTGATCGGCGGCGTCTATTTCGGTGAGCATAAGACGATTGAGCAGAACGGCGAAAAGGTCGCCATCGACACGATGCCCTACTCCGAGCACGAGATCGAGCGCATCGGCCGCATCGGCTTTGAAACGGCCATGAAGCGCCGCAAAAAGCTGACCTGTGTGGACAAGGCCAATGTGTTGGACACCAGCCGCCTGTGGCGCGCCGTCATGCACCGCCTGCAGGCCGAGTACCCCGAGGTCGAATACAGTGAGATGTTTGTGGACAACTGCGCCATGCAGATCTGCAAAAACCCCGCGCAGTTTGATGTTATTGTGACCGAGAATATGTTCGGGGATATCCTCTCCGATGAGGCCAGCGAGATCACCGGCAGCATCGGCATGGTGCCGTCCTCCTCTCTGGGCGAGGGGACCTGCGGCCTGTATGAGCCGATCCACGGCTCCGCACCCGACATTGCCGGGCAGGATGTCGTGAACCCGATCGCCTGCATCCTCTCCGCCGCCATGATGCTGCGCTACAGCTTTGACATGCCGGCCGAGGCGGATGAAATCGAGGCTGCCGTGAACGCGGTTCTCGATGCCGGCTACCGCACCGCCGACATGATGGCCCCCGGTTGCACCAAGGTTGGCTGCACCGAGATGGGCAACAAGATTTTGGAGCATATTTAAAAGGCTTCCCCCGCAGGCGCGTGTCGAAGCGCAACCGCCGTAGGCGGCACTTGGCGCGTAGACTGAAGCTGTCACCGAAGGTGACTGATGAGGGGCGACCTTCCCGCAGCAACCCGTTTATGGACGATTGCGGAAAGCTCGCCCCTCATCCGACCTCACTGCGTTCGGCCACCTTCCCCCGCAGGGGAAGGCAAAGCGTCCCCCGATGGTTCCGCACCATCGGGGGACACTTTTATTTCTCCATCACATCCCGCCAGGGCCGTTTTGCGGCAAGCTCGTTGCGGCGGTGGTTGCGCCAGACAAGCAGTGCTGCCAGTGCCGCGCCGAACAGAATGACTGCCGCAAGGTTGGGCAGGCCCACCGCGGGCAGCAGCGGCGTGATCCATTTGTCGACGAACCAAAACACCACGAACCACAAAAACAGCATGGCGGCTGTAATGGCGCCGTACCGCACACCTTTTTCGGTAGAGGCCGCCCACTCGGCGGGGACAATGCGATGCAGCAGCCACGCACTGGGCATCATAATGGCAATGCAGAGCACAAGCCAGACCGCGTCATAGTGGCAGTCCCACGGCCTGCCCAGCACCGTATAAGTTGCCGTGGAGGCTAACGCAAACGTGCACAGCCACACAAGGCTGTCTGCCATGTAATCCGCAAACTTCGGCTTGGGCATGCTTGCCAGCAGATTCCGCTTAAAAACATCTACGTCCCCGATGACCGACGGCAGATAGTCGTGCCGGGCCTCGGCCTGTGCCGCCATCGCAATCAGGTCCTTGCGGATCAGCTCGATCTCGTACCCGATGCCGCATGTGTTGTCCGCTACGCTGATGATTTCCGTGATGGTGTCACGGTCACACTCCGCAAGCGTCGAGAAAATCAGGTCATTTTCCTTTTTCAAGTCGCGGTATTCGTTGCGCATTGTTTTCATGGTTCAGCCCTCCTTGTCCTGTAAAATGCGATTCACAGCAGCGCCGGTCGTCTGCCATGCTGCGACAAATTCGGCGAGGCACTGCGCCCCGTCCGGCGTCAGCTGGTAATATTTGCGGCTCGGCCCGCCGGAGCCGGCGCGGTACTCCGCCGCAATCAGCCCCTTGCGCTCCAGCCGCAGCAGCAGGGGATAGAGTGTGCCCTCGGTCAGGTCGTCAAAGCCGCTCTCCCGCAGGGTGACGGCGATGGCATAGCCGTAGGCCGCCTCACGCGAGATGATCTTTAAAATGCATCCCTCCAGCGTTCCCTTGCGCAGCTGCGCGCGATCAAACATCGTCTACCCTCCTGACTACCTTGTATTGCCATGTTCCTTGACTATATTGTAATGCAATGTAGTGCTGCTGTCAAGCAGAAAATAAAAAACCTCCCTTTTAAAAAGGGAGGTGCAAAACCAGATTGAGGCTTGCTGTTCGCTGTTACGATTTGCCGCGCTTATACCAGCAGTTTGCGGCAAAATCAAAGAGAGTCTGCACGGGCTGCCAGTTCAGCACGGCCAATGCTGCGGCGGCGAGCAGCGTGTACCACAGCACGGGCAATGCCACGGGCGCGCCGCGCAGCGGCTCAAAAAGCTGCAGCTGCACAAGCAACGCAAGGATCGGCAGGTGCAGCAGGTAGATGGCAAGGGTGCGCCGCCCCAGACCGGTCAGCCGGCGCCCGCTGCTGAAGGCTGCCACAAGTGCCGCCGTGGTGGCAACGCCGACCAGATAAAAGACGATGCGGTATTCCGGCCGGTCGCCGCCCGCATAGCTTACATCGTGGAACAACTCGGCACTGTTGTCCAAGATCGTCTCCGAGCAAAAGACCCGGATAAAATAGAGAACGTAGCCGACCGCCAGACCCGCTGCAGGCAGCAGCCGTGCGGCACGGTTTTGTGCGGCAAAGGCGGCCAGTGTATCCAGCTGGGGGCGGAACAGCACGCCAAAGGCATAAAACGGGAAGAAAGCGAACACCCGCACAAGCATGAACGGCCAGTCTATCAGCCCGCCGGCCAGCCCCACGGCCACCGCCAGCGCCATGCCCAGACAGGAGCCGGCCAGCCCCAGCCGGTCACGCAGCAGGCAGAGCAGCGGCAGCGTCAGGTGCCAGAAGATCAGCGCATACAGATACCACATGTGCCGCCATGGCAGCAGCAGGGCGGCCAGCACACCGCCGCTCTCGGCAAAATCCTCCCGCAGAACGACTGCGCGAAAGACAAGCATCAGACTCTGCCCAAGGAAATAGAGCCAAAGCTGCTGGGTGACCAGCTTGCGCGGGTTGAACCGCGCCACCAGACCGCTGCAGGCGCAGAACAGCGCCATGTGAAAGGCATAGATGCAGAAAAAGGTCGCACTGACGAACGGATAGTTCATCCGGTACTGCTCCATAAAGTGGCCGAACACCACCAGCAGGATGCCAAGACCCTTCAGCTCGTCAATGTAATCACGGCGGGGGGCCATCAACGGTCCTCCCACGGGGAGCGGACAACCTCGCCGGAATCGACCTTGGCGTACTCAGCAACCACGGCCCCCGCCTTGACGATGCCGCCGGGTGCCACATGCACACCGCGGCCGAGTGCGGCATCGTGATCAACGATGGCCCCGGCGTTGACAATGCAGCCGACGCCCAGGTGGACACCGGCCCCTACATAGGCGCGCGGCATGATGATGCAGCCCGGCTCCAGCACAGCGCTGGGGCTGACCGAGGCGGCATCGCTGATGAACACCGGTGTGGCATATCCCGCAGCCGTCAGCTTTTGCAGCAGCTCAACACGCAGCTTGTTATCGCCCAGCGCCACAAAGGCAGGGCGGCCCGGGTGCAGGATGGCCGGGTCCGGGTAATCGCGCAGACCGCCCACGGCATCGGGGGCATTGTCGTCCAGAAAATCCGCGCTGCCCCAGCCCTCGTCAAGGAGCCAGTCGTTCAGCTGGGTGCCAAAGCCGCCGCGCCCCAAAATCAGCGGGCGCTTTGCGTTAAAGGAAATCTCAAGGAAAGCCATCGTTATCCCTCCTGTTGGTTCGTGTCGGGGTCAACCGGTTCAGCGTTGGGGTCATCAAGGCTGGTGCGCGGGTGGACATCCAGCGGATTGGCCAGCGTGCCGTTCTCAAGATCCGCCAAGGCCTGCGGTATGCCGGGGAAGAACCGCTCAATGCCGGTGCCGCCGCAGTGCAGGCCGTCAAAAAAGTCAGTCTCCTGCAGACCCTCGATGCAGGCAGGGTCATAGCTGCCGTACAGCGGTACATTGTTGTCGGCGCAATACTGCCGCAGCCAGTTTTCCACAAGGAAAAAGCCCTTGTGCTGCTCCGGCTCGGTCAGCAGATACCCGTACAGATACGGATGCCACGGCGACAGCACCAAAATGACGGTGGTGCCCTGAGACTGTGCGTACTTGATAAAGGAGTCAAACGCCCGGATCTGGGTGTCACTCAACTCGTCAAAGCCCTCCATATGTACGCTGTTGAAGCTCATGCAGGCCTCGGCTGCCAGCGTGCGGATCTGATCCTCGGTCTGGCTGCGGAAGGCAATATCATACAGCACGCTGCCGTCCGACCGCTTGATGGTGGTGGGCTGGTCGTAGGGGTCGCCCTGCACGGGGTTGAACTCGATGGTGTTGCCCTCGTCATCGGTGACAGTGGCCTGACCGCGGTTCTTGACATAGTAGTCTACATTGCCCTGAAAGTAGGCCGGGTCAGCCAACGCCTTCCACAGCTCGACCTTGTCGGGCTCCTCATAATCGGTGGGAACATTCAGGACCTTGGTCAAAAATTCGTTGTACAGGTCGGCATCGGCGCGGGCGTCAAACGCGGCTTCGCTGCCGTAGAACACCCATGGGTCAAGGCTCCACAAAAGCACGCGGGGGGCCTTGCCGTAGGTGACCATCTTGTAGTAGCTGGTCATGTTGTCGCGCACATCAGCGCCGGTGACGCCCATGTTGAAAAAGCTCTCAACACCGGTGTTTTCGCGGTTGAACTGCAGCACGCGGCTGGAGCCGATACCGATGGCCTCGGGCGTTTCGGGTACATCCTGTGCAAATAATTGTACCACCTGACGCTCGTCCATCTGCTCAAAATTTGTCACATCATAGCCCTGCAGCATCAGATCCACGATACGGCGGGGCGCCAGCGCACCCTGAAACAGGCCGCTGCGGTCCACATTGTAGCTGAATGCTACCATAAAGACGAGGATCGGCACCAGCAGCAAAAACTTGAAGGCGGTTTTTACGCCGAAGTAGATGCGCCGCGCCAGCCCGCGCAGAAGCAGCACAAACGGATTAACCCGCTTTTTCCGGCGGCGTTTTTTTACGGGGGTATTTGTGGGTGCGCCGCGTTGGATCTTGACCGGCGGTGCGGGGATCGGGGTAGGGGATTTAGCCATGGATTACACCGCCCTTTCTCAGTATTGCTGGTAGATGAACGCCGACTGACCGAATGCGGCAAAGAAAAGGATCGCTGCGGCAGCGCCGTAGTAGAGCGTCCAGCGCAGCGGCCAGACCTGCTGGCGTATCCAGCGGGCCACGCTGCGGCCGCCGTGCTCCGCCGCAAAGACAACAAAGCAGCCGAACAGCAGCACGACCGGCAGGCGGCCGTCAATGCCGCTGCTGTAGATCAGCCCCGACACCTGCGCCCACGACCCGGCCAGACCGTCCCAGCCCTGCAGCAGTGAGCCATAGACCGCAAACGGGTCGGTGTTGTAGATGGCCGAGGCAAAAAAGACCAGCGTCAGGCAGAACAGCGCATTGGTCACAAGGCACTGCCACAGCGCCTTGAACCAGCCCATACGGTAGAGCGGGTTGAAGCGATTCAGCTTTTTGCGCGCCTTGGCCGTCATCACGCCGAAAGCAGCGCACAGGCCGGTGGCAAGGCCCCATGCCAGATACCGCCAGTCCGCGCCGTGCCACAGGCCGGAGCAGACAAAGACGATGACGATGTTTAAGTAATGCCGCCACGGGGCGCACCGGCTGCCGCCCAGGCTGAAGTAGACATAATCCCGGAACCAGCTGGTCATTGAGATATGCCACCGCCGCCAGAAATCATTGAAGGTGCGCGCCTCAAACGGGGACTCGAAGTTCTCGATCAGGTCATAGCCCAAAATGCGGGCTGCACCCAGCGCAATGTCGCAGCAGCCGGAGAAATCCATGTACAGCTGTACGGCGAACAGCACGGTGGCCGCCGTCAGGTTCGGCCCGCCCACGGCGGAAATATCACCGTAGACGGCTGCAACATACTGCCGCAGATTGTCGGCAAGGACCATCTTTTTGGTGTAGCCCCACAGCATGCGGAAAGCACCGCCCGCGCAGCGCTGGTAGCTGAAGCGGCGGCTTTTGCGGATCTGCGGGCGCAGCTGGGGGTAACGCTCGATCGGGCCGTTGATCAGCGTGGGGAAGAAGCTGACAAACAGCGCATAGTGCAGCGGGTTCGTCTCGACCCGGCAGCGGCGCTTGTAGACATCAATGGTATAGCTCATGGCCGCAAAGGTAAAGTAGCTCAGCCCCAGCGGTGCCAGCAGATTTTCCCGGCGGGAGAGCAGGCTGCCGCCCAGCGAGTCTGCCAGAAGGTTCCAGTACTTGTAGTAGACCAGAATCCCGATGCCGAACCCGACCGAGGCCAGCAGTGCAAGAATACGCACCGGCTTGCACCGAACCTTGCCGATGATGAGCCCGCAGAGCCATGTGATGAGCGTTGCCGCCGCCATGACCCAGACCAGCGGGCGGTTTACGGGATCATAGCAGAAAAAGCCGTAGCTTGCGATCAGCAGAAAGTACGGCCGCAGCACGCGGGGCAGGGCATAATTGATGAGCGCCACCGCCACAAAAAAGGCAAGAAACAACAGCGAGGTGATCGCCATCGTCTGATCCTCACACAAAAAAGCGAGGATCTGCTCCCAGGTTATTGTCATGATTCCTCTCTCCGTTCGGGCGCAGGGTCACTGCTTTTCTTCCAAATCGCGGACACGCTTTTCCAGTATGGCGTTGGCCTGCGTCAATCGCTTGCATTTGTCCGCCAGCTGGCTGATGGCGATGCTCAGGGACAGCAGCACCACCAGCACGAAGCAGAACATCAGCAGAAAGACGAGGTTGACCGGCATCTCAATGTCAAGCAGGTCGCGCAGCACATACACCACATAGGGGAAGGCGGCGGCAATGACAAGCCCGACAGCCAGTGCCAACCAGAGCAGGCTGTATTTTACGCTCATAAGGCCGCGCTTTAAAAGGGCAAAGATGATGAGCAGCAGCACAATAGCGCCCAAAATCATAAACAGCTGCAGGTGTGCAGTCATGCGCGGCCTCCTTTTACTTTACGGATGGATAAGCGATCGATGATGAGCGCCAGCGAGACCTTGATCATGTAGTAAGCGCTCTTGAAGCTGTGGATGCTGGACACACCGCCCTGCCGCTCCCGCATGATGACGGGGGCCTCTCCCACGCGGAAACCGGCCAGACTTGCCGCCAGAATGGCCTCCGGCTCGGGGTAATCGGTGGCGTAGTGCTGCGCAAAATAAGCGGTCATGGCCAAATTGGTGGCGCGGAAGCCGCTGGTGACATCCAGCACACGCTTGCCGCAGAGCAGACGAATCATACCGCTCAGCCAGCGGATGCCGACCCGGCGCATAAAGCTTGTCTGGAAGCCTTCTTTTTTAATAAAGCGGCTGCCGATGCACAGGTCATAGACGCCGTCCAGCACCGGCTGCACGACCTCCATCAGGTAGGCGGGGTCGTGCTGGCCATCGCCGTCCATCTGTACGGCGACATCATAGCCGTGGCGCACGGCGTACAGGTAGCCGCACTGCACGCCGCCGCCGATGCCCAAATTGACGGGCAGATCGAGAAAAGGGTAATGGCGGCTTTTCAGCAGCGCAGCGCTGCTGTCGGTCGAGCAGTCGTTCACGACAAGAAAGTCCACCTCCGGGCAGGTAGCGCGCAGGTTTTCCACCGTATTGACGATGTTATCCTCCTCATTATAGCAGGGGATGATCACCAAAATTTTTTTATCCAAAATGGGTATACCTCTCAATTTTGGGTGTGTTGCGTTTTGTGGGGAATAGAGGCGGTAACGGCAAGGCTGCGGGCCGCACATGTGCGGCCCCTACAACTCTGCCTGACGGCTTGTAGGGGGCGGCGTCCTCGACGCCCCGCGGAGGGGTCAAAACCCCTCTCTACAAAGCCACTCGAAAATGGGCTGCGTGGGCTTCCTCATTTCCCTTCCACCGTAAATTCCTCCAACCGCTTCAACAACTCGGCTCGCCGGTAATGCGCGGCGTAATACGCATAGGCCTTGCGCCCCAGCTCCGCGCGCTCGGCATCGGTCATGCCATACAGCGCCAGCATATTCTCCGTCAGTGCCTTTTGGTCGCAGGCCGGGCTGACCAGCCCGCCGCCGCTTTCCTGCACAGCCGTATAGCCTGCACCGTTCATCGAGGCCAGCACCGGCTTGCCGGCGGCCATGTAGCTGGCAAGCTTGCCGGGGACCGTCAGGCCCAGATCGGGCGAGTCGGAGAGGGAAATCAGCAGGGCATCGGCCAGCGCGGTGAACTTGGGTACATCAGCGGCGGGCACGCTGCCGTAAAAGGTCACGGCATCCCCGGCATGCAGCTCATGGGCGAGGCTTTGCAGGGCCTCGCGGCTCATGCCGTCCCCGACCAGCAGCAGGTGCAGCCGCTCGGCCCCGGCGGCGCGGGCGTCCAGCACGGCGCGCAGCACCATGTCAAGGCTCTGCGCGGGGGTAAAAGTACCGGTGAATACCAGATTGAACCGCCCGGCAAAGCGCTGCTCCAGTGCAGCATCATGCTGCGGCACGGCGTAGAAATCCTCACAGTACTGCGGAATGACCGCCACCTGCGCCGCTGTCTTGCCGGTGCGGGCGCACAGACGCTCCTGCAGCGGCTCGCTCATGGCGATCAGTCGGTCGCAGCGCTTGTACAGGCTGTCGCTGACCGACTGTGCCACCCACCGCATAAACCGGTTTTTGACGGGCAGCACACTGTACAGGTTCTCCGGCCAGAGGTCGAGCACATAATTTGTGAACGGTACATGGTGCTTTTTTGCATACAGCACCGCAGGCCAGCACATCAGCACAGGGCTTGTGTTGAAGCAGAACACCGCATCATACCCGCCGGGCAGGCGCTTCAGGGCTGCTGCCGCGTACAGCGGCCAGCTTACATAATTCAAAAAGATCGTCTTGCCGGTGTTGCCCTTGCGCGGGATCTCTCTTGCGCGGAATACACGGGCACCCTTATAGCTTTCCTCAAAAGGGCCGTCGGCGCTGTAGCCGTCAAACCATTCCCCATGCGGATAGTTGGGCAGGCCGCACAGTACATCCACGGCAAGACCGTCCTGCACAAAGCCCTCGACAATATCGTTGATGCGGAAATTTTCCGGCCAGAAATGCTGGGTCACTACCAGTATGCGCATAAGCTATCGTGTTCCTGTTTAGTATTTGCGCCACACCATCTTGTTGACAACGCCGGTGTAGCTCTGGATAATTTTGACGACCTTGTCGGAGACATTTTCGTCGGTGTAGTCGGGCACGGGGATGCCGAGATCGCCGTTTTTGTTCATCTCAACGGCTACATCCACCGCCTGCAGCAGATGGTCGCCGTCAATGCCCGCCAGAATGAAGCAGGCCTTGTCAAGCGCCTCGGGCCGCTCGGTCGAGGTGCGGATGCAGACGGCGGGGAAGGGGTGCCCAACGCTGGTAAAAAAGCTCGATTCCTCGGGCAGCGTGCCGGAGTCGGACACAACGCAGAAGGCGTTCATCTGCAGGCAGTTGTAATCATGGAAGCCCAGCGGCTCATGCTGAATGACGCGCTTGTCGAGCTTAAAGCCGCTCTGCTCCAGCCGCTTGCGGCTGCGCGGATGGCAGGAGTAGAGAATTGGCATGTCGTACTTCTCGGCCATCTTGTTGATGGCGGTGAACAGCGAGGTGAAGTTCTTCTCGGTGTCGATGTTCTCCTCGCGGTGGGCGGAGAGCAGGATGTACTTGCCTTTCTCAAGCCCCAGACGCGCGTGAATGTCCGATGCCTCGATTTTCTCGAGATTCTGGTGCAGCACCTCAGCCATCGGGGAGCCGGTCACATAGGTGCGCTCCTTCGGCAGGCCGGTGTCGGCCAGATAGCGGCGGGCATGCTCAGAGTAGGCCATGTTCACATCGGAGATGATGTCCACGATACGGCGGTTCGTTTCCTCCGGCAGGCACTCATCCTTGCAGCGGTTGCCGGCCTCCATGTGGAAGATGGGGATATGCAGCCGCTTGGCACCGATGACGGAGAGGCAGCTGTTGGTATCACCCAGCACCAGCACGGCATCAGGGCGGATGGCGGCCATCAGCTTGTAGCTCTCGGCAATGATGTTGCCCATCGTCTCGCCGAGGTCGGCGCCCACGGCATCCATATAGACCTCGGGGTCGGCCAGCTCCAGATCATGAAAAAAGACGCCGTTCAGGTTATAGTCGTAGTTCTGACCGGTGTGGGCCAGAATGACATCAAAATACTTGCGGGTCTTATTGATGACGGCTGCAAGCCGGATAATCTCCGGGCGCGTGCCGACGATGATAAGCAATTTCAGCTTGCCGTTATTTTTAAAAGAAACGCTGCTGTAGTCAGACATACTTTTCTCCTTAGTAGCTAATATGTGCAGGGGATGTAGGGGCGAACATCGTTCGCCCGCAGAAACGTTACGACCGGGGCAAACTTCCGGGTCGATGACGAGCATCGACCCCTACATCGTAGGGGCGGATTCCATATCCGCCCGGGAACTTTGCCGCTGCCGCACATGGGCACGGGCGAGCACTGCTCGCCCCTACAATGCGCCCGTTTTACACCTTTTCAAAGAATGTATCCGGGTGGGCCGGGTCGAACTGCTCGTTCGCCCACATCAGCGTGACAAGATCCTCCGTCTCGCTCAGATTGATGATGTTGTGGGTACAGCCCGGCAGCATATGAACGGCCTGCGGCTCCTCGCCCCGCACCTCAAATTCCAGCACCTCATCACTGCCGATGCGGCGCTCCTGAATCAGGGCGTGGCCTGCAACAACAATGAAAAACTCCCACTTGGTATTGTGCCAGTGCTGGCCCTTCGTGATGCCGGGCTTTGAGATATTCACACTGAACTGGCCGCAGCCTTCGGTTTTCAGCAGCTCGGTAAAGCTGCCGCGGGCATCCTCGTTCTTTTTCAGTGCAAAGCAGACCTTCTCCTTTGGCAGATAGGACAGATAGGTGGAGTACAGCTTCTTGGCAAAGCTGCCCGCCGGGATGCGGGGCATCACCAGCGTGGCGGGCTGCGCTTTGAACTGCTCCAGCAGGTCAACGATCTCGCCCAGCGTGACCCTGTGGGTCACGGTCGCAGCGCAATAGCGGCCCGTCTCGCAAAAAACAGGCGTAAGACCGTTATAATCGCAGCGGTGGGGATGTCCCTCAAGCGCATCGAGCATCTCGGTGATCAGGTCGTCAATGTACAAAAGTTCCAGCTCGGTCGCGCGGTCGTTGACCGTGACGGGCAGGTCGTTGGCAATGTTATTGCAGAAGGTCGCCACGGCGCTGTTGTAGTTGGGGCGGCACCACTTGCCGAACAAATTCGGGAAGCGGTAGACCAGCACCGGCGCACCGGTGGCCTTGCCGTAGTCGAAGAACAGTTCCTCGCCCGCAAGCTTGCTCTTGCCGTAGTCACTCTCACCGTAGCGGCCGATCAGGGTCGCCTGAATCGAGCTGGACAGCATGACCGGGCAGGTGTTGCCGTGAGATTTGAGCGTGTCCAGCAGGGTGGAGGCAAAGCCGAAGTTGCCCTGCATGAACTCGTCATTGCTTTTGGGTCGGTTGACGCCTGCAAGGTTAAAGACAAAATCGGCCTCGGCACAGAATTTGTCCAGCTCTGCGGGGGGCGTGTCAAGGTCGTACTCAAACACCTCATCCACGGTCAGGGCAGGGCGGGTGCGGTCCTTGCCATCGCGGAGGTTCTTCAGATTTTCGCAGAGGTTGCGGCCCACAAAGCCCTTGGCGCCGGTCACGAGAATTTTCATGCCTTTTTCTCGGCCTCCATCTCCTTCAGTGCGTTGCGCACATACTCGGTGGTCAGGATCTTCTTGACAGTGCCCTCGACATCCAGGCGGTTCGTGTTGTGGCTTGTGTAGGAGTCATCGGCCATCGTGTGGACCTCGCCCTTGACAACGAACTTATCATAATTCAGGTCGCGGTTGTCGGCCGCCACGCGGTAGTAGCCGCCCATATCCTCACTGCGCAGCCGCTCCTCGCGGGTCATCAGCGTCTCAAACAGCTTCTCGCCGTGGCGGGTGCCGATGATGTTCGTGCCGGTATCACCGAACAGCTGCTGCACAGCCTTGGCCAGATCGCCGATGGTGGAGGCATCGCTCTTCTGGATGAACAGGTCGCCCGGGTTGGCATGCTCAAACGCGAACATGACCAGATCCACGGCCTCGTCCAGATTCATCAGGAAACGGGTCATGTTGGGGTCGGTGATCGTGATGGGGTTGCCCGCCTTGATCTGGTCGATAAACAGCGGGATCACGCTGCCGCGGCTGCACATGACATTGCCGTAGCGGGTGCAGCAGATGGTCGTGCCGCCGCGCTCGGCCGCCACGCGGGCGTTGGCAAAGATGACATGCTCCATCATCGCCTTGGAGATGCCCATCGCATTGATGGGGTAGGCAGCCTTGTCGGTGGACAGGCAGACCACGCGCTCAACGCCCGCGTCAATGGCGGCGTGCAGCACATTGTCGGTGCCGATGATGTTCGTCTGCACGGCCTGCATCGGGAAGAACTCGCAGCTGGGCACCTGCTTGAGTGCAGCTGCGTGGAAGATGTAATTCACGCCGGGCATGGCGTCGCGGATGGACTGCGGATTGCGCACATCGCCGATGTAGAACTTGACCTTGTTGGCGTACTCAGGGTACTGGGCCTGCAGCTCATGGCGCATATCGTCCTGCTTTTTTTCATCGCGGGAGAAGATGCGGATCTCGCCGATGTCGGTGGCGAGAAAATGCTTGAGCACGGTATGGCCAAAACTGCCGGTGCCGCCGGTGATGAGTAGGGTCTTATCCTTAAAAATGCTGTCTGCCATGATGGCCTCCTTATATTTGACCGCGCATGGGCGCAGTTTACCTTTATAATCTTATTTATTCTAGCACAAAATTCCCCGCTTGAAAAGGGCATGGGGTTGGAAATTGCTGCTTTTTGTGGTATAATGGCCACGAAATCAAAAGTCCGGCGTCATGCCGAATGTTTTTACAAGGAGGACCCGCCCATGCGCGCCTACGAACGACTGTTAAAATATGTAAAAATCCACACGACCTCTGACCCTGCCAGCGGCACCCATCCCAGCACGCTGCGCCAGTTTGATTTGGCCAAGATCCTCGTTGAGGAGCTGAAAGAGCTTGGTCTTGCCGATGCCCATGTAGATGAGCATTGCTATGTCTATGCCACCCTGCCCGCCACCCCGGGGCAGGAGAGCGCCAAGCCCCTCGGCTTTATCGCCCACATGGACACGGCGGACGATGCCAGCGGTGAAAATGTGCAGCCGCAGATCCATGAGAACTATGATGGCGGCCCCGTAACCCTGCCGGCTACCGGCACGGTGCTGGACCCCGCGACCTTCCCGTTCCTCAAAGAGATGAAGGGCCAGACCCTCATCACCACTGATGGCTCCACGCTGCTGGGTGCAGATGACAAGGCCGGTGTTGCCGAAATTATGACCGCGCTTGAGCGCATCATCGCTGAAAACCGCCCCCACGGCAAGCTCTGCATCGGCTTCACCCCCGATGAGGAGATCGGCGAGGGCGCAAGCCTGTTTGATGTAGAGGGCTTCGGTGCAGCCTACGCCTACACCGTTGACGGCGAGGATGTCGGTGAGATCAGCTACGAGAACTTCAACGCCGCCGCGGCGGTCGTGACCGTCCACGGCTTCAGCGTCCACCCCGGCAGTGCCAAGAACACGATGATCAACGCCCAGAATGTGGCCATGGAGTTCCACGCCGCACTGCCCGCTTTCTCCCGCCCGGAGCATACCGAGGGCCGCGAGGGCTTCTTCCACCTGACCAGTATGCAGGGCGATGTGACCACCGCGCATCTGGGCTACATCGTGCGTGACCACGATGCCGCCAAGTTTGCCGCCCGCAAGGCCCAGATGCAGCATATTGCAGACTGCCTCAACGAGCGCTACGGTGCCGGTACCGTGGAGCTGGACATCAAGGACAGCTATTATAATATGTTGGAGAAGATCCAGCCGCACTTCCATCTGGTCGAAAACGCCCGCAAGGCGATCTGCGCAGCAGGCCTTGCACCGATCGAAAGCCCCGTCCGCGGCGGCACCGATGGCGCAACGCTGAGCTATATGGGGCTGCCCTGCCCGAACCTCGGCACCGGCGGCTTCAACTTCCACGGCCCGTGTGAGTGCATCACCGCCGAGAAGATGGACCAGGGCGTTGAGATCCTGTTGAATCTGGTGGAGCTGTACAAGTAACGCTTTATAAATAAGGAACAGCCCGCGCTTCAAAAAGAAGCGCGGGCTGGTTGTTTATATGGCTTCCCCCGTGGGGGAAGCTGTCGGCGGCCCCGACCGCCGACTGATGAGGGGCGCGTTTGCCGGTGCGACCCATTTGCGGGCTGTGACGCAGCGGCGGCCAGAGGTCTGGCCACCCTACGGACTCTCGTTCATGTCGTTGTAGGGGAGGGATTCATCCCTCTAGTGCACCTGCCCATAGCTGCAACATTCTCCGGGCAACATCTATACCGCCCATGCAAACGGGGAGTTATTTACGCGTTCCGTCGTCATTAAAATGCTTTTTCAAGGCTTTTTCTGTCGGGTAAATTGATGCAACCATAACAAAACATTGAATTGCCACAAGAATCAGCCCTGCAATTCCAATCATATTCTCATCACTATGGTATAACGGAATATGTATCAAAGCGGATGCTATAGTCGTTACCCATCCTACTTTCCACCAAAGTTTTCCGCAGTAGTCGTGGGCAAATTTCCAAGTGTCCATATTTTTCATGGAGCGAGTTGTCCTATACCCAACCAGACTATTTATATGCTTTGGGCAGTGTTTCCACATCATTCTTCCTACAATAACCATAACAATGGGAACTAGCATATCACATAGTAACATAAACCACCAAAACCACATAAAATTCACCTCCACTTTAAGCAGGATGTAGGGGCCGCACATGTGCGGCCCGCAACCTGACGGGAAACGCCCTTTTGCGGGAAAGCCGCGGGCCGGGCATGCCCGGCCCCTACACGGCGTTTTTAGAAATCACTTCATCTTCCCGATATACACCAGATACGAATACAAATAGATCCATGCGGTGCCGCCGAAAACGGCGACAAGCAGCAGAATCATGCACCCGGCGTCACCCAACAGACCGCCCAGAAAAGCAATCACCAAAAGCGAGATGCCCATGATAACAAAGGTATACCCGCCCATGCGCTGGGTACGCTGCCAGTTGTGCTCATCGTTCAGCGCCCACGGTGTGCGGCAGCCAAAGGTGTAGTTCTGCTTGATCTGCGGCATAAAGTTGCCCATGATGATGAACAGCACACCGATGCCGCCGCAGACCAGAATGCTGACAATGTTGCTGCCGTCCGGCAGTTTGCCGAACACAGCCAGTTCACTCAGCCAGCTGAACATGGCCATCATTACGGTGAACAGCACCACAAACAGGTTCCACACCTTGCCGAATTTCTCAAAATTCTGGTGCTTGGGGTCGACTTTGCGGATGACCTCAAACATAATAAGCATTGCAAACGGAAGAGCGGCCAAAATCAAAATGGTGGACTTTGGCCCCCAGCCGTTGACCTGCCCGCTTGCGCCCCAGTGGGTGGGCACAATATCCGGCAGGGAAGGGTAGAAGTACAGGTGCGCGGCAAAATTCAGCGCGCACACCACGGCTAAAATCCAGAACAGCTTATTCTTTTTCATCGTTGTGCCCTCCTACAAGGCCGCAGTCGTAAAACCACTTCATCAATTCCTGAAACACGGTCAGATTCACGCTGTACACGATGTTCTGGCCGCGCCGCTCATCGGTGATAAGCTCGGCACTCTTTAAAATGTTCAGGTGGTGGCTGACAGACGGTTTCGTCATCTCAAAATGTGCGGCGATCTCCCCGGCAGTCAGATCGCCCTGTGCCAGCAATTCTAAAATGCGCCGCCGTGTCGGGTCGGCCAGCGCCTTAAAAGCGTCTCCCATGCAGGCTGACATCCTCCTTTACCATATGTAGGGGCGGGGCTCTGCTTCGCCCGTGCCCGCTCTCGTGCGAGAACTTTGCGGGTCGATGCAAGCATCGACCCCTACGCCGTAAGGGCGGATTCCATATCCGCCCGGGAACATAGTGGTGGCTGCGGCTTTTCCGGGCGGAGCAGAGCCCCGCCCCTACGGTGCAATCACCCATAATACATGGATAATTAGATAACCGTCTAACTATCCATGCCCCTACTATACGCTAAGCGTCTGCCCTTGTCAATAGATATTTAGAAAAATATCTAACTATCTGCCGCCCTCCGCCTGTTTCTCTGAGTTTTACCAACGATTTTTCTTGCAATTTCACAATTTGTTTTCAATTTCCCTATTGACACGGTATGGAAATGTGCTACAATATTAGCAGTCTGATAGATAGAGTGCTAAAAACAAACGAGCTTCCAGAAAATGCCTCAAAGGCGCTGAAAGTACAAATTGATTAGCAATCTAAATATCTAACTGCCAAGCAATGCGATATCTGCAATGAAGGAGGTACGCACTATGAATATCGAACAAATGACACAAAAGACCCGTGAGGCTCTGCAGGCTGCACAGCGCATCGCGGTGGAATATTCCAACAACGCGGTGGAGCAGGAGCATCTGCTCGCCGCGCTGGCCCAGCAGCAGGACGGGCTTATCCCGCAGATGCTGCAGACCCTCGGCGTGGACGCCAATGCCTTTGCACAGGCGGCTTTGCAGAAGGTGGAGGCACTGCCCCGTGTGACCGGCTCCGGCCGTGACCCGGAGAAGATCTATATCTCGAGCGATCTTGACCGCGCCCTCAACGCAGCGGAACAACAGGCCAAGCAGATGAAGGATGAATACATCAGCGTAGAGCATGTATTCCTTGGCATTTTGCAGCGCCCCGGTAAGGCTGCTAATGAAATTTTCAAGATGTTCGGCATTACGACTGAGAAATTTATGCAGCAGCTCAGTGCGGTGCGCGGCAACCAGCGTGTGACGAGTGATAACCCGGAGGACACCTACAACGCCCTGAAAAAGTACGGGCAGGATCTTGTCGAGATGGCCCGCGCCAACAAGCTGGACCCTGTCATCGGCCGTGACTCCGAGATCCGCAATGTGATCCGTATCCTTTCCCGTAAGCGCAAGAACAACCCTGTGCTGATCGGTGAGGCCGGTGTCGGCAAGACTGCCATCGCCGAAGGTCTTGCCCAGCGTATCGTGCGCGGCGATGTGCCCGAGAACCTGAAAGACCGTACCGTGTTCAGTCTGGATATGGGCGCGCTGGTCGCGGGTGCCAAGTACCGCGGCGAGTTTGAGGAACGCTTGAAGAGCGTCTTGAACGAGGTCAAGAAGTCCGAGGGCAAGATCATCCTCTTTATTGATGAGCTGCATACCATCGTCGGTGCCGGCAAAACTGATGGCGCGATGGATGCCGGCAACCTGCTCAAGCCGATGCTGGCCCGCGGCGAGCTGCACTGCATCGGTGCAACTACGCTTGATGAGTACCGCGAATATATCGAGAAGGACCCTGCGCTGGAACGCCGTTTCCAGCCTGTTATGGTCAACGAGCCGACCGTTGAGGACACTATCTCGATCCTGCGTGGTCTGAAGGAACGGTATGAGGTCTACCACGGCGTCAAGATTCAGGACGCTGCGCTCATCGCCGCCGCGACCCTGTCCGACCGCTATATTACCGACCGCTTCCTGCCCGACAAGGCCATTGACCTTGTGGATGAAGCCTGCGCCATGGTCAAGACGGAGCTGGATTCGATGCCTGCGGAACTCGATGAAATGAACCACCGCATCACCCAGCTGCAGATCGAGGAGGCCTCCTTAAAGAAGGAAACCGATGAGCTGTCCAAGCAGCGTCTGGCCACCCTTGAAAAAGAGATGGCTGAGCTGCGCGACAGCTTCAACAGCAAGAAGGCCCAGTGGGAAAACGAGAAGAACGCCGTGAACAAGGTGCAGAGCCTGCGTGCCGAGGTGGAGTCCACCAAGGCTGAAATCGAGAAGGCTACCCGCACCGGTGATTACGCCAAGGCCGGCGAGCTGCAGTACGGCAAGCTGCCCACCCTGCAGAAGCAGTTGGAAGAGGAAGAAAAAATCGCCGAGGCGAAGAAGGAATCCAGCCTGCTGCGTGACCGTGTGACGGATGATGAGATCGCCCGCATTGTGGCCCGCTGGACTGGTATCCCAGTCTCCAAGCTGGTCGAGGGCGAACGCGAAAAGCTGCTGCGCCTGCCGGACACGCTGCATCAGCGGGTCATCGGTCAGGACGAGGCCGTGCAGAAGGTCGCGGACGCGATCCTGCGCTCCCGCGCCGGTATCGCCAACCCGAACCGCCCGATCGGCAGCTTCCTGTTCCTTGGCCCCACGGGCGTCGGCAAGACCGAGCTGGCCAAGGCGCTGGCGCAGGCCCTGTTTGACGATGAAAAGAACATGGTCCGTATCGACATGACCGAGTATATGGAAAAATTCAGCGTATCTCGTCTGATCGGTGCGCCTCCGGGATATGTCGGCTATGAGGAGGGCGGTCAGCTGACCGAGGCCGTGCGCCGCCATCCCTACAGTGTTGTGCTTTTCGATGAGGTCGAAAAAGCACACCCGGATGTCTTTAACATCCTGCTGCAGGTGCTGGATGACGGCCGTATCACCGACAGTCAGGGCCGCACGGTGGACTTCAAGAACACCGTTATCATCCTTACCTCCAACCTCGGCTCCGACCTGATTCTGGAGGATCTTGAAAAGAGCCGTGCGATGGGCAAGAATGAGCTGTCCGAGGAGGCTAAGAACGCCATCGACCAGCTGCTCAAGCGGCAGTTCCGTCCGGAGTTCCTCAACCGCCTGGATGACATCGTATACTACAAGAGCCTGACGAAGCAGGAGATCGGCTCCATCGTGGATTTGATGCTGGCTGACCTGCGCCGCCGTCTGGCCGACAAGCAGTTGAATCTGGTCGTCACCGATGCGGCGAAGAACGCCATCATTGACGGCGGCTATGACCCGATCTACGGTGCCCGCCCGCTGAAGCGGTATATTCAGGCCCATGTCGAGACGATGATCGCCAAGGAAATCATCGGCGGCTCCCATGCGGCAGGTGATACCCTGACTGTGGACGCAGATGCCGAGGGCAAGCTTGTACTGCGTTGAAGCCGACAGGCTGTAGGGGCGGATGCTTGCATCGACCCGCACAATAAATAACGCTCCGGGCTGTGTGGAGTTCCATACAGCCCGGAGCGTTTTTGTTTTGGTAAGCAGCACGGCAGGGACCGCACATGTGCGGCCCGCAAGTTCCCGGCAGCCCCAGCGCTTCCGGGTCGATGACGAGCATCGACCCCTACGCCGTAGGGGCGGATTCCATATCCGCCCGATCGTCCGGGCGTTTGCGGGTAAGCCGCAGGCCCGGCAGGCCGGGCTCCTGCAGGGAACACCGATTTTACAGTACCCCCAGCCCGGTCAGCAGCGTTTTGATGCCGATCAAAATCAGAACGATACCGCCGATGCGCTCGGCGGGGGCGCGGTATTTGTCGCCGAACAGCGCGCCTACCTTGACGCCGACAGCGGACAGCAGGCAGGTGATGATGCCGATAAGCCCGGCAGCGGGCAGAATATCCACCTGCATGGCGGCAAAGCTGACGCCGACAGCAAAGGCATCAATGCTGGTGGCAATCGCCAGCGGCAGCATCGCCTTGGCGGAATAATCATCGTCCAGCTGCTCATCTCCGGCAAAGCTCTCCTTGACCATGTTGGCACCGATGAACGCCAGCAGCACAAAGGCAATCCAGGGACCGAACTTTGTCAGCAGCGCCGAAAACCGGTCGCCGAGGAAATAGCCCAGCGCGGGCATCAGCGCCTGAAAACCGCCAAACCAAAGCCCGCAGGTCAGGGCGTGGGTAAGGCTGACCCTGCGGACAGACAGTCCCTTGCAGATCGAAACGGCAAATGCGTCCATCGAGAGGCTGACGGCAATCAGGATCAAATCAAAGAAAGTCATGGCATATTCCTCCGTTTTGTCAGGAAGTGTCAGGAAACGGCATAAAAAAAGACCTATCTGCCCTGTTACAGGCAGATAAGTCTCGTCGTTTAAAGTTAAGCCAGAGCCCTATAGCTCATTGTGTTGGCAGAACTGCGCGGCGGCTGCTCCACCCCGCGCTGACTACTCCCTTATTGCTTTAAATAGTGTAGCATGCGGAAGAATCCTTGTCAATGCGTTAGAAATAGCTAATTCTTGCGATAAGGCTTCCCCCTCGGGGGAAGCTGTCCGCAAAGCGGACTGATGAGGGGCAACCTTGCCGTTATAGCTCATTTGTGTTTGACTGCGGTAAAGCTGCCCCTCATCCGGCCCTGCGGGGCCACCTTCCCCCTCGGGGGAAGGCAAGGAACTTTAACCATCTTGCATAATCCCCCATTTTAGAGTACAATATACACAAATCTGCAATCTGCATCCGGGGGAATCACCATGCAATATAAAATTCTGGCACTGGACCTTGACGGTACACTGACCAACACCGATAAAATCATCACGCCGCGCACCAAGGCGGCTCTGCAGGCGGCAGCACAAAGGGGCGTCTGTATCGTGCTGGCCAGCGGCCGTCCCACGGTCGGCATTGAGCCGCTGGCTAAGGAGCTGGAGCTGGAAAAATACGGCGGCTGTATCCTGAGCTACAACGGCGGTAAGATCATCGACTGCAAGACCGGTGAAACGCTTGTGCAGTACGCCTTCCCGGCGGATCTCATCGAGCCGGTCTGCACCTTCAGCCGGTATTGGAATGTCGTGCCGCTGACCTATGACCGAAACGGCATCGTGACCGAGGACCCCGCCAGCCCCTATGTGCAGGAGGAGGCCCGCATCAATCGTATTCCCGTGCGGCAGGTCGAGAACCTCCCCGCTGAGGTGACCTACCCCATCAACAAGCTGCTGCTGACCGGTGACCCGGCGGATATGCCCCATGTCGAGGAGCTGATGCAGCAGGAATTTGCCGGCAAGCTGTCCATCTGCCGAAGCCAGCCTTTCTTTATTGAAACGATGCCGCTGGGCGTGGGCAAGGATACCTCGCTGGAAATTCTGCTGCGTGCCAAGGGGCTGACCCCCGCCAACCTGATGGCCTGCGGTGACGGCTGGAATGACCTGCCGATGATCCGTCTGGCGGGTCTGGGCGTGGCCATGGGCAATGCACAGGCCCCGGTCAAGGCCGCAGCGGACTGGCTGACCGCAGACAACGACCATGACGGCGTGGGCCTTGCGGTCGAGAAGTTTATTTTAGAGGAGAACTGACCTGTGAATCTGATCGTTTTCGACTTGGAATGGAACATCGGCTATCAGCCGAAGACCTTCCTCTATCACGGTGCAGAGCTGACGCTGCGCGGTGAGATCATTCAGATTGGTGCGGTCCGCATCAATGCGCGCGGCGATGTACTGGATACCTTTGAGGTCAACCTCAGGCCGCGCATCTTCCGCAAGCTGCAGCACCATATCGCCAAGGTTACCGGCCTTTCCCAAGGGGATCTGGACGCGGGCCTGCCGATGCGGGAGGGCCTGCAGAAATTCCTTGACTGGGCCGGCCCGGACGCCGAGCTGGCCGAGTGGGGCCTTGATGATGTGCCGGTGCTGAAGCAGAATCTCTTTCTGGTCGGGCTGGACGAAAACTGGCCGGACCGCTGGTATGATCTGCAGCGGATCTTTCTGCAGGCCTACCCCCGCAGGGAGGGCGAGGGCCTGACGCTGGAAAGCGTGGTTGACCGGCTGGGCATCCCCAAGGAGGAGCCCTTCCACAATGCGCTCGATGATGCGCTGTACACGGCCAAGATCTGCCGCAAGCTGCCGCTGGCCGAGGGGCTTGCCACCTACCCGACGGAGGAGGAGCTGCTGACCGAGGCGCTGCTCAGCAGTGAAAAGACAGGCTGTGATGTGCAGCTGTTCATGAACCGGCTGGAGCATGATGATTACCGCAATCTGCCGGAGCTGTACAAGGTAAACTGCCCCGAGTGCGGCGCACCGCTGACGAATGACGAGGTATGGCTCAAGCGCGGCAACACGGGGTATTTCACCCGCAGCAGCTGCCCCTACTGCGGACACTGGTATCTGCGCTTCAAGCTGAGCCGCCGTGACGGCCTGCATTGGAGCTTCGGCCGCTGTCTGGATGCTGCCACCCCGGAGTATGATGCCAAATGGGATAAGCAGAAGGCCGCCCTGTTAGAGCGCACAAAGCGCAAGCAGGAACGGGAAAACCGCACATAACACAGAAAAGGCTCCCCGCGGGGAGCCTTTTTTGCTTTCCGGCTTGACAAAAGCGGGAAACTGCACTATGATTGATGAAAACGGAACATGGTTTTTACAAGATTGCAACTAAAGCAACATATGAGGTGCAGAATGGACACAGAACGCTGGCAGATCTTATTGAAAGCAATCGACCGCGGCAGCCTGCGCGCTGCGGCGGAGGAGATGGGCTTTACCGTCTCCGGCATCAGCCGCAGCGTGGCAACGCTGGAGAAGGAACTTGGCTTTTCATTGCTCTACCGCGCCAAAAGCGGCGTGCAGCCCACCGAGGAGTGCCGCCAGCTGCTGCCGTCCGTGCGTGAGCTGCTCTTTGCGCAGGAGCGTCTGGAGCAGATCGCGGCCAAGGTGCGCGGCGCGGATTGCGGTACGATCGTTATCGGCACGGCATACAACTGCTATTATGAGTGGGTCACCCAGATGATGGCGGCCTTCCGCACCCGGCATCCCGGCGTGGTCATCAAAATCGTGAACGGCACCAGCAGCGAGCTGGCTGAGATGCTGCTCGATCACCGCACCGACTTTTGCCTGATCAGCCACCGTGATGATCTGCCGGTCTGGCTGCCCATCCGGCAGGATGAACTGATGGTCCTGCTGCCCAAGAGCCACCCGCTGGCCGCGCAGGAGGCCATCCCGGTAGAGAACCTGAAAACCGAACCCTTCATCGAGAGCTACCCCGGCATGGAAACGGACATCACCCTGATTTTCGACAAGATCAAGGCGCGCCCCGATGCCCGGTATTCCACAATGGATATTACGGCTACCTACGCCATGGTCTCGGCAGGGCTGGGCATCAGCGTCAACAATGCCATCAACCACCAGCCGGGCTACCCCGGCGTGGTCGAACGCCCGATGGCGCCCCACCAGATGATGGAGATCGGCCTTGCCTGCGGGGAAAATCTTGCCCCCGCTGCGCAGGCGTTTTTGGAGTTCGTCAAAACACGGCTGCCGGAGTAAGAATGCCTTCCCCCGCGGGCGGGGGAAGGTGGCCGAGGCCCCGCCTGAGGCCGGATGAGGGGGCGGGTATATGTTATATCCCGCCAACGGATGATGGCCGTACACCTGCCCCTCATCAGTCAGCGGTCAGGGCCGCTGACAGCTTCCCCCAAGGGGGAAGCCAACAAAACAAAAACCGCCGTGCAAATCCATGCACGGCGGTATATTTTTGCCTCAATAGGTGATGATAATGCCCTGATCCTGTGCGTAGAAGCTGCACAGACCGGAGCAGGGGACGATGCGCACCGGTGCACCGGGCCACTTGGCCTCGATGCCGTGGTGCAGCAGCTGGGCGGCAGTCTGGTTGCCGCACTCGCTGATCAATACCGGGTGTACGCCGTCATAGCCGTCCTCGACCATCTGCTCAAGGATCTTTGCCAGCACGCGGGTCTCGCCGCGGGTCTTGAAATAGAAGTCAATGCGCCCATCGGATGTGCGGCGGCCCAGCACGCGCATATTCAGGCGGCCTGCAATAAAGCCGACCACCTTGTTGACGCGGCCGTTTTTGGCCAGATTGTCAAAGCTGGCCAGGGCAAACAGGATATGGGTGCTTTCGGCAAACTTCTGCAGCGCAAAGCAGATGTCCTCAAAGGTCTGGTTTTCGCCGATCAGCTTGTTGGCAAGCTCGGCTGCACCGGCCAACGCACCGGAGCAGCTCAGCGTGTCCAGCACGAAGATGTTTTTCTCGGGATGCTCCTCCAGCACCATCTCACGCGCAGCAATGGCGGCGTTGTAGCTGCCGGACAGGTTGCTGCTGATCGTGAAGGCAAAGACATTGTCCGCCAGCAGGAAATACTCGGCCCATTCCTCCGGGCTGGGGCAGGCGGTGGTACTGGCACCGTTGTAGTCGGTCATGGCCTGCAGCATATGCCGGGTGTTCAGCGTGGGCAGGTCGACATATTCCCGCTCGCCAACGCGAATCTTAAACGGTGCAAGGGCAAACTGCACACCGGGTGCAGGGTTTTGCAGCTCGCGGATCTCACAGGAGCTGTCGCATACGATCATCCATGCCATGGGGCAGGACCTCCGTTCTGTGACTGATGGTCACGCATACTCTTACTTATATTATAGGGGCAGCACGGGGGTGCGTCAAGCTAATTTTTGCTACGGCAACACCGCACAATTCCCGCCTTACGGCTTAAGCACCGCTCCGGCGGCTGCGG
>UQGL01000016.1 GCA_900540595.1 uncultured Oscillospiraceae bacterium
TGTACTCCACGCCCTCGAACTTGTAGTTCACGGGCTGGTTGCTCCGCAGCAGATACTCTTTGAACTTGGGTTTGTCGCGTCCGAAACTGGTCAGCGGCAGACTCGCCGCAATGCGCACCGAACATTCGGGCGGCAGACCGCGCTGCCGGATTTCCTTTGCGATAGCCGCCAGCGTCAGCAGGTAATAATTGTCGTTCACGGTCTTGTCCCGCTGGATAGGCTGCCGCCCGGAGCCACAAACAAAAAAGCACCCGCCAAACTCTAGGAGTCCTTGGCGGGTGTAGGGTTCGTGTTCTCCGTAGCTTGTCAGCCCAGCCGGGAACGAGCAGTGGGCTGTTTTGATGGCGTAGTAGCCGTGGTCGATGCCGATAATGATGCTCATGGGAAATACCTTCTTTCATTTCAAAATCTTTCGGGAATCTATAATAAACGGCGGGGGAGAATAAGTCTCCCTCGCCGGAATTTTCCTTCGGAAATTGCTGCGGTTTTGTCTGTCAAGACTGGCGATAGGCTCTCAAAGCCGTACCGCCAGTGGTGAAAATTCACGCTGCAACAAAAAAGCGCATCCTGCTTTTCGGCAGGATGCGCGCAAAATAGCTTGTGGATATTTTCAGGCAAATGGGATAAATATGGTACATTTTGCCCCAAAAAGGCCTGTTTTTTGCAATTTTATATCGTAGCTACGACATAAAATCAGTCAATAGGCTTCATCGTGGGGAACAGCAACACATCGCGGATCGAGGCGCTGTCGGTCAGCAGCATAACAAGACGATCCACACCGAAGCCGAGGCCGCCTGTGGGGGGCAAACCATACTCCAGCGCGTTGACATAGTCATAATCGACCTGTGCCCGGCACTCCGGCTCGATAGCCTTGCGCTCGGCGACCTGACGCTCAAAACGGGCCTTCTGGTCGATGGGGTCATTCAGCTCGCTGAACGCATTGCCGTACTCGGTGCAGTCGATGAAGTACTCAAACCGCTCGGTGAAGGCCGGATCATCGGGCTTGCGCTTGGCAAGCGGACTGATCTCGACGGGGTAATCATAGATGAAGGTGGGCTGGATCAGCTTATCCTCCACAAACGCGTCAAAGAACTCTGCGAGGATCGCACCCTTGGTCGGGACCTCGGGCAGCTCAACATGATGCTCCTTGGCGGCGGCAATGGCGTCCTCATCAGTTTTCCAGTCGTTGAAATCAACGCCGGAATACTTTTTGACAGCTTCGACCATCGTCAGGCGCTCCCAGTGGCCCATGTCGATCTGCTTGCCCTGATAGGTGATCTCCAAGCTGCCGCAGACCTTGAGGGCCAGACGCTTGTACATCTCCTCAACCAGATCCATCATGCCGTGGAAGTCGGTGAAGGCCTGATACAGTTCAATGGTCGTGAACTCAGGGTTGTGCTTAGGGTCCATACCCTCATTACGGAAGATGCGGCCGACCTCATACACGCGGTCCATGCCGCCCACGATCAGGCGCTTGAGGTACAACTCGGTCTCAATGCGCAGGACCATGTCCATGTTCAGGGTGTTGTGGTGGGTGTAGAAGGGGCGGGCAGAGGCACCGATCTCAAACGGGGTCAGGATGGGGGTGTCAACCTCCAAAAAGCCCTTCTCATCCAGATACGCGCGGATCTCCTTCAGGATCTGGCTGCGCTTGACGAAGGTGTCCTTGACCTCGGGGTTGACGATCAGGTCAACATAGCGCTGGCGGTAGCGCGCCTCACGGTCGGTCAGACCGTGGAACTTCTCGGGCAGGGGCAGCAGGCTCTTGGAGAGCAGCGTCAGCTCGGTGATGCGCACCGAGATCTCGCCCATCTTGGTGCGGAAAACCTCGCCCTTGACGCCGATGATGTCACCGATGTCGAGCTTCTTGAAGGCGGCGTAGGCTTCCTCGCCCAGCAGGTCACGCTTGACAAAGATCTGGATGTCACCCTTCTGGTCGCGCAGATGGGCAAAGCTGGCTTTGCCCATGACGCGCTTGGACATCATGCGACCGGCCAGAGAGACGATCTTACCGGTCTCAGCCTCGGCAGGCAGCTCGGCAAATTCCTGTTTGAGGTCGGCCGAGTACGCGTCCTGCGCATATTTGGTGATTTCAAAGGGGTTGTGACCGGCTTCGCACAGGTCAGCCAGCTTCTGGCGGCGCACAGCGGCCTGCTGGGAGAGTTCCTGCTCGGTCTGGGGCTTATTCTGCTCCATGAGAGATCGTCCTTTCGTGATTTTTTGATTTCAAATGCTTACTTGGAACGGGAAACTTCCAGCAGCTTGTAGGTGATGATATTGCCGTTGGGCAGGGTGACATCAAAGTGGTCGCCGACCTTGCAGCCGATCAGGGCTGCGCCGACAGGGCTCTCATCGCTGATGCGGTTCAGGTCCATATCGGCCTCGGTAGAGCCGGTCAGGTCGTACTCCTCGGCGTCCTCAAGATCATCGCCCTCGGCCAGAATCTTGACATGCATGCCAATAGAGGCAGTATCGTTGGACAGCTCGCTCTCGTCCATGATGCGGGCCAGCTTGAGGGTAGCCTCCAGATCGGCGATGCGGGCCTCCACAGAAGCCTGCTCTTCCTTGGCGGCATCGTACTCGGCGTTCTCGCTCAAATCGCCATAGCCGCGGGCGACCTTGATCTTGTCGGCGACTTCCTTACGCTTGACGGTGCGCAGGTTTTCCAGCTCCTGCTCCAGTTTATTATAGCCCTCGCGGGTAACGACAACTTCTTTAGCCATAGCAGTGTCTCCTAACGTAAAATGGATAGTAAAAGTTGTGCGGCACCAACTGGGGAGCCGCACTAACTTACATATTATAATGGTTCAAGCGGGATTTGTCAAGACACAGCGTCATTTATCCAGCTGCAGAAGGCCGACCTTGCGGTAGACCTTGCTGACCGTGCGGTTGGCAAGGCGGGCTGCGCGCTCAGCGCCGTCCTTCAGCACGCCGTCCACATAAGCCTTGTCGGCCAGAATCTTGCCGTACTCTGCCTGCACGGGGGCCAGCGCATCGGCCGTGACCTCGGCAACGGCCATCTTGAAGTCACCGTAGCCCTTGCCCTCAAACTCGGCGGCAATCTCATCGTTGGACTTGCCGGTGAAGGTGCTGTAAATGCACATCAGGTTGGATACGCCGGGCTTTGCCTCGCGGTCAAAGCGCACCACACCGTCGGAGTCCGTCACGGCGCGCTTGAACTTGCGCACGATGGTGTCCTTGTCATCGGTCATCAGGATAAAGCTGTTGACATTTGTGTCAGATTTGCTCATCTTTTTGGTCGGCTCGGCCAAAGACATGATCTTGGCGCCGCTGGCGGGGACATAGCCCTCCGGCAGGGTGAAGGTGTCACCGTAGATGCCGTTGAAGCGGCCTGCGATGTCACGGGCAATCTCAAGGTGCTGGGTCTGATCCTGCCCGACCGGGACGAGGTCGGCGTTGTAGATCAGGATGTCGGCCGCCATCAGCACCGGGTAGGTGAACAGGCCGCCGTTGACATTGTCGGGGTGCTTGGCGCTCTTGTCCTTGAACTGGGTCATGCGGGACAGCTCGCCGAACTGGGTGTTGCAGGCCAGCACCCAGGACAGCTGGGTGTGCGCGGGCACATGGCTTTGCACAAAAAGCACATGGTTTTTCGGGTCGATGCCGACCGCCAGCAGCAGGGCGGCCAGCTCGCGGGTGCGGCGGCGCAGCTCGGCCGGGACCTGACGCACAGTCAGGCTGTGCAGGTCTGCCACCATATACAGGCATTCATAATCAGACTGCAAAAGGGCCCAGTTGCGCACTGCGCCGATATAATTGCCCAGCGTGGGCGTGCCGGTGGGCTGGATGCCCGAGAGGATGCGTTTGCGTTTTTCTTCTGCCATAGTTATATCTCCCTTACAAACCGCACCGCCTCCGCATAAAAATTCGCGCAGAGGCAGACAAGTTCGGCGTTTTCGTGTATACTAATAAATATAGTGAAACAGGGGCCGTTTGTCAATGTTTTATGCCCCCGAAAATTGCAGCATTATAAAGGAAACTCTGGTATGATCAAAATACTTTTCGTCTGCCACGGCAACATCTGCCGCAGTCCGATGGCGGAGTTTGTGATGAAGGACCTTGCGGCGAAGGCCGGGGCAGGAGAGCAATTTGTTATTGACTCTGCTGCGACCAGCACCGAGGAGATCGGCAACCCGGTCTATCCGCCGGCGCGGCGGGAGCTGGCGGCTCACGGCATCCCCTGCACCGGGCATGCGGCGCGTCAGTTGACCCGGGCAGACTATGACCGCTATGACCTGCTCATCGGCATGGACAGTGCCAACATCCGCAATATGCTGCGCATCTGCGGCGGTGACCCGGAGGGAAAAATCCATCGTCTGCTCGACTACACCGCCCGCCCGGGCGATGTGGCCGACCCGTGGTATACCGGGGATTTCTCGGCCACCTGGCGGGATGTGCTGGAGGGCTGCACCGCAATACTGCACCGATACACCGCCTGCCAATAATGCGGACTTGTCATCTGCGGCATAAAGTGGTATACTAAGAATGATAGTATATCATATTGCTTTACCACAAATTTACCTTTATTTGAAGGGACAAGTGTTTATTATGGGAAAATATTTTGGCACTGACGGCTTCCGCGGGGAGGCCGGCGTCACGCTGACCGCCGATCACGCCTACAAGGTCGGCCGTTTTCTGGGCTGGTACTACGGCATGCTGCGCCAGCGCAACGGCGAGACGACTGCCCCGCGCATCGTCATCGGCAAGGATACCCGCCGCAGCTCCTACATGTTTGAGTATAGCCTTGTCGCGGGCCTGACCGCCAGCGGCGCCGATGCCTACCTGCTGCATGTCACCACCACCCCGAGCGTTGCCTACATCGCCCGCGTGGACGATTTCGACTGCGGCATCATGATCTCGGCCAGCCACAACCCCTACTATGACAACGGCATCAAGCTCATTGACTGCTACGGCGAGAAGATGGACGAGGAAACGCTGCTGCTGGTCGAGGATTACCTCGACGGCAAGCTGCACCTCTTTGATCAGGATTGGCCGGAGCTGCCCTTTGCCAGCCGCGACCATGTGGGCTGCACTGTGGACTATGTGGCTGGCCGCAACCGCTACATGGGGTACCTGATCAGCTTGGGCATCTACTCCTTCCGCGGCGTCAAGGTCGGTCTGGACTGCGCCAACGGCTCAAGCTGGAACATTGCCAAGAGCGTCTTTGACGCACTGGGCGCTGACACCTATGTCATCAACAATAAGCCCAACGGCCTGAACATCAACCTCAACGCCGGCTCCACCCACATTGAGGGACTGCAGAAGTTCGTGGTTGAGAATCATCTTGACATCGGCTTTGCCTATGACGGCGATGCCGACCGCTGCCTCTGCGTGGATGAAAAGGGCAATGTCATCACCGGTGACCATATCCTGTACATCTACGGCTGCTATATGAAGGAGCGCGGCAAGCTTATCACCAACACGGTCGTCACCACCGTCATGTCCAACTTCGGCCTGTACAAGGCTTTTGATGAGCAGGGCATTGACTACGCCAAGACCGCTGTGGGCGACAAGTATGTGTATGAGTATATGGCGAAAAACGGCTGCCGCATCGGCGGCGAGCAGAGCGGCCACATCATCTTCTCCAAGTACGCCAGCACCGGTGACGGCATCCTGACGAGCCTGAAGATGATGGAGGTCATGCTGGCCAAGAAAAAGCCGATGAGCGAGCTGGCAGCCCCGCTGAAGATCTACCCGCAGGTGCTCACGAATGTGAAGGTCACTGACAAGCGTGCTGCGCAGGACGATGCCGATGTGCAGGCCGCCGTCAAGGCCGTGGCCGAGGCACTGGGCGATACCGGCCGCATTCTGGTCCGTGAATCCGGTACCGAGCCGCTGGTCCGCGTCATGGTCGAGGCCCCCGAGCATGAGACATGCGAGAAGTATGTTGCGCAGGTCGTGGATGTCATCAAGGCCAAGGGCTACGCGCTCTGATTTTTCGAGAATAAGCTTTACACCGCGCTGTGGAAAACACGGCGCGGTGTTTTTGCATTTGTGAGGGGAAATGTGCGGCTGCCGTAACGCAGCGCGGGCGGATATGGAATCCACCCCTACGTTGTAGAGGTCGGCGTCCTCAATGACCCGGCAATGCTCCGCCGGCCGCAAAACAAAAACCGCCCGCATATCACAGTGCTGTGACATGCGGGCGGTTCATTATGCTAGTTCTTCAAGCAGTTTCGCTCAAATTACAGCTTCGGGCCGGCGGCGACCAGTGCCTTGCCGTGCTCGTTGCCCTCGTACTTGGCGAAGTTCTTGATGAAGCGGCCAGCCAGATCCAGAGCCTTGGTCTCCCACTCGGAAGCATCCTTGTAGGTGTCGCGGGGATCGAGGATAGCGGGATCGACGCCGGGCAGAGAGGTGGGAACCTCAAAGTCGAAGTGCGGGATCTTCTTGGTGGGGGCCTCGTTGATAGCGCCGCTCAGGATCGCGTCGATGATGCCGCGGGTATCCTTGATGGAGATGCGCTTGCCGGTGCCGTTCCAGCCGGTGTTGACCAGATAAGCCTTGGCGCCGGACTTCTGCATCTTCTTGACCAGCTCCTCAGCGTACTTGGTGGGATGCAGCTCGAGGAAGGCCTGGCCGAAGCAGGCAGAGAAGGTCGGGGTGGGCTCGGTGATGCCGCGCTCGGTGCCGGCCAGCTTGGCGGTGAAGCCGGACAGGAAGTAGTACTGGGTCTGCTCGGGGGTCAGGATGCTGACCGGGGGCAGAACGCCGAACGCATCAGCAGACAGGAAGATGACGTTCTTGGCAGCGGGGGCAGAAGAAATCGGGCGAACGATGTTCTGGATGTGGTCGATGGGGTAAGAAACGCGGGTGTTCTCGGTGACAGACTTGTCAGCGAAGTCGATCTTGCCCTCGGCATCCAGCGTGACATTCTCCAGCAGCGCGTTGCGCTTGATGGCATTGTAGATGTCAGGCTCGGAGTCCTTGTCAAGGTTGATGACCTTGGCGTAGCAGCCGCCCTCGAAGTTGAAGACGCCGTTATCGTCCCAGCCGTGCTCGTCGTCGCCGATCAGCAGGCGCTTCGGGTCGGTGGACAGAGTGGTCTTGCCGGTGCCGGACAGACCGAAGAAGATGGCAGTGTTCTTGCCCTCCTTATCGGTGTTGGCAGAGCAGTGCATGGAGGCCATGCCCTTCAGCGGCAGGAAGTAGTTCATCATGGAGAACATACCCTTCTTCATCTCGCCGCCGTACCAGGTGTTGATGATGACCTGCTCCTTGCTGGTGATGTTGAAGGCAACGCAGGTCTCGCTGTTCAGACCCAGCTCCTTGTAGTTCTCAACCTTAGCCTTGGAGGCGTTGTAAACAACGAAGTCAGGCTCGAAGTTGGCCAGCTCCTCAGCGGTGGGCTTGATAAACATGTTGGTGACAAAGTGTGCCTGCCAGGCCACCTCCACGATGAAGCGGATAGCCATGCGGGTGTTCTTGTTGGCGCCGCAGAAGGCATCGACAACGAACAGGCGCTTGTTGCACAGCTCCTTCTTGGCGATGTCCTTAACGGTAGCCCAAGTGGCCTCGGTCATGGGGTGGTTGTCGTTCTTGTACTCGTCGCTGGTCCACCAAACGGTGTCCTTGGAGTTCTCGTCCATGACGATGTACTTGTCCTTGGGGGAGCGGCCGGTGTAAACGCCGGTCATGACATTGACGGCGCCCAGCTCGCTGACCTGGCCCTTCTCGTAGCCGGTCAGGTCCGCCTTGGTCTCCTCTGCGAACAGAACATCATAAGAGGGGTTATGCACGATCTCGGTCGTGCCGGTAATGCCATACTTAGTCAAATCCAGATTTGCCATGTTTACATATACCTCTTTCTCTATACTTTTGGCTGAATGGGGAGCAGGGGACTAAGTCAGCCTCCTAGTGCCCCATCCTGACATTTATTATACAAAGATTCTGGTATAAAAGCAAGTTGAAAATTCTGCAAAGATTGTGACATTATTGTTAAAAAGTGCAAAAAAGCCGCACGGCAGCGGACCGTGCGGCGGGGGCATCCTTTTTATGCAGGTTTCTTACGCATCCGAGCGCGAATAAGCGTTCTTCATGCCGCTGCTCAGCTCAAACAGGACCTTGTTCAGTGTGTCGGTCGTTTCTGCCTTCGCCATCGCGGCCAGATCCGCGTTTGCCTTTTCGCGCAGGGCGGCGCGGGCGGCGGGGTCAGCCTCGGCACGCTGGGCATCGTCACAGGTGTTGATGATGTGGTTCGCCTTCGCACCGACGCTCAGGGTGTAGCGCTCAATGTGGAACACCGACTTCGCGTAGGACGCATCGGCCATCGCGGCCAGCAGGCGGCTGGCCCAATAGAAGTTGTCGGTGGAGACATCCCCGGTGGTGTTGGCCAGATATTCCGGCGCAGTGTCCACATTGGCATAGAGGGGCAGCATCGTGTTGAAGGCGTTGGACGCAAAGGCCAGCCATTCCACAGCGCGGAAATCCTCCGGCATATCGGGGCGGAGCTGCAGCAGCGCCATAAAGTCGTTGCGGTTTACGCCGATGGGGCGGTAGATGCCCTTTTCGGCCGCCGTGGCTGCGTAGGGGTCGTAGGGCGTGCCCTGATAATGGGAGGACAGCACATACTTGATGTCCTCCGGCGTGATCTTTTTCTCCGGCACCATGCACCATGGCAGATCATCGGAGCGCGGCGTGAAATCGGCATCGGGCCCGTCCCATGCGAAGGTGTTGGGGTTGAAATGGCGCAGCATGTACCAGCCGCGGGGCGTGTTGTAGACATGGTCGGCATCGTCATGGCTACCGAAGGCATCGCGCGGGTTCAGCGCACCGCCCTGTGCAAGGTCCAGATGATACCGGTTGATAAACTCGCGCAGATCGGCAGAGCAGATAAAGTCCTTCTGCTCGCCCAGTGCATCGTCCAGATCCAGCATATCCAGCCCCAGCTGGTTGGGCATGACGACATACACATCATCGGGCACGCGGCGGGCCATCCAGTGGTGGCCGCCGATCGTCTCCAGCCACCAGATCTCGTCCGTATCCTGAAAGGCAATGCCGTTCATCTCATAGGTGCCGTACTGCTCCAGCAGGCTGCCGAGGCGGTGTACACCCTCACGCGCGGAGCGGATGTAGGGCAGGACCAGATAAACGATGTCCTCCTCGCCGATGCCGCCCTTGACGAGCGGGTCGGCCCCCAGCACACGCGGGTTGGAGGTGATGGTCTCGGTGGCGGTCATGCCGACATTGGCAGCGTTCACGCCGCTGGCAGCCCACAGGCCCTTGCCCTCCACAGCGTTAGGCACAGCGGTCATCCGCAGGCCGCCTGCGGGCAGGGGGATCTCAACGCCAGAAATCACCGACTTATATACCGCAGGGTAGTCCTTCGGTTGGAACACAGCGAGCTTTTTGGCAGTGAAATGGCCGGAGCCGGAGTCATCGTTGCGGGCGATCATGGTGGAGCCGTCATACGATGCGTTTTTGCCGACCAGAATGGTTGTACAAGGCATTTGCAAATCCTCTCCTTTTTATACTCTACACGGACGGGGTGCAGCCTGACGGCAAACGGCATTTTACGGAAAAGCCGCGGGCCGGGCATACCCGGCCCCTACAGCACCCATCCGGTTCCTATTATAATGCAAACGGCGCAAATTTCAATCACATTTCCTGTGCCACACCCTGCGGCAGCACGCCGGTCTGGTAGGCCTCCACAAGGGCGCAGAGGTCGCGGATCAACGCCTGCTTGCGGCCGCCCTCATCGGTGTCGCGCACAAGGATGCGCTGCGGCGCCGTGTAGATATATTCGCTCTTGCTTGCGATGTCCTCATCCTCATGGATGGCCTTCTCGGCGCTTTCAAACGGCTGGTGGGTGCGCAGGATCAGTCCGCGCGAGTTGTAGACCAGCGTATAGCCCGCAATGCCGGTGCGCTGGTGATAAGCACGGCAAAAGCCGCCGTCAATGATGATGAGCCGCCCGCCGCCCTTGATGGGGCTTTCCCCCTCGATGGCACGGACCGGCACATGGCCATTGACGATGTGGCAGCCTGCACCCGCAAGGCCGAACTCCCGCAAAATGCGCTCGGCCGTGTCCAGCGCGGCGATATGCTTGTAGTAGGGGTCCTTGATCTCCCGGTGGGCGGCGGGGTCGGCAATGTAGAGCCGCTCAAAGGTCGTCATGGCGCTGCGGCCGAAAAGCGGCGATTTGGCACCGCACCACAGATACCACAAAAAGTCCTGCCCGGCCAGCCGCGCCGGGCTGCCCGGCGGCGCGCTGTAGCCCTGCCGGGCACGGCGGTCGCAATAGTCAAACAGCTGCTTGCCGCTGCGCGCCACCCCCTCAAACCGGATGGCGGCAAAGGCGCCGTCCTCGGTCATCGGCACAGCGCCGTGGTAGAGCAGGTTGCCGTTGCAGATCTTGTAAAACGCGCCGTGCGCGTAGAGGAACTGCACATGGCGCTGCAGACGCTCGCTCTCGGCAAAGCTGCGCACCAGCCCGGCGATGATATGCGCCTCCTCGGCGGTGAGGGTGGTCGGCGCGGCGGGGTCCACAGTCGGGAAGTCGCAGTCCAGCAGGGGATAGACGGTGCCGTGGTAATCCACCGTGCCTGCTGCAAAATCAATATGGTTCAAAAAGTCGCGGCCCTGCAGATCGAAATCCGGGTTGCGGGCGATGACCTGTGCCTCAAGCTTGAGCATCATCACGGTCACGGCCTTGTGCATCCGGGCGGCGGCGGTCAAATCACCGGCCGCCGTGCGCGGGTCGGCGTGGGGGATCCAGCGCGACACATCGGAGTCAGCGTAGGTGCTCTGGGCAAAGCGCTCGAGCTGGCGCAGGCTGATGCCGTAGCCGCCTTCCAGCGTGTCAAGGTTGTTGTAGGCCAGCGTTGTTTTCAGCACCGTCATAATGCACAATGGGCTGCCGGCAGCGGCTCCCATCCAGACAACATCATGGTTGCCCCACTGGATGTCCACCTGATGGTGCGCCATCAGGCTGTCGAGAATACGGTCGGGGCGCGGGCCGCGGTCAAACAGGTCACCCACGATATGCAGCCGGTCAACGGCCAGCCGCTTGATGACCTCACAGAACCGCACGATGTAGGCGTCAGCACGGTCATAGCGCAGGATGCTCTCGATGATCTCACCGTAGTACTGGTCCTTGTCGTGGTCCTCAAAATGGGCGTGGAGCAGCTCGTCCAGAATGTAGCCGCAGTTCTGGGGCAGGCAGCGGCGCACATGGTCGCGGGTGTGCTTGCTGGAAACGAACCGGCACAGGTCGATCAGCCGCAGCAGCGTCAGGCGGTACCATGCGTGCAGATCGGGCTGGCGCGCCTTCAATTCCGGCAGCTTTTGATTGGGATAGTAGACCAGCGTTGCCAGCTCGGCGCGCTCCTCGGCGGGGACATCAGGCCCCAGCACCGTGTCGATCTTCTCACGGATAACGCCCGATGCGCTGTTCAGGATATGTACAAACGCCTCATGCTCACCGTGCAGATCGCTCATAAAATGCTCGGTGCCCTTGGGCAGGCGCAGCAGCGCCTCAATGCGGATGATCTCGCTGGCGGCTGCGGCCACCGTCTTGTATTTTTGGGAAAGCAGGCGCAGATAGCGCAAATGTTCATCAGAATACTGCACGGGCAGGCTCCTTCCTGTACTTTTGGTTCCTACTTATGGATTATAGCACACTTTTCAGCAAAGCAAAAGGCCGCGGTCCCAAAAAGACAGCGGCCGAAGCGCGATATTTAAAAAAGCAGCTTAAATAATATCGATCTCCACCGGGGTTTCAAACAGGCGCATGACCTCGGCACGGTCCTGCGTCTGGCCCAGCGCCCACATCAGCTTGACGGCCACGGCCTCGGGGGTCATGTCGTGCGCCTCCAGCACGCCGGGCAGCTCGCCCACGGCGCGGCCCACCTCATAGACGGCAAGGTCGCACCCCTCATGCGGGACCTGGGTCGTAAACACGGCCAGCCGTCCGCTGTCACACCAGCGGCGCAGCTCGGCAAACATTTCGCCCTGCTCGCCGCCCGGCAGGCCGCCCACGCCGAAGCTTTCCAGCACAAGCGCGCGGTAGTGCGGGGCCAGCAGCGGGATAATATCTGCCCGCATACCCGGCACCAGCCGCAGCACAAAGACAGCGGGGTCGAGTTGCTCATAAAACTGCACCGGCGGCAGGTCGGCCGGCCGCCGCAGGAAGGGGATAAGCCTTGTGTCACGGAAAACGGCAGTCTCCGGGTAGTCGATGCTCGAGAAGGCGTCAAAGCTGCGGGTCCGCGTCTTGCGGGCGCGGGTACCCAGAATGACCTTGTTGTCAAACACCAGCTGCACGCCCCATGCGCCCTCGCTCACGGCATAGACAAAGGCGCGATAGAGGTTGTTGCGGGCATCGGTCTCGCGGTTGTAGATGGACTTCTGGCTGCCGGTCAGCACGACCGGCTTGGCGCTGTTCTGGATCATGTAGCTCAGCGCGGCCGCCGTGTAGGCCATCGTGTCGGTGCCGTGGGCAATGACAAAGCCGTCATAGGCGGCGTAGTTTTCCCGGATGCTGCGCACAATCTCCTGCCATTGCGCAGGGCCGACATTTGTGGAATCGAGGTTGAAAAGCTGCACGGCATCGATCGCACAGAGGTCGGCCAACTCCGGCACACAGGCCAGCAGCTCCTCCGAGGTGATGGCGGGGGCCAGCCCGCCCGCAGCCGTGGGCCGGCTGGCGATCGTGCCGCCGGTGGCGAGAAGAAGAATTTTTTTCATCAAAGTACCTCTTTGGCTTCCCCCTCGGGGGAAGCTGTCCGCAAAGCGGACTGATGAGGGCAGAGTCCGCCTTATAGCCAATTAACGGGTAATATCCGGTGACTTTCCCCTCATCCGCCCTCGGTCGGGCCCTCGGGCACCTTCCCCCAAAAGGGGAAGGCGCATATCTTTCATTCCGGCCACAGCAGGTGCCGGTCGGCCACGACCCGGGCGTCCAGTGTCCTTGCACCGGCGGCAAAGCGGACGGTCACGCGGCCGCCCTCTGCGCTTTCCACCGTGCCGGGGCCGAACACGGCATGGCGCACCCGTGCCCCGACAGCCGTGATCGCCGCCATATCCACGGGCGGCAGCGGCTTGCGCACCGCCGCCGGGGCAGGGCGGTGCCCCGCGGGGACAGCATCAGGGCGGCTGCGGTGCCCCGGCAGACCGGAAAGCACCTCCTGCGCAAAGGACGCGCGCTCGGCCGTGCAGTCAAACAGCACCAGCTCCTGCCGGGCGCGGGTCATCGCCACATAAAACAGCCGCCGGTCCTCCTCATACTGGCGCGTCTCGGCGGGGGTACGGCAGCACAGCTCCGGCTTGGCCGGCAGGATGCCGTCCAGCACATCGAGCAGGATCACCCGGTCATACTCCAGCCCCTTGGCGGAGTGTATCGTGGAGAGCAGAAATTTGCACCCCGGCGGTGTGACATGCTCCTGCACGATGGTGCGCAGCTCCGCCAGCCGCCGGAGCAGCCGCCGGGGCGTAGGCTCCTGAGCGCCCAGCATTTCCAGCACAGCCAACTTAGCGCGGTCCATGCCGTTTTTGTCCAGATACTTGCCGTAGCCCAGCTGGTCGGTCAAAAACCGCACGGCATCGTCTGCCGCCATGCGGGGCAGTCGGGCCAGCCCTGCGGCCACCTCGGCCATCGCGGCGCGGGTGCGCGGGCGGATGCTGTCCTCATTGATCAGCGCTGTCCAGCAGCCCTGCCCGTACTGCCGTGCCTGCCCGGCGGCGTACAGCGCCTGTGCCCGTGTCACCGACACGCCGAACTTGAAATAGCAGCGCAGAAAGGTATCGGCATCGTCCGGGCGGGCTGCCAGCGCAAAAATATCCGCGACATCCCGCACGATCTTGTTGGTAAAAAAGGTCTGCTCGACCGCCTTGCAGCCGTAAGGCACGCCACGGCGCTCACACAGGTCGATGATGGGCAGCGCGCTCTCATGGTTGCGGAACAGCACAGCGGTTTCGACCTCGCAATGCTGCGCCTCCGCAAACAGGAATGCCAGCTGGTCAGCGCGGCGGCGCACCTCCACGACCCGGATCGGCTCTCCGGCCCCCTGCGTAGGGGCGATGGTCTTGGGGCGGCGGTAGCGGTTGCGCACCACAAAACGGTTGGCAGCGGCCAGAATCGGCTCCCGCGAGCGGTAGTTTTCCTCCATCAGCAGCACCCGCGCGCCGGGGTAGGTCTTTTCAAAGTCCATCAGCGCCTGCGGGTAGGCCGCGCGGAAGCCGTAAATGCTCTGGTCCTCATCCCCGACCATAAAAAGGTTGCCGCTCTGCTGCGCCAGCACCCGGATGATCTCATGCTGCACGCGGGAGGTATCCTGCGACTCATCCACACAGAAATAGCGGTACCGCTTACGGAACGCTGCTGCCACGGCGGGCGCGCCGTTCAAGATCTGCAGCGCAAAGCAGAGCTGGTCATCGTAGTCCATCTTGTGCCGCGCCTTGAGCGCCTGCTGGTAAGCGCGGTACAGCTCCGGCAGATTTTCAAGGTCCGTCTCCAGCTCGTCAAGCTCGGCATCGGTCAGGCACATATTCTTAATGTAGGTGATGGCCGTGCGCAGCTCCTTGAGGGTGCTTTCGGCGGCATACTCATGGTTGATGCTCTGCCACAGCTGCAGCAGCAGCGGCGTTGTCTCACTCTCGCTCTGCAGCAGGTCGGGCGGTGTGCGGCCGTACATCCGGCTGTAGAGCGCGATGATGCGCGCCGCCACGCCGTTGATGGTGCGGAACTCCATCCGCGCCGCCTCGGCCTCCCCGAACCGCGCGGCAAACCGGGCGCGCATCTCCTGCGTGGCGGCCACCGTGTAGGTCATTGTCAGGATAGACTCCGGTGCGATGCCGCAGACCTCGGTCATGTAGCCCAAGCGGGTGATCAGCACGGTGGTCTTGCCGCTGCCCGGCACCGCCAGCAACAGCACCGGGCCGTCTACGGCCGCAACGGCGGCCCTCTGCTGGGGATTCAGCGCTGCCATGTGGGCGGTCTCAAACGCGGTTTTCTCCATGGCGGCCTCCTTTCTGCGGCGTTGGGTGTTAGCGGGGCGGGCTGCCCGCGCCCCTGTCAATCGACTTATTCTACCACATTTTACCCGCAAAAGCAAAACCTGCCCGGTGTGCCGGGCCCCGGATTTGTCAAGGCTGCAAACTGTCAAAACCTGCCGGTTTTTGACCGCGGTATTTTGGCATACCAAGGTATTGGATAAACCTGCGGGCTGTGGTACAATATGTGTACTAATGAATTTCTCCCTTTACCAAAGGATGTCATACATGAAACAGAACCGTTTAAATATACACTGCACCGAGGATTACGCGGTGCTGTACTGGGATAAGCCCGCCGCTGCGCCGCGCGGGGCGGAGTACACGGTCTCCCTCAACGGCGAGGCCATCGGCCGCACCGACAAGACCCATTTTACGATCGAGGGTCTGTCCTACGGCAGCACCTTCCGTGTGGATGTGGTCAGCGGCAGCTATTGCGTTGGCTCCGCCACGCTGCAGTTCGGGCAGGAAAAGCACCGAATCGACATTACCGCTGCGCCCTACTTCTGCCGCGGTGACGGCCAGCTGCTGAACACCGACAATCTGCAGCGCGCCATCAACGACTGCGGCCCTGACGATATTCTCTATATCCCGGCGGGTGATTTTTTGACCGGTGCGCTGCGGCTGCACAGCGATCTTGAAATCTACCTTGCCAAGGGCGCTGTGCTGCAGGGCACCGCCAACATCCATGACTACACCCCGCGCATACCCAGCCGGTTTGAGGGGATCGAGATGCGCTGCTATTCCAGCCTGCTCAACGCCGGTGAGCTGAACCACAAGACCGGGCCGAACTGCCGCAACATCATCATCCGCGGCAAGGGCACGATCTGCGGCGGCGGCCAGACGCTGGCCCGCAAGATCATCGAGGATGAGCGTGCGCGCATCAAGAGCTTCCTCGATGACAACAAGGAACTGGTCGAAAGCTGCGAGAACAGCGACACGATCCCCGGCCGTGTGCGTCCCCGCCTTATCAACCTGAGCAACTGTGAGAATGTCTGGATCAGCGGCGTCACCCTCAAAAACGGCCCGTCGTGGAATGTCCACATGATCTACTGCAACAATATCCAGACCGACCACTGCACCTTTGTATCGGAGGGCGTCTGGAACGGTGACGGCTGGGACCCCGACTCCTCGACGAACTGCACACTGTTTGCCAGCGAGTTCTTTACAGGGGACGATGCCGTGGCCATCAAGAGCGGCAAGAACCCCGAGGGCAACGAGATCGGCCGCCCCTGCGCCCATATCCGGGTGTTTGACTGCCGCAGCGACTGCGGCCACGGCATCTGCATCGGCAGCGAGATGAGCGGCGGCGTGGAGGATGTGCAGATCTGGGACTGCGACCTTGCAAACTCGCTGTCGGGCATCGAGATCAAGGCCACCCCCAAGCGCGGCGGCTATGTGCGCGGCGTAACCGTGCGGGACTGCATTGCGCCCCGTGTCATGCTGCACAGTGTTGCCTACAACGATGATGGCACCCCCGCCGAAACGCCGCCGAAGCTCAGCCATTGCTTCTTTGAGCGGCTAACCCTGACCGGCGAGGTGCTGGACCATGACCGCAGCCGGCACGATGCCGCCCCGCTGGAGATTGCCGGCTTTGACACGCCCGGCTATGCGGTGGAGGATATCATCTTTAAGGATATTACGATCCAAAAGCCGTCCGTGACCCTGCCGCTGCGCCTCTGCCGCGGCATCACGCTGAGCAATATCAGCTGCGCGGAGCCCTGACACCCGCATTTGTAAACAATTTTTAAAAACACACCGCACCCCCTTGCATCGCTGTGCAGGGGGGTGTATTATTATCCCATTCCAATTATTAACATATGATAACTATTAACAAGAGGTTTGCAATGTCTGACATCGAAAACACCGACCTTGGCTGGCTGATCCAGTTCCTCGGCCGTGTCAACACACTGGGCAAGCGCGGGATGCGCGCAGCGCTGGCCAGCCAGCCGCGCTGCCGCCTTGGTATGCTGGAGCATCTGCATTTCCAGATCGAGCAGTCCGGGCAGGACGGCAGCATCTATGTGTCTGAGCTGGCCCGCGCAATGCGTCAGCCGATGCCCGCCGTCTCACGCGGGCTGCGCCTGCTCGAGCAGGACGGCCATATCCTGCGTGAGACCGACCCCAATGACCGCCGCAAAACGCTCGTGCGCATCACCCCGGAAGGGGAGCAGGCCCGCCTTGCGGGGGAGCAGGCCATCAGCGGCTACTTTTCCCGCGTTATGGCGCGGCTGACCCCGGAGGAGCTGGCCCAGATGGTGGCCCTGAAGGATGCCTTCCTCGCCGCCATCGTGGCCGAGAACGATGCCTTGGAGCAAGACCTTGCAAACAGGAAAGGAGACCCCGCGCATGATCAAGATATTTAAGCAGCTGGGGCGTCACTGGGCGGCCTGCATCGCCGTGGTGGCGCTGCTGTTTGTACAGGCCTACTGCGACCTGAGCCTGCCCGACTACACCAGCAAGATCGTGGACATCGGCATCCAGCAGGGCGGCATTGAAAGCCCTGTACCCGAGACTGTCCGCGACACGACCCTGCAGGCACTGGAGTTGCTTATGTCCGAGCAGGACGCCGCGCTGGCCGAACAGTGGTACAGTGCCCCCGATGCCGACGGTGTGCGTACCCTCTCTCACGATGCCACCGCTGCCATGTCGGAACTGGAAAACGCGTTTGCCACGCCTGACATTGTGCTGTACATGGCAGCCACCAAAAACGCCGCCACAGCCGCCGGCACGGCCGATGCAGTAACCCCCACCGCCTACGACCTCGATGCCATTGCGACCCAGTTTGCCGCGATGTCTCAGGCCCCCGGCGCACGGGAAATGCTGCAAAGCCAGCTGGCCGCCGCCTTTGCCTCTCTCGATGATTCGGTGGCGGGCAGCCTGTCGAGCCAGGCCATGCTGCTGGTCGCGCTGGAATATGAGGCACAGGGCATCGCCCACGATGTCCAGATGGGCTATCTGCTGCGCACCGGCGGCCGGATGCTGGCCCTGACGCTGCTGATGGCCGCTGTGGCAATCGCTGTCGGCTTCATCGCCTCCCGCGTGTCGGCTGGCATCGGCCGCGACCTGCGGCGCGATGTGTTCCGCACCGTTGTCGGCTATTCCAACGCCGAGATCGAAAAGTTTTCCACTGCATCGCTCATCACCCGCACGACCAACGACATTCAGCAGGTGCAGTTCGTCTGCGTTATCCTGCTGCGCATGGTGGCCTATGCGCCGATCCTCGGCATCGGCGGCATCCTGCATGTGGCCGGCGGCAACACGGGGCTGACATGGATCATCTTTGTCGCGGTGGCGGCGCTGCTGCTGCTCATCGCTGTGCTGATGAATGTCGCCATGCCCAAGTTCAAGCAGATGCAGACCCTTGTGGATCGGCTGAACCTTGTCAGCCGCGAGATTCTGACCGGCATCATGCCGATCCGCGCCTTCAGCCGCGAGGCCTTTGAGGAAAAGCGGTTCGACCGTGCCAACACCGACCTGATGCGCACCCAGCTTTTCACCAACCGCACGATGGTCGCCATGATGCCCTTTATGACGCTGATCATGAACGGCACAAGCCTGCTCATTGTCTGGTTCGGCGGCAAGGCCATGGATATGGGCACGATGCAGGTCGGCGAGATGATCGCCTTCATCACCTACACGATGCAGATCGTCATGTCGTTCCTGATGCTGTCGATGGTAGCCGTTATGCTGCCGCGCGCCGGTGTGGCCGCCGACCGCATTGACGAGGTTGTCACAACCCCCGCCACCATCCACGACCCCGCTGCCCCCAAGTCCCTGCCGGAGAACGGTACCGAGGGCGTGGTGGCGTTTAACGATGTCAGCTTCCGCTATCCCGGCTCCGAGGAGGACGCACTTGAGCATATCAGCTTTACGGCCCGCCCCGGCGAAACGACTGCCATCATCGGCTCGACCGGCTGCGGTAAGTCAACGCTGCTCAACCTGATCCCGCGGTTTTACGATGCAACAGCGGGCAGCGTGACCATCGGCGGTGTGGATGTACGCGAGCTGACCCAGGCGCAGCTGCACGACTGCCTTGGCTATGTGCCCCAGAAGGGTGTGCTGTTCAGCGGCACGATCGACTCCAACCTCAAGTTCGGCGGCGACCACATCACCGATGCCGATGTGCAGAAGGCCGCTGAGATCGCACAGGCCGCCGAGTTCATCTCCGCCAAGGCGGAGGGCTTTGCCAGCCCCATCGCACAGGGCGGCAGCAATGTTTCGGGCGGGCAGAAGCAGCGCCTTTCGATTGCACGCGCCATTGCCAAGCACCCGCAGATCTATCTGTTTGATGACAGCTTCTCGGCACTGGACTACAAGACCGATGTAGCCCTGCGCCGCGCGCTCAAGGCTGAGACCGGCAGCGCCACCGTCATCATCGTGGCGCAGCGCATCTCGACCGTGCTGCATGCAAACCAGATCATCGTGCTGGATGAGGGGCGTATCGTCGGTAAGGGCACCCACGCCCAGCTGATGGAGAACTGCCCCGAATACCGGGAGATCGCACGCAGCCAGCTGAGCCAGAAGGAACTGAATTTACAGAAGGAGGATGCGTGATATGCCAAGACCCGGACGCCCGACGACGGAGCGCGCCAAGGACTTCAAGGGCACGCTGCGCCAGCTGCTGGCCGCCATGAGCAGGTATAAGCTGTCGCTCATCGTGGTCGTTGTATTTGCAATTCTTTCGACGATTTTCAACATTGCAGGCCCCAAGATCCTGGCCAAAGCCACCACAGCGCTGGCCACCGGTTGGATCGCCAAGCTGCGCGGGGTCGGCAGCATCGACTTTGCCTACATCGGGCGGGTGCTGCTCTTTCTTGCGGGGATGTATCTGTTCTCCGCCGCGTTCAGCTTTCTGCAGGGCTGGCTGATGACCGGCCTGTCCCAGAAGGTCTGCTACGACTTCCGCGACCAGATCAACAAAAAGATCAACCGCCTGCCGCTGGCCTACTTTGAAAAGCGCACCGTCGGCGAGGTTCTGTCCCGCATCACGAACGATGTTGATACGCTCGGCCAGAGCCTGAATCAGAGCATCACCCAGCTGATCACCAGCGTCACCACGATGATCGGCGTGCTGGTCATGATGCTCTCGATCAGCCCCAAAATGACGCTGATCGCACTGCTGATCCTGCCGGTATCGCTGGCGCTGGTGCTGGTGGTCGTCAAATTCAGCCAGAAGTACTTCAAGGCCCAGCAGGCCACCCTCGGCGTGGTCAACGGTCAGGTCGAGGAGGTCTACGCCGGGCACAATGTCATTAAGGCGTTCAACCGCGAGGCCGCTGTGCTGGACGACTTCAACACAGCAAATGACAAGCTGTACGAATCCGCGTGGAAATCCCAGTTTTTGTCGGGCCTGATGCAGCCCATCATGAGCTTTGTAGGCAATTTGGGCTATGTGGCGGTCGCCATTGTGGGCAGCATCTTTGCCGCAGCGGGCACCATCACGATCGGCGACATTCAGGCCTTCATTCAGTATGTCCGCAACTTTACCCAGCCCATCCAGCAGCTCTCGCAGGTGTCGAACATGCTGCAGAGCATGGCCGCCGCAGCGGAGCGCGTCTTTGAGTTCCTGAACGAGGACGAGGAGGACCAGCTGGCCGACCCCGCCCGCCGCGCCGATCCCGCCAGCATTGACGGACAGGTCACCTTCGACCATGTGCGGTTCGGCTACACACCGGACAAAACGGTCATCCACAACTTCAGCTGCAATGTCAAGCCCGGGCAGAAGGTTGCCATTGTCGGCCCCACCGGTGCCGGCAAGACCACGATGGTCAAGCTGCTGATGCGGTTCTACGATGTGGACGCCGGTGCCATCACCCTCAACGGCCACAATGTCCGGGACTTTGACCGCAGCGCCCTGCGCGAGGGCTTCGGCATGGTTTTGCAGGATACATGGCTCTTCAAGGGCACCATCATGGAGAATATCCGCTACGGTCGGCTGGATGCCACCGATGAGGAGGTCATTGCCGCTGCCAAGGCCGCGAACGCCGACCACTTTATCCGCACATTGCCCGGCGGCTACCAGATGGAGCTGAACGAGGATGCCTCCAATGTCAGTCAGGGGCAGAAGCAGCTTTTGACGATTGCGCGCACGATTCTGGCGGACAACCGCATCCTGATACTGGATGAGGCCACCTCCAGCGTGGACACCCGCACCGAGCAGCGCATTCAGACCGCGATGGACCGCCTGATGGAGGGCCGCACCAGCTTTGTCATCGCCCACCGCCTTTCGACCATCCGCGATGCGGATCTGATCCTCGTCATGCGGGACGGCGACATTATCGAGCAGGGCACCCATGACGAGCTCATAGAAGCCGGCGGCTTCTATGCCGATTTGTACAACAGCCAGTTTGAGGATATAACAGCTTGACAAATTGACGCAGGTTGGTTCTATCGCAAGTCAGGAAATCAGCGCAACATTCAAACAGCATATTTGCGATATGCAATTCAACATTGTTGCTGTTGCATTAAAAAGTTGAATTGCTATAGTTGTAAACAAAGGCGGAACTCTTGCCAAACGGGTTCTGCCTTTTTATAATGGAAATAGAAAACGGCCCCGCAGCGGGGCCGGGAAAGAAGGAACGTTTATGAAACTGCCGGAAAAGAAACAGCGCTGGGTCCTGCATGAGGGCACTCTGCCGCAGCCCGCAGGCGCGGGCGTCACCCGCCGGGTGCTGGCCTATACAGACGGCCTGATGTGCGTGGAGAACACCTTTGAAAAGGGCGCGGTCGGCGCACTGCACCACCACCCCCACACCCAGATCACCTATGTGGTCTCCGGTGCCTTCGAGTTCACGGTGGACGGTGTAACCCGTACCGTCCACAAGGGCGACACCATCCTCAAGGAGGACGGCGTGGAGCATGGCTGCGTCTGCACCGAAGCGGGCATCCTGCTGGATATCTTCACCCCCATGCGGGAGGATTTTGTCAAGTGAAACGCTTTGGGATTTTTGTGACCGTGTAATCTATGTGTTCGCTTTCTGTATCCTGTTGATTATTCTTGTGGGTAATGCGGCGGTTACAGCGCATGCTTCCCCCGCGGGGGAAGCTGTCCGCGAAGCGGACTGATGAAGGCAAAGCTCCCGCAGCCACCCATTTATGAGCAGTATCCGCAGGGTCGCCCTCATCCGGCCCTACGGGCCACCTTCCCCCGCGGGGGAAGGCTTTTTTGTTATTGACACCCCTGCTATAATAGAACCAAAGGGGGCTTTATCCATGGATTACACGCAACTTACCGCGCAGGCACGGCAGGCCACGGAAGAACTGCTCGAAGCTGCGCACCTTGAAACAGGGGATATTTTTGTGGTCGGCTGCTCCAGCAGTGAGATCATGGGCGGGCATATCGGCCATGACTCCAGCATGGAGGCCGCGGCCGCCGTGCTGGCGGGTGTGCAGCCACCATTGCAGGAGCAGGGCGTCTATCTGGCCGCTCAGTGCTGTGAGCATCTCAACCGCGCCATCGTCCTTGAGCGCGAGGCTGCCAAGGCCTACGGCTGCCAGATCGTTGCGGCCATTCCGCAGCCCCATGCCGGCGGCAGCTGGGCCACAAGCTGCTGGCGCGCCTTTAAGGACCCTGTCCTTGTCGAGGAGGTCCGCGCCGCTGCAGGTATGGACATCGGCGGCACGCTCATCGGTATGCATCTGCGCCGCGTGGCCGTGCCGGTGCGCCTGTCGCTGAATCATATCGGGCAGGCCATCCTGCTCTGCGCCCGCACCCGCCCGCCGTTCATCGGCGGTGCGCGCGCCGTCTACAGTCAGGAGGAAGTACGATGATCCCGCAAGCACAAAAGCAGCAGATGGCCGAGGCCGTTGCCCATATCCGCGAGACAATGGCTGCAGCTGCCAGAGCTGCCGGCCGCGACCCGGCGCAGATAAAGCTCTGCGCCGCCTGCAAGACCCGCACGGTCGAGGAGGTGCGCTGCAGCGCCGAACTGCCGATCGACCTCTTTGGCGAGAACCATGTGCAGGAGCTGGTTGAGAAAACCGATGCCGGTGCCTACAACGGCAAGCCGGGGCATTTTATCGGCCATCTGCAGACCAACAAGGTCAACAAGGTCGTGGGCCGCGCCGCCCTGATTCAAAGCGTGGACAGCACGCGGCTGCTGGACAAGATCGACACCGCTGCCGCCCGTCTGGGGCTGGTGCAGGACATCCTTGTGGAGATCAACATCGGTGAGGAAACAAGCAAGAGCGGCGTGGACGCCGACAGCCTGTTCCCCCTGCTGGAGGCCGCTGCCGCCAAAGAGAATCTGCGGCTGCGCGGGCTGATGGCGATCCCGCCTGCAGATGCCGATGACAACGAGACCCGCCGCTTTTTTGCACGGATGCGCGAGCTGCTGGCCAAGGCTGATGCGCAGCACTATGACCGCGCACAGATGGACATCCTCTCGATGGGGATGAGCCACGATTACGCCGCCGCCATTGCCGAGGGTGCCACCATTGTCCGTGTGGGCACCGCCATCTACGGCGCGCGGGATTACAGCAAAAAGGCATAACTGCCGCACAAAACGATTCGGATTTTGCGGAGGGCTTCTCATGTGGTTCGTCTTTGCACTGCTGAGCGCTGTCTTTGCGGCGCTCACATCCATACTGGCTAAAATCGGCATCGAGGGGGTTGCCTCCAATCTGGCAACGGCCATCCGCACAGTGGTAGTCCTTGTCATGTCGTGGGGTATGGTGTTTCTCACTAACACACAGGGCGGCATTACCGGGATCAGCCGTAAAAGCTGGCTGTTTCTGATCCTCTCGGGCCTTGCGACCGGTGCCTCGTGGCTGTGCTACTACCGCGCGCTCCAGATCGGGGACGCCTCCAAGGTCGTGCCGATTGACAAGCTGAGCGTTGTCATCACGCTGGTGCTGGCTTTCGTCTTTCTGCATGAGCAGTTTACTGTAAAGTCGCTGCTGGGCTGTGCACTCATCGGCGCAGGCACGCTGCTGATGGTTTTGTGAGCCTGCAAACAGCAGCCGGTTTGCGGATTACGCCTTGCAAACTGTCGCTCCACCTGTTACAATATGTCCATACTACTTTGTAAGGAGCGATCACCCATGAACTGGCAGCAGGCGTGTGAACTGCCCTATTACGGCGGCAGCGACCTCGGTGCAAATCCTGCGGCGGAGGAAACTGTTTTCAAGCTGTGGGCACCCACGGCCTGCGGGGTCGTAGTCTGCCTGTATGCAACCGGCACCGATGCCGAGCCCGGCGCCGGGGAGCGCGGCGTGCATGAGCTGCACCGCGAGGCCGATGGCGTCTGGGCCATCACCCTGCCGGGCAACCTGCACGGGACCTACTATCTCTACCGCGTCTACTTCCCGGACGGCCGTATGCAGGAGGTTGTGGACCCCTACGCACGCAGCGCCGGTGCCAACGGCCAGCGCGGCATGGTGCTGGACCTGACCCGTGCCGCCCCCGAGGGCTGGGACACAGACGCGCGCCCCGCCATACCGCCCCACGCCCGCAGCGTGTGGGAGGTGCATGTGGCGGACTTCTCCGCCGATGCGCGCAGCGGTGTGCGCCCCGAGTGGCGCGGGAAATTCATGGGCTTTACCCAGCCCGACACCACGCTGGACGGTGACGGCGCGCATCCGACCTGCCTGAACTACCTGAAGGGGCTGGGCGTCAGCCATGTGCAGCTGCAGCCGATCTTTGACTACGCCACCGTGGACGAAACTCGCCCTGACGGCGGCTACAACTGGGGCTATAACCCCCAAAACTACAATGTGCCGGAGGGCAGCTTTGCCACGGATCCGTTCCACGGCGAGGTGCGCGTCAAGGAGTGCCGCGCCATGGTCGCCGCGCTGCACCGCGCGGGGCTGGGCGTTATCATGGATGTGGTCTACAACCACACCTATTACAGTGAAAGCTGCCTTGAGCGGACAGTCCCCGGCTACTGGAACCGCCGCTGGCCCAACGACAGCATGACCAATGGCTCCGGCTGCGGCTGCGACCTTGCCAGCGAGCGCCCCATGGTGCGCAAATTCATCGTGGATTCGGTGCTGTACTGGGCCAAAACCTACCACATCGACGGCTTCCGCTTTGATCTGATGGCGCTGGAGGATGTGGACACGATGAACGCGATCCGCGCCGCGCTCGACAGCCTGCCCGGCGGCGAAAGCATCCTGATGTACGGCGAGCCATGGATGGGCGGCAGCACGAATCTGGAGGGCGGCGCACGCCCTGCCGACAAGCGCGCACTCGATGCGCTGAGTGACAGGATCGGCTTTTTCTGTGATGATACGCGCGATTGCATCAAGGGCAATGTCTTTGATGCCGCCAACGCCGGCTATGTCAACGGTGCGCCCCAGCACGGCTATGATGTCATCCACTCGATCAGTGCATGGCGCAATGGTGCGCACGGCTTTTGGCCCCGGCGCGCCGGGCAGGTGGTGCAGTATGTCTCCGCCCACGACAACTATACCCTGTGGGACAAGCTGGCCGCCGTGGCCCGCCGCGGGGATTATGACTGGCCCGATGCCGACCTGCTGGCGCAGAACCGCATGACGGCAGGCATCTACCTGACCTGTCAGGGGCTGCCCTTTATGCAGGCGGGCGAGGAATGGGGCCGTACCAAGTACGGCGACCACAACAGCTACAAAGGCCCTCTCAGCACAAACCGGCTTGACTGGGCCCGCGCCCACCGCCCGGAGTTTGCTGCATTGACGGCCTTTTACCGCGGTATGCTGGCCATCCGCCGCGCCTACCCGCGCCTGAGCGGCGCGGCAGGGGAGCCGGAGCCGTTCCTGCTCGCGCTGCCGGGATGGCTCATCGGCTTTGTGCCGGAGCATGACGACACTGCTGCCAAGGGTCAGCTGGCTGTCTACTACAACCCTGAGCGCACCCGCCAGTGGGCCAGTCTGCCCACCGGCACATGGCGCAAGCTCAGTGACGGTGTCCATGCAGACGCCGCGCCGTTCGGCCCCTGCTTCCGCGATGCCCTTGAGCTGGCCCCGACCAGCGTGACGGTGCTGGTGGCAGAATAAAAATTTACAGTCTGACGGGAGAGGAATGACCTCTCCCGTTTTTTGTATCCCGGTAGGGGCGGGGCATGCCCCGCCCTCAACCATCCCGTAAATGTCCGTTTTCCATTACGCCGAGGGCCGGGCATGCCCGGCCCCTACCGTGTGGTTTGTTCACAAATTATCCATTTGACAGATTGTTCGATTTTCCGTATAATTATTCTTATACGATTTGTAAAGAATCCTGCATCTGCTACGATTTGTTTACCCACCGCGAACAAAAAAGGAAAGGGAGGCCGTCACCATGAGCGACTACGCAGCCATTGAAAAGGAAGCCCGCATTTTTACCGAGGAATGTGTCACCAACAACCGCATTGATCCCACGCTGTTTGCCCAATACGACATCAAGCGCGGCCTGCGCGACAAAAACGGCAAGGGCGTGCTGGCGGGCATCACGAACATTTCTCGCATCGACGCCTTTGAGGAGCGCGACGGCCAGAAGGTTCCCTGCGAGGGCAAGCTCTGGTACCGCGGCTACAACGTCTACGACCTGATCCGCGGTCTGCGCGGCAAGCGCTATGCGTTTGAGGGCGCGGCCTATCTGCTGCTGCTCGGCGACCTGCCGAACAAAGAGCAGCTCGAGAGCTTCACCGCCTGCCTTGCCAAATGCCGCGACCTGCCGACAAACTTTGTGCGAGACGTCATCATGAAGGCCCCCAGTCACGACCTGATGAACTCGCTGACCCGCAGCGTGCTGACGCTGGCCAACTACGATGACGACATCGGCAAGACCGACCTGCAGACCCAGCTGGAACAGTGCATCAAGCTCATCAGCGTTTTCCCGATGCTGGCGGTCTACGGCTACCACGCCTACAATTACTATGAGTGCGGCGGCAGCATGTACATCCACCGCCCCGACCCGAGCCTGTCCACGGCGGAAAACCTGCTGAAGATGCTGCGCCCCGACCAGAAGTACACCGACCTCGAGGCCCACGTGCTGGACATTGCCCTGCTGCTGCACATGGAGCACGGCGGCGGCAACAACTCCACCTTCACGACCCGCGTCGTCACCTCGTCCGGGTCGGATACCTACTCCGTCATTGCGGCGGCGCTTTCCAGCCTGAAGGGACCCAAGCACGGCGGCGCCAATATCAAGGTCATGCAGATGATGGATGACATCCGCACCCATGTCACTGACCCGCTCGATGAGGATGCCATGTCCGATTACCTCGGCCGCATCGTGGACCGGCAGGCCTTTGACCAGAAGGGTCTGATCTACGGCATGGGCCACGCGGTCTACTCACTGAGCGACCCGCGTGCGGTCGTGTTCAAGAGCTTTGTCCACCAGTTGGCCGATGCCAAGGGCCGCAGCCGCGATTTTGAATATTACAACACGATCGAGCGGCTGGCCCCCAAGGTCATTGCCGAGAAACGCCACATTTACAAGGGCGTTTCCACCAATGTAGACTTCTACTCCGGCTTCGTGTATGACATGCTGGGCATCCCGGTCGAGCTGTACACCCCTATCTTTGCGATTGCGCGCATCGTGGGCTGGTCTGCCCACCGCATGGAGGAGCTTGTCAATGTGGACAAGATCATCCGCCCCGCCTACCAGAGCATCATGCAGACAAGGGAGTATGTGCCGCTGGAGGAGCGCTGACACAGTCGCATAAAACCGCAAAAAAAGAGAAGCAGCCGTCACAGGCTGCTTCTCTCTTTTTGTTGTATAGGGTGCTGGCTCGTCACAGCAGCGCCCGCAGCTTGCGGTAAACTGCGTTGGCTGCCAGCGGCAGGGCCAGACCGGCGGCCGTGTAGGCCAGCCACCAGACACCGCCGGCAAAATAGACGGGGAAAGCCGCCAGCAGGTAACTCTCCCCGCCCGTAGCCAGCAGGCCCAGCCATGTCACAAGCTTAAAGCTCAAAAAATGCAAAATCACAATCGGCATCGTGGCGCGGCCCAGATAGCCAAGCACGGCGCTGACGCGGGGCAGGGGGGCCGTCAGGCAGGCGGCGCTGCGCACCAGCACCCAGCCGGCCATGCTGGCCAACAGCAAAAATGCCGGGTTGGTATAGCCGTTGCCCGCCAGCCCGACCGAGCCGAGCCGCCGCAGCACCAGCAGCAGAACAAAGGCCGCTGCGCCAGCAGCCGCCCGGTACAGCGGGCGCACCTCCGACCGCGCAGTGCGGCGCAGCACCGTGCCAAGGTAGAACATCCAGTAGCAGCTGGCCGCAATACCCACCCCCCAGACATTCCAGCCGACCTGATTACAGTGCCAGCCGACCCAGAGCAGCACGCCGGAAAGCAGCCCCTGCGCAATCAGCGTATCGCCGCCATGCAGCAGCTTTTGCAGCAAAACCTCGATGACAGCATACAATAGGGAGATCTGGAACAGCGCCTGTATGAACCACATCGCGCCGCCCAACTGGGTGCCGCCGTCAAATACGCACCAGTGTACCGTGCGGCCGATGATGTCCTTGATGCTCACCGGTGCTGTAACACTGTTGCCCGGGATCTCCGCGATCCGCGCATCCGCCGTCAGGATGTTCAGCCGCAGAAAAAGGTTGTTGCATACCGTAAATACCGTGTTGGCCGCCACAAAGGGCAGCCAGAGGGTCACCAGCTTGCGCCTGACAAAATGTACCAGCCCGCCCCGCAGGCTGAAAAACCACCCGCTGAGCATAAAAAACAGCGCCATGTGGAATAAATAAATATAATCCGTACCCGGAAACCCGGAATGTCCCAGCACCATAAGCACAATGCCGATGCCGCGCATACTATCTAGTACAGGGTCGCGCTGCTTTGCCATAAGTTACAACCTCGCTTTTACAAAAATACCGTCCACGGTCGGGCGGCAAGGGTCACTGCGCGTTTTTGGCGCGGCATTTGGGGCAGATATACCGGATCGTCAGCGTGTAGCCGCGGACTTCGGTGCCGATGGCGGCCTCAATATCGCGGATCAACCCCACGACCGGCAGGTCTGCCAGCTCGCCGCAGCTCTCACACAACAGATGGCCGTGGGGGCTGGGGTTGGCATCGTAACGGTCGGGGCCGTCGGGCATCTCCAGATGGCCAATCTCGCCGTCCAGCTCCATCAATTTCAGGTTGCGGTACACAGTGCCGCGCGCAATGTGCGGCATGGCCTGCCGCGCATGGCAGAAGATTTCGTCAGCGGTCAGATGCTCCGGGCATTTTTCACGCATGATACCCAAAATCAGGGCGCGTTGGCGTGTCATGGGCAGACCTCCTTACCAAATTTAAGATTAACTCTTATTTAGATACTACACCATAACCGCAGCTTTGTCAACCGTCTGTTGTGTGCGGACAGCGTCGTTTCCTGCCTGCTGTACCGGTCGGGTGCAGTGCCGTGCCGCAGCAGCCACATATCAAGACTGATTCTTATTTAACGAGGAGGTATCCCTATGGAACTGAGAGGCAGCAAGACCGAGAAAAACCTGTGGGAGGCATTTGCAGGCGAGAGTCAGGCCCGCAACAAATACACGCTCTTTGCCGCCAAGGCGCGGCAGGACGGCTACGAACAGATCGGTGCGATCTTTGATGACACCGCCGACAATGAGCGTGCGCACGCCAAGATCTGGTTTGAGCTGTTGATGGAGAACGGCGAGATCCCCGACACGCTGACCTGCCTGAAGATGGCCGCCGCGGGCGAGAACGAGGAGCACACCTCGATGTACCCGCGCATGGCCGCCGAGGCAAAGGAGGAGGGCTTTACCCAGATCGCCGCCCTGTTCAAGAAGGTTGCCGCTATCGAAAAAGATCATGAAGAGCGCTACAAGGCTCTCGCCGCCAACATTGAGGCCGGTAAGGTCTTTGCGCGCGAGCATGAGCAGGTCTGGCAGTGCCGCAACTGCGGGTTTGTCTATATCGGCCGCCATGCCCCCGCCAAATGCCCCGTCTGCACCCATCCCAGAAGCTATTTTGAACTGAAAAGCAGCAATTATTGATAACGATGGGGCGGCCGCGTGCCGCCCCGTTTTTGTTTACCGTACCTATTTGTAGGGGTCGGCGTCCCCGACGACCCGGCAGTGCGGTAGCGACTATCACGCCTCTACTTTTTTCGAGATTTTGCTTGACATCCGCTCCCTGACATGCTATATTGTCTATGTTAGTTATTGCTAACCTTGCAAATTTCCAATTTGCTCTTATCACCCGCCCTGCGCGGTTCTCTCCCCGTACAGGGCGGTTTTATGGAGCGCTTGGTTAGCAAATACTAACTATCATAACGGTAAGGAGCCATCTCATGCAGGAACGCACCTACGCTACCCCCAGCCCGCGCAGCTTCGCCTGTGATCTTGCCACGCTGTGCGCCCCCACGCTGGCAGGGCTCAAGCCCGCCAGTCTCTTTCGCTACCAGCCCGCCCCCGGGCAGGATGCTGCCGCTATGGCGGCTGCATGGCATACGGAGCTGTCACCCCGCGGGGTCACTGTGCAGGTGCTCAAGCAGTGTCCGCGCACAGGGGCTGTCCTTGTCTATGTCTACCGCCCCGCGCGGGTGGCAAAGCTGTTGGCTGATGACCGCACGCTGGCATTTCTGGCAGGGGAGGGCTACACCCCCGGCACAGCGGACGAGCTGCTGGCGCAGCTGGCCGAGCGGCTCTGCTGTGAGCAAGATTTTCCGCATGAGATCGGCGTTTTTCTGGGCTACCCGCTGGCGGATGTCATCGGGTTCATCCAAAACCGCGGCAAAAACTTTACTGCGTGCGGCTATTGGAAGGTCTACACCGACCCGACCGCTGCGCAGGCGGAGTTTGACCGCTACAAAAAGTGCGAGCGCATCTACGCCCGCTGCTATTACAACGGCACCCCGATCAGCCGGCTGACCGTAGCCGCCTGACGATGCACCACATACTATCTGAAAAGGAGTACTTTATCATGAGCAAAATTGCAGTTATTTATTGGAGCGGCACCGGCAACACCGAGGCCATGGCAGATCTGGTTGCCAGCGCAGCGGCTGCCGCCGGTGCTTCCGTTGATAAGTTCACCGCGTCCGAGTTCAACACCGCCTCCGCCGGTGATTACACCGGCTTCGCACTGGGCTGCCCCGCCATGGGTGCCGAGCAGCTGGAGGAGAGCGAGTTTGAGCCGATGTATCAGGCGCTGCGCGGCTCGCTGAGCGGCAAGCCCGTTGGGCTGTTCGGCTCCTACGGCTGGGGCGATGGCGAGTGGATCCGCACCTGGGCCGAGGATGCCGAGGCTGCCGGTGCCCGCATGGTCGTTGAGCCGGTCATGGCCAACGGCTCCCCCGATGGCGATGCCGAGACCGCCTGCGCAGCCCTGGGCACGGCACTGGCCAACGCCTGATCCTTTACGACATTACCTATCCATCCATAAACGGGAGGGGCAGCGCTGCCCCTCCTCTTTTTGCGCGGTACCCAAAAAGTGCCTGCTTGACAAAGCGTACGGAAGTTAGTATATTCTGAGTTGGATTAGAAAAAGCTAACTTGGAGGTTTTACACTATGGCAAACATTATTATCGTTCTGCTCTTAGCGGCTGCAGTCGGCTACGGCATTTACAGCTTTGTACATCATCTGCGCTGCGGCGGGGGCTGCTGCGGTGAGCATGAGGCTGCCGCCAAAAAAGTACGGGTGGCCGACCGCGACCGCAGCCACTACCCCCATCGGCTGGTGCTGGGTGTGGACGGCATGACCTGCCAGAACTGCCAGCGCCGTGTTGAAAACGCCCTCAACGCGATGCCCGGCACCTGGGCTGCCGCCGATCTGGCCGCACAGCAGGTGAGCATCCTGACCAAGGAAACGCCCGATGAGGCGGCTATCCGTCAGGCGATCCGCGATGCGGGCTACCTGCCCCTGCGCACGACCGTCAAGCAGTAAAGTACGCCGCACACTAAAAAATATGCAAAATTGCACGATTTTGGTTAGCAATAACTATCCATTCTTACAAAATGTTACCCTACACTAACTTTGCAGCTTGACATCCGCAGTTAGCGGTGCTAAACTATCCACGTAAGCGGTTAGAGCGTTCTAACCGCAAGTTTTTGCCCCGTGTGTTAGCGTGCGCTAATATGTTGCAGATTTGCCAAAAGAGGAGTGTGTGGAATGCCTTTAACCATGTCCAAAGCAGGCGATACCGTCACCATCCAGAAGATCACCGGCAAGGATGAGGTTCGCCAGCATCTGGCCGAGCTCGGCTTTGTCGTGGGTGAGACCGTTACCATCGTCAGCGAGATCAGCGGCAACCTGATCATTCAGGTCAAAGAGGCCCGCATCGCGCTGGACAAGACGCTGGCCATGCGTATCATTGTCGGCTGATAAAAAGGGAATCTCAGCCGCAGGCTGTTTGATTTATTGTACCTTAAGAGGAGGAACGAAGTATGAAGACTCTGAAAGATGCACAGGTCGGCGAGACCGTTACCGTTGCCAAGCTGCACGGCGAAGGCCCTGTCAAGCGCCGTATCATGGACATGGGCCTGACCAAGGGCACCAGCGTCTATGTCCGCAAGGTGGCCCCTCTGGGCGACCCGATGGAGTTGACGGTCCGCAACTATGAGCTCAGCGTCCGCAAGGCAGACGCCGAGATGATCGAGGTTGAGTAATTCAGAAAGGGGTATAACCAATGGCAATTAAAATTGCTCTGGCAGGCAACCCGAACTGCGGTAAAACCACCCTGTTCAACAGCCTGACCGGTTCTAACCAGTATGTCGGCAACTGGCCCGGCGTCACCGTTGAGAAGAAGGAGGGCAAGCTGAAGGGTCACGACGATGTCGTGATTCAGGACTTGCCCGGTATCTACTCGCTGTCTCCCTACACGCTGGAGGAGGTCGTTGCCCGCGGCTACCTCGTCAACGAAAAGCCCGATGCCATCCTCAACATCATTGACGGCACCAACATCGAGCGCAACCTTTATCTGACCACCCAGCTTATTGAGCTGGGCATCCCCGTTGTCATGGCTGTCAACATGATCGACCTCGTCCGCAAGAACGGCGACAAGATCGACCTGAAGAAGCTGTCCAACGAGCTGGGCTGCGAGGCCGTCGAGATCTCCGCCCTGAAGAACGAGGGCAGCGACAAGGCCGCCGAACTGGCCGTTGCCGCCGCCAAGAAGGGCAAGGCAGGCGAGCTGCCCCACGTCTTTACCGGCAGCGTGGAGCATGCCATCGCCCACATCGAAGAGTCCATTCAGGGCAAGGTCGATGACCGCTTCCTGCGTTGGTACGCCGTCAAGCTGTTCGAGCGTGACGACAAGGTGCAGGCTGAGCTGAACCTGAGCAAGGAGCTGCTTGACCACATTGATGCCCACATCGCTGACTGCGAGAAGGAGATGGACGATGACGCCGAGAGCATCATCACCAACCAGCGCTACGCTTACATCAACGGCGTTGTTGACAAGGCCGTCAAAAAGAAGCCCCGCACCGAGAACCTGACCGCCTCCGATAAGATCGACCAGTTCGTCACAAACCGTATTCTGGCGCTGCCGATCTTCGCAGCCATCATGTGGCTGATGTATGCCATCGCAATGGGCACCTCCGTTGCGGACGGCGGCATCGGCATCGGCACCTTTGCCACCGACTGGACCAACGATGTTCTGTTCGGCGAGATCGTCCCCAACGCTCTGGGCGGCCTGCTGGAGTCCATCGGCGTGGCTGACTGGCTGTACGGCCTGATCATGGACGGCATCGTTGCCGGTGTCGGCGCGGTTCTGGGCTTCGTTCCCCAGATGCTCGTTCTGTTCTTCCTGCTGTCCATTCTGGAGGATGTCGGCTACATGGCCCGTGTCGCCTTCATCATGGACCGTATCTTCCGCCGCTTCGGTCTGTCCGGCAAGAGCTTCATCCCCATTCTGGTTGGTACCGGCTGCGGCGTTCCCGGTGTTATGGCTTCCCGTACCATCGAGAACGAGCGTGACCGCCGTATGACGATCATGACCACCTGCTTCATTCCCTGCGGTGCCAAGATGCCCATCATCGGCCTGATCGCAGGTGCTCTGTTCGGCGGCAGCAGCTGGGTCGCCACCTCCGCTTACTTCATTGGCTTCGCGGCCATCATCATCTCCGGCATCATCCTGAAAAAGACGAAGTTGTTCGCCGGTGATCCTGCTCCGTTCGTTATGGAGCTGCCCGCTTACCATGTGCCCGCATGGGGCAACGTCCTGCGCGCTACTTGGGAGCGCGGCTGGTCCTTCATCAAGCGTGCCGGCACCGTCATTCTGGCTGCCACCATCATCCTGTGGTTCCTGCAGGGCTTCGGCTTCGAGAACGGCGCCTTCACGATGGTCGAGGATCAGGACAACTCCATCCTGGCTATCGTTGCAAGCGCAATTTCCTGGATCTTCATCCCGCAGGGCTTCGGCAACTGGCGTGCAACCGTCGCTTCTATCTCCGGCCTGATCGCCAAGGAGAATGTCGTCGGTACCTTCGGTGTTCTGTATCACTATGCTGACGAGCTGTCTGACAACGGCGACGAGATCTGGCCCGAGGTTGCTGCCAGCTTCACCGCCCTCTCCGCTTACAGCTTCATGATCTTCAACCTGCTGTGCGCTCCCTGCTTCGCTGCTATGGGCGCCATCAAGCGCGAGATGAACAACGGCAAGTGGACTGCCATCGCCATCGGCTATATGTGCCTGTTTGCCTACTGCGCTTCTCTGGTCGTCTATCAGATCGGCGGCCTGATCACCGGTGAGGTCGGCTTCAACTTCTTCACCATCGTTGCTGTCGCTATTATCGCCTTCACGATCTACCTGCTGTTCCGCCCCAACAAGTACGAGGGTGTCAACGAGGTTCAGTTCGATTCCAAGAAGGCTGTTGCTTCCAAGTAATTTGGGGTGTATCATGCTTCCGGAAAGGAGCGGATTTCTATGATGGAATTTTTGGCAACTAACTTCAACCTGCCTACGATCATCGTTTCGATCATCGTCTTCGGCGGTACCGGCTGGCTTATGTACCATGAGCACAAGACCGGCGGCCTTGGCTGCTGCGACGGCTCCTGCGGGGGCGGCGGATGCGGCGGTCACGGCGGCTGCACAGGGAACTGTAAAGCCTGCGGCGGTGCCTGCCACAGCAACTAAACACAATAGTGCCTGAAAAGGGGCGCGGGTCCGTTCGTGGCCTGCGCCCCTTTTTGGCGTAAAGGAGAGAGATGCCATGACCCTGACCGATTCCAACCTGCGGTATCTGCTGGCCATCCACCATCTGGCGCAGCAAAACACGGAGGTTTCCCCGCTGGCCCTCGCGCAGGTCATGGGCGTAACCAAGCCCAGCGTGACCAGCATTTTGACCAGCCTGATGAAGCAGGGGGCCGTTGTTCGGCGGCGGTACGGCAAGATCTATATCACCGACCGCGGCGTGCTTTACGCGCGGTATTATGATGCGCTGGTTGAAAAAATATTGCAGCATTTTCCGTTGGCAGACATGGGCTTTACCCCCGAGGAATGCCGCAGCGCCGCGGTGGCCATGGCCGTGTCGCTGCCCGCAAGAGAGATCGACGAGAAGTGCGAGAGCCTGTACGGGGAGGATTGTAGGGAGGGGTCTTGACCCCTCCGCGGGGCGTCGAGGACGCCGCCCCCTACAGTAGGGGAGAGATTTATCCCTCACGGGAGGGTCAAGACCCTCCCCTACAAATCACCCATAAAAATTCCCTTTGCAAATTCTATTGCACACTCGCCCGAATTGTGGTAAAGTTAGACTATATGAAGGTATAGATAAGAGGGGGACTATCATGCAGCTGAATCCGCATTACGCAGAATTGAATGAGAGCTATCTCTTCAGCACCATCGCCCACAAGGTGGCCGACTACCAGAAGGCCCACCCCGATGCTGACATCATCCGTTTGGGCATCGGCGATGTCACGCTGCCGCTGGCCGCATCGGTGACAGAGGCAATGCACCGCGCAGTCGAGGAACAGGGGCACAAGGATACCTTCCACGGCTACATTCCCAGCGAGCAGGGCTATGAGTTCCTGCGCGATGCCATCCGCAGCTACTATGCTGACCACGGCGTTGCGCTGGATATGTCGGAAATTTTTGTATCTGACGGTGCCAAGAGCGATCTGGGCAATCTGCTCGACCTGTTCAGTCAGGACAACACGATCCTTGTGCCCGACCCGGTCTACCCGGTCTATGTGGATGACAATGTGATGGCCGGCCGCAAAATTCTCTACCTTCCCGCCACGGCAGAAAACCACTTTCTGCCGATGCCGGACGAAGCGCCCCATGCGGATATTGTCTACATCTGCAGCCCCAATAACCCTACCGGCGCGACCTATTCGGTCGAGCAGCTCAAGGCTTGGGTCGCATGGGCCAAGGCCAACGATGCCGTCATCCTGTTTGACGCCGCGTATGAGTGCTTTGTGACCGAAAAGGGTCTTGCCCGCAGCATCTTCGAGGTCGAGGGTGCCAAAGAGGTTGCCATTGAGGTCTGCAGCTTCTCCAAGATTGCGGGCTTTACCGGCACGCGCTGCGGCTACACCATCGTGCCGCAGGCGCTGGCCGGCGGCAAGCTGAACAAGATGTGGCTGCGCCGCCAGACCACCAAATTCAACGGCGTTGCCTATGTTGTGCAGCGCGGTGCCGAGGCCGTCTTTACCGAGGAGGGCATGCGGGAGATCCAGCAGAATCTGGATTACTACCGCACCAACGCCGCCGTCATCGCGTCCGCGCTGGACGAGGCCGGCATCTGGTACTGCGGAGGCAAGAACAGCCCCTACCTTTGGCTGCGCTGCCCCAACGGGATGGGCAGCTGGGAGTTCTTTGACTGGCTGCTGGAAAACGCCCATGTTGTCGGTACCCCCGGCGAGGGCTTCGGCCCCTGCGGCAAGGGATATTTCCGCCTGACTGCGTTCGGCGATGCCGCGCGCACCAAGGAGGCTGCCGCGCGCATCAAAGCCGCGCTGGCAAAACTGTGATCAAGGGAGGATGTCTGCCATGAAACCGAATGAAGAGATCCTGGAATTCCTGAAGGAGAATCCCACATTTTACCTTGCCACTGTCGATGGCTATCTGCCCCGCGTGCGTCCCATCGGCTTTGCGATGTGGTACAACGGCCACCTCTGCATTGCACTGGGCAAGCACAAGGCGGCCTACAAGCAGCTGCTTGACAACACAAATCTGGAGATCTGCGCCGCCAACGACCGCGGCGAGTGGCTGCGCGTACAGGGCACAGCCAACTTTGACAACACGCCCGAGGCTCAGGCCGCCGCGTTTCAGGTCATGCCCCAGCTGGCAGACCTGTACAACGAGGAGACCGGCAACAAGCTGGGCATCGTCTATCTGGATCATCTGTCCGCCAAGCTCTTCTCCATGTCCGGCACTGTAAAGGACATTATGAGCTACTGATACTTACGTAAAGCCAATGCCCCGGTGTGCGTTTTTGCGTACCGGGGCATTTTTGCGTTGCCGAGAGCGGGCACGGGCGGATATGGAATCCGCCCCTACACCCCCCCTTAAAAATTGACTTGTAGGGAGGGGTCTTGACCCCTCCGCGGGGCGTCGAGGACGCCGCCCCCTACAAACCGGCAAACAAAAATCCCGGTACGCTCATATCGTGCGTACCGGGAAAAGTATTTAGCTCTTACTGCTCCTGCGCCGCAAACAGCTGCGGGGCGGCCTTGTAGATCAGCACGGCGGCAACAGTCGTCAGGATGGTCTCTGGCAGCATGTAGCTGCCGTTGTAGGTCAGGCTGTACGTCCAAGCGGGCAGACCGTCGCTCAGGTTGCCCCAGATCAGCACGCCGGACAGGAAGCTGCACATAAAGCGGATGAAGCAGACGACCGCCGTGCCGACGGCCACGCCGACGAGGCGATTCTGGAACGGCTTTGCGATGACACAGGCCAGACCCAGCAGGGTAAAGGCCAGCACATAGTCCAACAGGATCATGCCGACCAGCGGCAGGATGCCGGGTGCCGGGGGTGCGTAGAAGCCCAGCAGCATCTGCAGCAGGCTATTGACAAAGCCGGTGAAAAGGCCCCACTTCACGCCGTGGCGGAAGGAGATCATGATGAACGGCAGCATGCTGAACAGCGTGATGGAGCCGCCGTTGGGCAGCTCATAGATCTTGATGTTGGCCAGCACCGTGCCGAGGGCGATCATCAGGGCGCACTCAACGAGGGTACGGGTCTTGGAATAGGTTTTGGACATGGTATCCACTCCTCAAAAAAATGTAACACAAAACAGAAAAAGCGCCCGCAGGGTATTCCTGCAGGCGCAAAAAGCGTTATGACGGGGGTCAAACTTCCTACGCCGGCATTACCCGGATCAGGTTCAAGGCGACCCAAAACTGCGGTTTGTTTTGATCTCAGCCGAGGATGCCCCTCAGCGCCCCTGTTTTTATGTCCATCTTCCATTATACACGCCGCCATGCGTTTGTCAAGCGCCATCCTTCCACTCCTTCAGCAAGTATGAGGTGGCGAAAGCCTGACGCAAAAAGAGGACGCCCTCACGAGCGTCCTCTTTTGCTATCTAAACTTACTTGCTGACCTTGATGAGGTCTGCGCCCGGCTCGACATCGCCGGAGGCCACAACCTCGACAGCCTTGAAGTCATCGGTGTTGGTTACGACCGTGATGACCACGGCAGGGTGACCGGCAGCTGCGATCTTGCCCAGATCCATCTCCAGCAGCAGATCGCCCTTCTTTACCTTATCGCCGACCTTGACCTTCGGGCTGAAGCCGTCACCCTTCATCTCAACGGTATCCACGCCGACATGGATCAGGATCTCAACGCCGCCGTCAGCCATAATGCCCAGCGCATGGCCGCTGTCGGGGGCCTGGGTGATCTCACCGCCGGCAGGGGCAAAGACCTTGCCCTCGCTGGGGTCAATGCCGCAGCAGGTGCCCAGAATGCCCTGTGCAAACACCTCATCGGGGATGTTCTCCATCGGCACAAAGGCACCCTTGGCATCAGCAGCCAGCATCATGGGGAAGGTCGGCTCCGCAGGTGCGGCAGGTGCAGCAGATTTCTTCAGAAAGTCAAAAAATCCCATCGTTCATTTTCTCCTTCGTAAGCCCTTTGCGGGCGTTTTCATGGTTCTATTATACCCCCCGCCCCGTCAAAAAGCAAGGCGGGCAGACACTTTTACATCTGCTCCATCACGGCGCGTATCGCCTGCCAGGTAATGCGCGCAATCTCGGCCGGCGGCGGCTGGAACTGATTTTCCTGCCAGGCCGCAATCGTACCAAAGCAGCCGTTGACCGCAAAGGAAAGCATATATTTCTGATCCTCAGTCCCGCCGGTGGGGGCAAAGTTGCCCCAGCAGCGCTCGGCTATGAGCCGCTTTACGCTGGAGGTAAACTCCGACTCCCAGCTTTTGCCGTAGAGAGCGGCGCACAGGTCGGGGTTCTCGGTCAAATAGGTAAAGAGCGCCACCAGCGCTGTGGGGACATCCTCCTGCGAGATGCTGGGGATCAGGGTATCCATCAGCTCATTCAGCCGCTTCAGCTGGGCGGCCTCCATCTGGTCCATCAGGGCATAAATATCGGTGTAATGAAAGTAGAATGTGCCGCGGCTGATACCGGCCAGCTCCGTCAATTCACGCACCGTGATCTCACGCAGACTTTTTTGCTGCAGCAGCGTGATCAGCGCCTGATACAGCCGCTGCTTGGTCATGCGCACACTGCGGTTGGCGTCCCCCTTGGCGTTCATTGTATGCACCGCCTTCCTCACGATTTACTACTTTAAGAATAGCCGTTTTTAATACTGATGTCAAGGATTTTTAAACCATTTGTACTAAAATGTCTGTCTTTGTTGACGGTTTTTTATCAAATTCGCAGTTTGCACACCGGTGCGGTTATGCTACAATAGGGGCGGGGAGTGATATTATGAAAATCGACCGTGCCCGCGCGCAGCGGGCCTTTGCCGACTATGCTGCACATTACAACACCGCTGACCCGAAGGTAAAGCTCAAGATCGACCACACCTACCGCGTGGCAGCCCTCTGCAGCAGGATCGCTGAAAGTCTTTCGATGCCACAGCAGGACATCGACCTTGCATGGCTGAGCGGCATACTGCACGATGTGGGCCGCTTTGAACAGCTGCGCCGGTACAACACCTTTATTGATGCGCAGTCGGTCAGCCATGCTGCGCTGAGCGTCTCGGTCCTGTTTGACGAGGGGCGCATCCGGGATTATCTCGATGACACCAACGCCGACAGCCTGCTGCGCGCGGCGGTGGAGTGGCACAGTGCCTTCCGCCTGCCGGACGGACTGGATGAACGCACGCAGCGGCTCTGCCAGATCCTGCGGGACGCCGATAAAATCGACATCCTGCGCGTCAATGTCGAGACCCCGATGGAGGAAATTTACAATGTCACCACAGCCCAGCTGCGCCAAAGCCCCGTGACCCCGGCTGTGATGGACGCCTTTTATGAGCATCATTGCGTACTGCACAGCCTGAAAAAATGGCCCGCGGACAACGCCGTGGGCCATGCATCTCTGGTATTTGAGCTGTGCTATCCCGAAAGCCTGCGGATCGTAGACGAGCAGGGGTGGCTTTGGCGGCTGCTGGCCTTCAAAACCGACAACCCCGACACCGCACGGGCGTTTGAAAAGATCACCGCAGAAATGAAGCGGTGGCTCAAGGCCAACGGCTGTTAAAGCCCCTGCACTAAAATCACTGCGATCAGCACGGGCAGCACATATTTAAAGTAGGGCTTGACCCAGCGCGGCATTTTGGGGCCGTCACCGGTGTTGCACTCGGCCGTGTAGCCGTCAAAGCCCCAGCCCCAGCGGGTGACGCAGAACAAAAGATACACAAGGCTGCCGCCCGGCAGCAGCAGGTTGCTGACGAGGAAATCCTCGAAATCCAGCACGGTGGAGCCGGCACCCAAAGGCTGGATAAAGCTCCAGACACTGTAGCCCAGCGCACAGGGCAGCCCCAGCAGGACGAGCGCCGTCATGCCGATGACGCAGGCCCTGCGGCGGTTCCAGCCAAAGTTCTCGCAGGCGCAGGCGATGAGATTTTCAAACACGGCAATGACCGTGGAAAAGCTTGCAAAGGTCATGAACAGGAAAAACAGCGTGCCCCACAGCCGACCGCCCGCCATATTCGTAAAGACATTGGGCAGCGTGATGAAGATCAGGCTCGGGCCTGCATCGGGCGCAATACCGAAGGAGAAGCAGGCCGGGAAGATGATCAGCCCCGCGCAGACCGCCACAAAGGTGTCCAGCACGCAGATGCGGGCAGCCTCACCGGGCAGGGTAAAGCGGCGGTCCATATAGCTGCCGAAGATCTCGATCGCACCGATGCCAAGGCTCAGCGTAAAGAAGGACTGGTTCATTGCCGCCGTGATGACATTGCCAAGGCCCTGCTCGGCAGCGCGCCCTGCATCCGGCAGCAGGTAGAAGGCAAGTCCCTCGCCCGCGCCGGGCAGCGTAAAGCTGTGGACGACCAGCACCAAAATCAGCACCAGCAGGGCGCTCATCATCCATTTGCCGACCTTTTCCAGCCCGCCCTGCAGGCCGCGGCCGCAGACGATGAAGCCCGCCACCGTGATGACAGCCATCCAGAACACCATCTCGGCAGGGTTGGCCAGCATCTCGCCAAAGACGCTGCTCGCCTGCTCAGCATTCAGTCCGTCAAAGCTGCCTGTCAAAAACCGGACAAAGTAATCAAGCATCCAGCCTGAGACGGTCGTGTAATACATCATCAGCAGCGTGCAGCCCGCCATGCAGAACCAGCCGTGGATATGCCACTTACTGCCCTCCGGCTCCAGCGTCTTGTACGCGGCGCGTGCTGCGCCGCGGCCCGCCCGGCCGACTGCCAGCTCCATCGTCAGCACCGGCAGCCCCATAAGCACCAGAAAAAGCAGGTAGAACAGCACAAAGATACCGCCGCCGCACTGGCCCGTGACGGTGGGAAACCGCCAGACATTGCCGATGCCGATCGCGCAGCCGGCGCTGACAAGGATGAAGCCAAGGCGCGAGCCGAAGCCCTCTCGTTGTTTTTGGGATTCCATACGATTCCTCTTTTCTCACAAAGTAGTATTATTATAGCGTATCACGGCGAGGCTTGCAAGAGGTGAATCACGGTGTTATAATTATGGCAACACCCGTAGTGTGGCGTACATACTAATGCGTAAGGAGTTAACTATGCTTCGTTTTGAATGTGACTATGGCGAGGGTGCAGCCCCCGCCGTGCTGGATCTTATGCAAAAGACCAATTTTGACCAGACCCCCGGCTATGGGGAGGATGCCTACTGCGCCAAGGCCGCCGCGCAGATCCGGCTGCTCTGCGATGCACCGGACGCAGATGTGCATTTCTTTGTGGGCGCAACGCAGGCCAATCTGACGGTTATTGCCGCGGCACTGCGGCCGTGGCAGGGCGTGCTGTGCGCTGACACAGGCCACATCCATGTCCATGAGACCGGCTCCATTGAGGCCACCGGCCACAAATGTCTGGCACTGCCGTCCAAGGCAGGCAAGATCACTGCGCGCCAGATCCGCAAAGCGGTCGAGGAGCACCGCGCAAACGCCAGCCATGAGCATGAGGTCCAGCCCGGCATGGTCTACCTCTCCAACCCGACCGAGGTCGGCACCCTTTATACAAAGGAGGAGCTGACCGCCATTTCTGCCGCCTGCTATGAGCTGGGCCTTTACCTGTTTGTGGACGGTGCCCGCATGGCCTACGGCCTGACCAGCCCCGCCAACGACCTGACGCTGCAGGACTATGCGGCGCTCTGTGATGTGTTCTATCTGGGCGGCACCAAGTGCGGCGCACTCTTTGGCGAGGCAGTCGTCATCACCAACGATGAGCTGAAGGGTGATTTCCGCTACTGCATCAAGCAGCACGGCGGCATGCTGGCCAAAGGCCGCCTGCTGGGTGAGCAGTTCCTTGCCCTGCTGGACGGCGAGGACGGCAGCGGCAGCAGCCTGTATTTCACGATGGCCAAAAAGGCAGACGAGCAGGCGCTGCGCATCCGCGCAGCCTTCGAGGAAAAGGGCTGCGGTCTGCTGCACGATTCCCAGACGAACCAGCAGTTCTTTGTCCTGCCCGATGCATGGTACGAAAAGCTGGCTGAAGGCTATGCCATGACCCACATGGGCAAGCCCGACAAGCACCACACCGCCGTGCGCATCTGCACCAGCTGGGCGACGAAGGACGAGGCAGTGGAACAGCTTCTCGCCGATGTAAAAGCTCTGTAAGCGATCTTTTTCAATGCCCCCGCAGCAAAAAAATCCCGCATCCTTGCGATGCGGGATTTTTTGCTGCCAGTCAAAGCAGCGCCGTATTATGTGGTCACTTCTGCACGCGCTTATCGCACTTGATAGCCAGCTTTGTGCCGACGGTCTGCAGGATCTGCACCAGCACGACCAGCAGGGCCGTTGCAAAGAACTCCAGCACAACATTAAAGCGGTAATAGCCGTAGTTGATGGCGATCTTGCCCAGACCGCCGCCGCCGATGATACCGGCCATAGCGCCGTAGCCCATGATGGTGGTAGCTGCAATCGTCACATTCGCCACAAGGCTCGGCATGCTCTCGGGGACCATGACCTTCGTGATGATCTGCAGCGGCGTTGCGCCCATGCTCTGGGCGGCCTCGATCACGCCGCCGTCCACCTCACGCATGCTCGTCTCGACCAGACGGGACACAAAGGGGAAGGATGCGATGACCAGCGGCACAATGGACGCCACCGTGCCGATGGAGGTGCCCACAATGGCGCGGGACAGCGGAATGACAATGATCATCAAAATCAGGAAGGGCACACTGCGCAGCAGGTTCACAAGGCCGTTGAGCAGCGCCATCAGCCAGCGGGGCAGGGGACGCACGCCGCCCTGCTCACCGGTGACAAGGCATACCCCCAGCGGCAGGCCGATGACCAGCGCCAGCAGGGTCGCAACTACGGTGGACCAGATGGTCTCCCAGGTTTCAAACGGAATGGTGGGCAGGATCTGCATGAATGTCTGCCAGTCCTTGCCTGCAAAAAACTCTGCCATCAGCCGTTCACCTCCTCATAGGTAATGCCGGGATAGTTCTTGATGTAGTCGAGCGCTGCGGCCGCCTTATCATCGTCAGGCAGAGCCAGCAGCATGGTGCCCAGCGTCTGGCCGTTCACGATGCGGGTATCCGCCGCCATGATGGACACCAGCGCGCCGCACTCAATGGCAAGGCTTGCGACCAGCGGCTTATCGGTGGTCTGGGTGCCGCCGAACGCCACACGCACCAGCTTGTGGCCGGGCAGCGGCTCCGCCTGAGGTGCACCGGCAGGGTAGACGAGCCGCCGTGCCGCCTTGGAGGTGGGGTGGCTGAAGATGGCCTGCACCTCGCCCTCCTCCACGACCGTGCCGTTGTCCAGAATGGCCACGCGGTTGCAGACCTCCTCGACCACGCTCATCTGGTGGGTGATGATAACGACCGTGATGCCCAGTTCACGATTGATCTTCTGGATCAGCTGCAGGATAGCATGGGTCGTGTTGGGGTCCAGTGCGCTGGTTGCTTCATCGCAGAGCAGCACCTTCGGGTCGGTCGCCAGCGCGCGGGCGATGGCGATGCGCTGCTTTTGACCGCCGGAAAGCTGGGCCGGGTAGGCGTCCGCCTTATCGGGCAGGCCGACCAGCTCCAGCAGCTCGCGGGCACGGGCCTCGGCCTTATCCCGGGGGACCTTGGCCAGTTCCATCGGGAACATGATATTGCGCAGGCAGGTGCGCTGCATCAGCAGATTGAACTGCTGAAAGATCATTGTGATCTCGCGGCGGGCCGCGCGCAGGTCGGCCGCATTCAGCTCCTGCATCTGCTTTCCGTTGACGATGACCTTGCCCTCGTCGGGGCGTTCCAGCATGTTGATGCAGCGTACCAGCGTGGACTTGCCGGCGCCCGACATGCCGATAATGCCGTAGACATCCCCGTCCCGAATCGTCAGGTTGATGTCGTTCAGTGCAATGACCGTGCCGCCCTGCGTGGCAAAGCGCTTGGTCAGGTGTTGCAATTCGATCATGGGTTTTCTCCCTCATTTACAAAGATAGCGAATGAGCGCAAAAACTCATTCGCTATAGATTGTACTCTATATTCCGGCAGGTTGCAAGGGTTTTCTTTGCGGCTGCCAGCGGGCGCATATGGAATGCGCCCCTACAATTTTGCTGCTTGCCGTACCGTAGGGGCGGATTCTATATCCGCCCGTGCCCGTTCACGGCTGTACGAGGCATTTTCTTAGAAGATGGGCACGACCGCGCCGTCATAGGTGCTGTTGATGTACTCCTTGACCTTGTCGCTGGTCAGGGCGGCGTACAGGGCCTGAATGGCGGGGTCGTTCTCGTTGCCCTCCTTCACGACAAGCACATTGGCGTAGGTCTGGGCAGCCTCAGAGGATGCATCCTCGGTGGCAAGGGCGTCCTTACCAACGGAGAAGCCAGCCTCCATCGCGTAGTTGCCGTTGATAACGGCGAAATCCACATCCTGCACGGTACGGGGCAGCTGTGCAGCCTCGATCTCCTGAATCTTCAGGTTATGGGGGTTCTCGGTGATGTCGTTGATGGTCGCGGTCAGACCGGCGCCGTCACGCACGGTGATCAAACCCTGAGCGGCCAGCAGCTGCAGGGCGCGGGCCTCGTTGGTGGTGTCGTTGGGCACGGCGATGGTCGCACCGTCCGCGATAGCGGCAAGGTCATCACTCTTGCCCGGATAGATGCCGAACGGCTCATAGTGGATGGCGCCGACGCTGACGAGGTGGGTGCCGTTCTCCTCGTTGAAGCTGTCGAGGTAGGGGGTGTGCTGGAAGTAGTTGGCATCGACCTCGCCGCTCTCGGTGACAAGGTTGGGCTGCACATAGTCGCTGAACTCAACGACCTGCAGGTCGATGCCCTGCTCGGCCAGAACCTCCTTGGCCACATTCAGGATCTCGGCATGGGGCGTGGGGGAGGCGGCGACCTTCAGGGTCGTGCCGGCCAGCTCACTGGTCTCGGCGGTGGACTCGGCAGCAGATTCCGCAGCGCTGGAAGCAGTGCTTTCAGCGGGGGCGGCCTCGGAGGTGGAGGCGGAGGAGCCGCAGGCGGCGAGGCTCAGGGCCAGAATAGCGGCAAGCGTTGCAGAAATGAGTTTTTTCATGATATATTCTCCTTTATAATTGTCAGGTGTGTTGTTGATTGAATGTGTGTTCCCTCTATTTTCAACACATTCGCACACCGGGCTGCTTGTAAACGAGGCCTCTTGTCATGGTCACAAACTTCCTTTCCAAACAAAAGCGGGATGTCGGCTTTTACCCCGGCATCCCGCTGCAAGTTTTCATTACGCGCTGTATTTTGCGCACAAGAAAGCTGGCACAGGCTGCCGGAGCAACATGCACATGCACATCATCATCATACCGGAACGATAAGCCGTCATGGGTCTGTACCCCTTTCTCTCGTGATTGGTCAGCAGTCATTTGCTTTCCATGGCTCACAGTATACGCCTGTGAACCGGTTCTGTCAACACCTTCTTGCATAAAAATGCACATTTCGTCAATTTGCATATATCCTACTGCGTTAGTGGGTAGTAGACTTGCAAAATTCCCAGTATTATGCTATGATTAGTCTTACTAATTCCGATAAAGGGAGCATCACCATGAAATTTTCGACCCGCGACCGTTATGCCCTGCGCCTGATGGTGGAGCTGGCCAACCACCCCAATGACCTGATCCCGCTGAAGGATATCAGCGACAAGCAGCGCATCAGCTTAAAATATCTGGAGCAGATCGTCACCCCGCTGGCAAAATCCGGCCTTGTTTCCAGCGTGCGCGGCGCACAGGGCGGCTACCGTCTGGCCCGCCCGGCTGCGGAGATCACCTCCGGTGAGATCCTGCGCGCCGTAGAAGGGGAGCTGACGGCCATTCCGTGTCTGGCTTCTGCGGTGGATTGTCCCCACCGCGGCCAGTGCCACACACTGGATTTCTGGTCCGGCCTGAACGATTTGATCAACAAATATGTGGACGGCATTACGCTCGAACAGCTGCGCACCATGCCGGAGGTGCCGGAGATAGGGGAAAGCTGCGAGTAAGGCCTTGCAGACACCCTGAGATGGGGGCCTTTTTGCGCGGGCAAAGCCCGCGGGGAAGCCTCCCCTCACAGGGGAGGTGGTCGAGCGAAGCGATGACCGGAGGGGCTTTTCGACTCCCCTTTCCTGTCACTTCACGAAAAGGGACTCTTGCTATGTCGGAATACAAAGAGTTACTCTCCCACGCCCGCCAGTTGCGGCGGGAAATGACCAAAGAGGAACGCCATCTATGGTATGACTTCCTGCGCAATTACACACCACGCTTTGCACGACAAAAGCTTGTTGTACCCTATATTCTGGATTTTTACTGTGCCTCAGCCCGCCTTGCAGTCGAATTAGACGGCAACCAGCACTGCGAGGACACCGGGAAAGCGTATGACGAACGGCGCACTGCCTACTTACGGCAGAGGGGGATACAAGTGCTGCGGTTCTCCAATCTGGATGTCATGCGGAACTTTGAAGGGGTTTGTATGCAGATCGACCTTACGGTCAAGAAAATTCTGGTCCAAAAGAGGTAACAGCCGTAAGGCAGTAAAGCCCCTCCGGTCATCGCTATCGCTCGACCACCTCCCCGCTGCGCGAGGAGGCTTTCTCGCGGGCTTCGCCCGCAAAAAGGCTCCCTATTCTGGGGAACCAGCCGAGTTTACGGGGCCTGAGGGGCCTTGCACCTTCTTTCCTTTTCTGCTCACAAAAAATTCCCGCCTGCAACACAGATGTTGCAGGCGGGAATTTTTTATCGCACTACTTCAATCACAGATTAAAATACCGCTTGGCATTATAATAGCTGATGCCCTCAACGATCTTCTGCAGGGCCTTTTCATCGTTGGGATACTGGCCGTTCTCGACCCAGTTGCCGATCAGGTTGCACATCAGGCGGCGGAACAGCTCATGGCGGGTGTAGCTCAGGAAGCTGCGGCTGTCGGTCAGCATGCCGATGAAGTTGCCCAGCAGGCCCAAGCGGGCCAGCGTCTTCATCTGCTGGTACATGCCGTCGTCAGTGTCGCAGAACCACCAGGCGGAGCCAAGCTGGATCTTGCCGGGGATCTCGTCATCCTGGAACGCACCCAGAATGGTGCCCAGCATGTCGAAGTCGGCGGGGTTCAGGCTGTACAGGATGACCTTCGGGCAGGCGTCCTCTTTGGTCAGTGCGCTCAGCAGGCTGCTGATGGTAGCGCTGCAATCGGTCACGGCGATCATATCAAAGCCGGTGTCGGGGCCGAGCTTGCGGTACATCTTGTCGTTGACATTGCGCAGGCAGCTGTAGTGCATCTGCATGACAACGTTGTGCTTCTTGTACAGGGCACCCAGCTTCAGCAGCAGGTAGGTGGTGTACTCGTCGCCTTCCTCCTTGGTCAGGGTCTCACCGGCCATGGCCTTCTTGAAGGCAGCAGTCGCCTTCTCAGCGTTCGTTTCGGCGAAGGGGATGTAGTCCAGACCGTGGTCAGAAGCGCGGCAGCCCATCTCAACGAAGAACTCCAGGCGTTCTTCCAGCGCACTGACAACGCAATTTGCACAGGCAAACTTGCGGCCCACAACTTCCTCCAGCTTGTGGATGTAATCGGCGAAGCCCTCCTTGCGGATGTTCAGGGCCTTGTCGGGGCGGAAGGACGGGGCGACGACGACCTTGATGGTCGGGTCTTCCTTGATCTTCTTGTGCCACTCGAGGGAGTCGATGGGGTCGTCGGTGGTGCCGACCATGGCGACGTTGCTCTGCTCGATCAGGCCGCGGACGGTCAGCTTCGGGTCATGCTGCAGCTTGTCGTTGCAGAGGTTCCAGACCTCCTCGGCGGTCTCGCCGTTCAGCACGCCCTCATAGCCGAAGTACTTCTTCAGCTCAAGGTGGCACCAGGTGTACATCGGGTTGCCGATGGCCATCTCCAAGCTCTCGGCGAATTTCTGGAAGCGCTCACGGTCGGGCTTGTCGCCGGTGATGTACTCCTCGGGCACGCCGTTGGAGCGCATCACGCGCCACTTATAATGATCGCCGAAGTAGTAGTCACTGCCGTCGGCCAGCACCTGATGGCCGCCCAGCCAGACCTGCGCGATGTTCTCAAAGCGGCGGTCCTCGTAGATCTCCTGCGGGGGGATATGGCAGTGGTAATCCACGATGGGCAGCTTGGCCGAATAGTCGTGGTACAGATGCTGCGCAGTGGGGGTCTCAAGCAAAAAGTCCTTGTCCATAAACGCTTTCATGTATAGACGCTCCTTTTGTAATGGATGAAATCGGATGCAGCCGCCGAGGCCCGATAGCACAAACCTTGCGCATCTCAAATGCCCCAAAACGGCATACTCTGTTACTATTATACATAACAAAAACTGCTTGCACAAGTTGCAAAAATTGCTTGATACCCTAAATTATAGCCAAAAAACTATAAACAATGTTGTGCAACCTGTGGAAAGCAAAAAACAGCGCAAAATATGTGCGCTGTTTTTTTATTGCATCTTGACGAAATCGGGCAAAGAAAATACAATGTTAGGTAACAAGGCGTACCGCAGCACCCATGCCGCAGTACCAGAATGGTTTATGATTATAAGGAGAAAGCGTCTATGGAAACCTTGAATTATGATGTTCTTGCGAAATCCGGCTATAACGGCTACATTCTGAAAAACGCCCCCGAAAAGGTCCTGCAGTTCGGCGAAGGCAACTTCCTCCGCGCATTTGTTGACTATTGGTTCGACCTTGCCAACGAGAAGGCAGACTGGAACGGCAAGTGCGTTCTGGTCCAGCCCATCGCCCCGGGTCTTGCCAAGATGATCAACGAGCAGGAGGGTTTGTACACCCTCTACCTGCGCGGCAGTGAAAACGGCCAGAAGGTCGATGACAAGCGCGTCATTTCCAGTGTTTCCCGCTGCCTGAACCCGTATGAGGAGGAGGGCTTCCGTCAGATGATGGAGGTCGCCGCCAGCGACGATCTCGAGATCATCGTTTCCAACACCACCGAGGCCGGCATCGTCTACGACCCCGCCTGCAAGCTGGAGGATGTTCCCGCATCCAGCTTCCCCGGCAAGCTGACTCAGGTGCTGTACCACCGTTATAAGGCCGGCAAGAAGGGCATCATCATGCTCGCCTGCGAGCTGATTGACAACAACGGCAAGGAGCTGCTCAAGTGCGTCAACCAGTACATCGAGCAGTGGGGCCTTGAGGACGGCTTCAAGAAGTATGTCAACGAGGACTGCACCTTCTGCGGCTCTCTGGTCGACCGCATCGTCCCCGGCCGCATCCGCGACCCGAAGGAGGTTGCCGAGCTGGAGGAAAAGCACGGCTACGCTGACCCGCTGCTTGATGTTGGTGAGGTCTTTGGCGTCTGGGTCATCGAGGGCGATACCAAGCTGAACGATGTGCTGCCCTTCCGCAAGGCCGGCATTGAGGACCATGTCTTTGTCACCCCCGACATGAGCCCGTACAAGAAGCGCAAGGTGCGCATCCTGAACGGTGCCCACACCGGCTTTGTGCTGGGTGCCTACCTCGCCGGCTTTGACATCGTGCGCGACTGCATGCATGACGAGACCGTTCTGGGCTACATGAACAAGATGCTGCTGCAGGAGGTCGTGCCCATCCTGCCGCTGGATCAGGACGACTGCAAGAAGTTTGCCGCTGCCGTGGAGGATCGCTTCAACAACCCGTTCGTCAACCATGAGCTGATGAGCATCTCTCTGAACTCCACCTCCAAGTGGCGCGCCCGCAACATGCCCTCCTTCCTTGAGTATGTCGAGAAGAACGGCAAGCTGCCCACCTGCCTGACCATGAGCTTTGCCGCATACATTGCCTTCTACAGCAATGATGTGCAGGAGCTGACCGACAAAGGTCTGGTCTGCAAGCGTGCCAAGGGCAACGAGTACACCGTCTCCGATGACCGCTGGGTCCTCGAGTTCTACAATGCGCACAAGAACGACAGCATCCCCGCGCTGGTCCATGCCGTTATGACCAACGAGCAGATGTGGGGTCAGGATCTGACCAAGGTTCCCGGCTTTGAGGAGGCCACCGTCAAGAATCTGACCAACATCCGCGAGAACGGCGCGCTGGCTGCTTACAAGAGCTGCCTGTAAGCCCATAAAGGCTTCTCCCCGAGGGACTGCGCCCGCAGGCGCGTGTCGGAGCGCAACCGCCGAAGGCGGCTCTTAGCGCGTAGACTGAAGCTGTCGCCGAAGGTGACTGATGAGGGGCGCGTTCGCCATTGCTGCCCGCAAACGGGTTGCCGCCGTAACGCTGCCCCTCATCCGACCGCGCGGCCACCTTCCCCCAAGGGGGGAGACTTAAAACGTACCCCATTGGGGCCGGAGAATGCCCTCCGGCCCCGCTTTTATTATTAGTAAGGAGGCATCTTATGCCCATTGCCATTAAGATCAACCCCGCCGATAATGTAGTCGTTGCCCTGCACCCCATCGCCAAGGGCACCGCTGTTCCCGTTGACAACACCACCGTCACTGCTGTTGAGGATATTCCTCAGGGCCACAAGATGGCCATTGCCGCCATCAAGGCGGGGGAGAATGTCATCAAGTACGGTTTCCCCATCGGCCATGCCACGGCAGACGCCGTGCCCGGTACCTGGATGCACACCCACAACATCAAGACCAACCTTTCCGGTGAGATCGAGTACAGCTACCATCCCGATGTCCACCCGCTGACCCCGGTTGCGCCGGAGACCTTTATGGGCTACCGCCGCAAGGACGGCCGCGCCGCCATCCGCAATGAGATCTGGATCATCCCCACGGTCGGCTGCGTCAATGACTGCGCCAAGGCGCTCGTGCGCGACAATCAGGATCTCGTCACCGGCAGTATTGACGGCCTGTACACCTTTACCCATCCGTTCGGCTGCTCCCAGACCGGCCATGACCACGCGCAGACCCGCAAGCTGCTGGCCGCGCTGACCCGCCACCCCAACGCCGGTGCCGTGCTGGTGCTGTCTCTGGGCTGCGAGAACCTGACCCATGACCAGTTCCTGGCTGAGCTTGGCGAGTACGACCACGACCGCGTCAAGTTCCTGACCTGTCAGGATGTCGAGGATGAGCTGGCGGCAGGCCGCGAGATTTTGAAGGAGCTGGCCGCCTACGCCGGGCAGTTCCGGCGCGAGGCGATCCCCGCAAGCGAGCTGGTCATCGGCATGAAGTGCGGCGGCTCGGACGGCCTGTCCGGCATCACCGCCAACCCGACCATCGGCCGCTTCAGCGATATGCTGTGCGCCCGCGGCGGCTCCACCGTGCTGACCGAGGTCCCCGAGATGTTCGGTGCCGAGGGCTTCCTGATGGACCGCTGCCAGAATGAGCAGGTGTTTGAGAAGGCCGTCAAGATGATCAACGGCTTCAAGGAATATTTCATCAGCCACAATGAGGTCGTCTACGACAACCCCAGCCCGGGCAACAAGCAGGGCGGCATCACCACACTGGAGGATAAATCCTGCGGCTGCGTGCAGAAGGGCGGCTCTGCGCCGATCATGGATGTCATCGACTACGGCGAGCCTGTCACCACCAAGGGCCTAAACATGCTGTACGGCCCCGGCAACGATCTGGTCAGTGCCACCGCGCTGACGGCAGCCGGTGCCCACATGGTACTGTTCAGCACCGGCCGCGGCACGCCGTTCGGCGCACCGGCCCCGACGCTGAAGATTGCCACCAACAGCCAGCTGGCTGCCAAGAAAAAGACTTGGATCGACTTCAACGCCGGTGTGGTCGCGGATGGTGAACGCACGCTGGACGAGGCCGGCGCCGACCTGTACCGGCTGGTGCTGGATGTTGCCTCCGGCAAGCAGACCTGTGCCGAGAAGAAGGGCTTCCGCGAGATCTCGATTTTCAAGGACGGCGTTGTATTGTAAGCCTGTTTGTGGTATAATTAAACACGAAAAAACCACTACGCTGTAGGGGCCGGGCATGCCCGGCCCGCAACTTACCCGCAATCGGGCGCTTTCCACAAAGTTGCGGGCCGCACATGTGCGGCCCCTATGTGCATACAAAGGAGAGCCTTATCATGTCTACTCTGACTACCGGCACCTATGAAAAATACGGTGCTTCCTACAAGACCCTTACCCTGACCGATGGAGAGTACGCTTTTACTGTCACCCCCGAAAAGGGCGGCATGGCCACCTCCTTCACCAAAAACGGTGAGGAGTACCTCTGGCTGCGCGACAAGAATTTTGAATCCACTGATCGCCCCCGCTGCGGCATCCCCATTCTGTTCCCCAACTGCGGCAAGCCCGATGACGGCGTACATCACTTCGGCGGCGCGGCCTATCCCATCGAGGTCCACGGTCTGGCCGACCTGCTTCCCTGGCAGGTCAAGACTGCCGAGGATTCCGCCATTGAGCTGACTCTGACGCCCAACGGCCTGACAAAGTTCGTCTACCCGTTCGACTTTGCGCTGACGATGCGCTATACCCTTTGCGGCAGCACTGCCACGCTGGCGCTGACCGTTGCCAACACCGGTGACAAGGCGCTGCCGTTCAGCGTTGGTTTCCACCCTTACTTCGGTGTGACCAGCCTCGACAATGTCTCCTTTGCCATTGACGCCGCCACCTGCAGCGAGAGCGCCAAGGGTGAGCAGCCCGCCGCGCCCGAGACGATCACACTGACCCGCAAGGAGGGCAGCGCCGACTCCATCCGCCTGCTGACCGGCGTCAAGAGCCCGATGCAGCTGACCGATGCCGGCAACGGCCACAAGGTCACGGTCAGCTTTGACGAGAGCGTCTTCTCCAACGGCGTGCTCTGGCAGCAGGACGCCGAAAGCTTCGTCTGCATGGAACCGTGGAACGGCTGGGCAAACTCCGTCAATGAGGCAGACCATCACATCGAGCTGAACCCCGGCGAGAGCAAGGAGTTCAAGTGGAGCGTGACCATCGGGTAAAGCAGTAGGGGAGGGATTCATCCCTCCCGCGGTGCATTGAGGACGCCGCCCCTACAAGCGTTGCAAGGTAGGGGCCGCACATGTGCGGCCCGCAGCCTTACCGTAAAAGCGCTTTTGCCGTACAGTTGCGGGCCGGGCATGCCCGGCCCCTACAAAAGCACCAAATCAAAAAAAAGGACATCCGCCTTTTTACGAGCGGATGTCCTTTTTGCTTTATTATATATCCCTTATATGGGATAAATTTTGAAAGCTTCTTTGATACTTTCTTCTCCGAAGAAAGTATCAGCCCGGCTGCTTGCCGATGTAGGCGAGGATGCCGCCGTCAACGTAGAGGATCAGGCCGTTGACGAAGTCGGAAGCCTCGGAGGCGAGGAACACGGCGGGGCCGCCCAGGTCCTCAGCCTTGCCCCAGCGCTCAGCGGGGGTCTTGGCGACGATGAACTGGTCGAACGGATGACGAGAGCCATCGGGCTGGATCTCGCGCAGAGGCGCGGTCTGCGGGGTGGCGATGTAGCCGGGTCCGATGCCGTTGCACTGGATGT
>UQGL01000017.1 GCA_900540595.1 uncultured Oscillospiraceae bacterium
GCAGAAACATGGAAATCAGCGGCGGTATCGACATTTGCCAGATGAGTTTTCCAACGGGCGCAACCGCCATTTTGTTATTGGTCTGCATGCTTTCCCTCTTCTCCACAAATTGTCCGAACAATATAGTTTTGTTTGCGTGCTGCGGGCTGACCGGCTTCCTGGGCCGGATAAGTCCCTGCTTCCAGTACAGCGTCCAAAGCCTTGGAAGGGACAGATTCCGATTTATAAGCCCGTACACTACGGCACATCTTGATAAGAGACAAAAAATTTTCCCCCATACAGATATAGTCCTCCATTCTGCTAATACTTCCGAGATACCGGCAACAAAAAAGCCACACAACTATCACAAGATAGCTGTGTGGCAAAAAGATGACCGAATCCGGAAAAGTCCACTAAAGTTTTGCGTTTATTATTATAGCGAACTTGAAGGAGACTGTCAAGCATCAAGCTCGTCCAGTCGGCCATGATAGGATATTTTAGCTCTGTAACTGACAATATGGTTACCACTTATACTATCTGTGGCTCGTCAAAAGACACTACAAATCCATTGCGGATAACGTCAATGATGTCTTGCCGTGTCACATCCGAAATTTTATCCATCATAATATTCTCATTCATTAGCAGATAATCTGTCGCGCCTTATACTGCCTCAGTAGGGATCATTTCCTTCCTATACTGCGCCGGTGACTTCCCTATCTCCTTCTTAAACACCCTGCTGAAATACAGCGGGTTCTCATACCCTACAATTTCGGAAATTTCCTTGATGTTGTAGGTCGTCCGCTCCAACAGGCTTTGGGCGTTGACCATGCGCAGGGAGAGGATGTACTGGGCCGGGGACATACCTGCGTACTGTTTGAAATTGTGTATAAACCAGTTGGTGCTGATGTGCAGGGATTCCGCATAATCGTCTATGCTGATCTTTGTGTTATAGTTCTCGTTGAAGTAAGCCGCCGCGCGTTCAATTTGCTCTTGGACGTTGCCGGTGGTTTTTTTCTGTTCATGCTGTTGGCGGTCCACCAACAGCAGAATATCGTTGAACAGCGATGCAATATAGTCCTCGTACCCATAGCGGCACAACTGCAACTCCTGAATGATTTTGCGGAACAACGCCTTGTAATCCGGCAGCACACCGCAGTAGAACACATGCTCATCCAGCGGGATGCCGTGATACGCCAGTATGTTCTTTACATCGCTGCCTGTAAAGTGAATCCAGAAAACTTCCGGGTTATCTTCCAGATAATATACATATTTTTGGATTTCTTCCGGCTTGTAAAGCACCATATGGCCCGCGCTGACGATTTCTTCCTTGCCGTCAAACCAGAAATGCGTCTTGCCGTTTGCCACATATAAAATCTGGTAATCCCTGCGCCCTTTCTGCCAGCAGGTCGGTAGTTTGGGGCGCGTTTTCAGCCGGTAGGTGCCACAGCTGCCCACCACCAACGGCGTGGAGTTGTCTTTGAAATCTGTACGGGAATTGTTCAGATATCCAGCGTTAATGTACACAAAAATTCCCTCCTGTTTTTGTGAATATTGCGAGGTGCTTCGTCCGTTTTACCTTCACTTTACAAAAAGCCATTGATTTTGTGCATATTTAGTGCAATACCGTTTATGTTTTGTTGTATATAGAAATTGTATAATAATTTCAGATGAAACGCAAGCAGAACTGTATAAATCACAGGAGGAGAATGGATGATTATTCCGCACTATTACGAGGACCCGCACACGCTGCATGTGGGTACCATGCCGAATCGTGCCTATTACATTCCGTCATCCCGGCGCAGCGATGCCTTAGTCGAGCACCGCGAGACCTCGGATCGCTTCCAGCTTTTGAACGGAAGCTGGAAATTTCGGTACTACGCCAGTATTTATGACTTGCAGGATGCTTTCTACGCGGTAGGCTATGATGCCTCCGCTTTTGACAGCATCCCGGTCCCCAGCGTGTGGCAGAACCACGGTTACGACCACCACCAGTACACCAACATCCGCTATCCATTTCCCGCTGATCCGCCGTATGTTCCCAAAGAGAATCCCTGCGGCGCTTACCTCTACGACTTCACCTACCAAAAGGATGCCGCTGCCCCGCGCGCATTTCTGAATTTTGAGGGCGTTGCCTCCTGCTTCTATGTCTGGCTCAACGGTCAGTTTGTCGGGTACAGTCAGGTCGCCCATTCCACAAGCGAGTTCGATGTAACGAAATTTTTGCAGGACGGCGCCAACCATCTGGCGGTCCTCGTGCTGAAATGGTGCAATGGCAGTTACATGGAAGATCAGGATATGTTCCGCATGAACGGCATTTTCCGTGATGTCTACCTGCTGCACCGACCGGAACAGTGCATCGAGGACTATTTCATCACCACCGACATCCACGGCAGCACCGCAGGGGTTGCTGTCCGCCTGCGTTACTACGATTCCGCCGTTGCCACCCGCATCACCCTCTACGATGCAGCCGGCACGATGGTCGGCAGCGTAACGCCCGTGGAAGCACCGGATGATGCGGCATTCCCCTATCATGCAGAAATCACCGTTGTTGACCCGACACTCTGGAACGCAGAGCAGCCCTACTTATATACCCTTGTGTTGGACACACCCTGCGAGACTATTACGGACCGTGTGGGCATCCGTGAGGTTCATGTTGCCAACAACCAGATTTATGTCAACGGCCAGTCCATCAAGTTCCACGGCGTGAACCGCCACGAATCCGACCCGGTCACGGGATATGCCGTTGGCTTTGAGCAGACGAAAAAAGACCTGCTCATGATTAAAAAGAACAACTTTAATGCCATCCGCACCAGCCATTACCCGGATGTGCCTTACTTCTATCAGCTCTGCGACCAGTACGGCTTCTTTGTCATTGATGAAGCCGACAACGAGAGCCACGGTGCGTCCGAATACTATTGCGAGGGCAACGAAAGCTGGCCCAACCACGTCGAAAACTGGAACAAGCCCATCGCAGACAACCCGGAGTTCACCGAGGCCACCGTAGACCGCACCCGCCGCTGCGTGGAGCGTGACAAGAACCGTCCCTGCGTCATCATCTGGTCGATGGGCAACGAGAGCGCCTACGGCTGCACGTTCGAAGAAGCGCTGGCATGGACAAAGAGTTTTGACCCCCGCCGCCTGACCCACTACGAGAGCGCCCAGTACCGCAGCAAGAACCGTAAATACGATTTCTCGAACATTGATATGTTCAGCAATATGTACCCTTCTCTCGAAAGCATTCAGGAATATCTGGACAACGAGCCGGACAAACCCTATATCATGTGCGAGTACAGCCACTGCATGGGCAACGGCCCCGGCGATTTGGAGGATTACTTCCAGTTCATTCAGAGCCATGACGGCTTGGTCGGCGGTTTCCTGTGGGAGTGGTGTGACCACGGTATTTATAAAGGGAAGATGCCCGACGGCCGCGACATCTATTATTACGGCGGCGACCACAATGAGTGGCCGCATGACGGCAATTTCTGCATGGACGGTCTGGTTTACCCCGACCGCCGCCCGCACACCGGGCTGTTGGAGTTCAAGAACGTCTATCGCCCGGCGCGTGTTGTGAAGTACGACCGGGAATCCGGCATGCTCACGCTGCATAACTACATGGACTTTGTTGATTTGACCGAGTATGCCGCACTAACCTATCAGGTAAGTTGCGACGGCGAGGTCATCGACAGCGGCTTCATCCCCTACCCTGACGGTTTCACCCTGCCGCCGCACAGCGAAAACGCCTTGCCGTTGGCCGTCCATATTCCCGATAAAGGCAAGTGTTTCCTGAAAATCTTCTACCATTGCAAAAAAGACCTGCCCTTGCGTTCGGAAGATCATCTTCTGGGGTTTGATGAAATCCTGCTGGAAAACGAAGACAACCGCAACCAGAAAACCTTGGCTATGTGGAGTGATGCCCCTTCCAACAGCACAATCACTGTTCAGGAGACGGACCGCCATTTGACGCTGCGCGGCAAGAACTTCACCTACAACTTTAATAAGCTGACGGGTCTGTTCGCCGCGATGCAGTACGAGGATGCAGTCCTGTTGGACAAGGAAATGGAGTTCAACATCTGGCGTGCTCCTACGGACAATGACCGCAAGCTGAAGCTGGATTGGCTGGCTGCCCGCTATGACCACTGTATGACCAACGCCTACCGCACCGAATATCAGGTGACGGACAGCGGTGTGACCCTGCGTGCCAAAGTCGGCATTGCACCGATCAGCTTGCAGAAATTCCTTGATTTGGATGTCAGCTGGACGGTTTCCAACAGCGGCGCAGTAACGCTGGCACTGCACGCCGAGCGCAACACGGTATTCCCCGAACTGCCGCGCTTTGGCCTGCGCCTGTTCCTGCCAAAAGAAATGGCCCGCGTCAGTTACTTCGGCATGGGTCCGATGGAAAGCTACTGCGACAAGCACCATGCTGCCAGCCACGACTACTTCAGTTCCACCATCTGGCAGCAGCACGAGGACTACATTCGCCCGCAGGAGAACGGCAGTCACTATGATTGCGATTATGTCCAGCTGGATGGCGCTGGCATCAATCTTACCGCTGTCGGTGCAAAGCCGTTCTGCTTCAACGCCTCGCACTACACGCAGGAAGAGTTGACTGAAAAGGCGCACAACTATGAGCTGCAGCCCTGTGACAGCACCGTTCTCTGCCTTGACTATGCACAGAACGGCATCGGCTCTGCCAGCTGCGGGCCGCGGCTGGCGGAGCAGTACCGCCTTGACGACGCTTCCTTCGATTTCAGCATCCGTTTGATTCCTGAAAAAGTATAACCTCTACAAACCTAATTACTACAAAAGAATCGAGAAATTATATGTCTGAAAATACGGAAAGACGCTATTTAAAATGGTATAACAAGATCGGATACGGCTCCGGCGATGTTGCGGGCAACGTGGTCTATGCGTTCCTCTCCTCGTTTGTTATGATTTACCTGACCGACACCGTCGGCCTGAATCCCGGCATCGTCGGCACGCTGATCGCTGTGTCCAAGCTGTTTGACGGCATTACCGACATCTTCTTTGGCTCGATGATTGACAAGACGCACTCCAAGCTGGGCAAGGCTCGCCCGTGGATGCTCTACGGCTACATCGGCTGCGCCATCACACTGGTCGGCATCTTCGCCATCCCCATGGGCATGAGCGAGTTTGCCAAGTACGCATGGTTCTTTATCTGTTATTCCCTGCTGAACGCTGTGTTCTACACGGCCAACAACATCGCCTACTCTGCCTTGACTTCCCTTGTCACCAAGAACAGCGCCGAGCGAGTTGAGATGGGTTCCTACCGCTTCATGTTCGCATTCGCCACCAGCCTTGCCATTCAGTCTTTCACACTGCTGGCTGTCTCTGCACTAGGCGACACTGCCGAAGCATGGCGCACCGTGGCTATCGTCTATGCCATTATCGGTCTGATCGTCAACACGCTCTCTGTTTTCTCCGTCAAGGAGTTGCCGGAGGAAGAGTTTGTCGAAACCACGGATAAAGCCGAAATCGAGAAAGACGAGAAGTACGGTCTTGTCGAAGCTGCCAAGCTGCTGGTCTCCAACAAATACTACCTGATGATCTGCGTCACCTACATTTTGCAGCAGATCTATGGTGCCATGATCAGCATGGGTACCTACTACACTGCTCATATCCTTGGCGACAAGAACCTGTTCGGCGTGTTCTCTTGGGCCATCAACATTCCTTTGATCATCGCACTGGTCTTTACCCCGACCTTCGTTGCCAAGATGCACGGTATGTACAAGCTGAACGTCGGCAGCTATGCCCTTGCTACCGTGGCCCGCGCGCTCGTTGCCGTGGCCGGCTATACTGGCACCGGCGATGTCAAGATGATGCTCCTCTTCACGGCTATTGCTGCACTGGGTCAGGGCCCGTGGCAGGGCGATATGAATGCCGTTATCGCCTCCTGCTCTGAGTACACTTGGCTGACGAAGCACAAGCGCGTGGACGGCACGATGTACTCCTGCACCTCGCTCGGTGTCAAGCTGGGCGGCGGTCTCGGCACCGCCATCACCGGCTGGCTGCTGGCGTTCAGCAACTACGATAAGGCGCTGGCTGTGCAGCCGGAATCCTGCATCAATATGCTGAAACTCATGTACCTCGTGATTCCCTTTGTGCTGGACGCCATCATTACCTTTATCCTCTCCCGCATGAAGGTCGAGGAGGCCAACGATAAGATTCGCGCCGAAATGAAAAACTGATATTCACTATTCTCCTTCTTAAAAAGGGCTTCCGCATCTGCTGGCGGAAGCCCTTTTTCTGTATAGTGCTTTACAGCGCAATCTTGGGGTTGTTACGCCAATGGAAAAGTACCAGATGGCATTTGCTGCGTAAAAAATCTGCCAAGAGCAGTGCTCTTGGCAGCAAAATCTTATTTTATTTCATTGTACGCTTGACGGGATGCGGTTCATGCTGAGAGGGGTGTTTTTGTTGCTTATTTGGGGTGTCAGCGGTTCAGGAACTGCAGGGCCAGTGCAAGCACCAGCATGTGTACAGGGTAAAATGCATAGCAGAAATATTGGAACCACCGGCTGTGGTATCCCTGCCGCCCGCGATACAGCCAGATGGGGACGAGCGCCAGCAGCGCAAAGCCCTGCTGGCAGATCTCAAACGAAACGCCGAACAGCTGCACAGGGTACATCAGGCCGCCCAGCATCTCGACATTGAGCCAGTACAGCGCGAGCAGCTGCCCTGCCAGGCACCACCATGCCCGGCCACGGAAAAAGTAGAAAACCAGCACCGTCAGCACGCCGACAGCGTAGTAATCGACCATGCAGAGGATCCCCAGCACCGCCCCCGCCAGAATAACGCCGACTGCAGCCGCCGCAAACAGGGCAGGTTTTTGCTTTCGGCGCACCGTTTCCAGAAGATGCACCCCCAAAAGACCCATCAGCAGCGTCCAGATCACATTCTGGTGCACCGGGTAAAACCATGTTCCACCGCACATCAGATTGAACGGAACCTCGGACAGCACGGCGAAGACCAGCATCCGCAGCGCGTATTTTCGGAAGCTGCGGGTGTGGAAGTACCCCTCCACCGCCATAAAGGCAAAGATGGGATAGGCCAGTCTGCCTGCGCAGGTCAGCCACTCCTGCGCAGGCAGCAGCGTGGCCCAGAGGTGGTCCATCAGCATAAGGGTCATTGCCAGAATGTGCAGGCCCGCTGTGCTGATGTCAAAGCGGCCTGCGCCGCTGGAAAGGGTTTTCTGATTCGTCATACGGTCATTCCTTTACAGTTGTTGATTTGCGGTGCGGCGGCATCAGTCGAGGCTTTGACATTCGACTGCAACCTTTATCACACCGTCCCGTTTGTTTTCAAACAGATCGTAAGCCTCATCGATCCTGCTCAGGGGGTAAGTGTGGGTGATGAGCGGCTCGGTATTCAGCTTGCCCTCTGCGATGAGGCGCAGCGTTTCCTCGCAGTCGCAGCCATCGACACCGCCCGTCTTGAAGGTCAGGTTTTTGCCGTACATCTCCGGCAGCGGCAGGGTCTGCGCCGTGTCATACAGCGCGACCACCGTTACAATGGCGTTGGGTCTTGCACACTCCCACGCAAGGCGGAAGGTGGAGGATGCGCCTGCGACCTCCAGAACTACATCGGCGCCGCCGTGTGCGCTGTTGGCCTGCACAAAGGCAGCGCACTCCTCCGGTGTGACCGTCAGCACCTCGGGATAATGCTCCTGCAGAAAGCGGATGCGGCCGGGGTCCTTTTCGCAGACGATGATCCGCTGCGGCTTTTTCAGCATAACGCAGAGCAGGGTGCATATTCCCGTAGGCCCGGCGCCGATGATGAGGACAGTGTCCTCCTCGGTGATCTCAGAGATGCGCGCCGCCCAGTAGCCGGTGGCGAGGACATCACCCACCAGCAGCGCCTGCCGGTCGGTCACGCCGTCAGGGATCCTGTTCAGTCCGGTATCGGCAAACGGCACCCGCACATATTCGGCCTGCCCGCCGTCAATGCGGCAGCCGAGTGCCCAGCCGCCGTTTTTGTCGGTGCAGTTGTTCACATAGCCCTTTTTGCAGAAGAAGCACTCCCCGCAGAAGGTCTCGACATTGACCGTCACGCGATCCCCCGGCTTTACATGGGTCACCGCATCGCCGACAGCCTCGACGATGCCCACCATCTCGTGGCCGACCGTGATGCCGGGTACGGCGCGGGGCACACTGCCGTGCTTGATGTGCAGATCACTTGAGCAGATGCTCGCCAGTGTCACCCTGACGATGGCATCGCGCGCATCCTGCAGCACCGGCTTGGGCTTTTCCCGGCGCTCGAATTTTCCTTTCGAGACATAGGTATAGGTCTGCATTGCTTTCACCTTTGCTTTCTGAAGGCTGCGGCCCTATTCCCGCCACAGACCTTCGACTTTTCTGCATCTATTATAGCAAGCCCGGCGCTATTTTGCAAAGGCTGCGCAAAATGGAAAAATACCGGAAGTAAGCCCTATGGCAACACCGCACAATTCCCGCCTGACGGCTTAAGCACCGCTCCGGCGACTGCGGTACGGCATCTGCGTTGCCAAAATGCTCGATAATACACAAAGTATTATCTGCGCTTTTGGCTTAGCAGCTGCCGCACCTCGCTCGCCGTATCGGCACTTAGAATTATGCGGTATTGCCCTATAAAAAACAGAGAGCGCCCCGCATGGAGCTGCTCTCTATTTTTTTGGCGCTCTTACAGCTGTGCAAGGGCCTCCCGCTCATGGAAGATGCGGATCGCCTGCCGATAGCTGAAGATGAAGTAGACGATCTCGGCCGCTGCCGTCAGCAGCCAGGAGAAGGGGTACAGCAGGTACAGCGAAGGGATCGTGTGGAAATGCGCAAAGATCGTGTAGACCCAGATCACGCGGAACACACAGGAGCCCAGAATCACAATGACGGTCGGGCCGATGGTTTTTCCCAGCCCGCGCGAGGCGGCGATCGTGCAGTCCATAAAGGCGGAGATGCAGTAGGCAAGCCCCATGACCATAATGCGCTTCATGCCAGCGTCGATGACAGCGCTTTCGGTTGTGAAGAGCGCCAGAAACTGGCGGCCGAATAGCAGCAGCCCGCCGCCCAGCAAAAGGCCCACGCCGAAGGAGTAGGCCAGCGAGATAAAATAGCTTTTCCGCATCCGGTCCAGCTTGCCGGCACCGTAGTTCTGGCTCATAAAGCTGGCGCAGGCCATATAGAAGGCCGCCATCGCGTCATAGATCATCGCATCGGAGTTGGCGGCGGCCGAGTTGCCCTTGACCATCAGAGAATCGAAGGAGTTGACGCCCGCCTGAATAAACAGGTTGGCGATGGCAAAGATCGCGTTTTGCAGGCCCGCCGGTATGCCCAGCATCAGGATACGCTTTGTCGTGCCGAGGTCGAGCCGGATGCTGTGCAGATCCAGCGCATAGCAGTCCTCCACCTTGGTGAGGGCGTGCAGGATCAGCCCAGCCGACAGGCACTGGGCAATCGTACTGGCAAGCGCGACACCGGCCACATCCAGCTTGCAGATGATGACAAAAAACAGGTTGAGAAGGATGTTGACCACACCGGCCACGGACAGGTAGGCCAGCGGCTTTTTTGTCTCGCCGATGGCGCTGAACACCGCATTGCCGTAGTTGTAGAGCGCCAGCGCCGGCATGCCCAGAAAATAGACACGCAGGTAAAGGATCGCGCCGGGCAGCAGATCCTCCTTCGTGTTGAGCAGCCGCAGCAGCGCGGGGGAGCCGAACAGCCCCACGGCCAGCAGCAAAATACCGGCGAGCAGGCTGACCACCAGCGCCGAATGGACGGTCTTGCTGACATCCTTGGGGTGGCGGGCACCATAGTACCGCGCGACCAAGACATTGACGCCGTTACTCAGGCCGATGAGAAAGCCGGTGAAAAGGGTGACAAAGGTGGAGGTGGAGCCGACGGCGCCCAGTGCAGTCGAGCCCGCAAAGCGGCCCACCACGGCAACATCGGACATGTTGAAAAGGATCTGCAGCAGGTTGGACAGTGCCAGCGGCAGACTGACGAGCAGGATCTGCTTGGCCAGCGGGCCCTCGGTCATAGATTTGGATTTTGCCTGACAGCTCATGATCTGGTTATACTTCTCCTTATTTATAATAACGGGCAGCCGTCACATGCTGTGGTCGGCAAAGATCGGGTCGTCCTGCCACAGGATCACCCTGCCCGCTGCGCGGGTCTTGTTCATGTCGATCAGTCTCTGGTTGCTTGAACCGCGGAACCGCAGCGAAATATCATACTGATCCTGCACAAAATCGCCGTCCACCAGCACATCAATATACTGCAGGAACTCATCGGTGACCTCACAGCGGCCGGGGCCGGGCTGCCAGATCTCATGCTCCAGATTGTTGCCGGTATAGCACCAGATCGTTTTGTTCGGGTACAGCACCTTGACATTTTTGACAAAGGGCAGCAGCTCGCGCTGGTTCTCCGGCTCAAAGGGCTCGCCGCCCAGCAGCGACAGGCCGTTGATGTAGCCGGGAGCCAGACTTTCAAGGATCTCGTTGCGAACCTCCTTGGTGAAGGGCGCACCGTAGCCAAAGTCCCAGGCTACTGCATTGAAGCAGTTGGGGCAGTGGCGGCGGCAGCCCGATACAAACAGGCTGGTGCGCACGCCCTCGCCGTTGGCAATGTCACAATATTTAATCGTAGCGTAATTCATAGCGGTTCTCCTGCGGGCCTTCCCTGCCCTGCCTTGTACAGTGTTACCCAATATCTTGTATGTATTGGGGCATACTACCCCAAAACCTCAACCAGTATACCAGTTTATCCGGTACAATTCAAGCGGGACTTTCTGCATGGCAGGCCAATATTATGCGATATACCGTTATCCAGAGTAGAACCAACCAAAATAGCTAAAATTTCCGCCTGATTTTTGGCATGTTTGTTTTTGAACGATGAAGCGATGAAAACGGAACATTTTGTTAAATTTCACACTTCATCCACTATATATTGTGGTTTTGCTGATTGACTTTTGCGGCCCGGTGCGGTATGATAGTCTTGCTCGCAAAACGGGCTTAGTACGATTTGACAAACAATACGATTTGTACTATACACATCCTGTCTATTGATTGCAAAAAGAGGAGTTACCATGAAGATCATCAAGCGCAACGGCAGCGAGGCTGTCTTTGACATTACCAAAATCATTTCGGCCATCACAAAGGCAAATAAGGTCGTACCCGAAGCCCAGCGCTTGACGAAGCAGCAGATCATCGAGATCAGCGACCATGTGCAGGAGGTCTGCTATAACCGCGGCCACGCCATGAATGTTGAGGAGATTCAGGACCTTGTGGAGGACGCCATTATGGCGACCGGTGCCTACGAGGTCGCGCGCCGCTATATCACCTACCGCTATGTCCAGAGCCTCAAGCGCACCCACAACACGACCGATGACAAGATCCTCTCGCTGATTGAGTGCAACAACGAGGAGGTCAAGCAGGAGAACTCCAACAAAAACCCGACCGTAAACAGCGTCCAGCGCGACTATATGGCTGGCGAGGTCAGCAAGGACCTGACGATGCGTATGCTGCTGCCGCCGGAGGTCGTCAAGGCGCATGAGGAGGGCATCATCCACTTCCACGATGCCGACTACTATGCCCAGCACATGCACAACTGCGATCTGGTCAACCTTGATGACATGCTGCAGAACGGCACCGTCATCTCCGGCACCCTCATCGAGAAGCCGCATTCCTTCTCCACCGCCTGCAATATTGCGACCCAGATCATCGCACAGGTCGCGTCCAGCCAGTACGGCGGCCAGAGCATCAGCCTGACCCATCTGGCCCCCTTTGTTGACATCAGCCGCAAGAAGATCCGCCGCGATGTCGAGGCAGAGATGCAGGATCTGGGCATTGACCCCGGCGAGGAGAAGCTCTCTGAGATCGTTGAAAAGCGCCTGCGCGAGGAGATCAAGCGCGGCGTGCAGACGATCCAGTATCAGGTTGTCACGCTGATGACCACCAACGGTCAGGCACCGTTCATCACGGTCTTTATGTACCTGAACGAGGCCGGTGACAACCAGCGCCTGAAGTCGGATCTCGCCATCGTCATTGAGGAGATGCTCCGCCAGCGCTATCAGGGCGTCAAGAATGAGGCCGGCGTCTGGATCACCCCCGCCTTCCCCAAGCTCATCTATGTGCTGGAAAATGACAATATCTATGAGGGCCAGCCCTACTACTACCTGACCAAGCTGGCCGCCAAGTGCACCGCCAAGCGGATGGTGCCCGACTATATCAGCGAAAAGAAGATGCTGGAGTACAAGGTCGATGCCAACGGCGAAGGCCATTGCTTTACCTGCATGGGGTGCCGCAGCTTCCTGACCCCCTATCTGGACGAGAACGGCAAGCCCAAATATTACGGCCGCTTCAATCAGGGCGTTGTCACGATCAATCTGGTGGATGTAGCACTGTCCAGCGGCGGCGATTTTGACAAGTTCTGGCAGCTGTTTGACGAGCGCCTTGAGCTGTGCCATAAGGCCCTGATGTGCCGCCACAACCGCCTGAAGGGCACGCTGAGCGATGCCGCGCCCATCCTGTGGCAGTACGGCGCATTGGCCCGCCTGAAGAAGGGCGAGCCGATCGACAAGCTGCTCTACGGCGGCTATTCCACGATCAGTCTGGGCTATGCGGGCCTGTATGAGTGCTGCAAGTATATGACTGGCAAGAGCCACACCGACCCTGCCGCCAAGCCCTTTGCGCTGCATGTCATGCAGCATATGAACGATGCCTGCGCCAAGTGGAAGAGCCAGCACAATATTGATTTCAGCCTGTACGGCACGCCGTTGGAATCCACGACCTACAAATTCTCCAAGTGCCTGCAGAAGCGCTTCGGCATTGTGCCCGGCATCACCGACCGCAGCTATATCACGAACTCCTACCATGTCCATGTGACGGAAAAGATCGACGCCTTCACCAAGCTGAAGTTTGAGAGCGAGTTCCAGAAGCTGTCCCCGGGCGGCGCCATCAGCTATGTGGAGGTGCCTAACATGCAGGACAACCTCGAGGCCGTCATCAAGGTCATGCAGTTCATCTATGAGAACATCATGTACGCCGAGCTGAACACCAAGAGTGACTACTGCCAGGTCTGCGGCTACGATGGCGAGATCCAGATCGTACAGGAGGACGGCAAGCTGGTGTGGGAGTGCCCGAAGTGCCATAACCGCGACCAGAACAAGCTGAATGTCGCCCGCCGTACCTGCGGCTACATCGGCACCCAGTTCTGGAATCAGGGCCGCACCGCCGAGATCAAGGATCGAGTTCTGCATCTGTAATAGAATAAGTTTAGCCCCCGACGCCTGCCGCTGTACGGTATTACGCCGGGGGCTTATTATTTTGTAGGGGAGGGATTCATCCCTTCCGGGTGCATTGCGACAGCCGCAGGAAGATTAACGCCGAGAACCTGCGCCGGGCCTTGCGGTGCCATGCAGTAGGGGCCGCACATGTGCGGCCCGGCACTGTAAAATAAGCACCCTCTTGCGGGAAAGCCTGCGGGCCGGGCATGCCCGGCCCCTGCCGCATCGTATAGCAAAGCAGGCAGACCGCCATTTCTGACGGTCTGCCTGTTGTTTTGCTCGTTATAAGCTTTACTTTGCGTACTCGGTGGCGCGGCTTTCGCGGATGACGCTGACCTTGATCTGACCGGGGTAATCCAGCTCGTTCTCGATCTTCTTTGCGACATTGCGGGCCAGCAGAATGACCTCGTCATCGCCGACCTTATCCGGCTGGACAAGGATGCGGACCTCGCGGCCGGCCTGCACAGCGTAGGAGCTTTCCACGCCCTCAAAGCCGTTACAGAGGGCCTCCAGCGTCTCCAGACGCTTGATATAGCTTTCCATGTTCTCGCGGCGGGCGCCGGGACGCGCGGCCGAGATCGCATCGGCGGCCATGATGATGAACGCCAGCGTGGTCTTGGGCTCGACATCACCGTGGTGCGCCTCGATAGCATGGATGACCTGCGGGTTCTCGCGGTACTTTTTGCAGATGTCAACGCCGATCTGGACATGGCTGCCCTCGATCTCATGGTCAAGGGCCTTGCCGATGTCATGCAGCAGACCTGCGCGGCGCGCCAGCTGGACATTGACGCCCAGCTCGCCGGCCATCAGACCGGCCAGCCATGCCACCTCGAGAGAGTGGCTCAGGACATTCTGGCCGAAGCTGGTGCGGTATTTCAGGCGGCCGATAAGCTTGACGAGGTCGGGGTGCAGGCTGTGAACGCCCAGCTCCATAACAGCCTTGTCGCCCTCGCGCTTCATCTGGATCTCCAGCTCGCGGCGGCACTTGTCAACGGTCTCCTCGATGCGGGCGGGATGAATACGGCCGTCAGCGATCAGGCGCTCAAGGGCCATGCGGGCAACCTCGCGGCGGGTCTGGTCAAAGCTGGACAGCGTAATGGCCTCCGGCGTATCGTCAATGATCAAATCGCAGCCGGTGGCGGTCTCCAGTGCGCGGATGTTGCGGCCCTCACGGCCGATGATGCGGCCCTTCATCTCATCACTGGGCAGCGGCACAACGCTGACGGTGGCCTCGCTCGTAGCATCGGCCGCACAGCGGGCAATGGCCTGACCGATCAGCTCGCGGGCGAGGTTGTCGCACTCGTCCTTCATGTTTGCCTGATAGGCGCTGATCTTCATCGCCTTTTCATGGGTCAGCTCGTCATCCACCTGCTTCAGCAGGACGGCGCGGGCATCCTCCTTGGACATGGCCGCGATGGTTTCCAGCTTTTCGGTCTGGCGCAGCTTGAGTTGCTCCAGCTCGTCCAGACGAGCCTCGACTGTCTCGGTGCGGCGCTTCAGGTCCTCCTCCTTGCGCTCCATCTGGGTGGTGCGCTTGTCGAGGGCTTCCTCCTTCTGGTCGATGCGGCGCTCCTGACGGGTGATCTCGGCACGGCGGTCCTTGATCTCCTTGTCAGCATCGCTCTTGAGTTTAAAGGCTTCGTCCTTTGCTTCGATGATGGTTTCCTTACGCTTCTGCTCCGCAGCCTTGATAGCATCATTTACGATGCGCTTGGCTTCGTCCTCAGCGCTGCCGATCTTTGCCTCAGCAGTGCGCTTTCGGTTTTCACCGCCGAGGTAAAAACCAAGCGCCCCGGCAACAGCGGCAGCAACAAGAACCAGCACCACGATCAAAATTGGTGACATAGTTGGTTTCACTCCTTATTAAAATAGGAGGATGCGGCGCAGCGGGACGCTTTTCCGTTATGATATTGTTACAGGAAGAAACGCGGCAGGTCGGCCCAAAAGGCGCACAATGCCCCTACACGCAGAATATACACAGAACCGTCTAAGCGACGTTGAATATCGTAAAAAAGCGGCGTTCCCGGTGGGCGACACCCTTTAAGGAGCCACGCACAGGGCAGACCTGCCGTTTGGCTCTTTATTTCCTATATATAATTTTACTTTGCTTTGGTGTAATTGTCAAGAAGAACCGGGGCGCAAAGTAGTGTTTTTCATGCAAAACGCCCCGTTTTTCTGAAACAGGGCGCACAAAAATTATTTTTGACCGCGATAGACCCCCGCCTTGCGCAGCAGATCCTTCACGACCTCCGATCCACAGACCAGCCCGCAGGCGGCGGGTACAAAGGCGTTGCTGGCGGGCACGGTGCGGCGCGCGGCAACCGGGGTCTCGAGTGTCTCCTCCGCCAGCGGCGGCAGGGGCGGTTCCTCCGAAAAAACGACCTTGACCTTGCCAAGGCGGCGCTTACGGCACTCGATGCGGATGACCTTGGCCAGCGGGTCCACCGCTGTTTTTTCAATATCGGCAACCTTAAAGGCCGTGGGGTCCAGCTTATTGGCGGCCCCCATGCTGCACAGGATCGGCACCCCGGCCTCCTTGCAGCGGCGGATCAGCAGCAGCTTGGCGCTGACCGTGTCGATGCAGTCCAGCACATAGTCAAACTGCGTCAGATCCACGCTGTCGGCGGTCTCGGCGTTGTAAAACATCCGGTTTGGGTGTACGGTGAGGGTGGGGTCGATGTCCGCGATGCGGGCAGCCATAGCGTCCACCTTGTACAGGCCGAGCGTTGAGTGCAGCGCCACCAGCTGACGATTCAGGTTGGAGAGCGCCACCGTGTCGCTGTCAAAGAGGCTCAGTTCCCCTACCCCGCTGCGCGCCAGCACCTCAACGGCCTGTCCCCCCACGCCGCCGATGCCGAACACGGCCACATGGGCGCTGCGCAATGCGTCCAGCGCGGGCGTGCCCAGCTGGGCGCGGGTGCGTGTATATTGATCGATCATTATCGTTACCTCTCTTGTTTTTCCTTTCGCTGTGCCTTGCGTTCCAGCACTGTCTCGTAGCCGGACGACATCTTGTCCGCCATGCAGACCAGCGCTGCCTCCCGGCTATGGGGAATATCGGTGGGCGTCAGCGGCCACATGTGGCTTTGGATGATGTCCTTTTCCTTATCGCTCAGGGCAAACACAGTCTCCGCATTATAGCGCGCGATGCGCGGGTGTTTGAAGCCGTGCCAATGGGTGATGTTGCGGCAGTTGTGCCAGTCATACAGGTAAAAGTCATGCAGGAACGCACCTTTTACAAGGCTGGCCTCATCGGCGTTGGCCCGCAGATGGATGTTGAGCCAGAATGCGATGCGGGTCACCCGCATACAGTGCTCATAGGTCGTGACGCTGCCGTGCTGGATGAATTTCTGCATCTCCAGCGCATTAGGGTCATCGGCAATCCCTTTCAAAAGAATGTGCATACGGACTTCTTCTTCAGGGGTCAGTTTGCAGATCATAGCAATTCCTCCACGCGGGCTGCCGTTTCGTCCAGAAGCGCCGTGCCGTCCACAACCAGAATCGGACAGCACAGCGCTTTCTGCCATGTATCGTGCAGGGCCGCGCATAGCAAAAAGGCCAAACAGGTTTCAAACTTACCGCCTTACTTCACCAGCAGGCAAACCGCCTCAACATGGCACGACACGACAGTAAGTACGTCATACCTGCCTGCCAGTTACTCATAACTGGTCAACAAACCTTTCAACGATAGCTCAAGGCTATCGTTATACAATTTCGTTGTAAATTTCCATAAATTCATCTGCAAATTTAGATACAAATTCACGGTCAAGTGCTGTAGCTAATGTTTCCTCATTATAATTTGCATTCTTACTCCAGTTGTAAGAGCCATGCATAACATAATCTAAATCTACAATGCAGAACTTATGATGCATTCTATTTCTACCATTCTCACCCCATGTATTGACAACCTTTACGTCTACACCTTCTCGTTCGAGTTTTTGAACAGTAGTATTATTTGTCGGTTCATTTGATACTAAAACTCTAATGTTGACACCTCTATTTTTCTTTGCAATAAGCTCATTATAAATAGCATCATTAGAGAACCATGCAACTGCAACCCATATCATATATTTTGCATCTCGTATACCTTGAATCACTGTATCTTGAAGTTCATCAAATACCACCTCATGTTCCACGACCTCTGGTGGAGTATCAATAACCAATGGGCGAATATTGACTTTTTGAAAAGCGTGTTCTTCAGACTCTTCATAAACATATGAGACTATCTTATCTATATCCGCCTCTAATTCATGTGCCTCATTTAAAAGTGGTACTGGACATCTAACTTCGACAATCTCCCAGCGCTGATTAGAAACTCCAGCTCCGACAAACCCCCACTGTGGCAAAAAATTAACTGAAGACCTCGATAAAAGTTTAATCAGATTTTCTCTTTTTTCTATTTTCTTAAATTTGTCATCATATTTTAACACTTCAATTGCAGTTTTCAAAAAAGCACGTTTGTCCATTATAACACCTCTTTCAACTTTACATTAATCAAGTCCAGCTCTCGCTCATTAATCGCTGCGCAAGTTCCTCTATATCAGGAATATCTTCCGTACCAAGCACCTGCGTCAAATCAAATATTCTAGTACCCATCGGAGCTCTTGGCGTTACCTTCTTATAATCAGTTTCGTAGAACTTCTCCACAAAGAAGTATCTGTGTTCAGTCGTTCTAAGGTCGTATCCATGCAAATCACCATCAGCCATAGCTTCAGCAATGATGGATTTTCTTTCATCCGTCAACTCACCAAATTCTGCATTGTATTTAACGCCGTTTTCAGTTTCAACCGCAGTAATTCTGGCGATTACTTTACCAAGGGCTCGTACGCTTTTATTCTTGTAAAGTCCAAGCGTATCATGAGCTCTAAAGCCGCGCTCTGCATTGTCATAATAAAACATTTGAACTGATATTGAAATCGAACGTGGTTCCTGCAAGCTGCATCCTCATATATTTCCATGCATCAGAAACCGGAATCAGTCCATCTGAATAACAATAGTTCAGATAATCTGCGAGGACATCCTGCATATCGTAATCTCTATCGTCTAACACATCGCTTATAGCATTTGCCATAGCCTCAAAAGTCGTATTGAGATGAATTACCGGATGTTTTTGCTTTTCATTATATTCCTTTAGCTTCTCCTCAAAAGCTTTCATCTTTCCGGCTTCCATTGTTTCTGGTGCCAGAGTGATCATGACCTTATACTTTTCATCAGTAAAGGAATTTAAGTGCCGAAGCAACTGGTCCTCATGGAACCAATCTGACATCTTTGTTTCTACAACAATCTTGAAGCTTTCCTGCGTAATTGTCGCGCCAGGGATACTATCAACACTCTTTTCCTGCAATGTGAATACAATCTCCGGATTGAAGGAATCAGAAAAATATTCTGACTTTAAAAACCCGAAAAACTTATCTGACGAGTACGAATATAAGCGTGAAAGCAAAAGCATGGTATTTGCTGTTGCCACGTTCTCTTTTTCATGGTATCTCTGAAAGTAATGTATCTTCATAAGTTATTCCTCATCCTCCTCATCATCGAAATCCTCCGATGTAAGTAATACCGCTGGTGTATACTCCGTTTCCGGCACCATGCGCTTTATTGCCACAAGCAATTCTTCAAAGTAATCTCCCGGGACCCAGTAAATCTCTTTGAATTTCGTCTTATCTGAATATGTGATATTGAACTCAATACCACCAATATCCGTACAGAACTCCTGTATGCCTCTTTCAATGATTGCTGGAAGCATACCCGCAACCTTGTCGTACATCATCCTAAAAATAGGACTATTTGTTTTATAACTCCACTTTCTGCTTGGGTCGAGCTCTGATTCGTACATCGGCTTGTATTCATAAGAAATTGAAGTAGGCGTAATGGTAACTTTATCATTATATGCTTCATCTTCAGAGCCATAACCGGAAGCACCTTTTATTACAATCCTGGAAATATACTTCACATTCTCCATCTGCGTAGCAACCTTCTTAATCAAATTCAAATCCGCCGGCAGCCACGGAACTTCATACAAGTTTTCCCTTGTAAGCCAGCGAGCTGATTCCGCCTCCAGGAGCTTTAGCTCTCCGTCAGTAATTTCACACCAAAAGCAATCCATAGACAGGTGAAATGTAGGATAATCGTATTCAATCGTATCAATCAGATCTCCTACGGATACCATTACATCCAGCTCTTCTTTTATTTCTCTTATAAGGGCCTGCTGTGGCGTCTCTCCGGCCTCAATCTTTCCGCCAGGGAACTCCCACTGTCCTTTAAATTCTCCGTAGCCTCTTGCAGTTGCAAATATCCTGTCACCTTGACGGATGACTGCCGCTACCACTCTAATTGTTTTCATATTGTCCACTTATACAAATTCCAGCAACTTCTTCTCCATGCAGAATTCGTATCCCATCTTCTTTTCTCCAACGGTGTCAAACTGTATAACAATGGTGGTGCCGGCAATCTCAGTAATCTTGCCGGTTCCAAAGGTTTTATGCTTCACTGTTTTACCTACAATATCCGCTGGGATAATAACAGATGGCTTCGGTTCTGGTTTTACATACACCGACGCCTTTGCAATCGGCGGTTTTGTTTTACTCTTTTTGAGTTCCTGCATCATTTTGGTATATTCTTCATCCACGTTCTTACCGCGTGCCTTGTTGTCCTCCATATCTTTGAATACAAACATTTGTGGCTTCTGTACGTCATTATCCGGAACTGGCCGAACAGGGAACATCCATACTTTTCTTGGCACACCATCCTCACCAGGCTGGGTATCTGCATATGGTTTATCCACCAACTCAATTCTTCCGCAATAAACATACTCGCCGGCATCCATCACCTCAAATAAATGCACATCGACACCATTGAAGCCGCTTTCTGCGAGCGTTGCATTTTGAGACCAGTACAAATCCTGGTCTCCGGATTTACCCATGCCAGTGTAATGCAGCACGCCGCCGATCCACTTGTCATGATAAATGCCTTTTGTATAGTCAGATACAATAACCAAGGTGTTCGTAGTCTTTGAACGACGCATTCCACCCATGTTGCCGCACTTAAAGGTGTCAACAATATCTGCATTTTTTAATATTTGTCCTATTTTCAAGCCTGGATCAAAAGCCATAGTGCACCTCCGTTATTTTTTCTTACTGAAATCCTTAGGAAAATATGTCTTTCCTAACTGCCATATATACTTATCGATTTCCTTCAAGTTAAACTGCTCCAGGTGATAGAATCTTCTAAAATCGACTAACGCACCTTTGAAGCGTATGTAATCCTTCAGGTCATCATTGCTAAATTTTGCAAATCTGTCTAAGTCCCTATAATACTTAAGCACCTTCTCTACGTAGCTATCATAGATGGGATACTCCAGCGGATTATGATGACTGCAGTATTTTGTTGCAAACGAATAGAATTTTCTCTCCGAGCCGTTGATTACCACCCTCTGAATATCTCCAACCAAAGTGACATCGCCGGCCTTCAACCTAGCATCAATAGCAAGTGATGTGATATGTTTTGCCACCGGGTAAACAGAGAAGATGTTTGTGCTATAAAAATCATTCAGCGTTGACACCTTCAAAAGCACATCGGAAATATCTTTGTTTTCCGGGCACAACGTAAAAAACAGCTTGTCTAAAGCATCCTCCTGCAAACGATAATGCTCAAGCTCATCCCATTTAGAGAGATACTGCTCAACCTCGCTCGCACATGGTGTTGGGGCATCGACGTTGACCTTCCTTTTTCGAACGGTCTGGGCCGGCGCTGCTGTCGTTTCCGCAGCATCACACTCCAGAAACTTTCTAAAACGTCTTGCGTTGGACATATATGAGCTAATGAGCTTTTGTGGATCACCCTTGGTACGCTTGGATAGGGACTCTACCATAGCTGTGCGATACACGGTCTCAAAATCTGGCGATAATATCTTCTCCCAGAATAGCTCTTTACTTTCATTCTTCCACAAGTAAAAGGTATCGTTGGACGCTGTCTGCACTGTATTTTTGCTAAGTGCCTGTAGCCTTAGATATTCTTTGTATTTACTTTTAATCTCATCATGCGTCATATTCATCGCTACACGAACGTCCATTCAAAGGCACCTCCTACTCCTGTTCCTTTATATATTTTCCACTTTTAATTCTTTGATCATCTGGTTTTTCCGCATTAGCAGGAATGGCCCAATAAGAACCAATCTTTATGGCGCCAGGAATGCGTTCCTCAGCGCAAAGCACCTGAATCCTTCTGACTGAAACACCCCATTTTTCTGCTGTTTGTTTTATTGATAAATATTCCATATGATCTCTCCTACGAAACTACAGACTACTCCTTGTTCCACTATCACATATTATATACCAAACCACGAATAAAATCAATTCCACAAAAGGCAGGGAATAATCCCTGCCTCCTGATTTGTCTGTATATTCATTTTATCGCGGAATATCAATCTCCACTTTTGCCTTAAAGCATACGGTGAGCTTCTCATCGTATACCTTTATCTGCTCGATGTATTTTCTAACCATCTGCTCATCATACTCAGTTAGCTCTGTATCGGTGTTTTGTAAAAATTCCGAAAGCTCGCTAATGCGCTTCTTTACACCCTCAGTCTCTGCACGCTGCATCAAAATCTCCTACTTTTTATACGCATCATAGTATCTGCAAATCTAATAACTGAATTTTCTATTATAAAAACAATAATAGAAAAAATCGTCAAAAAGTTCCCAAAATTAGCTACTCCCTTTGATCTCATTTTCTTATCAACAATTGTTGTGCATAGAACGACAATATATACAATAAAACAAATGCTCAAATAAAGCATCACCACCCATACTGGGATTTGGATACATAACTCTAAAATATCCTTTACTATAGTAATCAATACAACTATTCCTGCCACGAATGTTGCCTTTGTTGCAAAAAAATTCATCGCAGCTTCTTTTTTCTCTTTTTATGTTTCCGGTTTCTTTCATTCGTCATAACGTGTCCTCCATATAAAATATTTTCATCTACTTTTATCATAAATATGAATATACCGCTTTTATTTTAGTATATTTTGGAAATATTCTTTTAATAAATCTTTATGTTTAAAATAAGATTCCAATACATAACATAGAAACTGTTCATCTTTTTGCGGTAAATCATTTCCGTTTTCATCTTTCCTTAATACCTCGCATCTATAGTCGAAAGGAATTCTTGAATTATCAATTTTGAAAGATTTCATTCTTGTTTTTGCGGTACCTTTCTGTGTTGCACTACTCATTCTATTTTCGTATTCATCTATAGTATAAAATACATATTCATGATCTAAATGCGTAATAAAAGCGCACTCTCCTTCTATTTCGTATTGTAAATGTACTACTTGCGTCACAACCATATCATTATAAACCTCAAAATTTTCACACAATTCTTCAAAAGTTATATTTTGAGGATCAATCGTTACCCACATACAATTTTCATACTCTTTTGAATATAATCTACTTGTAGAGTAATTTCCAAGATTAACAAACTCAAATATCTTCCCTCTTTCCAATGCCTCAGCTATATACTCACAATACATTCTTCCATTATATCCAGGCTCATTGAGGAGTCTTACTGAAAAATCTTTTATAATACCACTAGACATCATCTCAGAAACCTTTTTAAGTAAATTCAAAGGCACATTCTTCGTAAAAAAAGTTTTATTAATTGTTCTATCATAAATACGAGGTGGATCAATTGGAAGCAATTCTCTTTCGCTATTTATTGAGATTATGCCATATTTATAAAATTGACTTTGTTTGTCCAAAACATTCTTATATACTGCCTCCAACTGATTCAAATCACTACAAAATGGATGTTTTCTCTGGTAACTATAGTTATCAAAAGAATAATAGAGATATAATAAAACTCTAATCTCTGAATAAGGTCTCCCAGCTACATCTTCTCGTATCCATCCGCAGTTTTTACTAATCCAATTATCGATTGAATTACAAGATAATTCATCTTTCTGTGTTTTATAACACTCTAGTTGCTTTTTACGCATAATATCAGGCTGTTCCATTTCCTCAATCATTTTAATTTGACGTTCAAGGTTTATTCCGATTTCGTCATACAAAGCTTGATCAGTCACCCCTTCTTTCAAAACTTGTAAGGTCAAAGCATCACCTTCTCGAAACTTTCCTAAGACAATTCCATTATAATAAGCAACTTGTCTTTTTACGTTCCATTCTTGTGCTTCTGGCATCCAAAGCTGATACACATGTTCTTGCTGAGTAACTATGTATTCACCTAATAATCCCATGATCTCATTTCTTGAATTAATCACTTTTCATTACCTTCTTCACTTGTTCAAGAGGATTGTATACAACTCTGCATACATCTTTCCATCTTCAAATTTAACGTCATCCAGTAACAATGCTTGAAATAACACTTCTCTGACATTTTCTAATTTTACCATAGAAAGCTCCACTTCTGAAAGGCCATTTAATTCTATATTTTCAAAGGCTACCGCTTTTCTTACCAACAGACAGTGTGTATATAAAGCCATGATATACTTATCTGACAGCACAAACGCATTTGCAATCTTGGTTGTGGTGTTCTTCATGCAGTCAATGCCAAGGCAATAGCAAAGTGCCTTGTGGTACACATCCTGATAGCGTACCTCTTCTAATTTTTCATAGTAGAATTTTTCATGTGCTTCGCTGATAAAATTGATTGTCTGTTTCTTTTTGTTTTCTGCTCCTAACGCTGTGTTGTTCATAGTGAACCTCCTTTTAAATTGAATTGAAAAAGGCACTCCTAATGGAATGCCCTAATATAAAAAATGGGGACACTCTTTCAAGTATCCCTACGTTCTATCAACATATCTGATAGTTCTCTATTTACTTTCATATTCAGAATTATTTGTGTTCCCACAACCGAGGTCTAATGCCACAACAACCGTTACCTTCCTCACAAGCTTTTTTTCCTTGTGATTTTCAGCAATTCTGTTGAAGCTGAAAAACTCTACAAAGTGCGTAAATTCAAGGATTTCTATATATCCTTTCTGTGTAGTCCTACCACAGTCTCGATATGTGCATCATTGTCCAAACTCAAGCTCATATCTTGCGCAATGATTGGGAGCTTGAACTTGATGGACTTGAGCCACTGGCCGTTAGGCTGCCGTTTCCTCATAGATCTGGATTTCGGAAAGCAGCGATTCCATAAGCTGCCGCTTTTCCTGATCGTCCATGACGGAATAGAGCTTATCAAAGAAAATCAGCACCTTGTAGATGTTGTCGCCCGTCAGCTTTTACGCCTCAATCGCCATCTTCTTGGCTCTGGCGGCAACGAGCTGGTTTTCTGTATCTTCGATCTTATCATACATCTTGTAAAGCCGGTCATCAAGGTCTGTTTTGCGTTTGATGTAGTGCTTATCGTCCGGGTCGAGAGAATCGATTTCTTCCATCAGCCGTACCTTTACGGAATAACTCCGGCGAAGCTGCTTTTCATGCGCCGCGATCTCCTGCTCAATGGCAGAGGTATCCACCTTCACGCTGATCTTTTCCTGCATCATGGCGGCGAACTTCGGATTGCTTACCAGCTTTACGATAACCTCAGCAACGGCGCTGTCCAGCAGTTCTTCATTGATCTGCTTCTTGAAGTTGCATTTATGCCCGCGCGTCATCGCACGGTGCTTACAGCCATAGTAATAAAAATCCTTGTATTTTGAGCCATCCGCCTTATGCTTGATGCTTTTGTTTCCATACATTCCTACGCCGCAGACCGGACATTTTACGATACCTGACAGCAGATGTATTTTTGTATCCTTGCCCCTGTTGACGTGTTCGTATTTCTCCGCTTGTGCCAGCAGTTTGACCTGTGCTTCGTACCATAGTTCTTCGGAAACGATTCCCTCATGCAGACCATCTACCAGCAGATAATCGGCCTGCTCCACCAGTCGGTAATCATTTCGGGTGCCATGCACCTTCTCCGTCCGACGTCTGCCATAGGCGATTTTACCACAGTATACCGGATTTTTCAGAATTCTGCGGATCAGCGCCGCATCGAACAAGGGATTTTTTCCGTTTTGCCGCTGGATTTTGTAAATTCCGTGAGTTGCGAGGTATTTTGCAAGGCCGTTTGCACCGGTATCTGTATGCACATACTGGTCAAAAATCACGCGGATTGCCGCTGCTTCTTCCTCATTGATGAAAAGCTGTCCCTTTTCCAACTTGTAGCCATAAGGAGCAAAGCCGCCGTTCCATTTCCCTTCACGGGCTTTCTGGATTCTGCCCTCCATCGTCTGCACACGGATGTTCTCACGCTCAATCTCAGCTACAGCCGAAAGAACGGAAATCATCAGCTTTCCCGCATCCTTGGAGGAATCGATCCCATCCTCCACGCAAATCAGATTGACGCCAAAGTCCTGCATAACCTGCAAGGTGGACAGCACATCTGCCGCATTTCTGCCGAAACGGGACAGCTTGAACACCAGCACAAAGGAAACACCATCTTTCCCGGACTTTATATCTTCCATCATGCGGTTGAACTCCGCTCTGCCCTCAATGGATTTACCCGACTTCCCGGCATCCTCATACTCACCGACTATCTCATGTTCATTATACTCGGCAAAGGCTTTCATTCTGGATTTCTGGGCATCCAGAGAGTATCCGTCAATCTGCATGGCGGTGGATACTCTTGTATAGATATATACTTTTGTCTTTTCTTTTTTCATCGCATCTTCTCCACCCCAGCTTACTTTTTATCTGTTTTCTGCTCCAACAACTTGATGGAATCTAGATAATCGCGCTCAACTTCGCTGAGGGTGCGGGCTTTGTATTTTCTATACTCGCCGGTTGCCTTGTCGATAGCCTGCTTATGGCTGACGCTTCCGTTGCCAACCAGCAGCTGCTCTCCGCTCATGGTCAGAATCCGATCAAGATGCTCCGACCAGTCCTGCATGGTCATTGCCTGCTCCCGCTCCGCCTGTCGTTCCGCAAAATCCAGATATCCGGACACAAGCTGCCCCATAGCACGAAGCTCTTTCTCGTTCAGATAGTTCTTGGCAACTACTGCCTCTTTCAGCGTGGGCTGACTGCCTGCAAAGGTGGTCAAGCCCATAAATTCTTTCTCCGCATCGGCGCGTGTGTAAATGACCTCCGCCGCGGTTTGTCCATGAATGGCATAATGAATCTTATTTTGGACTTTCTTGAAAAACTGAATGGAGATTTCCGCCTTGGGATCATAGTCAATACTGGTCGCGTAGATTTCAAGCACCTGACGGTAAAACACCTTTTCGGAAGCGCGGATATCGCGGATACGCTCCAGCAACTCCTTAAAGTATCCGCCGCCACCCAGACTTTTCAGGCGCTCATCATCCAGAGCAAAGCCTTTTCGCATATACTCCTTCAAAATCCCCGTTGCCCAAATACGAAACTGCACGCCGCGCTGAGACTTCACACGGTAGCCGACAGAAATGATAACATCAAGATTATAATAATCGACATCATACACTTTTCCGTCGGCAGCAGTGTGGGCAAATTTTGCCCACACTGCTGCCTTTTGAAGTTCTCCCTCTTTGAAAATGTTTCGCACGTGCTTGCCAATCACACTTCTATCACGCTGAAACAGCTCTGCCATCTGATCAATGGAAAGCCAAACGGTATCTCCATCGAAGGCCGTTTCAATCTTTGTCAAGCCATCCTCTGTGGTATAAATCATCATCTCGGAATCGTTCCGCTCATTCTCCCAGCGATCCATTGTCACTTCACCTCGTTTTCTGCCATTTCAGGAGATTTTGCTCCTGCAATGGCGGTTTGGACACCTATTTCATGGCAATTATATCATGCTGCTTTCACGGGTTCAATATCGTTTTCGTGAATATTCTTATCGGCAGCATCTTTTTCAGACACGGCTTCCTCTATGACGAGATCGGGCAGCGCATCAAGATTCAGAACCACGGCATACTTTTCAATCAAATTTGCCAGCAAAGCGGCGAAGCCGCTCCATTCATCTACCATAGGCAGTTTCCCTCTCTTTCTCCGCTTTGTGCGTATATGCCGCCAGCACTTTCTTCGGAATACAATCCAGTACGGCGACGGCATTCCTCATAATCCCGATGCAGCTTGGCGTCAGCCAGCTTTTTCAAGGTGCTTTCCTGCGTGGCTTTGCCCAGCGACTGTTCTAACTGCTCCGTTTTCTTTTTCAGCTTTTTATTTTTGGCAGTCGTGACCGTGAACGCCGTATTGTATTTTTTCAGTGTCGTGTGCATCTGCTCCACAGCCGGGATATACTTGCCCAAAAAAACGCCGATTTCTGCTGCTTTCCCCTTGGCATTGAACGCATTGACGCCTGAAAGCAATTCTTCCAGCTTGGCCTTCTGCTTGGTCAGGCGGGTCATCTCCTTGAACACCCTCGGCGGGATGTGGTCGCGTCCGGTTTCGCTGGCGCTCTCGCCGCGCTCCAGGTCGGGGCATTTTTTGACCATATGCTCCCAAAATCTGTCTTGCCACTGCGTTAGCTTCTTCTTGTTTCCTACGATTTCTTTGGCGAAGAGTCGCCCGTCTGCTGTCAGCGGGACAAAAGAAAGGTGCATATGGGGCGTTTTCTCGTCCATATGCACCACAGCGGATATGATAGTTTTCGGGTCTTGGTGTTCCCGGATAAAGTCCAGCGCCTCCTAAAAATAGGCTTTGATTTCAGCTTTCTTCTTACCCTTGAAGAACTCTGGCGTTGCGGTCACAAGAGCCTCCACCAGCCGCACGCTGTCTGAACGGGTGCGACAACCGGCGTCCTTGATTTGCCGCTCTGTCTCTGCACGATATTTGCGCTCCGGTTCGAGCAGATGAAAGTTCAGACAGCTGCGCCTCTTGTCAATATCCGGATTGCTGGCGTATTCGTCTTTTGTGCGCTCATTGTGCGCCTCAATATTAGAAATTTCCGGTCCTTTATACTTTGCAAAGCGGAGAATCGCAAACTGTGGCTTACTCATTTATTTCTCCCTCCGTTTCTGCCAGATCAGTTCATAACCCAGCGCGTCGGCAAGCTCGACGACCTCTTTATAGCGGATGCTCTCCCGCTGCAACTTGGCGGACAAATTGGAAACGCTGTCCGACCAGCCATATTCATCATGTAGCAGGTCAACAGCCTCCTGCATCGTAAAACCGGCGCGGACGATCTGTGCCTTGATTTCATTGCGTACACTCATATTCAAATTCCCTCCAAAATTCAGATGATGAAAAAGCGAAGCCAGCACGCCATTCGGCGCATCCGCTTCGCTGCATCGTGAAAAATTCTGTCGCCATCAAATCCGCTCAGAATCGCCGTTATGATGTCCTGTTCACAGGTACTTTGCCTTTGTCGTTTTCTTCTTGGCGCTTGTGATCGCTCGCACCGGATCTGAAACCATGTGATTAATCATAGCTTCACCCCAGTTACGGAAAAACGGTAGAAGTGCTTCCCAGTCAATAGTCGCATCATACGGATCGTAGAGCAGGAAATAATGCAGGTGCCCAGTTCCATATAACTGTGGTCCGATAGTTCGGAGTAGCTCGTGCGCATCACCACAAGAGGTGACAATCTTAAAATTGCGCTCATCCTGTGGAAGATGCTTTTTTAGCTCATCTACGCGCGCTTTATCCTTGTCATTCAAGTAAATGTGTATATTTTTCTCCGTATAGCTTCTTGATGCTTCCCTAAGTGCCTCTGAGACGCGTACTGCTGTACCTTTCACCAATTGTCCGGCATCGTCGGTGTATACACCACTGTTGCACATACAGTCTATAAAGATCAGCCCATTGCAAGACTCAGTCAACAGCAACTTCTGTGCCCACGATTTGATGTACTCTTCTATCAGCTCAAATTTTTTTATTGTGTGAGGGCTAGCCTTGCTAATTATGTTTTTCTTTTTTTTGCCGCCATACCATCCACCTCTTATTCAACGATGCCTTCTTGGGAAAAAATCAGCTTTCGGATATTCCCAATATCGCAGTTCCGTGTTTTACGCACCTTCGTTAGCATTCTTATACTGACAGTTTAACCTTTAGACAGCTTGTTAGCGAAAGATCATTTGGTACCGACCGCCACCTGCAATTTCTTTCAAAAGGCATCTACAAAATCATACCAAAGTGCTTCAATGCTTCCATAATCGCATTTTCCTTATCCAGCGGGCATTGGGGCTGTTTGGCGTTTTCAGACTTCGGCTTGTTATAGTTCTCGCGCTCAATGATGCCGTACTTCTGCTTCACCTGTGCGATATAGAGATGGCTGACCTTCAAGCCATTATGTTCCAGAACATACGCTTTGATTTCCTCATAGGTTGCCTTTTTCTCCGCAGCGGTCAAATCCAACTCGTTCATCTTCACTTCGATCTCGATATGTTCCTTGCTTTGAAGTTTGGACAATAAGCATACCGTTTCAACATGTCCTGTCCTGAGAGTTTGGTACATCACTTTTCGCGTGACAACCAAACAATCACCTCCACATGCCGCGTCTGCGGGAAAAGGTCAACGGGGCAGAATTTGGCGGCGCGCCAGCCGAGGCGGGTGAAGGCGGCCACATCGCGTGCCAGTGTTTCGGGGTCACAGCTGACATAGACGATGCGCTTTGGCTTCATCCGGTTTACGGCGGCTATGCATTCCGGTGTGCTGCCGGCGCGCGGCGGGTCCAGAAAAACCACATCGGGGCGCAGTCCCTCCGCAGCGGCGGCCATCATCCATTCCGTGGCATCGGCGCAGACAAAGCGGGCGTTGGCCAGCTTGTTGCGGCGGGCGTTGGCGGCGGCGTCCCTGACAGCGGCGGGGTTGCGCTCAACACCGATGACCTGCTTTGCATGGGGCGCGGCGCACAGGCCGATCGTGCCGATGCCGCAGTAGGCATCTACGACCGTCTCGCGTCCGGTCAGTTTGGCAAGCTCAAGCGCCTTTTTGTACAGCACCTCGGTCTGGGTGCGGTTGACCTGATAAAAGCTGCGGGACGAGATCGCAAACTGCAGCCCGCACAGCGTATCCATCACAAAGCCGGGGCCCCAAAGCGGTTTCTCGCGGTTGCCCAACACGGCGCTGCTGCGCGTGGGGTTGATGTTCTGCACGATGCTGACGACCCACGGCGCTTTTTTGCGCAGCGCGGCGCAGAAATTTTTGCTGCCGGGCAGGTCTGCGCCGGGCGTTACCAGCGTGACCAGCACCTTACCGTCCCCGCTGCTGCGCAGCACGGTATGGCGCAGCAGCCCTGTGCCGCGGTCCTCGTCATAGGCTGTCCAGCGGCAGGCGCGGGCGGCCTCCAGCACGGCGGTAAGGGTCTTGTTGAGGATCTCCTCCTGCAGCAGGCAGTCGGCACTTGGCAGGACCCTGTGCGTGCCCTCGGCATACAGGCCGCAGACCAATCTGCCGTGCTGCATGGCAAAGCTGGCGATGGCCTTGTTGCGGTAATGGTACGGCTCGGCCATGCCCTGCACGGCCCGGACGGGGGCAAACCCGCCCAGAAGCCCCTGCAGGCGGGCTTGTTTTTGGTTCAGTTGTTCCCGGTAGGGCAGTGCAAGCAGCGGACAGCCGCCGCACTTTTTATCGTAGTTCAGGCAGGTAGTGGGCATGGTTACGACCTTTCTTTGCACAGGCTTGCGCGGTGTGCTATACTATAAATACAGAGCAAATGACGGAGGTATTGCTATGAATGTGCTACTTATCAACGGCAGCCCGCACAAGGACGGCTGCACAAACGCGGCGCTGGCCGAGATGGCCAAAGCACTGAACGAGGCCGGCATCGAGACCACGATCTTCCACATCGGGTCTGCCCCGGTGGGCGGCTGTGTAGGCTGCGGCGGCTGCGGCAAGGCCGGCAAATGCGTCTTTGGCGGGCCGGTAGCCGAGGTGCTGCCGCTGGTCGAGAAGGCTGACGGCATTGTGTTCGGCGCGCCGGTCCACTATGCCACGGCGGCAGCCAGCATGCTTGGCTTTATGCACCGGCTGGCCATCAGCGGCGGCAGATACCTGCGCCACAAGCCCGCCGCTGTTGTGACCAGCGCCCGCCGCGCCGGTACGACCACGGCGCTGGAGGCCATGGAAAAGGTACCGCAGTTCTTTGAGATGCCGCTCATCAGCTCGACCTACTGGCCGATGGTCCACGGCGGCAAGGCCGAGGAGGCAGCCGCCGATGCGGAGGGTATGCAGATCATGCGCAATCTGGGCCGCAACATGGCGTGGATCCTGCGCTGCATCGAAGCCGGCAAGGCTGCCGGGATCGAGGCACCTGTTGCAGAAAACGACAAGCGGACGAATTTTATCCGCTGACACGCGCCCTGCGGGCGGCAAAGCGGCGTTCCCACTGCGGGAGCGCCGCTCTTGCTTTTCTCAGGGGAGTTATGCCAGACTCTTGGTGCGCCCGCCGCTGACATCCTCCTCGGTGACGGCCTTGACCGAGGTGTCCGCCTGCTGGGCGGACTGCGGCGCATGGCCGGTCGGCCAGACATTCTGCAGCAGCGTCAGGATCGGCTCATAATCCTGCGTGCGGGCAGCGGCCGTGACATAGATCGTCTCGCCGCAGTCGTAGTCGATCTGGGCAAAGATCGTCTGGTAGCTGCCGCAGTCATAGCGCACCGCCGACACAGCGGCATCGGGTACGGTAAAGCCGATGTCATATCGGACCGTGCCGGTCGTTTCCTCCAGCTCCTGACCCGACTGGGCAAGAAAATCCGTGTAGGTGTCGGTCATCTGCAGCAGCACGACCGTGTAGCTGAGCTGGTTGCCGGCCGTCAGCGAGAGGGTATCCGCCTGCGCCATGACAGGCTGCTCCCACTGGTTCTGATCGTAAACGATGGTCACACCGTTGTCACCGTCACAGCTGGCATAGTCCGGCTCCTCGTTTTTGACAAAGCCGTCACCGCCGTAAAGGTAGAGCATAAAATCCTGAAAGCTGCACCCCGTCAGGGCAAGGCCCACCAAGACGGAGAGGGCGGCTGCGATACTTTTTTTCATAAAGTTCATTCCTTTTATAATAGCATGATGCTGTAAAAGCCCATAGCGGATGCCGCCAGCACAAAGGCGTTCCAGCCCAGCACGGCAAACGCTGCGCCGAACGCCAGCCCTGCCAGTACATCGCTGATATAGTGGACGCCGGTCACGACCCGGCAGACCGCAATCAGTACCCCAAGCACAGCCAGCACGATGCCGAGCGGGCGGAGCACAAACCACGCGGCCCCGGCGATGGCCGCCGCCGAAAAGCAGTGGCGGCTCGGCATACTCTGGCCGGGCTTGTCCTTCGGAAAGAGGGGCACAAACCCCAGCGCCGTGTAAGGGCGCGGGCGGTCGATGACCCGGCGCACCAGCGTACCGACCAGAAACGCCGCTGCCGGTACGATGACCGCAGGCAAGAGCTGCTCACTGCGGTGCAGTGCCAGCCACGCCAGCATACCGAGGTAGAGCAGATATACCAGCCCCACCGCCCCGCGGCTGACGAGCTGCAGCACCTTTTTGGCGGCGGGCCTTGCGTTGAACCATCCGATCACGGCGCGGTACTGCTCTGCATTCATAAGGGTATCCTCCCAGTCATAACATTTCACCATTAGAATAACATTCTGAAAAAGGCTTGTCAAACGCCGATGCAGATGTTTATAATAAAGGCAGTACCGCACCCCTTCAGCCGCTGATACGGCGCGCGGGGTGCGCCGACTGCCAAGCCCAACGGGCACGCGATATTCTGTGTATCTGCGTGCTTTTTGCGGCATTGGCGGTCAGAGGTGATTACATTGTAGGAGGGGTGTCCCTTTTGTTTGGTTTTGCAAATGCGCTGCTGCTGCTTTTGCTGGCGGCTGCCTGCCTTGATTTTGTACCGGTTCTGCGGCGCAGGCTCTCCCCCACCGCGTGGTGGGCGGAGGAACGCCCGCTGTTTTGCGCGCGCGGCGCAGCGGTACGCCAACGGTACGGCACCGCCGCGTTCCTGCTGGGCGTGATGGTGTATGAGTTCATCGTCGTGTTCAACAACAGCATGGCGCGGGAGAATTGGCCATGGCTGCAGACCCGCGTTTCCCCCGTGCTGGACTGGGTGATGTATCTATGCTTCGGGTGCAAGATTTTGCTCGGTACAAGGTACAGCGGGCGCAGCTTGCTCTGCGCCGGTGCGCTGTATTTTGTGGCGCGGTGGGTCTACTTCAATGGGCAGAATATCTGGTGGCTGGGGCTTTGCGTTGCCCTGCTGGCCGCAAAGGATGTACCGCTGCGCCGCTGCATGAAGGCACTGCTGGCCTGCGGCCTGCCCACGCTGGCGCTGGTGGAGCTTTTGCACTTTGCGGGCGTCATTGCTCCCGATGCCGCCAGTGAGCGCGACGGCAGCTTCCGCCTGATGTTCGGTTACGGTCACCCCAACACCTTCGGCGGGGTGGTGTTCGGCCTTGTGCTGGCGTGGGTGCTGCTGCGCCGCGCCCGCCTGACCTGGGCTGAGTTAGCCGGCGTGGCGGCGGTCGGCGCGTTTTTGATGATCGGCCCCAAGTCCCGCTCGGCGGCGCTCTGCTCCTTTTTGCTTGTGGCTTTGCTGGCGGCGGCAAAGCTGCATACCCGGCGCGGCCCGCGCCCCGGCAGCCGCACACTGGCAGCCGGCTGCGCCGCACTGGTGCCGCTGCTGGCGGCGGTAAGCTATAGCCTGCCGCTCTTTGTGGTAAAGATCGGCCCGTGGGCAAACGACATCGGCCCCGCCTGGCTGAAAAAGCTTGATGACCTGCTGACCTGCCGTATCTCGCTGGCATGGGCGGCCTACCGTGTATTTCCCATAAAAATTGCGGGCCAGATGCTTCCCGACTGGCCCGCGCTGGACAATATCTTTGTGTATCTGCTCTACCTGACCGGCCCGGTCATGGTCGTGTTGGTCTGCGCCCTGATGATGGCGGCGCTGTACGGCTATGCCCGCCGCGGTCAGTGGCAGGCTGTAGCCTGTCTGGTCACGATGCTGGCCTACGGCTATATGGAGAGTCAGGTCACCCACCTGACCAGCGACCCTGCCGTGCTGCTGCTCTGCGGTGCGGTGTATGCGCTGCCAACCGCGCGCTGGATGTTTGAGGAGGATTGATTCAATCCTGCGGGAAGGCGTCTGCAGAGATCTCCACCGTATCCTCCTCCTGCGCGGCGGCCTCGGCACTGGCCTTGGCGGCTGTCACCAGCCCCGTCACCTCGCCGGAGGGCTTTTGCAGCAGGTAGGCACCGACTGCCTTGGCCTTGTAGACAAGCAGCACACAGTAGGTGTCATGCTCCCCGGTGGAAAGCTGCGGGCACAGCACTGTCCACTTTTCCACAGTCTTGCCCTTATAGTCCGCAAGGTCAAGCCCGCTCTCCTGCACGATCTGGTTGAAGGCGGCGAAGCTGTCATCCCACTTTTTGGGGATCTTCACCTTATCTACGGCAGCACTGGCAAGGTCGGTGTCAAAGCCGTAGCCGTTGAAGTAGATGCCGATGTCCTGTGTCGTTTCGATGCCCGGCACGGCAGCGGCGGACGCGGTGACAGCATCCCCGGTAAAATGTACGGCAGCGGCCACAGTGCCGCACAGGCAGACGGCACACAGGGCCAGCGCCCCGGCCTGCCGCAGTCCCGGTTTGGTAACAGTAAACATAAACATAAGCGCAGCCCCCTCACACATTGTCACTGCAATGTATGCGGGGGCTGCTTCGTTTATGTATTACGGGGGGCGGGGTCACCGCGCCTGCGGCAGGTTACTTGTACTTCGGCTTCGGCGCATACCACTGGAAGATCACGCTGTCATAGTCCTTTTCCAGCTTTTCGGTGTCATGCTCGGGCAGGGCGGTCCACATGACCATCATGGCACCGAGCGCCGCGCAGAGCCGCACGGCCCAGTTGCGCTCATCGGGGCACCAGGCAATGAAATCCGGCCGTCCCAGCACATTGCCCAGACAGTGGGAGAAGACAAACGCCGGGACTGCCTTGACGCCGATCCCGCGGTAGCTTTGGTAGCTGTCGGCCAGCTGGCCGCGCAGCACCTCGGGGGCCTGCCGCCGCACGATGCCCACCACGCGGGGGTCAAAGCTTTCAAGGCAGTAGGGACCGGGGTAGGTCTTGAGCTCTGCGAGGGTCGCGCGGCAAAGCTCCTCAAGATAGGTTTGGCTGTACTCGCTGCGGCTCTTGATCTCAACGATCAGCGGCGTGGCGGGGTTGGCCTCGGCCACCGTGCGCAGCATATCGGCAAAGAGCGGCGGATGCTCCTCACTGCCCGCCAGCGGCAGGGCGGAGAAATGCGCCCAGTCCATATCATGCACAAAGCCCTTGGCCGGCGTCATGCGGTCCAGCGTATCATCGTGAAAAACAACCAGCCGATGGTCCGATGTAAACTGGACATCCAGCTCGATGCCGTAGCCGTTCTGCGCTGCGGCAGCAAAGGCGGGCAGGCTGTTCTCCGGCGGGCACTGGTCCTTGCCGAAAAGGCCGCGGTGGGCGTAATTGCGCCCGTAGAACGGCAGGCGCAGCTCGTCGCTGCGCTTGCCGGGCCAGACGGCGAACAGCAAAAGAGCTGCAACCAGCAGGATAACACAAAGCAGAATTTTCATACAAGATCACGCTCCTGTTGCCATTGTACCGCGCAGGGGCGCAAAATGCAACAGCTTTCGCAAATTGACGGCAGGTTTTACAAACGGGCGCTGCGGGCCGGCTTTCTGTTCTCATCTTTTTAGAAAAGTTTTTATTTTTTTCACAATTCTTCCACGCTTGCGATGTATTGTGGTATTATAGAGAGTGTAAGGAGGGTAATCCCATGGCTAAAATTCTGATCGTGGATGACGAGCCGCGCATCCGTGACCTCATCCGGGAGCATCTGCAGTACGCCGGCTTCACCTGTGAGGAGGCCGGCGATGGCACCGCCGCGCTGAGCATGCTGAGCCAGGGCGGCATTGATCTTGTGATTTTGGACATCATGATGCCGTTTATGGACGGCATGACCTGCCTGCGTGAGATGCGCACCCGTAAGATCATGACCCCGGTCATCATGCTGACCGCCCGCAGCGAGGAATACGACAAGCTGGCCGGGCTGGAGAGCGGCGCCGATGATTATGTGGTCAAGCCCTTCTCCCCGCGGGAGCTGGTAGCCCGCGTCAAGGCGGTGCTGGCGCGCACAATGCCCAAGCCGGCGGAGGATGCCGGCAGCTATACCTTCGGGGATCTGTCCATCGACACCGCCAGCCACAGCGTTAAGGTCGCCGGGCAGGAGGCACCGCTCACCCCCAAGGAGTTTGACCTGCTGGTTTTTCTTGTCAGCAACAAGGGCATTGCCCTCAGCCGTGAGAAGATCCTGCAAAAGGTCTGGAATTACGACTACTACGGCGAGGACCGCACCGTGGATACCCATATCAAAATGCTGCGTGGCCATCTGGGCCACTGCCGCAGCTACATCGTCACCGTATGGGGCATCGGGTACAAATTTGACCCGGACACCTTATGAAAAAACACGATAAAGCGGGAAAGCATCCCTTCACAGTCAGCATCCGCGGGCAGCTGATGCTGTTCATCGGCGGCATTACGCTGTTTACTCTGCTGCTGGTGTGGAGCATCATCACCTTTGCGCTGGAGCCGCAGTACAACCGCACGATCCGTGCCAAGCTTGACGGCAAGGCCGCCGCCATCACAGCGATGATCGATCAGGCGGACAAGCCGATCTCCAACCGGAGTTATCTGGGCCTGACCCTGAACGACGAGTTCTGGAGCGGCGTGAGCGGGACCTTTCAGGACAAAAAGATCAATGTAGACAGCTGCTGTGTCGATTTTTCCGATACAACGCTGCGCTGCCTCAAGGCCTATGAGAGCATGTATCCCTGCCTGCTGCACGAAAGCACCGGCGCGTTCGGCGGGGATTTCGGCTACAATGTGGATACCCGGGTGGCCATACAGCTGCGGCAAAAGCTGTTTGAGGAGGGTTCGCTCTACCAGATCATACGCATCGGCAGCTCCATGCAGATGTGCGTGGGGCGCCTTTCTGCCGATGGGCAGTACGGCGTCATCGTTTCGACAAGCCTTGCCCAGATCACAACGGCAGCCGAGGTGCTGCGGACGATTCTGGGCCCGGTGGCGCTTGTGCTGCTGGTGCTGGATCTTTTGCTGGCCGTGCTGTTCAGCCGCTGGTTCACCAGCCCCATCCGCAAGCTGTCCAACGGTGCGCAGGAGATTGCCGCCGGCAACTACGATGTGGCGATCCGGGTCGAGCATCATGACGAGATCGGCCGTCTGGCGGAGGATTTCAACCACATGGCCGCCGAGGTCAAGCGCAGCGCCCAGCTGGAAAAAGACATTCTGGCCAATGTCAGCCACGACCTGCGCACCCCGCTGACCCTGATAAAGGGCTACGCCGAGACGGTGCGCGACCTGACCGGCGATGATGATGCCAAGCGCACCGAGCAGTGCAACATCATCGTGGACGAGACCGACCGCCTGTCCACGCTCGTCAACAGCGTCATGGAACTGAGCAAGGTGCAGAGCGGTGCCGAGAAGCCGAGCCTTGTCGATTTTGACATGAGCGAGCTTTGCTTTGAGGTTGCCGGCCGCTACGATGCCCTGTGCGACAAAAACCACTGGCACCTTGACCTGCAGGCCGATGATGCCTGCCCTGTCAGCGCCGACCCGGCCATGATGGAGCGGGTGCTGCACAACCTTTTGGGCAACGCCTTCCACCACATCGGCAGTGACGGCGTGGTGGTACTGCGGGCCATTCCGCAGCAGCGCGGCTGCCGCATCGAGGTCGAGGACCACGGCCCCGGCATCCCGCCGGAGGATCTGCCCTACCTCTTTGACCGGTACTACCGTGCGCGGCAGGATTCCGGCCGCAGCGGCACGGGGCTGGGCCTGTCCATCACAAAAGCCATTTTGCAGCAGCACGGCTTTGCGTTCGGCGTCAACAGCGCCGTGGGGCAGGGCTCGACCTTCTGGTTTGAAATGGCTGACACAAGAGCATAGTTCCCTGCGGGTGCCGGGTTCGTCCGGCATCTCTGACATGCCGAACAAAGGAGGTTTTTCATGGAGAACATCAATGAAAAAATGGACGCCCAGCTGCGCACCCGCGTGGACGAGCTGACCCGCGCCAATGATGAGAATCAGGACGGCAGGCTGGACGCCGCCGACCTAAAGGCCCAGCTGAACCGCATCGAGGCCCAGCTTGAGCTGCAGGACCAGCAGAACCGCGGCATCATTGCAAACCAGCACAAGCGGATGATCCTGAGCGTGGTTCTGGTCGCGGTGATTCTGGTGGTACTGGCGTTCTTCGGCTGGCGCATCAATGTGGCCTACAACAATGTCATGGCTGCCTGTGACCGTGTCAACGCGCTGGCGGACACCGTGCAGACCAGTCTGGACACGCTGGATCAGAGCCAGCTGGACGACATGATGCAGGATCTGCCCGAGATCACCGAGCAGCTGAAAAAAATTGATGTCGATGCGCTGAACAAGGTCCTGACCGAGCTGCCCGACCTGATGAACACCGTGAGCAGCCTGCAGAGTCAGGTGGAGAGCATTACCAACTGGTTCAACGGTCTGGGGTCGGTTTTCGGCCGATGACCCGCCAATAAAAGCACTGCCCTGCACGGAATGTGCAGGGCAGTTTTTGTGTTCCGCGTCAGTCCGCGCGGCGGTGGTAGTACGCCAGCCGCGGGGTGCCGTCCTCGGTATAGATCGTGCCGCAGCGCACAAAGCCGGTTGCCGTGAGCGCACGCTGCATGTAGATGTTGTCGGCGTGGGTATCGGCCCGCAGCGGCAGCCCCTGCTGCAGGCACCAGTTAATGCAGAACCGCCCGATGCCGCCCACCTGCCCTGCCGATGCCAGTCGGTGGATCGTGGCATAGGGGATGGCCTCCGGCCAGGCGCCGTCCTCGATTTGGCGGTAGGTGGGGTCCTCGCCGGAAATCAGGCAGAACACGGCCTGTATCTTTCCCGCCCCCGTGACGACATGGCAGACGCCCCTGTCGATCTCTGCCGTCAGGCGTGCGGCACCGGGGTAGCCGGCCGGCCACTGGGTCGGGTTGCCGTGGGTCTGCATAAAACGGCGGGCGTTCTAATAGATCGCCAGCAGCGCCGGCAGATCGCCCCGCACGGCCTTGCGGACGGTAAGTGTCATAGCCGTTCTCTCCTTTATTATAAAATAATACCCGGGCAGTATAGCACAATTTCCCGGCTCTGTCCACCGCAGTGCGCGTATGGCGGGATTCCCCCTTGCATCACAACCGCGGTTGTGCTACACTGTATCTGCAAAAGTTAGAAGCATCAAACTTTTATAAAAGAGGATGTAATTATGACACTCGCGGAATTAAAAATCGGGCAGGATGCCGTGCTGCGCACCATTGGCGGGCAGGGCGAGCTGCGCCACCATCTGCTGGATATGGGCCTGACCCCCGGCACCGAGGTCACGCTGCGCAAGGTCGCGCCGATGGGCGACCCCATCGAGGTCGAGCTGCGCGGCTATGAGCTGACGCTGCGCCTTGCCGATGCAGCAAAAATCGAGGTCGAGAATGTCCATGAGACCGACCGCGCCGCCCGCAGCGAGGAGCGCCACGCTCCCGTACCCCACCCCGGCGTGGGTGAGCTGCGCAAGGCCCCCAGCTACCACGACCGCAAGGCCGGTGCCGAGATCGCCAAGGGGCAGCCGCTGCACCTTGCGCTGGCCGGCAACCAGAACTGCGGCAAGACTACACTTTTCAACCAGCTGACCGGCTCCAACCAGCATGTGGGCAACTTCCCCGGCGTGACGGTGGACCGCAAGGACGGCACGATCCGTGGGCATGAGGAGGCCACCGTCACCGACCTGCCCGGCATCTACAGCCTGTCCCCCTATTCAAGCGAGGAGATCGTCACCCGCGACTTTCTGCTCAACACCCACCCGGACGCCATCATCAACATCGTAGATGCGTCCAATATTGAGCGCAACCTTTACCTGACGATGCAGCTGATGGAGCTGAACATCCCGCTGGTGCTGGCGCTGAACATGATGGACGAGGTCCGCGCCAACGGCGGCACCATCATGGTCAACGCGCTGGAGGAGCTGCTCGGCGTGCCGGTCGTACCGATCTCCGCCGCGAAAAACGAGGGCATTGACGAGCTGGTGGAGCATGTGCTGCATGTAGCCCGCCACCGCGAGACCCCCGGCCGCATCGACTTCTGCGATGCGGGGGACGGCAAGGGCGGCGCGGTGCATCGCTGCATCCATGCCGTCAACCATCTGATCGAGGACCATGCCGCCCGCGCCGGGCTGCCCGTCCGCTTTGCAGCCACCAAGCTGGTCGAGGGTGACCCGCTGATCGAAAAGGCGCTGGACCTTGACAAAAACGAGACCGAGCTGCTTGCCCACACGATCGCCGAACTGGAGAGCGAGACCGGCCTTGACCGCGAGGCCGCGCTGGCCGATATGCGGTTCAATTTTATTGAACGCCTTTGTGACAAGACCGTTGTGCGCCCCGGTGAGAGCCGCGAGCATAAGCGCAGCGTAGCGATCGACAAGGTCTTGACCGGCAAATACACCGCGCTGCCCTGCTTTATCGGCATCATGGCGCTGGTGTTCTGGCTGACCTTCGGCGTCATCGGTGCCGGGCTGTCCGACCTGCTGACCCTCGGCATCGACGCCCTGACAGGCCTGACCGACCGGGCGCTGACCGCCTACGGCATCAACCCTGTTGTACACAGCCTCGTCATTGACGGTGTGTTTGCGGGCGTGGGCAGCGTGCTGAGCTTTCTGCCCATCATCGTTACGCTGTTCTTCTTCCTCTCGATTCTGGAGGATACCGGCTACATGGCGCGCGTAGCCTTCGTCATGGACCAACTGCTGCGCCGCATCGGGCTTTCGGGCCGCAGCTTTGTGCCGATGCTGATCGGCTTTGGCTGCTCGGTGCCCGCCATCATGGCGACCCGCACCCTCTCGAGTGACCGCGACCGCAAAATGACGATCCTGCTTACCCCATTTATGAGCTGCTCGGCCAAGCTGCCGATCTACGCGCTGTTTACAACGGCCTTTTTCCCAAAGCAGTACCGCGCGCTTGTGATGATCGGGCTGTACTTAACAGGCATCGTCTGCGGCATTTTGTACGCCCTGCTGTTGAAATTGACCAAGTACAAGGGCGAGCCCGTCCCCTTTGTGATGGAGCTGCCCAACTACCGCTTCCCCTCTGCGCGCAGTGTGGGCCAGCTGATCTGGGAGAAGGCGCGCGACTTCCTGCAGAAGGCTTTCACCATCATCTTTGTGGCCACGGTGCTGATCTGGTTCCTGCAGACATTTGACGCGCGGCTGAATGTGGCCGCCACGCCCGATGCCAGCTTGCTGGCCGCCATCGGCAGCTTTATCGCGCCGGTGTTTGCACCGCTCGGCTTTGGCGATTGGCGTGTCAGCACGGCGCTCATCACCGGCTTTACCGCCAAGGAAAGCGTCGTCTCGACCCTGACCGTTCTGCTTGGCGGGGATACGGGCGCGCTGACCACGATGTTCACCCCGTTCACAGCCGTTGTGTTTTTGGTGTTTACCCTGCTGTACACCCCCTGCGTGGCTGCCGTGGCTGCCGTCAAGCGCGAACTGGGCGGCAGCAAAGCCGCTGCCGGCGTTGTCCTGATGCAGTGCGCTATTGCATGGGTGGTTGCTTTTGTGGTACACTTAGTGGGTGGATTGTTCGGGCTGGTATAACCCCGCCCCGCAGAAAGTATGAGGTAGACCCCTATGGCAAGTATTATCGTTGTTGTGATCATCTTTGTGCTGCTGGCGCTGGCGATATTGTTCATCTGCCAGAACGGCGGCTGGCAGGGCGGCTGCGGCGGCAACTGCGCAGGCTGCCACAACAAATGCGCTGACGCTGACAAGAAAAAGAAATGACCCTGAGCGGCTCCTGCGGGAGCCGCTTTTTTTGTGGCTGTCCTTGCACAATCCCCTAAAAAACGCTATACTATTGATAAGTATATTATTTTGGGAGGCACTGCCCGTGAACGCTGAGCCCATCCGTGTTTTACAGATCATGCCCGCCATGGACGCAGGCGGCATGGAAACCTTTGTCATGAATGTCTACCGCACCCTCGACCGTGAGCGGGTGCAGTTCGATTTTTTGTATCATTACGATAAACCGTGCTTTTTTGATGACGAGATCCGTGCGCTGGGCGGGCGCATCTATAAGCTGACCGTCCGGCAGGACAATAACCTCCCCCGCTATCTGCGCGAGCTGCGCCGTCTGTTTGCCGCCCACCCGGAGTGGCGCATCATCCATGGCCATTACAGCGGCTTCGGCATGTTTTACAACCCCGTGGCAAGGCGGGCGGGCATCCCCGTGCGGTGCGGCCACAGCCACAACACCGCCTATGAGCCGAACCTTGTCGGCCGGCTGGACCGGTTTATGAGCAGCTTTTTCAGCGCCGGGCTTACCGACCGCTTCGCCTGCAGCGAAAAAGCCGGGCAGATGCTGTACGGCAGCAAGCCCTTTACGGTCGTGCCGAACGGCATTGACACAGCACGGTTTGCTGCCCGCGACCCCCAGCGCCGCGCCCTGCTGCGCGGGGAACTGGGCGTGACCGATCAGGAGATCCTGTTCGGCCATGTGGGGCGGTTTTCCGCCCAGAAAAACCACCCCGGCCTGCTGAAAATCTTTGCCGCCGTGCGCGCCCGCCTGCCTAAGGCGCGGCTGGTGCTGCTGGGCGGCGGCGAGCCTGCCTATATCGAAAAAATGCAGGCGCTTGCGCAGGAGCTCGCCCTTGGTGACAGCGTGATCTTTGCTGGGGTGCGCAGCAATATCCAGAGCTTTTACGATGCGATGGATGCTTTTATGCTGCCCAGCCTGTTTGAGGGGCTGCCTGTAGTGCTGGTCGAGGCCCAGACCGCCGGTCTGCCCTGCTTTGTCTCGGACACGGTGGACCCCGGTGCAGCCTTCACCGACCGGGTGCGGTTCCTGCCGCTGCAGGATACCGGTGCCTGGGCGGATGCGATCGCAGCAGCCTCCTTCCGCCGTGACCCGCAGGCACGGGAGAAGGCCGTCCGCGCCGGGTACGACATCCACACAAGCGCTGCGGTGCTGCAGGAATTTTACCTGCGCCGCTATGCCGAGGTGACAAAATGAAGCCCTGTGAGATCGCGGTCATTGTGCCGGTCTATAATGCAGCAGCCTATCTGACCGCCTGCACCGATGCGATTGCCGCGCAGAAATTTGACGGTTTCCGGTGCATTTTGGTGGACGATGGCTCCACAGACGGCTCCCCTGCGCTCTGCGATGCCATCGCAGCCGGGGACCAGCGGTTTGTGGCGCTGCATCAGCCCAACAGCGGTGTATGTGCCGCACGCACGGCCGGCCTGCGGCAGGGGCGCGCGCTGGGTGCGCAGTGGTTCTCCTTCTGCGATGCAGATGATCTGTACCACCCCGACCTGCTGGACACGCTGTACGCCGCCGTGACCAACAGCGGTCTGCCGCTGGCCTGCTGCCGCTATGACACCTTTGCCGACACGCCGCCCGCCGATGCCGCCGCGCCGGAAAACTGCCGCATCCTGCGCGGCCCGGCCCATCTGGACGCGCTGCTGCACGACCATGCGGTGGACTACGGCCTGTGGAACAAGCTCTACGCTGCCGATCTTCTGCGCGAGGATATGCTGGACAACGGCCTTGCCTACAATGAGGATCTGCTTGCAAACTGGCGGGCATTTCTGGCCGCGCCGGGGTGCGCCTTCTGCGATTTTGCGGGCTACCACTACCGCCAGCACGCCGACAGTGCCAGCCACCGCGCCCTGCCGCCCCAGAGCATTGATGACCAGCGCCGCGCGGCGGCGGAGATACGCGCCACCGCCCCTGCTGCCCTGCAGGAGAGCGTGAACGCCTTTTACTACGAAAAGCTCGTCTATCTGGCTAGCATGATCCTGCGGCGCGCCAACGCCGATGCCTACCGCGTGCAGCTGTATGAGCTGCAGGTCGCCATCCGGGCGGGCGCGCGCGACCCCCAGCTGGGGCGCAATCCGCAGCTGCCACGCAGCATAAGGCTCTCGGCGTTTTTGACGCTGCATATGCCGCGGCTGTGGCGGTGGGCCTGCCGAACTTTCTTGAAGGACCGACAATAATGCGCATTTTACTTGTTTTGGACCGTGTGGAGAACGCCGCCAGCGCCAACGCCCTGATGGGCCTCCGTCTGGCGGAGCAGCTGTTGGCACGGGACCACACCGTACATATTTTGACACTGTGGGACGGCCTGCACACCCCGCCCGCCCCGCCGCAGGGCGCCGTGCAGCATCTGCTCGCCTTTGCCGATGAGCGCCTGATGAACGAAGCCCTTGAAAACGGCCGCAAAGGCGGCACCCCGGTGGCTGTGCGGCTGGCGCGCCTGTGCACCCACCCGGCAGCGGTGGCGGCAGCCTTCCGCCAGCTTGTGCTGAAGGCCCCCCGCCGCACGGTGGACAGCCGCCGCGAGATCGAACGCCTGGACGCGGAATTTCACTTCGACGCGGTCTGTGCGGTCTGTGCGCCCTACCGCGCCGCCTTTGCGCTGGAGACAGCGGCCATCGGCGGAAAGAAATTTCTCTGGCAGCTTGACCCCTATGCTGCAAACCGTGATTACACGGCCCCGGGCGGCTATGCCCGGGAGGGGCAGCTTCTTGATGCGCTGGACGGCAGCTTTATCACGCCGCAGGCCGTCCCGGACTATGCGGACGGCGCACCGCTGGCCTCCCGGCGCGGCAAGGTGCATCCGCTGGGCTTCCCGGCACTGCTGCCGCGCACAACCGTCAGCAGCGCGCATGACACGGTACAGTGTGTTTTTTGCGGCAGTCTCTACCCGGCACTGCGCGAGCCCGGCTTTGCGCTGGCGCTGTTCAGCGCGCTGCACGACAGCACCGTAACGCTGACGATGGCGGGCGGCGGGTGGGAGCGCTTTGCCGCCGATGCCAACAAGGCCGCTGCGGCGATGGGTGCAAATTTTGTGCGCCCCGGTCTGCTGCCGCCCGAGGACGCCGCCGCGCTGGAGGACCGCGCCGATGTGCTGGTGAGCCTTGGCAATGCCTGCGACAACCAGCTGCCGAGCAAGCTGTTCGGCTATTTTGGCACCGGCAAGCCGGTGCTGCATCTGGCCGTGAGCAAGGCTGACCCGGCGCTGCCCTATCTGGCGCGCTACCCGCTGGCGCTGGTGCTGCACGCTGAGGACGGCGCGGCCCCCGCTGCCGCGTCAGCGCTTGGCCGCTGGCTGCACGAGGTCTGCGGCCGCCGCCTGCCCTTTGCCGAGGTTGCCGCACTCTACCCGGAATTTACACCGGAGTATGTTGCAAATGAATTTTTGAGGTGGATATAAATGCAGATCCTCTGGCTTGTCAAAACCACGCTGCCGCAGGCGGCGGCCGCCTGCGGGCTGGCCGGTGCCAGCGATGTGAGCGGCAGCTGGCTGACCGGGCAGCTTGCCGCGCTGCAGGCGCACCCGGCGCTGCATCTGACCGTGCTGTGTGTCGGCAAGGCAGAGGCAGCCGGCCGCGCGGACGGCGTGGACTACCGTATTGTGACCGGCACCGCCGCCTTTGCCCCGCTGCTGCAGCAGCTGCGGCCCGATCTTGTCCACATCTGGGGCACCGAGTATGACGCGGCCGCCGCCATGGCCGAGGCTGCCAAGGCCGCCGGTCTGCCTGTGCTGTTCAGCATACAGGGCGTCATGCGGGACTGCGCCGCGCATCTTTGCGATGGCGTCCCCGCCGCCTACCGCCGCTCCGGCGCGCTGTGGCATACCCTTGACAGGATCGTTCCCGGCGAGCTGCTTGACACGATGCAGGCAAGCTTTGACGCACTGGCTGCCAAGGAGGCCGCACTTTTGGCACAGGCCCGCTATGTGACCGGCCGCACGGCCTTTGACCGCAGCGCCTGCGCCGCTCTGGCCCCCGCCGCCCAGTATTTCGCCTGCAATGAAACGCTGCGCCCCCTGTTTTACACGGGGACACCCTGGCATGCGCGGGAGTTCGGCGCGGCGCCGGTCTTGTTTTTGCCGCAGGGCAACTACCCGCTGAAAAACCTGCACACTGCCCTGCGGGCACTGCCCGCCGTGCTGGCAGCTTACGGCGATGCACAGCTTGTCATCGCAGGCTGGCCGCCGCTTGACAAGGGCCCGCTGCTGCGCCCCGTCATTGACCGGATGTTCCCCTACAAGCGCTATTGTAAGCAGCTTGCCGCCGAGCTTGGCATTGCGGGGCACATCCGCTATACCGGCCCGCTGGACGCCGCCGCGATGCGTCAGGCATATTTGGAGGCCGATGTTTTTCTGCTGCCCTCCTGCTGTGAAAACAGCCCCAACAGTCTGGGGGAGGCCATGCTGCTGGGTCTGCCCTGCGTAGCCGCCGCCGTGGGCGGTATCCCCTCAATGCTGGAAAACGGCCGCGAGGGGCTGCTCTACGGCGATGCGCTGGATGATAAGGCCCTTGCCGATGCCGTGCTGCGCATTTTGCAGAGCGCTGACGGCGGTATGGCACTGGGCCGGGCCGCCCGCGCACGGGCCCTGCAAACCCATGACGCCGCCCGCAACGCCGAGAAGCTGGAACAAATTTACAAGACGATTCTGCAAGAGGAACAGCCGTGAGCATACGCAACATTTCTGTCATCATTCCCTGCTACAAGGCCGCAGCCACGCTGCGCCGCGCCGCAGCAAGCGCATTGGCCGATGCCCCTGCCGGGCTGGAGCTGCTGCTGGTGAACGATGGCAGCCCCGACGATACCGGCCCCCTTTGCGACACGCTTGCCGCTGAGGATCCGCGCGTCCGTGCGCTGCACCGCCCAAACGGCGGCGCGGGTGCGGCGCGCAACACCGGGCTGGATGCCGCGCGCGGCGATTGGGTGCTTTTTCTCGATGCCGATGATGTCCTGCTGCCGGGGCTTTGGGCCGCGCTTGCGGCACTTTCCACCGAGGCGGACATGATCCTGTTCGGTCTGACGCGGGAGAGCGGCACGACTGTGACCCCTGCCGATTTTCTGGCCGAGGGAGCCTATCCCGATCTGCAGGCGCTGGGCAGTGCGCTCGCCCCCCTGCTGTTTGATACAGGGCTGCTGGCCGCGCCTTATCCCAAGCTGTTCCGCCGGTCGGCCATCGGGGCGCTGCGCTTCTCTCCGCAGCTGAAGATCAACGAGGATGTTTTATTTAACATACAATTTTTACAGAATACCCCTGCCATTTATTGCCTGCATGGTGTATACTATAAGCAGTATGATACGCAGGCCGGCAGTCTTTCGCGCCGGCTGCGCGGCGATTTGCTGGAGGCCGAGTGCATCACCCGTCCGGCGCTGGCCGAGCTGCTGCGCGCCAACGGCATGGACCCAGCCCCGTATGAGCGCACCAGCCGGCTGCGCGCCTGCCTGAATCAGTACGGTCTGCTGACCGGCTGCCGGGGAGATCTGCCGTATGCCGTCCGCCGCGCTCTTTTTGCCGAGATTTTGGCTGACCCCGATGCCCGCGCCGCCCTGCGGGAGCGGCTGCAGCATGACCCGCACAAGCTGCTGGCCCTGCCGTACCGCGCAGGTGTCGCCCTGCATTGGCCGGGCTTGTTGGCGGCGTACACGATTGCAAAGCAGCCCCTTTTGCAGGGGCAGCGCAGCTAGTATGATATAAGGAAGTATCTATGTCTGACCATCCCAAAATCAGCATAATCTCCACCGTCTACAACACCGGGCCCTACCTGCGCCCGGCGGTGGAAAGCATTCTGGCCCAGACCTTCACCGATTTTGAGCTGCTGCTGGTGGATGACGGCAGCCACGATGGCTCTGCCGAGGTCTGCGATGCGCTGGCCCGGCAGGATGCCCGCATCCGCGTGTTCCACCAGCCCAACGGCGGCCCTGCCCACGCCCGCAACACCGGGCTGGACAATGCCTGCGGTGATTACATCGGCATTGTGGACTCCGATGACCTCATCGAGCCTGCGATGTTTGAGACACTGTACAACGCCGTGCAGCAGCCCGGCGTGCGGCTGGCCGCCTGTGCCGCAGACTGCATTGACGCCGAGGGCCGCCGGATCGAGGGGCGCAGTGTCACGATCCGCCAGCCCGGTGTGCGCGATGCGCAGGAGCTTTTGCTGGAGGCCTTCCAGACCGGCAACTTTTACGGGCCCTTAAGCTGGAACAAGCTGTTTGATGCACGGCTTTTCCGGGAAAAGGGAATCCACTACGATGAGACGATGCTTTTTGGCGATGATGCCAGCGTACTGCACCGTGTCTTTGAGGGGGAGCGCTGCAACTGCCTGACCGATGTGCTGTATCACTACCGCACCCGCGCCGGGCAGATCACCACAGCCGGTTTCCCGCCGCGCAAGACCGATGATCTGCGGATGTACTGGGAATGGCTGCAATACTTCTCGGCCCGGCCGGGGCGCGAGGAATACTACGAATGGGCCGTGGTGCGGTACTGGCGGATCTTCTACCAGTTCTGGTGCCAGAGCGATGCAGCCGGCAACCTGCCGGAGCTGAAGCCGAAATTCATGGCGCACAAAAAACATCTGGACGCCATTTTACCGGATATTCTGTCCAGCCGCCACCTGCCGCTGGGCGAAAAGCTGCGGGCGGCGGCGTTCTGTGCCAGCCCCACGCTGACCTATGGCGCCGCAGCGGCCTGGGGCCGCCTGCACAAGAGGAAGGGGAAATAAATGATGGAACATATTGCGATCAGTGTGATCGTGCCGATTTACAATACCAAGCCGTATCTGGAGGAGTGCATTGAGAGCATCCTTGACCAGAAGATCAATGTACCTGTTGAGGTGCTGCTGATTGATGACGGCTCGACCGATGGCTGCGCCGACATCTGCGACCGCTACGCCGCCCGCGATGCCCGCGTCCGGGTCATCCATCAGGAGAATCAGGGCCTTTCTGCCGCACGCAATGCCGGCATTGACGCCGCCAAGGGCCGCTATTATTCCTTCATCGACTCAGACGATGTGGTTCTGCCCGGCTTTTTACAGACGCTGTACGATGCCTGCGAGCGCCACGATGCCTATATGGCGCTCTGCTCGGTCGAGGATGTGCAGGAGAACGGCAAAAGCTGCGACCCGGCTTACTTCACCCGCCCCACGCAGGAGGGCGTATTCTGCGGCAAGGATCTGCTGAATGAGTTTTACACCCCCTACGGCACGGTCTACACCGTTGCGTGGAATAAGATGTACCGCGCCGAGGTCTGGAAGCTGCTGCACTACCCCGAGGGCCGCCTGCATGAGGACGACTTTGTGGCCCACCGCCTGTTCTGGCGCTGCGACAAGGTCGTCTGCATCGACAAGCCGCTCTACCATTACCGGCTGCGCAACGGCAGCATCTGCCGCACCAATATCCGCCCGGAGGCCTTTGACGCCGTGGACGGACTTGCTGACCGCTACCGCTTCTATGTCGAGAACCACGCCGACCGCACCGTTATTGATGCCGCTTACGCGGCCTGCTGGCGGCGGTATCTCTTCCTCTGCGCCAAGGTCCGGCAGAACCCCACCCCCGAGCTGGTCAAGGCGATCAGCAAGGAGCAGTTCCTGATGCAGGGGCTGATCAGCTACCTGCCGAACTGCCGCAACATGAAGATGACCGAAAAGCTCAGCGCTGCCCGCTGGGCCATGATGAGCGCGCAGAGCTTGTGCCCAATCAAGTAAGTCCATTGCTCTGTAGGGGCCGGACATGTCCGGCCCGCAGCCTACCCAAAAGTGACCTCTGATGTGAAGCCGCGGGCCGGGCATGCCCGGCCCCTACGTGCGCGGCGGTATTTTTGTTCAAAATCCACCTTCTAAGGAGCCGACCTTGGCGATACGAAAGCCCGACAAAGAAAAACGCCCCCGCGTGCTGCTGGTGCCGCCGCCGGACCTGCCGGTCCCTGCCGTGCAGGGCGGCGCGGTCGAGACCCTGCTGACCCATCTGATCCGCGAGAATGAAAAGCAGGGCCTGCTGGAGCTGCTCTGCGCCAGTGTCCCCGATGATGCCGCCCGCCGCGCTGCCGAGGGCTGGCAGCATACCAAAATGCTCTATGTCCCCCGCCCCAGCGGGCACCGCCGGTATTGGCCGATGGTCTTTGTCGAGCGCTGCATGGGCATTGCGGCCCCCTATGACCCGTGGTATCAGAAGGTTCAACTTTCGCTTGCGCTGGAGCTGCCCCCGCCTGACCTGATCGTGGCCGAGGGCGGCAACCTGACCCAATGCAGCGCCATCAGCCGGATGTTCGGCCGCAGGCGGTGCTTAGCGCATCTGCACGGCCAGACCGGCTGCACCCCTGTGATGGACGACATCTACGGCGGCGTGCTGGCGCTGAGCGAGTTTATCCGCGAGGATTACCTGAAAACCAGCACCCTTGACCCGCAGCGGGCCTACATTCTGCATAACTGCATCGACACCAGCCGTTTTTGCCCCGGCCCCGCTTCCAAAGCGCTGCGGGCACAGCTCGGCTTTACTGATGCAGACTTCATCGTACTGTACTGCGGGCGGCTCGACCCTGACAAGGGCATCCATAAACTGATGGAGGCCATTGCCGCCCTGCCGATCCCGCAGATCAAGCTGCTGATCGTAGGCAGCCCCTTCTTTGCACGCACTCAGCAAAGTCCCTTCCAGCGCCGGTTGGAACAGCAGGCCAAAAGCCTTGGCAGCCGCGTACAGTTTACCGGCTACATTCCCAATGAGGATCTGCCCGACTACTACCGGCTGGCGGATCTATGCTGTGTGCCCACACTGGTGGAGGAGGCGGCCGGGCTTGTCGCGGTCGAGGCAATGGCCTGCGGGCGCCCCGTGCTAGCCACCCGCAGCGGCGGCATGCCCGAGTATCTGCAGGGCAGTCAGGCCGTGCTTGTGGAGCGCGGTGACACCGTGGCCGATCAGCTTGCCTGGAGCATCCGTATGCTGTATGAGCATCCGGCCCTCTGCGCCGAGATGGGCGCGGCAGGAGCCCTGCGCGGGAAAGAGTTCTCCACCGAGCATTACTACGCAGAATTTGTGCGCATTGCGCACGATATGATCGAAACCGGAGGTACCCTGTGAGCAAGCCGACCATCACCGTTATCGTGCCGGTCTACAAGGCCATGGCCACGCTTGACCGCTGCGTGAAGAGCATCGTCTCCCAACAGACGGAGGAGCCGATCGCCTGTATTCTGGTCGATGACGGCAGCCCCGACGACAGCGGGAAAATGTGCGATGCCTGGGCCGCGCGGGACCCCCGCGTGACGGTCATCCATCAGGAGGACCGCGGTGTTTCCGGCGCGCGCAACGCCGGTCTGGCCGCAGCCGGGGGCGAGTATATCGTTTTTCTGGACTCCGATGATGCACTGCGTCCCGGTGCCCTGCAGGCAGCGCTCGATGCCCAGCGGCGCGCGCCGCATTCCCTCGTCTGCTGGCAGTATACGACCGACGAGGCCGACACCGCGCCGGTTACCTCCGTAGCCGAGAGCCGCCCGCAGACCGGCCTTGCACGCCTCTGGCTGGACTGCCTGCTGGCTATGCCGTGGAACAAGCTCTATCGCACTGAATATGCCCAGCAAGTTCCGTTTGACACACAGTATACTCTCGGCGAAGATTTACAATTTGTATTGGATTATATTGCCCTGCTCGGCAGCCGGGAGCCGGCGTTCACCTACACTGTCCTGACCGCGCCGCTGACCTTTTACGATTGCAGCCGCGGCGGTACCCTCTCAACCCGGTACCATGCCGACTATTGCAAAATTTGGCCGGAGCATTTTGCCAAGCTGAATAAGGCCTGCTGCAACGCCCACTGCCCGCAGGAGGATATGCGCCCCCTGCACCGCGCCGAGCTTACCGTCTACGCCGAGGGCGTGGCGGATATTTTGCGCCGCGACCCGGCCAAGCGCGCCGCTGTACGCCGTGACAAGGCCATTGCCGCGCTGCGCAGCCCTTGGCTGCACGCCCTGCTGGAACGCATGCGGATCGAACGGTGCTACAGCGCCTATTATCTGCCCTGCCGCTGGCGCAGCGTGCGCCTGATCTTTACCTTGGCTGAGGCCAAGCGGACCGGCTCGCCAATGTTCGGCAAGCTGGACTGGGCCGGCTACTACCTGCTGGGCGGCAGGCTGCGCCGGGATTAAGAAAAAATAAATATGAAGTACCGGAGCCGCGACATAGACACTGCGGCTCCTTTTTTGCTGTCCGCACGCCGCGTTTCGTTTACATCATTTTCCCATGTGATGCACAATAGTCCATGTGCTTTGCTTACCACATTACACAAATCCGCCGTTTTCTTGGTGCAGTTTACTCATTTTGTTCATTTTGCAGATTCCCGTATTGACATTGTTAATTTTTTGTCCTACAATGACGATGGTTCACAAAGTACAAGATGTTTACGCATGGGGGAAGGATTTGTATGAACAAAAAGCTCATTCTCGTAACCTCGCCTCCCGCCTGCGGCAAGACCTATGTTGCCAAGGCGCTGGCAAAGCAGCTGCACAATATCGTCTATCTGGATAAGGACACCCTGATCGCGCTGTCCAAACAGATCTTCAAGGTGGCCGGGCAGCCCTATGACCGCAGCAGCGCCTTTTTTGAGAAGAATATCCGCGATTATGAGTACGACTGCATTCTGGCCCTTGCGCTGGAGGCATTGGATTATAACGACCTTGTGCTGGTCAATGCGCCCTTCACCAAAGAGGTGCGCGACAACGCCTTTATCGCAGATCTCAAGGCCAAGCTGGCTGAAAAGGGCGCGACTCTGGCCGTAATCTGGGTCGAGACCTCCCCTGATGTCGTGCATCAGCGCATGATCGAACGTAACTCCGACCGCGACACTTGGAAGCTTGCGCACTGGGATGAGTACATCAGCCGCTGCAATTTCTCTTTGCCGGAAAATCTGGCCGACCCGCAGCACAAGGACAACCTGATATTCTTTAAGAATAACAATGATACAGAATTTGAGGCATCCATGCAAGACTGCGTACAAATTCTGCAAAGCAACGCAGAAAAGTGATTCGGGCGGCATCCCTCATGCACGGATGCCGCTTTATTTTTGTGCTGGCAGCCCCGCCATTTGCAAAAAATTCTGCACAAAACCCAAAGAAACATTTGCATTTTGCTTTGAAATTTGCTATACTATAAAAGCTGTAGCAAACAGTCTGCGTTGACATAGCGCAGCTGATAGGAGCGTTCGACTCCGACAACTGCGATACGGCAGGTTTCAAGCTTGTTTTTGCTCGATACAGCGTTATTTACGCTCACAAAAACGCGATGGTCAACGGTAGTCAGACCACGAATTGACCACTATTGGAAATTGACTACTTTACAAGATTGAAATACGCTATAACGGCGTTTTTCATACATAAGCGATCGTAGCTCAGCTGGATAGAGCGTTCGGCTCCGACCCGGAAGGCCAGAGGT
>UQGL01000018.1 GCA_900540595.1 uncultured Oscillospiraceae bacterium
TCGAAAGAGCGGCAATTTTCTTTGGTTCTTTCTTTTGTTGGCAAAAGAAAGAACACCTCTCGGGAGGATGCCGTTCATCCTTTAGCCAAGCGGCACATCAATCTCATCTCCGATGGCAAAGCTGTAGATCGTCAATTTCGTCACCGGCACGCTCAAACGCTGGGCAAACGCCCGGCGGTAAAGCCGCAGCTGGGCGGCGTACTCGTCGATATAATACTGCGCATCACGGCTGCGGTCGGTCTTATAGTCAAGGATCTCGGCATGCTCGTCAAACACCAGCACAAGGTCGGCAATGCCCTGCACCAGTACCTCGGCCCCGGCAGCACTCCCCTGCTGTGCGGCGGGGGTGATGTCGGCGGCGGGTAGCGCCGTGATGAACGGCTCCTCGCGCAGGATACGGCGGGCCAGCCGGATTCGCCGCCAGACCGCACTGTCAAAGAAGGGGCGCACGGCGTCCAGATCCAGCTTGTCTGCCAGTGCGGCGTCCAGCAGCTGCAGCCTAGTCTGCCGCTGCACCTCGGCCGCAAGATCGGGGGCCGGACCGTCAAAGGGCACACTCTGCATAAAGGCGTGGATGGCGGTGCCGCGCTCGGCGCCGGTCATGCCGCTTTTTTGCAGAAAGGCCGGACGCTCCAGCGCAACCGGGCGGGCGGCGTGGGCCACCGCGCTGACGCTGACCTTGGCGGGGACCTTTTCGAGCGCGGCGCGGGGGCTTTGCCACGCAAAGCTGGCCTGCAGCTGCGCCACCAGCACAGGGTCCGCCGCAGCGGCGGGCGGTTCAGGCGGCTGCTCCGTCTGCTCGGGCAGGGGCAGCAGCCGAATGTCCAGCGGCACACCGGTTTTGCGGTGGTGCGGCAGAAAGTTCGTGCGCGCCCAAAGCGCATCGCTGCCCGGGTGCAGCATTGCAGCGGTCAGCAGCCAGCCTGCCCAACTGCCCATGCCGCGCATTGACTCCGGGCCGGTGGCCTCGGCTGCGGCGCAGAGGGCAGGCAGCTTCAGCGCACTGTCGGTCCGTTTGAGCGGCACCGTGATGATCAGCGCGTCCTGCGCGCGGGTCAGCGCAACATACAGCACGCGCATCTCCTCGCTCAGTGTCTCGGTGCGGATGGCCTGCGCCAGCGCCGCATAGGGCAGTGTTTTAAACCGCTTGGCCGCCCGCGGCGCACGCAGCATGACGCCCACGCCGAGGCGGCTGTGGGTCAGCACCGGCCGCACGGCGTCACTCTGGTTGAACTGGTGGGCCGTGTCTGCCACAAAAACGACCGGAAATTCCAGCCCCTTGGAGCGGTGTACCGTCATGATGGAAACACAGCCGGGGCGGGTCTGCCCGCCCGCGCTTTGGTTCAGTCCGCCGTTGTGGGCGGCAGCGTCCATCGCGCGTATCAGCGCGGGCAGCCCCGCGCGCCCAGCCCCGGCAGCCCACGCTGTAAAGCTGAGCAGATCCTCGCGGCAGCGCAGGCCGTCAGGCAGCGCCCCCACGGCGGCAAGATAGCCGGTGCGGGCCAGCAGCTCCCCGAGCAGCTCCTCCACCGGCAGGGTGCGGGCGAGGCGGCGGTACTCGGCCAGTGCCTCGATAAAGGGGGCAAACCGCACCTGCTCCCCGCCAAGGACCGCCCCATACAGACTGCCGTTGGGCCTTGCACGGCGCAGCGCAACAAGATCGTCCGCCGTGTAGGGGAACATCGGGCTCAGCAGCACGGCTGCCAGCGGAATGTCCTGCGCCGGGTTGTCGATAACACGCAGCAGCGCCGCAAAGGGTCGGATATGCGGCTCATCAAGCAGATCGGCGGCGGAATCCGCAAAGACCGGGATGCCCGCCGTGCGCAGTGCGCCCTCATAATCGGCAAAGCCCTTGCGGCCGCGCAGCAGGATACAGAAGTCCTCATACCGGCAGGGGCGCACCCCCTCCTTGCTGCGGACGGCAAAGCCGGTTTTGACCATCTCGGCAATGCGCCGGGCAATGACAGCGGCATCCCCCGCGGTATCGGCCCCGTCAATGACATCGATCTCGCACAGGCCCTGATAGGCGGCGCTTTTATCCCCGCCCACAACAAGCCGCTGGCCGTCCCCATAGGGTACGCCGCCCAGCCCCTGCGTGAAAAACACCTCAAACAGATAGTTGATCCCCTCGATCACGCCGGGTGCGCTGCGGAAGTTTGCATCCAGTGCCAGCGTGGCCGGGCTTGGGGCCGGCTGCGGGTGGGGCTTCCACTGCTGCTGCTTGCCCACAAAGATACCGGGGTCTGCCAGACGGAACCGGTAGATGCTCTGCTTGATGTCGCCCACGAAGAAAAGGTTGTCTGCTTCGGGGTGGGCCAGCGCAAAGTAGATAGCGTCCTGCAGGGCGTTTGTATCCTGATACTCGTCCACCAGCACCGCCGTGTAGCGGCTGCTTACCGTGCGGCACAGCGGTGTGCGCTCGTTGCGCTCATTGACGAGCAGATCGAGCGTCAGATGCTCATAATCCGCGTAGTCCAGCACCTTTTCAGCACATTTTGCGGCAAAGCAGTTGTCGGCAAAGGTCTGTGTCACCCGCACAAGGGCCGCCACCAGCGGCGCAGCGCGGCGGCGGTCAGCGGCAAATTCCTCAGCCGTGCAGAGCAGTGCATCCCGGCGCAGGCTCTCAAGCTGCTTTTTTGCGCGGTCGCGCAGCTCGGACGCAGCGGCAGCGGACTGGTTTGCGTCCTTGCCGCCCTTGATGCGCCCCGCCGCACGCCAGCCCGACAGAACCAGCTCAAGCGCCGACAGGCATTTGTCCCAATCACCCTGCTCCAGATGGTAGCAGAGGTTCTCGACCCGGGCGGCATCATCAAGCATGACGGCCGTGTAGGCGGTATCGGCCTTTTCGTCCCGCGCTGCGATGGCTGCGCCGCTGTCCAGCAGCGCCTTGACGCCCTGCGCCCGGGCCAGCGCGATGCCCAGCAGCTCACGGCCCCATTCGGTCTGCTGCGGCGAGGCCTCCTGCTGCCACATTTCGGCAAACGCAGTCAGCGATGCCGCCGGGTGGGGCAATGCCCGGGTAAAGTGATAGAGGTCGAGGACCGCATCCCCGGCCGTGCTGTCGGTACGTCCCCGGTCGTACAGGTCGGCAAAGGCGCGGAAGTCGGCGTCCTGATAGGCTGTCTCCAGCGTGGCGGCCAATGTTTCCTGCTCAATGCGGGCAAGGTCGGCCTCCTCGGCGGTCGTAAAGTCAGGGGGTACATCGAGCATGGCAAAATGCTGCTGCACAAAATGCAGGCAAAAGGCATCCACCGTGCCGATGGACGCGCGCTGCAAAAGCAGCTGCTGGCGGCGTAGGTTGGTATTGCCGGGGTGGGCGCGCACCTCCTGCGCAAGGCGGGCCGTGATGTCAGCCCGCAGCTTGGCCGCCGCCGCATTTGTGAAGGTCATGATCAGCAGCGAATCGGCATCTGCCGGATGCTCAGGGTCCGTGATAAGCCCCACCACGCGCTCGACCAGCACACGGGTCTTGCCCGAGCCGGCAGCCGCCGACACCAGCAGGCTGCCGCCCCGTGCCCTGATGGCAGCCGCCTGCGCCGGGGTGAATTGTATCTTGGGTTGTTCTGGCATGGGGTGTCTCCTTTATGTAGAAAAGCTTCCCCCTGGGGGGAAGGCGTTTTCATTCCGCAAACGGGTCGTCCTTGATCGAAATCGTCCGTTCGTGTTCCCCGTCACGGTGGGTGCAGGCGCAGCGGAAATCACAGTAGGTACAGGGGCTTTTGCCGCCGCCGGGGCAGAGCGGCTCGGCATCAATGCGGCCGCTGTACAGGTTTTCCGCCATATCGATGAGCAGGCCGTCCAGATGATCCCGGATGCGGCCCAGCTTCGCCTCATCGGCCAGCGTACTTTTGCTGTTCAGCACCTTGCCGGTCTTGGCGCTGAAGCTCAGCGGCACAAACTCACCGGTGCCTTTGGTATCCATGGCACGGTAGATGCTCTCATCATCGAGCAGCAGGCCGTTCATCGGGTAGGTCGGCGCGGGGTCGGCCTCCTCGGTCAGTTCGCGGCGGTCAACGCTCTCGGGTGCAGGGTCGGCCAGCAGGTACTCTACCCCCGCCGCCGTAGCACCGGGGAAGGCCTCCTGCGCGTTGCGTTCCAGCGTAAAGAGGTACAGCAGCATCTGGCAATCCAGACCGTAGTAGACCTCCTTCAGCTTGAACTCCTTGCCGCCGGTCTTGTAGTCCACGACCCGCAGATAGGTCTTGCCGCGTTTTTCCAGCGGCATCGCATCGACACGGTCCACCGTGCCGACAATGCGCACCGTATGCCCCGCCCCATCGGCAAGCTGCACCGGGTCGATGCGGGGGGCGTCCGGGTTTTCGGCATCGGGGCGGTCGTCAATGCGCAGCTCAAACGCAACGGGGCGAAAGCCCGACTGCCGCAGATCGCGCTGGATAAAGCCCAGCAGCCCTACCAGATTGCGCCGGATCCGGCCGATCAGGTAGTCCATCCGCACCGTCATGCCGGGCAGGTTTTCGGCCACATATTCGTCCACCAGCGCATCGACAAGGGCCTCCACCTCCTCCGGCGTCAGCGTCTTGAACGCCTCGCCGCGGCGGCGCAGGGCGTTTTCCAGCACCCAGTGGGTCAGCGTGCCGCTTATATTGGGGGCAAGCTCGGCCTTTTTGCGGGGCGCGGCCTTGATGATGTACTGCAAAAAATAGCCAAAGGGGCAGCTCTGGTATTTTTCAAACCGGGTGGGGCTTATGCGCAGCCCCCGCCCAAGTAAGGCTTCAAGCGCGGCGGTGTCCGCGACCCGCTGCTCTGCCCCGGCGGTGTCCACCGCACGGCGCACAGCGGCGTAGGCGGGGGCCAGCGCAGGATCAGCGTCCAGCACGGCGCGCACTGCCGCACCGGCACACTGCCGGTCCGGGTCCTGACTGAGCATACCCAGCACATCAAGCGCAGCGGCCGGGGCGGCAGCCAGCTGCACCGCCGTGGGGGTGCAGGGCGGCACCTGCAGATACTGCAAAATCGGTGCAAGCGCAGCGCTGGCGGGGGCGGCATCCTCGGCATGGGCCGCTGCGGGCCAGCTGAGCCACAGATAGCTGCGTGCCACAGTCAGCGCCTTGTAAAAGCAGATCCCCTCGCGCAGGACTTTGTTGGCAAAGCAGTCGGGCAGCTCGGCGCCCTGCTCCATCATAATGTCGCGGTCGGCGTGGGTCAGCAGGCCCTGATCGCCGGGCGTCTGGGGGAACTCCCCCTCCAACAGGCCGACCACAAAGACGGCATCGGTCTCGGGCAGGCGCATACGGCCCGCCGTTGTCACGATCACGCTGTCAAGGCTCTGGGGGATATGTCCCATGTCGGTCGTGCGCAGCAGCAGCGTAAAAAGCTCAGCGTACTCGGCAGGGGGCAGCTTTTCACTGCCCAGCAGGCGGGCAAGCTGGTCAAGCAGCCCCATAACGACATTCCACTCGCGCAGGACCTCATCCGCCTCGGGCAGGCGGCCCTCTGCGCGCAGCTTCTCTGCAAGGCTCTCAAGCGCCTTCTCAGCCCCGAGGGACTGCAGAAACAGGAAGATCTGTTTGGTCAGTGCCGCTGCGGGGGCGCCGGCCGCCTTGGGCACAAAGTCCGCCAGCCGCTCCATGATGAAGGCGCGGGCGCACTCGGCATCGGCCAGCACCTGCCGGTCCTGCTCGGAGTCATGGCCGTCATACCCCGCCGCGCTGCGGGTAAAGGGCTCCCGCCAATCGGCGGCGGTCAGCTGCCATGTGTAGGCGTAGTTTTCAAGGGCACACTGCTGGCTTTCCGGCAGATCGACCAGCCCGGTCTTGAGCAGACGCAGCACGCTGCGGCTCGACACGCCGCGCAAAAGCTCCAGCGCGGCATGGACCGCCCGCGCCGGGGCGGTGTTTTCAGGGGTAGTGGCCTCATCGCAGAAAAGCGGTATGCCCTGCAGACGGAACTCATACCGCAGCGGGGCAAGGTACTGCTCGGCATTGCGGCAGATGACCGCCATGCGGCTGTAGGGGGTGCCCTGCCGCGCGCGGGCCGCGATCTCGGCGGCCACCGCCTTGGCCTCGGCCTGACGGGACGCCGCCGCGTGGTAGGTAATGGCCGGATGCGCCGGATCGACCACAGTCTCCGGCGTGTAGGCAGGGTCCGCCAGCAGCAGGCCCAGCTCGGCCAAAGCCGGGGCATCGGCATGGCGGCGGTCCTCGGTCAGCAGCTCGGTATGGGTGGGCACACCGGCCTCTGCGGCCATCCGCTTGAGGGTATTGACCACATTTTTGGCACCGCTGAACAGCCCCATGCCGCCGTCCCGGTCCTGCTCGCCGTCACAGCAAAGGCAGACCGTCACATCGGCCACCGGCAGCATGGCCGCCAGCAGGGCGCGCTTCGGCGCATTAAAGGTATCAAACTCGTCAATGTACACGGCGCGCCCCGTAAAGAAGGCTGCGTCCAGCCGCTCCGCCGCGCGCTGCTGGCGGTCGCCGGGGTCCATGGCGCTCTGGGCCAGCAGCCCCTCATACGCGGCATAGATCAGGGCCAGTTCATCCAGCTTTTCTCGGTCGGCTCCGGGGGCCTTTGCATACTCTGCCAGCATTTCCGGCGTTACACCGGCGCTTTTCAGTTCGCTGACGGTCTGGGCAGCCTTCTCGCAGAAGGCGGCGCTGCGCCGCTGGCGGCTGTAGTATACGACCTTGTCCAGCAGCGAATCCGCCGCCCGGCGCAGCAGCAGCGCACGGCCCGCCTCGGTCAGGGTGGGCACAGCCGCCCCGCCGTAGCGGCGCAGCAGGGCCTCCGCCAGCGAGGTGAAGGAGTAGCTTTCGACATAGGCGGAAAGGCTGTCCCCCAGCGTGCGGTAGAGCTGCCCCTCGGTGGAGGAGGTAAACTGCTCCGGCACGATAAGAATGCTGCGCTCCCCCCGCGCCGCGCGCGCGCGCAGGGCGGCCAGCATGGTATGCGATTTGCCCGAGCCGGAGGGGCCCAAGATGAAGTTTAGCATGGTGGTGTCCTTTCTGATAGCCTTCTCCCTTGGGAGAAGGTGGCCCGAAGGGCCGGATGAGGGGCGCGTGTGCCGCAGCGGCCCATTTGCGGGCGGCAGCGGCAAGGCCACCCCTCATCAGTCAGCAGGCAAGCCGCTGACAGCTTCCCCCGCGGGGGAAGCCAATCTGCCTATAAAGTCCGCAACCGCCAACCTTACCTCAAACCGGCCGAACACCAGCGCGTTTTCATCGGCGCCGGGGTAGGCGGCGGTGCTGCCGGAAATGCAGAGCGAGGGATAAAGCACACAGAACCAGTTGCGGCCCTGCGCGGTGCCCAGCTCTATGCGCAGGGCGGTGTACTCCCCGCCGGGCAGAGAAAAGCTGCCGTAATCGCGGGCGGAAAAGTTGTGGTTTTCCAGCCGCAGGGCGGCCGTTTGCGGGCTGTGGGCGCGGTGCAGGGCGCTGTCGGCCGCAGCCTGCAAAGCGGGCAGCGCCGTCTGCAGCGCACGGACAGCCTGCTGCGGGCTTTGCGCCTGCGTCACGGCGGGCGGCAGGGCAGCCAGCACGGCATCCCGCACCTGTAATTTCAACAGCTGGTCATCCCATGTATCGCTGTTGGCTAAGATGTGCAGCCGCACGGTGTCGGCCCGCACCCGGGCGGCGGTGCGTTGGTGCCAATCGGCATAGGCGGTAAGTACAACAGTCAGTGCCAGCGCCAGACCGGCGCCCAGCTCCAGCACGCGGCGGGTATGCTTCGTCATAACAGTTCTCCCCTTTCCAACCGGAGTATGGGCAGAAAGGGGAGAAAATAATCATAAGATTGTCAGCACGGCGCGGGATCACTTTTTTGCGCCGAACAGGCGGCGGGCCGTCACGAAGGGGCCGCCGCGGGTCGGCTTGCAGAGATAGACCTGACGGTAGCTGCTTTTGAGGGCGGCCACGGCCTTGCGGGCGGCGTCCTGCCTGTCAAAAATGCCAAAGACGGCCGCACCGCTGCCTGTCATCTGGGCTGTCACGGCGCCATGCGCCCGCAGCGTTTTGCAGATGGCGGGTGTTTCGTCCGCACCGGAGCAATGCTCGAGCGCATTGCCGGCCGCCGCGCAGACGCCGGGCAGGTCGTTGTTGCGGATGGCCTGTTCCTGTGCCTCGCAGTCAGGGTGGACAGGGCTGCCCATCGTGTCATAGCGGGCAAAGGCTTCGGGGGTGGAAACGCCCACGCTGGGCATCGCCACCACAAACCAGCAGTCCGGGCAGGGCGGCAGGGCTTTCATCAGATCGCCCACGCCCCGCACACGGCAGGTGCCGCCCATCAGGGCAAACGGCACGTCCGCGCCGATGCCCGCACCGATGGCGCACAGCTCACTCATCGAAAGCTTTGCGCCGTACAGCTCATTCAAACCGACCAGCACCCCGGCAGCATCGGCACTGCCGCCGGCCATGCCGGCCCGCACCGGTACCCGCTTGTAGATCGTCATATCCACGCCCGCCAGCAGGCCGGTATAGGCAAAGAAGGCCAGCGCGGCCTTGACAGCGGTGTTTTTATCGTTGGCCGGCACAAAGCTGCCGGGCAGATTCAGCGTCAGGTCATGGCTGCGGCGCAGCGTGATTTTTTCATACAGATCAATGGTCTGCATGACCATATCCAGATCATGGTAGCCGTTGGGCAGCGTGCCCACGACATCCAGCGACAGATTCAGCTTGGCCGGGGCCAGCACCGTCACAGAACGGTATTGCATAGGGGGTCACTCTCCTGTTATTTGCTCTGCGGATGGCAGGGTTACTTCGTCCAGCCGTTTTCGCTCAAAAATTCGCGGATGCGCTTCATTGCGATCTGCAGATGATCCACGCTGTAGGCATAGCTGATGCGGGCGTACCCCTCGCCGGAGGCACCGAACGCCGAGCCGGGGATAATGGCAACCTCTTTTTCACGCAGCAGCCGCTCGCAGAATTCACTGCTTGTGAGGCCGCTGATCTGGATCGAGGGGAACACATAGAACGCACCGCGCGGCTCAAAGCAGGTCAGGCCCATGTCGTTGAGCGCCTTGACCACATAACGGCGGCGGCGGTTGTACTCGTCCCGCATCATCTCGATCTGGTCATCACACTGGCGCAGCGCCGTGACCGCTGCATACTGGCTGGTGGTCGGGGCCGACATGATGCAGCTCTGGTGGATCTTGGTCATGACCTTGATGAGCGGCGCGGGGCCTGCGGCATAGCCGAGACGCCAGCCGGTCATGGCGTAGGATTTGGAGAAGCCGTTGACAACAACGGTGCGCTCGGCCATGCCGGGCAGCGATGCAATGGACACATGGCGGTCGAGCCCGTAGGTCAGTTCGGAGTAAATTTCGTCCGACAGCACCAGCACGTTCGTCTCGCGCAGGACGGCGGCGATCTTTTCCATCTCGGCGGCGCTCATGACCGCGCCGGTGGGGTTATTCGGGTACGGGAAGATCAGCAGCTTTGTCCGCGGCGTGATGGCCGCCCGCAGCTGGTCGGCAGTCAGGCGGAACTGATCCTCGGCGCGGGTGGCAATATGCACCGGCACGCCGCCGGTCAGCTGGGTGATCGGCTCATAGCAGACAAAGCAGGGCTCGGGAATGATGACCTCGTCCCCGGGCTGGACCACCGCGCGGATGATCAGGTCGATGGCCTCACTGCCGCCGACCGTGACAAGGACATTTTCCTCTTTATAGTGCAGGTCAAAGCGGCGGCCAAGGTAGCTGCAGATCTCATTGCGCAGCTCCTTCAGGCCGGCGTTGGCTGTGTACTTGGTGCGACCCAGCTCAAGGCTGCGGATGCCTGCATCGCGGACGCTCCACGGCGTTTTAAAGTCCGGCTCGCCAACGCCCAGAGAGATGCAGTGCGGCATTTCAGCCGCCAGATCAAAGAACCTGCGGATGCCGGACGGGCGCATCGCCTTGGCGGCGGGAGCAAGCAGTTCATCGTAGTTCATCACAGGACGGTACACTCTCTTTCATCGGGTTCTTCGGCCAGATACAGCCGGCCGCCGCGCTTGTAGGGGCGCAGCACAAAGCTGGTGGCGGTGGAGAGCACATCGTCCAGCGGGGAGAGGCGCTTGGCCACAAAGATTGCGATCTCCTGAAAGCTGCGGCCCTTGATGATGACTTGCAGGTCGTAGCTGCCGCTCATCAGCAGCACGGTATCCACCTCGTCAAACTGGGCGATGGTCATACCGATGTCGTCAAAGCCGCGGGCCTTGTGGGGGGTCACGCGCAGCTCGATAACAGCCTCCACCAGATTGACGCCGGCCTGTTCCCAGTCCACCAGCGTTTCATACCCGCGGATGTAGCCCTTGGCGGCGGCCTCGTCCATCATGGCGGCGATCTCCTCGGGGGTCTTATCCAGCATCGCCGCGATGTCCTCGATCGGCATGCGGGCGTTCTTTTCCAGAATACGGAGCAATTCTTCCATAGTACCACACCTCACTCAAGTATATGCAGCTATTATAGCATATTCGCGGCAGGATTGCACCATTGTTTTTTGCGGCAAAGCCCTGCCGCACACAAAAAAAGCAGCACCCCCGTGCCTTACACAGGGATGCTGCTCTGTTTTTTTGTCAGCCCTCGGCAGACTGTTCGTCTGTTGTCTGGGGCTCCTCCGGCTCTGCGGGCTGTTCCGGCTCTGCAGGCTCCGGCGCAGGCTCTTCAGCTGCGTCGGGCGCATCGGCGGTGCCCAGCTCCTCGTTCTGCAAATCCTCCACAAGGGCATCGGTCGGTGCAGGGGTGGGCGTGACCTCCACCTGCATCTCACTCTCCTGCAGTGCGGTCAGATACCACTGGCGGTTCTCCCCGCGGGTAAAGACATAATCCATATACTTCGTCGGCTCGGTGGGGGCCGTCAGCGAAAGCTCACCGGTGGCGTTGTTCGTGGCGGTGGGCACATAGCCGACCGTGACGATGCGCTTGCCGTCCCGGCGGCTGATCTTCTCGACCGTCGGCGTGTACTGCGCCACAGAGCTGGTGACCGGCACCAGATAGGCCTGCTTTTCCTCATCGTACTGGTAGACGAATTCCTCGGTGCTGAAGGTCCCCTCCGGCACCTTATACTCAGGGCCGAGAAGGTTGGCGATGTAGGTATCGACCTCCAGCGCGGGGATCATGGCCGAGCCGGTATCGGGGTCACGCTCATACTGGTCAAGGCTGCCGCCGCTGTTCTGCACCTGATAGACGGTGCCCCAGATGGCGGCCTGCTTGAATACGCCGGGGTCAACGCTGTTCACATCGTCAAACGCCACGGGATCCAGCATGACCATACCGTACAGGCGGTCACTGTACGCCTTGCGCAGACCGCTGTCGTCCAGCGCCGAGCGCACAAGCCCAACGATCCAGCCCAGCACGGTAAACAGGCCGATGAGCGCAAGCAGCAGCGCCACACTGCCCACGACCTGCCGTGCCAGACGGCGGTTATTGCGGATATGTTCTTCTCTGTAATTTGCCATTGTGGATGTGTTGCTCCTTTGGGGGGATTGAAAAGCGGTGCGGCGGGGTGAGGGCACCCCGCCCTACACGCTCATTGAACGGGGGATTGCTGAGCGGCATGCCCCCATGCCGCCGCAGGCAGGCCTCTTACTTATTCTTGTACATCTGCTCGTAGTATTTCTGGTAATCGCCGCTGGTGACATGGGCCATCCAGTCGGGGTGGGCCAGATACCAGTCGATGGTAAGCACGATGCCCTTCTCGAACGGGGTCTCGGGGTACCAGCCCAGATCCTCCTTAATCTTGGTCGGGTCGATGCCGTAGCGGCGGTCATGGCCGAGGCGGTCAGCGACATGGGTGATCAGCTCCTCGCTGATGCCCTCGTCCTTCAGGCGGTCATGCAGCTGGGCAATGACGGTCTTGACGATGAAGATGTTGGGGCGCTCGTTGTGGCCGCCGACATTGTAGACCTCGCCGTCCTTACCGCCGTTGGCGACCATATCAATGGCCTTGCAGTGATCCATGACGTACAGCCAGTCGCGGATCTGCATACCATCGCCGTAGACGGGCAGCGTCTTATGCTGCTTCGCATTGTTGATGAGCAGCGGGATCAGCTTCTCGGGGAACTGATAGGGGCCGTAGTTGTTGGAGCAGCGGGTGATGTTCATCGGCATACCGTAAGTGTCGTGGAACGCCTTGACGAACATGTCCGCGCTGGCCTTGGAGGCAGAGTAGGGGCTGTGGGGGCACAGCGGGGTCGTCTCCATGAAGTAGCCCTCGGCGCCCAGCGCGCCGTAGACCTCATCGGTGGAAACCTGCAGGTACTTCTTGCCCTCTTTCCACGTCTTTGCGGCGGCATCATACCATGCGTCCTTGCAGCACTGCAGCAGGTTCACGGTGCCCAGCACATTGCTCTCGACAAAGATCTCGGGGTTTTTGATGCTGCGGTCAACATGGCTTTCGGCTGCAAAGTTGATGACATAATCCGGATCGTACTTCGCGATCAGGTCGGTGACGAGCGCCTTGTCGCAGATGTCGCCCTGCACAAAGATGTGACGAGCGTCATCCTCGATGTCCTGCAGGTTCTCGAGGTTGCCGGCATAGGTCAGCTTGTCGAGGTTGATGAGGCGGATGTCCTCATACTTTTCCAGCATATAGTGGACAAAGTTAGAGCCGATAAAGCCGGCACAGCCGGTTACGAGATAAGTCTTCATATATCAAAGTTCTCCATTCCAGTTTGCAAAAAAGTCCTTGAGGGCGTCCTGCCAGTCGCGCATCTCATCGCCGACCGTGCAGCGCAGCATACGGTTTTCGAGCGCGCTCCATGCCGGGCGGTTGGCGCTGGCCGGGTTTGCAGCCGCGTACTCGGCGCTGGTGACAGGCTCGACCTTACAGGAAAGCCCTGCCCCCTGCATGATGGCGCAGGCGAAGTCATACCAGCTGCAGATGCCGTTGCCGGTGCAGTGGTAGATGCCGTAATCGTGGCTGACGGCCAGCTTCAAAATATGGTAGGCCAAATCGACGGCGTTCGTCGGGTTGCCCAGCTGGTCGTTGACAACGGTGATTTTATCGTGGGTCTGACCCAGACGGACCATCGTCTTGACGAAGTTTTTGCCGTAGGCACTGTAGAGCCATGCCGTGCGCACGATGAAGTGCCGGCGGCAGAACCGCTCAACATACTGCTCGCCCAGCAGCTTGGTCTGGCCGTAGGCCGAGATGGGGGCAGGCACGGCGCACTCGTCCAGTGCCACACCGCCGTTGGCGGTGCCGGGGAACACATAGTCGGTCGAAACATGGATCAGCCGTGCGCCGATCTTCTCGCAGGCGAGCGCCAGATTGCGCGGGCCGAGGGCGTTGACCCTGAACGCCGCATCGCGGGCGGTCTCGCAGCCGTCCACATTCGTGAAGGCTGCACAGTTGATGACCGTATCCGGCTGGTGGCGGCGGATATAGTTGATGGTGGCCTCGCGGTCGGTGATGTCCAGTTCATCGACATCCACCGGGATAACAGTGGCCTTGCGCAGACGCTCGGGCAGGGGGCCGATGGTACAGCCCTCCTCCGCAAGCTGGCGCTGCAGCTCGGTGCCCAGCTGACCGCGGCAGCCGGTAATCAAAATTTTCATAGATTCTCTCCCCCGCTCCGATCAATACTGCAGCTTGTCGTCTGCGACATTCTTCAGGTGCTGACCGTAGGGGCTTTTGCCGTAGCGGGCTGCGCTCTCAAGCAGCTTTTCCTTGGTGATCCAGCCGTACTTGTAGGCGATCTCCTCGGGGGCCGAGATCTTGATGCCCTGACGCTGCTCGATGGTCTGCACAAAGGTAGCAGCCTCCACAAGGGAGTCCATCGTGCCGGTATCAAGCCATGCATAGCCGCGGCCGAGCAGCTGGACATCCAGCTTGCCCTGCTCCAGATACATCTGGTTCAGGGTGGTGATCTCCAGCTCACCGCGAGCGCTGGGCTTGACCTGCTTGGCCATCTTTACGACCTCGTTATTATAGAAGTAAAGGCCGGTGACAGCGTAGTTGCTCTTGGGGTTGGCGGGCTTTTCCTCAATGTCGGTGGCGTGGCCGTCCTTGTCAAAGGCCACAACGCCGAAGCGCTCGGGGTCGTTGACATAGTAGCCGAAAACGGTGCTGCGCCCTGCTGCGGCGTTGGCAGCAGCGGCCTTCAGCCGCTTGGAGAAGCCGGCGCCGTAGAAGATGTTGTCACCCAGAACCATCGCGCAGCAGTCATCGCCGATGAACTCCTCGCCCAGAATAAAGGCCTGTGCCAGACCGTCCGGACTGGGCTGGACCTTGTACTGCAGGTGCAGGCCGTACTGGCTGCCGTCACCCAGCAGCGCCTCAAAGCGCGGGGTGTCCGTGGGGGTGGAAATGATCAGAATGTCCTGGATGCCCGCCAGCATCAGCGTAGACAGCGGATAGTAGATCATCGGCTTGTCATAGACGGGCAGCAGCTGCTTGGATGTGACCATTGTCAGCGGGTAAAGTCGGGTGCCGGCGCCGCCGGCCAGGATAATACCTTTCATCGTTTACAACTCCTTATTTTATTGGTGCAGTGCGCGCCGCCCATCCCATCGGGGCATAATCTCACACAATACGATTAAAGTTATTATACAGCATTTAAGGGCCACACGCAAGGGGGAAAATTCTCTTACCCGCCCAGCTTACCTGCCCGCATTTTTTGATACGCCGGCCGGCATAACCGCACCCGGCGCACCCCTGCAGAAGCGGTTTCCCACCAGCCTTTCGCCTTAAATTGTTTCCGTTTTGTTACGATTTCTTTGCGACATCTTGACGTAACGCCCCGGCTGTGCTACAATACAGAAAGTATAAATCACGATGGCACGTTGCTGCATCGTTTCCGATACAAGCTAAAGACTGAAATTGAGGAGGCGTTTTCTCGATGAAACGCTTTTTTTGTGCGGCCTTTTTTATTGCCGTCATTACGCTGCTGGCCGCCTGCGGCGCTTTGAATACCACCACCGCCGCCGCGCAGGCCACCGCGACCCCGACCAGTTCTACCTCCCGCGCCCAAAAAACACCGTCCACCGTCAAGGTGAACGAGACCGCCGCCAAGGTGGAGGTCGTCACGGCCCAGAGCAGCGCCACACCGGAGTCCACGACCTCCGCTGCAGCCGAGACCCCGGCCACCGGGGATTTTCCCGTGATGTATCTCGTCGGCGTGGTCGGGCTTATCCTGATTTGCTCCGCCGGTCTTTTGATGCTGCGCAAAATTTGAGTTTTGAACGCCCTGCGGGGCGTTTTTTGTTTTTATTTTCAGGTGCTTCCGCACAGCTGTAAGCGTCAGGCGGAATGCCTTTACAAATTGTCAAACCGGAAAGGAGTCCCCGCTGTGCCCAAACGCTACCGCAAGCTGCGCGGGGATACCGCGTACTACCCCTTTGCTGCCCGCACCGGGCTGCGGGCGCGCCAGCGCCGCCATGCGCGGGCGCTGCGCACCGCCGGTGCCGCCGCGCTGATTCTGGCCGCCGTGCTGGCCCTGCGGCAGAGTGTATTCCGCGGCGGCCAGCCCGATGCCCCCGCCCCGCTGCCCAGCACAGCCCCCGCCGTCACCGCTGCACCGGGGACCGCCCATGTGAGCGTTCAGCCGCTGGCTGCCACGCGGGACGCATTGGCTGAGACCCAGCAGGCCGACACGCAGGCCCACACAACACCGGAAAGCGCCGGCCGGCCCCCTGCCGCCCGCACCGCTGAGGTCCTGCCCCGCTACCGCAGCCTTTATGAGCAGAACCCCGACCTCATCGGCTGGCTGCGCATCGACGGCGCCGGCATTGACCTGCCCGTGGTGCAGACCCCCGGCGACAACGAATACTACCTGCGGCGCGGCTTTGACCGTTTTTATGCCGTGGGCGGCACGCTGTTCCTCGACGAGCGCTGCTCGGTAGAGCCGGACGCGTCCACCGACAACTGGCTCATCTACGGCCACAATATGCGGGACGGGTCGATGTTCGGCCAGCTGGTGCGCTACCGGGACAAGGCCTTCTGCCAAGCCCACCCGACCTTTACCTTTGACACGCTGTACGAGACCGCCACCTGGCAGGTCGCAGCCGTGCTGGACACCGCGCTGGGCGCTGACGAGCTGCCCTACTACACCTTTTTTGACGCCGACAATAAGCTGGACTGGCAGCGCCGTGTGGCCGCCATCACCGAAAAATCGCTGTATGACACCGGCGTCACCCCGGCATACGGCACCCAGCTGCTGACGCTTTCGACCTGCGGGGACACCCGCATCGGCACCGATGCCCGCTTTGCCCTGCTGGCCGTCCGGGTAGGGTGAGCGGATTTTCCTCTTGCATTTTCGGAGCGAATCCGCTATTATGGTGCTTACACAATTTTATATAAATAAAAGGAGTCTGTATCATGGCAGAATTTACCTATGAAGTTACCGAGCGCATCGCCGTTCTTTCCACCAATGCCCGCGGCTGGGAGCGTCAGCTGAATATGGTCAGCTGGAACGGCAACCCGCCGAAGTACGACATCCGCGACTGGTCCCCCGATGGCAGCCGCATGGCCAAAGGCATCAGCCTGACCGAGGACGAGCTGAAAACGCTGAAGGGCATTCTGGACGACATGGAACTGTGAGGCTTGTATGCAGGACTATCACGCCGAATTTGTGGAGATCTACAATAAAAATATCACCCGCCCCGGCGCTGACCGCCTGCTGAGCTGGCTGGAAACCACGGATTTTTTCACCGCGCCGGCCTCGACCCGGTTCCACGGTGCCTGTGAGTGCGGCCTTGTCATGCACAGCATCAATGTGTACAATGCGATGATGCAGCATTTTTTCACCGAGGGGGAAAGCGCCGAGAGCTACGCCATCTGCGGCCTGCTGCATGACCTGTGCAAGGCAAACTTCTATAAGGTAAGCACCCGCAATGTCAAAAACGATGTGACCGGCCAGTGGGAGAAGGTCCCCTTTTATCAGGTAGCCGACCAGCTGCCCTACGGCCACGGGGAAAAAAGTGTCTATCTGATCGAGCATTTTATGCGGCTAAAAACGGCCGAGGCTATTGCGATCCGGTGGCACATGGGCGGCTTTGACGATGCCGTGCGCGGCGGCAGCTTTGCCGTCAGCGATGCCTACAACACCTATCCCCTCGCCGTCAAGCTGCACATTGCCGACCTGACTGCTACCTACCTGCTGGAGCAGGGCACCAGCGAGGTCGAGAACGGCCACGAGAAGAAAAAATAAAAGGGATAAAAATAATCCCCTTGACCGGGACACGGTCAAGGGGATTATTTTTATGCCGGTGATGGGGGTCGAACCCATACGGTGTCACCACCAACGGATTTTGAGTCGCCCCAAATGAGCGGAAATATGCGGTGTTTTTAGGAATTTCAAGGAACTTATTTTCTGCTCTTCTTCAACGAAAAGATGCCGCATTACGGCATAATTTTCAATTTTCGAACGCACTCTCGATTGAAAAGCTGGCAGACCCAACGGAATCGAAAATTGTTCTTACATTGTGGACAATCTTTCAAAAATGGCAGACCAAAAACTATTGCATTCGGAAAATAAAAGCACATAAAAAACGGCAGTACCCAATAGCGGACATTTTTCTACTATCTAACGGTTTGGCGACCCGCTATTATTCAAAAACTGTCATTCTGCCACTTTGTTACACTTGTCAAAACTATCCAAGGGGAAACTGTATCTTTTTATAGGAATAGGGCGCGGCGCGTTCCTCTCCCCCACACCCCCTCTCCAGCTGGCTGAAGAAACAGCCAACTGAAAAAGAGAATATCGGTTCTTATAAGCATCTTACCTGTCCACAGGCAAGGTGCTTTTTTTATTTCAAAAATCGGAGGTCATCATGGGCAAATATCAGAAAAATATCGAAGCTGTGCGGCGTATCAGCGTGATGCAGTATCTTCAAACCTATCACCCCGGCGAACTGGTTCGCAAAACGGACAAGGAGTATTGCACCAAGACGCACAGCAGCCTTGTTATCACGCCCGCAAATGGGCTGTTTCACTGGTTTTCGCAGAGCAATGGTGGCAACAATGCACTCGACTATCTGGTAAAGGTCGAGGGCATGGATTTTGTCTCAGCGGTACGGTTGCTGAACGAAATGACACCGATGCCGGTCTCTGTTCAGACGGTTAAGGCAGCACCTGTGCAGCAGCAGACATCCCGCCCCTTTGTGCTGCCGCCTGCGGACAGGAACACCGAAGCTGCAACGGCCTATCTGATGCACCGTGGCGTCAGCCCGAAAGTCCTGCGCTACTGCGTGGGCAGCGGAATCCTGTACCAGACCACGCGCGGCAACTACCGCAACTGCGTTTTTGTGGGCAAAGATGAAAACGGCGTACCGCACGCTGCTTTCCAGCGTGGTTGTCAAGGCAGCTTTCGCGGAGATGTCGCAGGCAGCCAAAAGCAGTATGGCTTTCTGATTCCCGCCGAATCGGAAACCTGCGATACCGTAGAAATCTACGAAGCCCCCATTGATGCTATGTCCGGCGCAACGTTGCGGCAGTACAAGCATGATGCACCGTGGCGCAGCGTCCACTACTTGGCGCTGGGCGGGTTGAACCATCAGCCGATTGACTACTTTTTGCAGCAGCATCCCGAAGTAAAGCGCGTGTCGCTTTGCTTTGACCGTGACGACCCCGGACGGAACTTCACAAAAATTGTTGCGAAACGGCTTGCAGAACGCGGATATATCGTACAGGACACGCCCCCGGCCATAGGCAAGGATTATAACGACTATCTGCTGGCGGCTCGTAGACTTATCAGCATGGAACGGTAAAGGAGCGGAACATGAAAACTATTGCAGTTGCAAACCAAAAAGGCGGTGTGGGCAAAACGACCACCACAGTAAACCTCGGCACAGCACTGGCGGCTATGGGCTACAAGGTGCTGTTGGTGGACGCCGACCCGCAGGGCGATTTGAGCAGCTATCTCGGCTATGAGGGCACCGAAAACGGCGCAACAATCAGTGACCTAATGGAATCTGTTATCAAGGACGAAAAGCCGCCAGAAGTGGTAATTCACCATGAAGAAAAGGTAGATTTCATTCCCTCCGACATTGGTCTGTCTGATATGGAAGTGAGCCTTGTAAATGTTATGGCGCACGAAAAAATCATGGAACAGGCATTGGAGCCGTTTAAGGATAAATATGACTACTGCCTGATCGACTGTATGCCCTCGCTGGGCATCATCACCGTAGCATCGCTTGTTGCGGCTGACAGGGTGTTGATTCCTGTGCAGGCGCAGCATTTCGCCCTCAAAGGTCTGGTGTCCCTGTTCAAATCTGTCAACCAAGTGAAGCGTCGTATCAATCCCCGGCTGGATATTGACGGCATTGTGCTGACGATGGTGGACAAGCGGACAAACCTTTCCAAAGATGTGTGTGCTGCCCTGCGCAGCGCCTACGGTCACGCGCTGAAAATCTACCGTGCAGAAATCCCGGTCAGTACGCGCACAGCAGAAAGCGCTGCCAGTACACATAGCGTGCTGACTTACGATGCCAACGGGCCAGCCAGTATGGCATATAAAGCGCTTGCCAAGGAGGTGACGGAAAATGAGAGAGTACGGCAGCAACATCAATCTGCCCTCACTCGATAATCTCTTTTCGAGTGAGCAGGAGCGGCAGGACGCAAAATTAGAGAAAATCCAAATTTTGCCGCTGACGGAACTGCATTCCTTTCGGAATCACCCTTTTCAAGTCCGTGACGATGACGAAATGAACAAAATGGTGGACAGTGTCAAGGAATACGGTGTCATGACCCCGGCCATTGTCCGCCCCCGGAAAGATGGTGGGTATGAAATTGTAGCGGGCCACCGCCGCTGCCATGCCAGCCAGCGGGCTGGCGTGGAGACTATGCCCTGCATCGTGCGGGATATGGACGATGATACTGCTATTATTCTGATGGTAGATTCCAACTGCCAGCGAGAGCATATTCTACCGAGTGAAAAGGCGAAAGCATATCAGATGAAGCTGGAAGCTGTAAAGAGAAAGGCCGGTAGACCGTCAAAAATAAATTCTGGCCAAGTTGGCCAGAATTTTACACAGCCTTTTTCCGTAGAGAAAGTCGCAGACGAAGCGGGTGAAAGTGTTAAGCAAGTGCAGCGCTTTATCCGTCTGAACAAACTCACCCCTGAACTCATGAAAATGGTGGATGATGGCAAACTAAAAACCACCCCCGCCGTAGAACTTAGCTACCTTACCCCCGAAGAACAAGAGGACTTCCTCTCTTATATGGAATCCGAGGGCTGTACTCCCTCACTGTCACAGGCGCAAAAGCTCAAAGAAGCCAGCAAGGAAAGCGTACTGACACCAGAAAAAATCCAGCATATTATGGCCGCTAAGCCGCCAAGTGTAAAGCCGCGTGACCCGCAGCTTATGATTCCCGTTGCAAAAGTTGAACGATACTTTCCGAAAGGCTTTACAAGCGACCAGATGCAGCAGGTTATCGTAAAACTGCTGGAAAACTACGCCCGCGCCCACCAGCACGGCAGCAGATGAGGGGGGACACCGATGACGAGATTATTAGTTGTTGAACCCAGCTACTGCCCTTATCAAGCGGGTTTTTCCAGTGCGGCGACTGCGGTTTCCGAGGTAATCGAGGGTGAAAGCCAAATTCTAAAACCGTTTGGCACACCTCGCATCGGGCTGATATGCAGCAAAGCCCAAAGCCGGCTGAAATATAACAGGCAGGTCAATGACGAGGGAATTACCGTGCGCGGGCGATTTCTCATCTGCGGGCTAAATGGTGATAAAGTCGTGGGCCTATCCAAAGACCAGGCAGACCGATACAGCCGTCTACTTTTTCTACCGCAAGTCGAAGATATGGCAAGCGGTGAACTGCCCGCCGCAAAGGTACGCCCGCAGGATGAACGCTACGGGAACAAACTATCTTTTTGGGAAAGGTTGGAAAGATAATGGAAGAAAAGACAGATAAAGTAGTCGGCTACATCGAATATCTCGGTGCAGGCGGGATGATCGGTGAAATCGTTCCTTACAAAAGCGTGGAAATATTCAAGGATGAAATTCTGGATTCCTTGGATTGTGGGCGGCCAGTGACACCGGTTGTATTCTCAGATGAACTGGATGAGCCACTCCAATTTGATTCAGATACCTATTTTCCGTGGGGATTTCGCAGCGAAAAGCGAGTGCAAATCCCTTATGAAATCTATCAAACTAACAGGCGAGACCTTGTTTTTATGGAGTATTCTCCTGCGAGGCTCGCTGCCGGAGCAAAGGACTACGAACTCGTGTACAAGGGGCAGATGGAGCGTTGGGAAACGCTGGACAGCATTTATTCACGGCATAATCGGGATGACCGTCCAAACGCCAAAACTATGCGTTCCGTCTCTGTCAGCGATATTATTGTGACACACAAAGATAACGAGACACACGCTTTTTATGTTCAGCCGATTGGGTATAAGCAGGTAGATAACTTGTTGCCGGAACTTGAAAATGCCACACCGTCAAAAGCAGAACAGCACGAGCGATAAGGAGCAGCCTATGGCAAAATACGAAAATGTCCGTGCGCTTGCCAAAAAGCAACTGCAGGCCGTCACGGAGAGCAGCGACCGTTGGAAAGCATTTTTGCGGACAGCGGCCATTGCTTATAATTATAGTTTCCCGAACCAGCTTTTGATTCACGAGCAAAGCCCCACCGCCACAGCCGTGGCCGACATAGCTTACTGGAATAATAATGCGGGCCGCTGGGTCAAGCGCGGCGCACACGGTATCGCGGTATTTGACACTCGCGCCAATTCTTCCCGGCTGCGGTATCTGTTTGACATTTCCGATACCATCCCCCGCGCAGAGATTCCCGAAGCGCTGCCGTGGGTCATTACAGACCAGAACTGGCGGCCTGTTTGGGATAAAATCGTAGCGGATAATCACGCCGACAGCATCCAGAGCGCCCTCCTCATGCTCTCCACATCCTGCGTTGCCCAGCGCAGCGCCATGTTCACAACCGCACTGGGAAAAGCCATAGACGGCAGCAGCTTACAGTGGGCCAAGCCGGACGAACAGCGGCAGCTATTTTTACAGCTTATCACCCAAAGCTGTCTGTATATGGCCGCGCTGCGGTGCGGCGTGGATACTGCGCGGCTGGACCTGCCTGCCCTTGAGTCCGTGAACCAGTTTGATACAAACCGCATCACTCTGTGTTTGGGCAGCGCTTGCCAACAGGCGGCACGGCCTCTCATGCAGCAGATCGGAAGCATCACGAGAGAAATCGACAGTGTTGCACGCGCCGAAAAAGTCCGCTATTATGGAGGCAAGCAAGAGAAAACTACCGATGACAAGGAGGTCAACAATGGAGTACATGATGGTGAACGGCTACCAAATCCCGGCGCTGACGCTGAACGAGCCGCCGATGCCGGAGATCGGCAAGTACGGCAGCCTGCGGCGGAAATTCCTGCTGGAGAACGCGCCGATGGTGTTCGACGAGATGCTGCTGGAGGGAACGCTGTACCCGCATCTGGCGGAGATGGACAACGCAGTACACCGGCAAATCGAGCAGACGATGCAGACGCTGATGCAGCACAGCACCGCCCCGAACCGGCAGACAGACCCGATGGGCTGGACGCAGTGGATGAACGCCTTGCAGAGCCAAGCCGAGGAACTGGCGATGCAGCAGATTTACAGCCTGTAACACAAGAACCCCAAGCGGAGAGCGATACCACGCCCTCCGCTTTTTCTGTACCCATTTCTGATTTGCCGCCGCTGAGCGATGAACTGATTCTAGGCTTGCTGGCGAAAGAATCCTCCAGCCGTGCCGACAATGCGGCTATTCTGGAATATTTCAATGAGCATCCCGACCTTGCCGAGCGCAGCGCCTTTTGCAAGCACTGTTACAAGCAAATTTATACATATTTGTTCGTGGATGACCATACCGTGGGTTTTATCCGGCATGATATGTACCTTGAACTTTGGGAGGGCAACTATCTTACCAAAACAGCGCAGGTCAATCTGACATGGGATGCTGTTGCCGCAAAGATTGCTGACCTTATCGAGCAAGGGCGGCTGATGGTTCCCATCAAGGCTACACCCGTGCAGCAGCAGATGGAGCAGCTTACTCTTACTCCCGAAGATTCTGAAAAGGCAGGGCTGCCGAGCCATGAGCAGCAAGCAAAAAGCATCGACCTTGCGGCAGAAGCCAAAAAGTGGAACAAGCCCATCATTGACGCATCCGGCAAGTACATTACGGAGCAGGACATTACCGATGTGCTGTGCAGAGGCAGCGGGTTTGAAGATGGCAAATTCCGTATTCAGCAATATCTCTCTGCACAGGTACTTCCTATCGAGGAAGATCAAGCCCGCTGGCTGAAAAAGGAATACGGCATCGGCGGCGGCACATGGATCTTCCGTGATGGTGGGCACGGCTTTCTTGACCACATGGGCAAAAATCTTGAAATCACCCGACGTACAGAGGACGGCGAGTATCGCCGCGTTTTGAAGTGGAAAGAGGTTGCCCAGCGCCTGCGGCTTTTGGTTTACAACGACCAGTATCTGACCGATGCCGAAAAAGCCCCCTATCAGGCATGGGCAGCAGAACAGCAAGCCGCCCGCGCAGCGAACGATGCCGCCCTCGATCATGCAAAACACGCCATCACGGATTTCTGTGAGAATGAGGGGCTAAGCGAGCCGAATTTCTCCGACTTGACCCGCGTGGAGTTTGCTTACTCTACCACCGAGGACGATGAGCACGAAATCCAAGTGTATGCCAATCTTCTGCGGAATGAAATCCGCTATGAGGTTGACGGTAACATTGTCCATATCGATTACTTTCACGATAACCACGAGCTTGCTGCGCAGGGCATTGAAAACAGCGCTTTCTCGGATTTTATCAATACCGCCGAAGCAGAGTTTGAAAAGCATCATCCGACTACAAGAAAAGTTGAAAAATCACCTGTAACTATCGGCAGCACGGTTTATCTGGAAGATGCCAGACCCTTTACCGTGGAGGAAATCGGCAGGGAAAACATTCATCTGCGGGATGAAAGTTTCCCGCTGGTAGGCCGTGCCGTCAGCCACGAGGAGTTTGCGCGGCTGCTTGCTGCCAACCCCAAAAATGCAGCACTATCCGCCCCGGAAGTTCCAAGCCGCCAAGAGCAGCCGGAAGAAACTGCTGAACCCATCGTGGGCGAAGTCATCGAAGAACCCAGCCCCTTTGTGGCGCAGGTTATGGCGGACGCAGAACGGCTTTCGGCAGAAGATGAACCTTACCACCGCGAACCCATTACCTATGAAGCCCCCTATCTGGACAACCTGCCGACAGCATCGCGCGAAAAATTTGCAGCCAACATTGCCGCCATCCAAAAGCTGAAAGAAATTGAGCAGCGCGTAGCGAACGGCGGCAGCCCTGCTTTTGAGGATGAGCAGAAAATTTTAGCACAGTACACGGGCTGGGGCGGGCTTTCGGATGCGTTCGACCCGAACAAAAGTACATGGTCGAACGAGTACAGCCAGCTGAAAGCAGCATTGTCTGAATCCGAATACGAAGCTGCCCGCAGCAGCACCCTGACGGCGTTTTATACCCCTGCCACCGTTATCCACCCCATCTACCGTGCACTGGAGCGCTTCGGCGTAAAGGGCGGAAAAATCCTAGAACCCAGCATGGGCACAGGCGCATTTCTCGCACACGGACATTTTGGCAGCAGTGATGCCAAATTCTACGGCGTAGAATTGGACAGCATCACAGGCCGCATCTCCAAGCAGCTATATCAAAAGGCCAATATCCAAGTAACCGGCTATGAAAATGCGCTTCTCCCCGACAACTATTTTGACTGCGTTATTGGCAATGTCCCTTTCGGCAATTTTCAAGTCAATGACCCGCAGTATAACCGGCTGCATTTTCCCATCCACGACTATTTCTTTGCCAAGAGCATCGACAAGCTGCGCACCGGCGGCATCATGGCGTTCATCACCTCCAGCGGCACATTGGACAAAAAGGATGACCGCGCCCGCAAGTACATTGCTGAGCGCTGTGACCTGATCGGCGCGGTGCGCTTGCCCAACAATGCGTTCAAGGGCAGCGGAACTAAAATCATGACGGATGTAATTTTCCTGCAAAAGCGTGACACACTGCGCCAGCAGGACGAGCCTTGGCTGCACCTTGCAGAAGATGCCAACGGCATCACCATGAACCGCTACTTTGTGGAGCACCCTGATATGATTTGCGGCAAGATGGAGATAGTCGCCGGTCCGTATGGCCCGACTCCCACCTGCCAGCCAATAGACCCCGATGCGGTGGATCGTTTCGGAAAGCCGTTGTTGGAAACGCAAATCGACACTGCTATGCAGCATCTGACCGCCACGCTGACAAAAGCCGAAATTCCCATACAGGAGGAAAGCGGCGAGGACACCAAGTACATTGATGCCGATCCCTTTGTGCGTAATTTCAGCTACACGGTAAAGGACGATAAAATCTATTACCGCGAAGGCGCAGTCATGCGGGAATGTAATCCCAACGCAGCCTCTGCCGAGCGTATCCGCAAACTGGTGGAACTGCGCGATACCACCCGCGCTCTGATCGATGCGCAGTTGCAGGACTTGTCGGACGAGGAAATCCACCGTCTGCAAGCCCAGCTTAACCGCCAGTATGATGCCTTCCGCGCCAAGCACGGCCTAATCAACAGCCGCAGCGCGGAGTTGTCTTTCCGGGATGACAGCAGCTACTATTTGCTGTGTTCACTGGAAAATGTCGATGAAAAAGGAAACTTTATCAGCAAGTCGGATATGTTCACCAAGAGAACTATTCGCTCTGCACAGATACCCGACCACGCCGACACGGCATCGGACGCTCTGGCACTGAGCATCGGGGAACGTGCCAAGGTCGATATGCCTTACATGATGCACCTTACCGGGAAAGATGAAGCGACGCTTGCCAAGGAACTGGCGGGCGTTATTTTTGTAGAGCCTTTCCGCAAACAGGAGGACGGCAGCCCTGTTTACCTTATGGCGGACGAGTATTTATCCGGCAATGTGCGCGAAAAGCTGCGTATTGCTCATGTTGCAGCCGACCAAGACCCAGCGTTCCGCATCAATGTAGAAGCGCTGGAGCAGGTGCAGCCCAAGGACTTGACGGCGGGCGAGATAACGGTCCGGTTGGGTGTCACATGGATCGGGCCGGAAATCATCAAGCAGTTTGCCGATGAACTTTTTCAGTCAACCTACCGCGAACAGAAAATAGCTGTCCGTTACAATGAATACCTGAATAACTGGTATATTTCCAACAAGAGCCATGGCAACGATAATATCCGCGTCACGAACACCTACGGCACAAAACGTATCAACGGCTATCATTTGTTGGAGAACGCACTCAACCTGCGGGCCACCAAAATTTACGATACAGTCTATGACGAAAACGGCAAGGAGCAGCATAAACTCAATGGTCCTGCCACCGAAGAAGCACAGGCCAAGCAGCGGATGATAGAAGATGCTTTTAAAGACTGGATTTTCAAGGACCGTGAACGCCGGGAAAGTTTGGTGGCGCTGTACAATGAAAAGTTCAACTGCATTCGCCCCCGTGAGTACGACGGCAGCCACATCCAGTTTTTCGGCATGAACCCGGAAATCGCGCTGCGGCCCCACCAGCGCAATGCCATTGCACATATTTTGTACGGGCACAACACACTGCTGGCGCACACTGTCGGCGCAGGTAAGACCTATGAGATGGTCGCCGCCGCGATGGAGAAAAAGCGGCTGGGCCTGTGCAGTAAAACGCTTGTTGCCGTGCCAAATCATCTGACAGGCCAATTTGCCAGTGAAGCGCTGAAGCTATACCCCAATGCAAACATTTTGGTGACAACGCAGCGCGATTTTGAAAAGTCAAACCGTAAACGGTTTTGTGCCAAAATCGCCACCGGCAACTATGACATTGTGGTAATCGGTCACAGCCAGTTTGAAAAGATTCCACTTTCCGATGCCAGAAAAGCCGAGTTTATCCGCAAGCAAATTGACGAACTGGAAATGCAGTTGGAGAGCATGGACAACAGCGACAGCCGTCTGACCGTCAAGCAGTTGGAAAGTAAGAAAAAGCAGTTGAAAACCAAGCTGTCAAATTTGCTGGACGCCCCGAAGCGGGATGATGTGGTGACTTTTGAGGAACTGGGCGCAGACTCCCTCATGGTCGATGAAGCACACAATTTCAAGAACCTCATGACCGTTACTAAGATGCACAACATCGCGGGTATCAGCACCACCGAGAGCCAAAAGGCCAGCGACCTGTTTATGAAGTGCCAGTACCTTGATGAAATCACCGGAGCACGCGGCGTAACGTTTGCCACAGGCACCCCCATTTCCAACAGTATGACCGAGCTGTATACCATGCAGCGCTATTTGCAGCAGTACACCTTGGAACGCAACGGCCTTGCAAACTTTGACAGTTGGGCGGCCACCTTTGGCGAAACCGTCACAGCCATCGAACTTGCGCCGGAGGGAACCGGCTACCGCACAAAAACACGCTTTGCTCGTTTTTTCAATCTGCCAGAACTTATGGCAATGTTCAAAGAATGCGCCGATATTCAAACAGCAGATATGCTGAAATTACCTGTCCCTGCTCTTGTGGGCGGCAAGCCGACCAACATCCAGCTAAAGCCCTCTGAAATACAAAAACAGATGGTAGCGGAATTGGGCGAACGGGCCGACAAAATCCGCAATAAAATGGTAAAGCCCTATGAGGACAATATGCTGAAAATCACCAACGACGGACGCAAGTTGGCGCTGGATCAGCGCTTGATCGACCCCAACTTGCCCGATGATCCTGACAGCAAGGTCAATATCTGTGTGGGCAAAATTTTTGAGATATGGGAGCAGACCATGCCCAAACGCAGTGCGCAGCTTGTTTTCTGCGATCTGTCCACGCCCAAGGCGGGCGTTTTCAATGTCTACGATGACATGAAAGCAAAGCTGATCGAGCGCGGAATCCCCGAAACAGAAATTGCCTTCATCCATGAAGCGAACACCGATGCCCGCAAGACGGAACTTTTCGGAAAAGTTCGCAGCGGCGCAGTTCGCGTTCTGATGGGCAGCACGGCCAAAATGGGAGCGGGCACCAATGTGCAACAGCGCCTTGTGGCGCTGCACCATCTGGATGTACCGTGGCGGCCATCTGATATTGAGCAGCGTGAGGGCAGAATATTACGACAGGGCAATGAAAATAAGGAGATCTATGTTTTCCGTTATGTAACGGAGGGAACATTTGATGCCTACTCATGGCAGCTTATCGAAAATAAGCAAAAATTCATCGGACAGATTATGACCTCAAAATCTCCGGCTCGCAGCTGCAATGATATGGACGAGGCTGCACTGTCCTACGCCGAGGTAAAGGCATTGGCGGCTGGCAATCCACTTATCAAGGAAAAGATGGACTTGGACGTGCAGTTGACCCGTCTTAAAACACTGAAAGCTGCCCATGACAGCCAGCGTTATGAACTGGAGAACAAAATTGCCATCGGTTTCCCGGCTGAAATCCGAAAATGCAAAGAACAGATTGAAAATGCCACAGTAGATGCCGTAACCGTAAAGGAACATTCCGTAGTGGATGCGGACGGCAAAGATGTTTTCTGTATCCAGTTGGAAAAGAAAGTTTACTACGAAAAAGAACCTGCGGGGAAAGCCCTGTTAGGTCTGCTGGGCTTGGCACTGAATAGCGAAAAGCCCGTACCTATCGGGTATTTCAAGGGTATGGAACTGCAAATCCAACATCTGCCTTTTGGCAACGAATACCATGCAAGATTGGCTGGCTCTGGTACATATAGCACTCAGCTGGGAGCTGATGTGCTAGGCAATCTGACACGCCTTTCCAATTTGGCAAATGGTATTGAACCGATCATTGAAAAGACCCGCAATATGCAAATCCAGTTGGAACAGCAGCTTGCCAGCGCCGAGGAAGAAGTCAAGCGGCCATTTCCACAGGCAACAGAACTGACTGAAAAGAGTAAGCGTCTTGCGGTGCTGGAGGGACTGCTGAACATGAACGACAAAGACATTGTGACCGACACCGAGCCGGAACAACAGTGTCAGACCGACAATCGACAGCGTGGACAGGAGGAACGATAAATTTTATGATTAAAGGCAGAAAGACCAATCGTATACGCGACCACCCCAAGGATGAAAGGAGTAGTTTTTATGAAAAAATCTATTGTTGCATTGGGCATAGTATTGGCGCTGTCCGGGTGTGCAGCGGCAGCGGATGAAACTCTTGCGGCTGAACCGGCTGCACTGGTGGAAATCTCACCGGCCACCGAAGAAACTGCGCAGCCGGTGGAAGCTGCTGCAACCGCCGAACCTGCGCAGACTGCAACCCCTGCGCCGACACCCGAACCGACACAGGCCCCCACGCCCGCGCCGACAGCAGAGCCTACGGCAGTCCCCACCGCAGAACCCACGCAAGCCCCGGTGGAGGAAACCGTAGCCGCCACTCCGGCACAGGTTAGTATGAGTTATGGTGCGGTGCCGTTCGACCTTGCAGCCGGTACGGAGCAATGGTGGAGCATCGACAGCAGCGACAGCGCATACTGGGCCGTGCAGGAGAACATCAACGCCATCCGTGCGGCGGCGGGACTTTCCCCGCTGGCAATGGACGGCGGGCTGAGCGCGGCGGCAGATGCCCGCTGCGAGAGCTTTGTCGCGGGCGGTGCGTTCGACCACAGCGGCATGACCACCCGCAGCGAAATCTGCGCAGCCGGTCCTATCGGCTCGGCCAGCAGCGTATGCAGCTATTGGCAGAACAGTCCTGCCCACTATGCCAACATCACCAACGCCAGCTTTACAAGCATGGGTGTGGCCTGTTGGTTTTGCTCCACCGCCGAGGGGCAGTATACCTACTGGACTGTCACATTCAACTAAAACTCCTACTTGTTTTCATACACAAATTATGATATAATTTCTGTATGAAAGAGAGGTGCTATCTATGCCGAACATTCGTTCCAGCGCAGATTTGAGAAACAACTACAATGACATTTCCTCTTACTGCCATGCCTACAACGAGCCGGTCTTTATTACCAAAAACGGTAAGGGCGACCTTGCCGTTATGAGCATGGAAACCTATGAGGAAATGGCGGGCCGCATTGAACTGTACAGCAAGCTGCAAGAGGGCCTTGCCGATGTGGAAGCCGGGAACACGCGCCCCTTTGCCGATGTTATGGCTGATTTGCGCCACCGCAGGGAGCGCAGATGAAATACAACATTCATGTCACCCAAGCTGCAGAGCGCGATATGGCGAACGCCTACGACTATATCGACCTTGTACTGAAAAATCCAACTGCCGCCGACAAGCTGTTGGATGTGGCCGACGAAAAAATCGGAGCACTGGCAGAATTTCCGCACAAATTTGAAGTCGTTTCCGACAAACTGCTTTCCTTGTGGGGAATCCGTTTCACCATCGTTATGAACTACCTTGCGTTCTATACGGTGGACGATGCCACGCAAACGGTGCATATCGTGCGGTTTCTCTACGGCAAAAGCAACTGGATCACCATTCTGAAAACAGATGCAGCAAACGGAAGTTTGCCGATGTTCTCATAACCGAATATTTTACCCAAGCGCTCACTTTTGTGGGCGCTTTTCTTTTTAGGAGGACGTTATGTCTTACGATGATATTATTGAAGTTTTGGCCGCTGCGCTGCTCGAAAAAGCAGAAACCGTAGGCTGTCTTGAAGTGCTGGACGGTTTCAGCCAGCGCCCAGACACAGAAATTGAAGTCAGCGCCCCAATCAGCGAGGAAATGCTGGCGTTGCCGCTGGACAAACAGGAGTGGCCGGAAGAGTGCACACCGATTTTGAAAGAAAGCAGTGCGGCCACGCTGGGCGAACTGGTGGAATATCTGAACCACTGCACAGCCACGGGGAAGAAGCTGAATGTTTCCGAAGATGCAGCGGCAGCCATGTTCCCGGCGCTTATCACATTCTGCTATGATGCTGCGGATATGAACGGTAAACGCTTCTTTTGGGAATATATTCTTGAAAGCAATTCCCTTGTTTTTGAGGATGCCGAATGACCCCGCAGGAGCAGCTCTGCGAAAAAATGCGGGTGGAGCAGAGCGCCTATTGCCTATGGCTGACCGCACAGCCGCCAGAAGAAATTCTACACCACGCCTACGAGTACAGCGTCCGTGAGGACATTATTCTTGCAACGGAAGAAATGAACCTCACCCCTGCACAGGTGCGGGCGCTGCTGAAATCTCCCGCGCCGCTGGCGGATGTGTATAAGGATTTTTCCAAGCTGGAAACCGATTATATGAGCATTGTGGCTCAGTGCGTGGAAGACCGTGCAGATGACTTGCTGAAAAAGGAGCAGCAGCAGAACCCACCCAAAGTATATCGACAGTCCGTCACTTATGCCCGCGAACACGGCGAATTGCAGCAGTACCATGCGTCTTGCCACTTGAATGAAAGGTGTCGGGACGAGATTGACGCAGCGCTTGCACAGCGCTTTGATGGTATGCGGCTGGGCGCTGGCGCTGTTGAACAGGTAGTGGCGGAATATGGTTTGGAGCGCACAAAATATGTGTTGGCAGCGACCATTCAAACCCGTGATGGAGATGGTCGTATTTCTCGCACAAATAGAGAATGGGCAGATTCCATTCGCACGATCAAAGATATGGATCGCCGTGGATTTGACCGTTCCTGTTACTACGCTGACCTACAAGCGCATACCTGCCTATTGGACGGTTTTGTAAACCAAGTGCGAAAATTTGAAAAAGCCAAAGTCCAGCCCGCTCAGGATACCCCCGAAAGATAACCGCAGCGTCTGCATTTTGCAGGCGCTTTTTTTCGTGAAAAAATCTCTGTTTTGAAAGGATTTCACAATGAAAGAAACACATTATAAATTGAAGCATCGCGTTACCGCTCTGTTTGCGGCGGCGGTAATGCTCTGCTCCATGCTGCCCGGTGCAGCGTTTGCGGAGGAACCCACACCGCAGCCCACCGAGGAAACCGCGCAGATGGAGCAGCAGACCGAGCCGTCTGAAACAGACAACGGCCAGACCGACGAGAGCAGCCCCGACCCCGGCGAGGATGTAACCGAAGCCACCCCGGAAACGGCAGAAGAGCAGCCCGCTGAAGAAGAAATCTCTGCTGCCGTTGTCGGTGCGGAACTGTACACCGACTTGCCCGATGCACCCATCGGCTCCTATATCGGCAGCGAGGGTTTGCCGGTTGCCACTGGTGAAACTAAAATCGGCATTTCCGAGTGGCCCGAAAGCCAACTGGAAGAAACCAGCGGCAGCTATCTGACCGCCGCTGCACTGGACAATGACGGTCTTACCATGGCCACGCCCCTGCTGGACGGCGCAGACTATGCCATTGCTCCTATTATGGCACAGGTGGAGTACCCCGCCGATGGCAGCGCCCTTGATCTGGTTTTGCCGGATGGTGTGACCCTGCTGGACTATTACGGCGCACCCGTTGAAAACACAGAAAGCCTGCTGCACAATGAATACAGCGAAACCTCCGCTGCTGTGCTTGGTGTGTATGTACAGGCAGATACGGATTTTACCGCGCAGTTGGTTTATACTGCGCCGGACGGCAGCAGTTTGACCAAGACATTGAATGTGACCATCGACCGCAATGCCACAGCCGAGTATCCTTTCCCCGACAGTGAAATCACTGCCCTCGCCGAGCGCCCCACCCCTGCAGTGACAAGTGGCAAGATCACCAAGGTTGCCAAAGTCAACGGCACTTGGCTGATCTGGTTCAACGGCGAACCCGCCTACTGCTGCACCCCCGGCGCAGACGGCCAGCCCAAGAACTGTCCAACGTACACTTATGTCAATACTTCTATGGTTGGCGCAGACCAGTATGTACCCGGCGACCACTATGGCAACCAGTACAGAATCTGGGGCGGTTTAACCCAGCTTTCGCTCGGTATGCAGGAGCTCCCTCCGGTTGCGCTCTCCGCAGAAGCGCCGAGTTTGCTGGATTCCTGCCGCACGATCTATACAGATGCGCAGATGCAGATTATCGAGAATTATCCTGACAGCACTGCCGCCAAAATTCTTATTGGATCCGCGCAGACGCTGTTGGAGGGCACAGACGCTTACGCATCCGCCCGCGGCTACTATACCTATATTTATCAGCCGGGCCGCGCGGGCTGGCAGACTGTGGCTGTGATTGGCCCCGAAATCTCCGATGACGAACCGAACCCCAAACCCATCGTGCAGGAAATTTACGCCAACTGGGAAGCCCCTGCGCAGACCGCAAGCGGCAGCTTTGATTTTGACTACGGTATCATCACCAACAAGGTGCAGCTTAAAACCACCGAGAAAGTGGACGGCGCGACCATCGAGATTGAACCCATCACCAAAAGCGGTACTATTGACGGCGGCACATGGAATATTTCTCCCGCAGATAAACAGACCGTCACCACTGCTGGCCATACCAACGATGACAATTTTCAAAACAATGGCGGTGCTGCATCTGCAAGCTGGACGCTGCACTACTCCGTAAGCAAAACCACCGACAGCCGCAACGGACGAGTAGGCCCCTACACCACGCAGGACGAAGCCGATGCAGCCGCCGACAGCGCCCGCGATGCTGCGATTGCCGAGTTGCAGGGCGAGGCCCAGCGCATGGTGGACAATGCGGTTGCATCTGCAAAGGCAGAACTGGCGAACGTCAAATTCCGCTATGAGGAAGTGGGTGTTCCATACGGTTTTGAAATGTATTGGGGCAGCAACGGCAGCAAACAGACTATTTCTGTACCGGCCAATTCCAACAATGCCTATCTGATGAAAAACGATGAATGGTCCTTGCAGGTCAACATCAAGAAAACCGACAGCGAAACCGGCAATCAGATTGCTGCCGACGCGCAATATGAGATTTTCCAGTGGGATACTGTAACAGGCAAATACCAGCCCACCGGCGGTTACAACACTTACAGTGTGCAGCGCCAAGGCGATGGCACTTATGCGGTCATCAACAGTGCAGCTTATGCGACCACGGATTCCATGCGGCATACCCTTTACTACACCCAGCGTAATACGGGCAAGTTTATCATCGTGGAAAGCAAAGCGCCCACAGGTTATTTTGGCGATTGGACAGACATCAATCATCCCGGCATCGCCAACACTCCGCTGGGCAAGCGCGGTTACTATATCGAAATCACCGAGGACAGCGACAATTCTGTAATCTGGCTGGACAACGCTGACTATAATGCCGACATTGCCGCTACCGACAAAGGCGGCACCAAACTTGTCACCAGTACGGGCGTGGAAACCACCGTTACCATCTACGACACTGCCAAGGACCCCAGCCGCACGTATAACACCGACAATAGCGGCAAAGCCGCCAATGAGGACAACTATACCGTTGCGCCCACAGACGGCGTTATGAAAAATGACCGCACCTTGGGCGAAATCAGTATTTCCAAAGTTGATTTGGACGCAGTTCGGTATGTGCAGAATCACGGTAACGCCACATTGGACGGCGCGGTGTACGACCTTTACGCCGCCGAAGATATTACGCACCCCGATGGCGTGACCGGCGTGGTGGACTACTCCAAAATTGTGGATACAGACGGCAATCCCATCTGGCATACCACAATCCGCGACAACAGCGGGCAGTGGGTATCTGATTATTTACCCGTTCTGAAGAAAGACCACCTTGTAGCCAGCGCTAAAATCGAGAACGGCTGGCTGTGCTTCAGCAATTTGTATCTCGGCAAATATTATGTCGTAGAGCGCTCCACCGGCGTGGTTATCCCGCTGCGTGACGGCGCTCTTGCTGTTTCCGGCACCTATCCCACCGTGGACAGCCGCACCAAGGCAGCCACCGGGCAGACCGCCGCGCTTGCCAAGAACGGCAGCGGGCAGTACACGGATTGGGTGTACAAGAACCAGTTTTCTACAGTCTCTAAAGGTAAAGCGTTGGATGGCTCTTGGACTTACGATGCCTATTACCTGTCCTTTGCAGACGGCTATCTTGTCGATGAGCATAACTACTACATCGCGCCAGCCTATTCTGATGAGGGTTGGTATGTAGAAAAGACCTCCTTTGCCGACAATCGACAGGCAGCCGGTGAACAAATCGACAAGACCAGTTACAGCGCCAACTACCATATCCATGCAGACAACGCGCTGGCCGAGAGCCAAGACCAAGCGGCAAAAGGCAATGTAGAAATCAGCAAAATCGTATCCTCCAGCGGCCAAAGCAACGGACTGGAACTGGAGGGTGCGGGCTTTACATTCTTCCTTGTGTCCGACCTGTCCAAACTGAAGCAGTTTGTGCAGACCCGCAGCGGCAGCTACACCCTGCAAAGCATTTTGGATGCCTACATTGATAAGACCTACGATAACGAGCATCCGAAGTGGGATTTTTCTGCGGAAACGCAGGCCATCGCAAAGACCTATGAGGTCAACGCTGACGAAATTGCCGCGTACAACAAAACGTTGACTGCCGCAGGAGAAAACAAGAACGGTAAGGGCGATGGCTGGCAGCCCACCGGCAGCGCCAACGAATACCAGCTTGCCGAGATTTTCAGCAATGACACCGGGAATATTCGTGTGCAGGGCTTGCCCTATGGCACTTATCTGGTCGTGGAAACCACCGTACCGCACGACCTGTTCCAAGCTGAGCCTTTTATTGTCACCGTTGACCCCGAACAGGATAACAACCCGTGGGGCGCTATGGCCACCCCCAAGGACAGCGTAATGACAGGCTCTGACAGTTATCAGAAATTCACCGTACTGGACGAGGAAATCGAAGTTTATCTCCGCATCACCAAAGTTGACGAGGAAACCGGCAAACCGGTACTGCTGCCCGACACCGCTTTCCAAATCTATTGGCTGGACGAGCAGGGGCATTACCGTTATGACAGCAACGGCAACCCGAAACTCGTCACGATGACCGATACCGTCAACGGCCATCTGACAAAAGATGTAGACACTTTCTACACCAACAGCGAGGGCATCTTGACGCTGCCTGAAAAATTGCCGCTGGGTAAATATCGCATTGTGGAAGTCACCGGCCCGAACGGATTCTACAACGAATGGCTGGATTCTGCCGGATATGAAAACGGCATTTTGACCGACGATGCAGATGGCATCTACTATGTGGATTTTGAAATCACCACAGACCGCATTTATGCAGCCACCGGCGATAAAAACGAGAACGGCATGGATACCCTTGTGATTGGTGAAAACTACTCTAACCATGAGACGCTGGGCAAATTGACGATCCGCAAAACAGGCGAGGTCTTAGCTGGCTGGAAAACAGAAGTTGGCGCACTTGACCCGTGGATGACCGGCGAGGCCGAGGACGGCAATTTTGTGTATGAAACCCGCCCGCTGGCCGGTGCGGAATACACCATCACCGCCGCCGAGGATATTTATACGCAGGATCGGCAGACCGACAATTATGGCAACCGCACGCTCTGGTATGCCAAGGGTGATGTGGTCGCCGTAGTCACCACCGGCGACGGCAGCGCAGACATTGCCGTCTTTGCCCCTGCCCGCACCAAGGCCACCTACGATTTCCTGTCCGTAATCCATGACGGCACGATTGGCGAAGTCAGTGTGACCCTGCCGCTGGGCAGCTACCACATTGAGGAAACCAAGCCGCCTTACGGCTATATCGGCACCACTGAAAGCTATAATGTCACCTTTGCATGGGATAACGAACTGAACGATGTGGTTATGGCCACGAGCATTGCGAAGGTTGACGGCGCTGCATCTTCCCAGAGTTTTGAGGTCGTGCGCAGCAAGGATGCCAACGCAGATTTCACCGAGCAGCAGACCTTAAAATTCTACAATGACCGCGAAAAGGCCAAAGTAGGTGTTTACAAAGTTGACCGCGAAACCGGCAAATACCTTGCGGGTGCGGTATTCAACCTGTACGCTGCCGACGATATTTACAGTGTGGACGGAAAACTGCTGTTTGCAGCGGGCGAACTGGTCGCCACCAGCCCCGAAACTGGCGCAGACGGCTACACCTATTTTGACTGCGATATTCCTATTCGCGGCGAGTATTACGGCAGCAGCATCCGCAAGGACGCCACCACCAACAGCGGTAATTACATCGTCAAGGAACTCCGCGCCCCTCTCGGCTATTACGTCAACGAGGAGCCGATGGAAGTCACTTTCACCTATGATGGACAAGCTATTATGGTGCTGGATAACACCTGTGCCAACAAGCCTACGGAAATGTGGGTAAGCAAACGTGACCTTACCAACGATGAGGAACTGCCCGGCGCCACCCTTGCTATCAAGGATACGGACGGCAATACCGTAACCACATGGGTGTCCACCGATGAGCCGCATCGCGTGACCGGGCTGCATTTCGGTGAATCTTACACACTGACGGAGATCCGCGCCGCTGATGGGTACGCACTGGCCAATGATATTACTTTCCGCCTGATTCAGAAATCCGATGAGGACGGCAATCATCTGGAGGAGTGCGAAGTTTACTATCTGACCACCAAGAACATTTTGTTCTGGAAGTGGGATGATTGGAAACTGCTGGACGATGCGACCGTTATTATGCAGGATGATATTACCAAGGTGCAGATTTCCAAGAAAGACCTTACCACCAAGGAAGAACTTCCCGGCGCAGAACTGGTTATCAAGGACAAGGACGGCAAGGAGATTGACCGTTGGATTTCCACAAACGAACCGCATTATGTGGAAAAGATGCCCGCAGGAGATTATACACTGACGGAAATCACCGCACCCAACGGCTACAAGGTTGCAGAAAGCATCGACTTTACCGTTCTGCCCACCGGCGAGATTCAGACCGTGGTAATGAAAGATGCCCGCGAGGACACACCGACACCTACCCCCGACAACACGCCGACCCCGGACCATACTCCGCAGCCCACGCCGAACACGACCCCAGCGCCGACATCCGTGCCCGCTACACCCACTGCAACACCTGCACCACAGCCGATTATTCCCAAAACCGGCGACAACTCCCCCTTGGGGTTGCTGCTGGCGATTGCGGGAATCTCTCTTGCAGGGCTGGCCGTTCTGGTCTACAAGAGCGCCCGCCGCAAAGATATTGCGCCCCGTGACGATGATGACGAGGACACCGAGGACTAAGGAATAATCGGAAAATGAAATATACTTTTTTACAGGGAGGACCGCGTGGCCCTCCCTATTTTTATAGGAGAGAAGATGGCAAAACACATTTTAAGTTGCAGTTTCGGAAAAGACAGTATCGCCACCGCGTTGCTGGCCTTGCAGCATGGTGAACCGCTGGACGAACTTGTGTATTGCGAGGTCATGTTCAGCGAGGAAATATCCGGCGAGCTGCCCGAACACAACCGATTTATCCACGAAACGGCAATCCCGTATTTTGAACAGCGCGGCATCCCGACACGGGTTTTGCGCTCCGAAAAGACCTATCTATCCTGCTTTTACCATGTTGTCACACGAGGAAAAACCAAGGGGATGCTTTCGGGATTCCCTCTGAGTGGGCGCTGTACAATTCAGCGGGATTGCAAGCTGCCGCCGATCAAGGCATATCAGAAGGCATTGCCCCCGGACACGGTGCAGTACATCGGCATCGCCGCAGATGAACCCAAGCGACTGGCACGATTAAAGCCCGGTCAGATTTCTTTGCTGGACAAGTACCATGTGGCCGAACCAGAAGCGAGGTCTATGTGCGCAGCTGAGGGGCTGCTGTCCCCGCTGTATGACTTCACTAAACGCGGGGGTTGTTGGTTTTGCCCGAACGCATCAATCAGCGAACTGCGGCATCTCTACAGATACCACCCCGAACTCTGGCAGCTTTTGCTTGAATTACAGGACGTGCCGAATAAACCCACCGAACGTTTTAGTTGGCGACGCACTTTTCGTGAGATAGACGAACGATTTCGGCAGGAGGGCGAACAACTAAGTTTTTATGAGGAACGGTGAACAATGGACGAACAGAAAAGACCCCGCGCGTGGGTGTACGCGAGAATTCCTGGCGACTACGATGGCACAATGAACAGCTATAAAGTTTGCTCAATGCAGGCGCTGCATGACGGCTGTGATATTGTCGGTGGGAGCATCGACGAACGCGGCGGCTGGCTGCTGCGTCCCGGCTACCGTGATATGCTGCGGCAAATTAAGGCCGGAAAAGTTGACCGGGTTTACATCTGCCGTATGCGTCAGGTCAGCGGCAAGGAGCGCCACTTGTACTCTTTTTTCAAGCGGCTTATGCAGCACGGTGTACAGGTCACAGCCACCGAGTACAGTTTGCGTGACCGGGTAAATATGTTTCGGTTAGCCAGACGGGTCGAACGCTATGCTACCCGAAAGGGGTTGCAGCTGCCGTGGTGATTTTCAGCAGGCGGCGTACTGTGCCTATGGCACAGTACGAGCAAGCACGGCAATGTGATATCACATCGCCCACTTGTTAGGGGAATACCCCTAAAACCCCTGCATCGGATGGTGAATTATGAAAGCAAGAACCTATAAAAAGCTCCTACGGCTCAATCAAGACGAGCAGGAACGACTGCGGTATTTAAGTAAAAGCACAGGGCTAAATCAAGAGCAAGTGCTGCGCAAAGTGTTGATGGACGCTCCACTTCTGGAGCGTCCGACAGCCGACTACATAAAAATGTCACGCCAAATTGCAGCCCTTGGCAACAATCTAAACCAGCTTGCCCACATTGCCAACGCCAGCGGAAAAGTAAGTAATACCGACTTGCTGACTGCAAAACAAATCATGGAGCAAATATGGAGGTACATTAAGGGAGGTGGGGTCCAATAGCTTATACAAAAATCAAAGCAGTAAAGCATCATCTGCAACGATGTCTGGATTATACCAGTAATCCAAACAAAACTGAAAAATTTGCTGATGATGATTTAAGGCGGCTCTTATCCTATACGCAGAACCAAGATAAGACAGAGCATCAACTGTATGTGACAGGCTTTCATTGTGACCCGGAGACAGCCTGTATGAGCATGGAATTAACCAAACGATTGTGGGAGCAACCCACAGATAAGGGAGTTTTAGCCTACCACATCATCCAAAGTTTCAGCCCCGGTGAAGCCACGCCCGACCAAGTACACGAGATTGGCTGTGAATTTGCACGGCGGTTTCTTGCGGATCGGTTTGAGTGTACGGTCAGCACCCATTTGGACAAAGGCCACCTGCACAATCATATAGTCGTCAATTCGGTATCCTATGCGGACGGAAAAATGTTCCGCAACAACTTTGACACCTACTACCACGGAATCCGACAGGTATCGGATGAACTTTGCAGAGAGAATCGGCTGTCCGTCATCGAAACGGACGGCAAGGGAAAATCTTATGACGAGTGGCTAAGCGGCCAGGCCGGCAAGCCTACCATTCGTGGTATGGTACGCAAAGATGTGGAACAGGCTATTGCTGCCGCCGACAGCTTTGATGGCTTTATCACGGAATTGCAGAACATGGGCTACACGGTCAAATATGGCCCGCGTGTGGAACACATGGCGGTGCGCCGTAAAGACGCTCAACGAAATATACGCATTGACCGGCTCGACCCGCGCTTTTCTGAAACAGCGCTGCGGGAGTATTACCACAAACTGCACCGTATGCCCACCGAAATGCAGCAGGAATACCGGCAGGAAAACGCCCCGGAAAAACCGAAATGGCAGCCCACAGAATTACAGCCCCCTGTGCAGCGGGTGCGGTATCGCGGCAAGCTGCCGCGCCGGTATCCCAAGGTGTCCGGCTTTATGGCTTGCTACTATCACTACTGCGCCCTGCTGCGGAAAGCCTACCACGGCAAGAGCACAAAGCGCTGCTACTTTTTGCTGCGTGAGGATTTTCTGCTGTTCAGCCGATACCAGCAGCAAACGAAATTCCTATGGGAAAACCATATTGAAACTATGGATGAACTGCTGGCCTACAAGGAAAATGCAGAAGTCCAAATCCAACAGCTTGCCCGCCAGCGCAAAGTTCTGTATCGCCAAAAACGTGAGCCGGAACGTGCCGCGCGGGAAGAAAAAATCAAATCACTGACCCAGCAAATGAAAGCCCTGCGCCATAAGGTTTACATCTGTTCCGACATCGAAACAGATGCTGCCGAGGTGCAGGAAAAACTACGGCAAGCAGAACTTGCCGCACAGGAAGAACGAAATGAGGTGAAACAAGATGAACAACGGAGGCGAAGCAGCCGATCAGATGGTGCGGGAAGCCTTACAGGTTACCGAAGTAGCCATTAAGCTGTCTGCGCTGGGTATTAAAAATGCACTGGCCTTATCGCTGGCCTACGCCAAGGAAAATCCTAAAGTGAAAGGCAAAACCAGCCTTGACCGTCTGTTGCGGGAGGGCAAGGAACTAAAAATTATTGCCCTGCAAAGCAAAGACGTGGGACAGTTTAAGGAATTGGCCAAGCAGTACGGCGTTTTATTCGCGGTCATCAAGGATAAGGCACAGAACGAAAAAGTTGACGTCATGTTCAAAGCTGAAGATGTCGCCAAACTGAACCGCATCTATGAGCAGTTGGGATATGCCATTCCCAAGGTCACTACGGCAGACCGAAAAAAAGACCCAACCCGCCGTCAATCCGACAGCAACTCCTTGACGCGCGGGAAGAATCCTTTGGATATTGACCCCCGGCCATCTGTGCGGGCAACCATTATGGCACTGAAAAAAGCCGCCCGTACAGCAGCACAGGCACAGGAAAAAGTGCAGGATATTACTGCGAAGGAGGAGCGATAAATGTACGAACAGCGATTGCCCATCGAGGAGTGGAAAGCCAAAAAGCAAGCCGAGCTTAAAGAAACCATTGCGGCGCAAAGATCCGCATTGCAGGAAGTTGTGCAAGATGGCCAGCGCCTTGCTGACTATCTGTACGGCAGGGGGCGGCTTGGTAGCCATATCACATCCGGCAATGCCGCACTTGTGCTGCAAACCCTGCCGCAAGCGCGGGCCGTATTGACCGCCAAAGACTGGGATAAATTCGGGCGGCGCGTAAACAAAGGGGCAAAAGGCATCCCGCAGCTTGTGCGCGTCAATGGTTATTATAATGTCGGCTCAATTTTCGATGTGTCCATGACCTACGGCAATAAACCGTATCCGATTCCTGAAATCAAGCCGGAGCAGATGGACAAGGCCATCAAGGAACTGGAGCGCCTTTCCCCGGTCAACATCATATTTCAAAATGAGGGCGTTGTCGGGTACGATGCCGAGCAACACGCGATTGTGTTCCCAACGGCCATGCCGCAGCGTGAAGTGCTGGCACGACTGCCCGCCGAAATCGTCATTGCAACCGCAGAGCAGCACACGCCGGGTATCTCCCAAGCGCCTTATCTGCGAAAAACAGCAATGGCCGTTTCGGTGGAGTTTTGCGGGCGGTTTTCCCTGCCGATGCCCGATACCGCTGCCGCTACACTGGACGGGATGGACACCCACATTCCACCCGGTGAGGAACGCAAAACACTGGAAGAAATTCGGGAACTGTCTGTGACTATTGGAGACACTGTGGAAAAGGCACTCGGTTTGCAGCGCGGCCAAAGCTCACCGCAGCGGGACGAGGCCCGCTAAACATCATGCGCCCGAATAAAGACCGCCGCACAGAAATTATTCTGTACGGGCTGTTGCTGATACCGCTGCTGTTTGCTGCCGCAGCGCTGGCACAGGCAACTGAACAGGCGCAGGGGCTGGCAGAAATCACCGTTGTACTAAGCTCTATTCTCAACAATCCTATGGCATTGAAATGGTGCGCCAGCACTCCAAAATTTCTGCTGGCGGTGCTGGTGCTTTATCCGTTGGCCGTCTACTGCTATATGCTCGACCAAGCAGACCGCCACCCCGGCGCAGAGCACGGCACGGCCAAGTGGGGCAGCGCCCACACACTTAACCTAAAATATCGGAACACAAAGCAACCGGCAGAAAACTACATCTTGACCGAGAATGTACGCTTCAGTACCGATAGCCACGCACATAAGCACAATCTTAACATTATTGTGATTGGCGGTTCGGGCAGCGGCAAGACACGCTTTTATGTGAAGCCCAACGCGCTGCAACTGATTGGCTCTTATCTTTTTCTGGACCCCAAAGGGGAATTGACACGCACCCTCGGCAGAATCATGGAAACGAAAGGTATCAGCGTGACAGTGCTTGACCTTGTGCATTTTCAAGGGCATTACAATCCGATGGCCTATCTCGAAACCGATGAGGACGCCATCAAGCTGGCGTTCGCCATCGTCAACAACACCAAACCCAAGGATGCCCCCAGCGGCGGCGATAAGTTTTGGGATGATTCCTCGGTGCTGCTGATCTCCGCGCTGATTCTCTATCTGATGTACGAAGCCCCCGCCAGTGAGCAGAATTTCTCGACGCTGATGTACATGATTCTAAATTGTCAGGTCAGTGAGAATGAAATGGTCGAGAATCCCCTGATGATGCTGTTCGGAGAATTGGAGCGACGTGACCCGCAGCACCCCGCCGTCTTGCAATTCAAGTCTTTTATGTTGGGTGCGAAAAAGACGCTACAATCTATTTTGATTTCCGCTGCGGCCAATCTTTATATGTTCAACAGCCGTAAGTTTGCGGAAATGACTTCTCGTGATGAAATGTTCCTGTCGCGTATGGGGCTGGAGCAGCGGGCGCTGTTCATTGTGCTACCCGACAATGACACCACGTTCAACTTTATCGCCACGATGCTCTACACACAGCTTTTCGACCAACTGTTCAGACTGGCAGATTCCACGCCGGAATACAACGGTGCGTTGCCGGTTCATGTGCGGCTGATGATGGACGAGTTTGCAAATGTTGCCTTGCCCAAGAACTTCAAAAATATCTTGGCAGTCTGCCGCAGCCGAAATATCAGCTGCGACATTATTTTGCAGAACATCGCCCAGCTAAAAAGCCTGTTCAAAGACGATTGGGAAGGCATAATCGGAAACTGTGACACCCTGCTTTACCTCGGCGGCAACGAGTACGGTACCTACGAATATCTTTCCAAAATTCTCGGCAAGGAAACCGAACGCACCAAAAGCCAAAGCATTGGCAAAGGCAGCCGGGGCAGCAGCAGCGACAGCCTGCAAACGGCGGGCCGCGAACTGTGTATGCCCGATGAAATCCGCCGTATGCGTGACGATGAGTGCCTGCTGCTGATGCGCAGCGAGGACCCTGTCATCGACAAAAAGTATAATCTGCTCCACCACCCGAATGTAAAATATACACCCGATGCAGGAGGTGAGCCTTATGTAATGCCGCCCGACTATATGGGCGACGCCGTCACTATCACGATGGGTGCTGTTGCTGCCGCGACAGCACCCGAAATCACCGAAGAAATGTACGAACAACTCGACTACTTAGAAAAACACCCGGAGGAAAATTATTATGAAAATGAAGAAAACTTCTCTCAATACAAGCAAGGCGACTGACCGCAAAATCAAGCGCCTTTATCTTGTGGCGGCGACGGTGGTTGCCGCTGCTTTTGTTATGGCCATGCCTGCCTTTGCAGATGATCCGCTGACGACCATCAACAATCTGAGCGACTTTGTGTTCAGCGCCATCAAAGCCATCGGCGCGATCCTGCTGGGGTTCGGCATCGTGCAAATCGGCCTTGCTCTCAAAGGCCACGATGCCAGCCAGCGCGCGCAAGGCTTCATGACGTTCTTCGGCGGCGTAGTCATTTACTTTGCAAAGGATATTCTTGATATGATTCTGTAAGCGATGCCGTCTTGTTGACTTTTATGCTAAATAAGCGTATAATATTTAGCATGAAAGTCAATTTGAGAGAAGGTGTGTGCTATGGATTCTACAACGAAGATTATAGAGTTGGCTTCCCAAAATAATGGCATCGTAACTGCTGCTATGATTTCTTCTGCCGGAATATCACGCGGAAGTTTGAAATATTTGGCCGATACAGGCCGATTAGATCAGGTCTCCCGTGGGGTATATACCCTGCCGGAAGTTTGGGAGGATGAATTTGTATCCATTCAAGAGCGATATAAGCGTGGTGTATTTGCATTGGATACCGCACTGTTTCTGCATGATTTGACTGACAGGACACCACACAAGTTTCACATGGCATTTCCCTATGGATATAATACATCCAGTCCAAAAGCAGCGGGGATTTTATGCTCTTGCAAGAAAGAGCCTTATTACAGTCTTGGGATCGCGCTGGTTGACACCCCTGCCGGAAATACAGTCCGGGCCTACAATGCAGAAAAAACCCTATGTGAAATTCTAAAGCCCATCAGCCACACGGATATTCAGATCATTACAGATGCATTCAAACGGTACGCTGGCCGTAAAGACAAGAACATTCCTTTGCTTTCGGAATATGCTCATCAACTACGCGTAGAAAAACGGCTGCGTCCTTATTTGGAGGTACTATTATGAAAAACGCTATGCAGCTGAAAGCGATTATGAAAAAGCTGGCGAAAGAAAACCAGATTTCCGCACAGCTTGTTCTGCAAAATTATATGCTGGAACGATTCTTGGAGCGGGTATCATTATCCCCGTATCGGGATAATTACATTATCAAAGGTGGCTTTTTAATTTCCTCTATGGTGGGGCTGAACTCCAGAGCGACAATGGATATGGATGCTACCATAAAGGGTTATCCAGTTACGCAGGATACCGTCCAAAAAATGATAGAGAAGATTCTCACCGTTCCTGTTGACGATGACATCACATTTACATTCAAAAGCATTGGTGAAATCCGGGAGGGTGATGAATATACTGGATACCGCGTAGCTTTGACAGCCGATTTTCCGCCTATGGCAGTTCCCTTAAAGCTGGACATTACTACTGGCGATAAAATCACACCACGCGAAATTCAATATGACTACAAGTTGATGCTGGAAGATCGTCATATTCAAGTTATGGCATACAATTTGGCCACCATTCTGGCGGAAAAGCTGGAGACTGTAATATCTCGCAGTGACCAGAATACCCGGCCAAGAGATTATTATGATGTCTATATCCTTACCAAACTGCAAGCAGAAAATATAGACTTTCCCGCTTTAGGGGCGGCACTGATGGCTACAGCCAGTAAGCGAGGCTCTGATTCGATTTTGCAAGATTATAGAGCAATTGTGGAAGCGGTGCGAAACAGCGAGATTATGCGTAGGCAATGGGATAATTACCGAAAAGATTTCGACTACGCTTCCACCATCAGCTTTGATGAAGTGTGTGATGCAGTTGCTTCTACAATAGTGATGACGGCCTTATCAGTCTGACCGATGAACAGATGGCCTATTATGAAAAGCTCTACCACCACCCAATCGCCTTTCTACCCATGGTACACAGCTTCCTGCCGATGAAATGCACCCCCGAACAGTATGAGCAATTCAAGCGTGACGGTAACAAACTAAAAGTCAAGCCCATCGACCACGGAGAACGATAACACCATGATTCTGCACAAACAAAAAGCGGGGTGCCGCTCGCCGTAGAAATCAAGAAGCACAACTTTTATATAAAAGAGGAGGATACCACCATGACCGACCCCAAATTTATGACCCCGCCCCATCGTAGGGCATACTTAACCCACCTTAACCGCTGCAAGGTGATGGACAGCTACCCGGAATATACGCGCCAGTTGGATGATGTGGTAATTGACGATGCCCGGAATTAAAGCAAAGCGCAAGCAGTTTGTGCGCAAAACGCTTATGCGGACCAAGGCGCAGAGCGAACGCACCGCCGAGCAGCGGCAGGAATCCCCCGAAGAATACGCACAAACCGAGGTGCAGCAGGGCATTTCCGATGTGGCTGCCCGTACAGGCAACACCGCCAAAAGCACCGCCCGCATGAGCTACCGCAAGTTTCGTGCAATGCAGGAGAAGCGGAAAAATCTCACCTTGCAGGGCAGCACCCAATCTGCATCAAAGCCGACTGAAAAAGAGAAAGTCACTGTTCCCACGCAGACCGAGCGCAGGGAAATGTTCAAAAAGCAACGTTTCCGGCAAAAGGCCATCGCAGCCAAAACACCAGCGCCGCAAGCCCCTGTGCCGTCATCGGCCACACCGGCACCGCCGCCTTACCAAGCACAAATGCAGCAACACTTAAAGCGGCAGCACCTGACCCGCGAGGCTGTGCGCCGCTATCTGCAAAAGCAGACGGCTGCCACAGCGGCGGGCCATACCGCTCCCATCGTTACCCACGCACCCAAGCTGCCCACAATCAGCAATAAACAAGCCACGGTTGAAGCAATCAGCCGTGGCGTTCATTATATCGCAGCCAAAATCAAAGCCCTGCTCTCCCAAACCGTGCGGCGCGCCGCGCAATCGCTGCTGGCGCTGCTTTGCGCGGGCGGCGTGGTGCTGTTGCTGGCGATGGTCATAGGCGCGGCTGCAGCGGTCATCGGCTCCCCGATGGGCATCCTGTTTGCGGACGAATCCGGCGACCCCAACAGCATCCCCATTGCCGAAATCGTAGCCGACACCAACGCCGACTTCGGCACGGCCATCAATGACATCGTATCCGCCCACCCGGAGTGCAGCGAAACCACCATCACCTACGACTACGATGACGGTCATACATGGGCAAGCTACTGGCCGGAGGTGCTGGCTATCTTTGCGGTACATACTAACCTCAACTCCGATAGCGACGTTGTCGTTATCAATGCCGCCCAAAAGCAGCGCATCCAAGACACCTTTTGGGCTATGCACGAGATCACCTACGAGGTCGAAGAAGTAGACACCACTCCCGAACCCACCGAGGACGACCCCGACCCGGAGCAGCAGACCGACTATATTTTGCACATCACCGTCAGCAGCAAAACTGTGGATGAACTGGCCGAGTTGTACAATTTCACCCAAGACCAAAACGATATATTGCACGAACTTCTCTCCGATGAAATGCGCCCTACACTGCTTTCCCTCTGCGGCGGCATCGGCATCATCGAGGATGGCGAGTTATGCTGGCCGCTGCCCGGCCACACCTATATTTCCTGCAATTTTGGTGACGACGACGCTTACGGTAACTCCGGGCATCGCGGTACGGACATTCCCGCGCCGGAGGGGACGCCGATTCTCGCCGCCCACAGCGGCACGGTCATTATCTCTGGCTGGAACAACAGCTACGGCAACCAAGTTTTGCTGGATAACGGCGCTGGACTTTCCACGCGGTACGCCCACATGACGCAAACTGCCGTTACCGCAGGTGAATCGGTAACGGCAGGGCAGGTTATAGGTTATGTAGGTAATACCGGCGACAGCACAGGTTTCCACCTGCATTTTGAGGTTATGCAGAATGGTGTGCGTGTGAATCCGATGGATATGGTTTCCGTGCGCTGATATAGGCCGGTACCCATTTTGTTTACTTTCGATTGGCTTTGAAAGCTGCAGCAGGAGCTTTTTTCCCTGTGCTGCACGGACGCTGGTGCCGTTGTGCCTATAAAACAACACCAGCCGTCACGGGGGTGTGACGGCTGGTGCTGTTATACTTTAGGTGGGTGGTGTTTAATTAACGCTGACGGTAAAGGTTACCGTGTCGGTGTATTCGCCGGAATACTTAATATCGTCACCGGTAAGTTTAAAGGTAAGCTCTGTACTGCCTGAGCCTGACTTGACTGCTAGAACGGTAGCACCACTATCACCAACAGTTAGTGCTGCCAGATGTTGTTTCCCAAATCGCGCAGCCGACCTTTATAATCGTTGATGAGAGCTTCAGCATTTTCGCCATCCGGGAAAGTTACCAGATAGCCGTCCCCGGCCTCATGAAAACCAATGATTCCCGCAAGCCCTGCCA
>UQGL01000019.1 GCA_900540595.1 uncultured Oscillospiraceae bacterium
CATTATTGGGAAATTTAATAGCATTGCCATTAGGAAAAAGATAACTTCCAGTTTGCCGAGCCGACACGGAGGCTGCCGCAGCGGCTCGGTTTTCCCGGCGGGGTGGGGGCACCCCGCCCTACGCCTTATACTAAAAATGTGCCCGCGCGGCGGATACACCAAATCTAAACGCTTAATTTTAAACTCTACTCTCCAGCTTCGCCTTCCGCATTGACACCTAATGCCGATGCGCTTATAATAAAACTACTTACGCAACTTAGAAAAAGGGGAAATCACTATGGCAAATGTTCGTACCCGCTTTGCGCCGTCCCCCACAGGCTATATGCATGTAGGCAATCTGCGCACGGCTTTGTATACCTATCTGCAGGCGCGCCACAACGGCGGCACCTTTATCCTGCGCATTGAGGACACCGATCAGGGCCGTCTGGTCGAGGGTGCCACCGACATTATCTACAATACGCTGAAGGCCACCGGCCTGACGTGGGACGAGGGCCCCGACATCGGCGGCCCTGTCGGCCCCTATGTCCAGAGCGAGCGCATGGGCATGTTCAAGCAGTATGCCGAGCAGCTGGTCAAGGCCGGCAAGGCGTACTACTGCTTCTGCACCGAGGAGCGCCTGAACGAGATGCACGAGGCCCAGCGCGCCGCCGGCGAGATGACCCACTATGACGGGCATTGCCGCAGCCTGAGCGCCGAGGAGGTCGCCGCCAAGCTGGCCGCCGGGGAGCCGTATGTCATCCGCCAGAAGATCCCCGAGAGCGGCGTGGCCGGCTTTGACGATGTTGTCTACGGCCACATCGAGGTCGATGTCAAGGAGCTGGACGACCAGATTCTGATCAAGACTGACGGCATGCCCACCTACAACTTTGCCAATGTCGTGGACGATCACCTGATGGGCATTACCCATGTCATCCGCGGCAGCGAGTATCTTTCCAGCACGCCCAAGTACAACCTGCTGTACGAGGCCTTTGGCTGGGAGAAGCCCATCTATATCCACTGCCCGCCCGTTATGAAGGACGCGCAGAACAAGCTGAGCAAGCGCAACGGCGATGCCAGCTATCAGGATTTGGTGGCCAAGGGCTACCTGCCCGCCGCCGTGCTGAACTATCTGCTGCTGCTGGGCTGGGCCCCCGAGGGCGAGCAGGAGATTTTCTCTCTCGATGAGATGATCAAGATCTGGGATCCGTCCCGCATCTCGAAGTCCCCCGCCATCTTTGACCCGCTCAAGCTGCGCGCCATCAACGCCGCCTACATCCGCGCCCTGCCGGCCGAGGAGTTCCGCCGTCTGGCCGACCCGTTCATCGACAGTGCCGTACACTGCGACATCGACCGCGACCTGCTTTGCGCCAATTTGCAGCCCCGCTGCGAGGTGCTGGAGGATATTCCCCCGCAGCTCGATTTCTTTGATGCCGTGCTGCCCATTGATGCGGAAATGTACCGCAACAAGAAGCAGAAAACAACCCCCGAGTCCGCCAAAGAGGCCCTGACCGCGCTGCTGCCGGTGCTGGAGGCCCAGACCGACTGGACCCGCGATGCGATCTTTGAGGCCTGCAAAACACTGGCCGAGCAGATGGAAAAGAAGAACGGCTGGCTGCTGTTCCCCTTGGGCATCGCCCTGTCCGGCAAGGCCCGCACCCCCGGCGGCGGCACCGACCTTGCCGCCATGATGGGCCGCGAGGAGACCCTCAAGCGCGTGAAGGACGCGCTGGGGAAGCTGTAAGTGGACAGTAGTTCACCCTTGCCCCGGCGAAAGATCGTTCGCTTGCCCGACTATGATTACAGTCAATGTGGCGCGTATTTTGTAACGCTGTGCACGGAAAATCGTGCAGAAATCTTGTCACAGATCGGTAGGGGCGGGGCTCTGCTCCGCCCGGTCGGGCGTATCGCTGAGCAGCTATTACTGGATTTACCGCAGCATTACCCTGTGCAAATCGACAAGTATGTTGTTATGCCGAATCATCTGCATTGTATCCTGCGTATTACTGTGCCGTCCTCTGCGGTTTCTTTGAGCGGCATTGTCTGTGCCTACAAATCACTTACCACAAAGGCCGCCAATCAAGCTATGCAGACACCAGGCCGCAAGCTCTGGCAGCGCAGTTACTATGAACACATTATCCGTGATGAGCCAGACTATCAAGAGATTTGGCAATACATAGACGAAAATCCGCAAAAGTGGGAAATTGACCGCTTTTATGGGAAAGGCACGCGATAACGGCAAGGTGCCACGGGCGGAGCAGAGCCCCGCCCCTACGATGCAATAAAGTAAAGAGGAGTTATACCCGGCACATGGGTATAACTCCTCTTTTTTCAAATCACATAATCATTTCCCGGCTGGGAGGTGTTGACCAGGTCGGCAAGCGTAATGCCGTCAAAATAGTCGTTGATCATCGTGTTCAGCTTGCGCCACATCGGCAGGGTGCGGCACTCGCTCATGCGGCGGCACTCGATCGGGTTCTGCTCCAGACAGGCCACCGGGGCCAGGCCCCCTTCTGTCAGGCGCAGGATGCTGCCCACGGTGTACTCCTCGGGCGACCGGGTCAGGCGGTAGCCGCCGGACTTGCCGCGCAGCCCCTGCAGATACCGCTCCTTGACAAGGCTTTTTACGATCGCCTCCAGATATTTTTCAGAAATTTCCTGCCGCGCGGCGATCTCCTTTAAGGGAATGTAGCCGTCGTGCTGATGCTCCGCTATGTCGATCATGACACGCAGCGCATAACGGCCCTTCGTTGAAATCATCATGGTTGGATGCTCCTTTGGGCATGGGCACAGCCCCCGGCCTGCGGTGCGCAGGGTCGGCGGGCTGCCCTTGTTTTTCTTATTCCTATTATATAGATTGGTTAATGGGAAAGCAAGCTGTTTTGCAGAAAAATATTTGCAAAAATTCCCTATTTCCCTATTGACAAACGGGAAAATATGTTGTACAATCCTATCAACCTACAAGAAAGGTATGAATAGATATGCGAAAGGGCTTTGCACCGTACCCGCGATGTCGCCGTCAGATGCTGTGACTGCATGTTTGCCCCGATTTATAAACAGAAATGACGATGGAGGAACCTATCATGAGCAAGATCTACACTTCCGCTGACCAGCTGATCGGCCGCACGCCCCTGCTGGAGCTTACGCATATCGAGGCCGCCGAGGGCCTGCAGGCCAAGATCCTTGGCAAGCTGGAGTATTTCAACCCCGCCGGCTCCGTCAAGGACCGTATCGCCAAGGCGATGATCGACGATGCCGAGGCCTCCGGCAAGCTGAAGCCCGGCTCGGTCATTATTGAGCCGACCTCCGGCAACACCGGCATTGGTCTGGCCAGCGTGGCGGCTGCCCGCGGCTACCGCATCATCATCGTCATGCCCGAGACGATGAGCGTTGAGCGCCGCCAGCTGATGAAGGCCTACGGCGCCGAGCTGGTGCTGACTGACGGTGCCAAGGGCATGAAGGGTGCCATCGCCAAGGCGGACGAGCTGGCCAGGGAGATCCCCAACAGCTTTGTACCCGGCCAGTTTGTGAACCCGGCCAACCCCGATGCACACAAGCGCACCACCGGCCCTGAGATCTGGGAGGACACCGATGGAAAGGTCGATATTTTTGTGGCCGGTGTCGGCACCGGCGGCACCGTGACCGGCGTGGGCGAGTACCTCAAGAGCCAGAACCCCGCCGTCAAGGTCGTGGCTGTCGAGCCTGCCACCTCCCCCGTGCTGAGCAAGGGTGTGGCCGGTGCGCACAAGATTCAGGGCATCGGCGCAGGCTTTGTACCCGATGTACTGAACACCAAGGTCTATGACGAGGTCATCCCCGTTGCCAACGAGGACGCCTTTGCCGCCGGCAAGCTGGTCGGCCACCGCGAGGGCGTGCTGGTCGGCATCTCCTCCGGCGCGGCCGTCTGGGCCGCCATCGAGCTGGCCAAGCGCCCCGAGAACAAGGGCAAGACCATCGTGGCGCTGCTGCCCGACACCGGCGACCGCTACCTGTCCACCCCGCTGTTTGCAGACTGATTGCATACGGGCTGAAATTTTGCTATAATAAGCGCGGCAGATGTTTGTCTGCCGCGCTTTTTGGATTTTTAATGGGAGGCTTCCTATGTCAAACACCCCCGGCGTATTGATCGCCATGAGCGGCGGCGTGGACAGCACCGTCGCTGCCTACCTGATGAAGCAGGCGGGCTACCGCTGCATGGGCGCGACGATGCGCCTGTACCAGAACGAGGATTTGGGGCAGAGCGGTTTCCACACCTGCTGCTCTGCCAAGGATGTTGAGGACGCCGCCGAGGTCGCGTTCCAGCTCGACATTCCCTTCGAGGTCGTGAACTACACCGAGGATTTCCGCGAGAAGGTCATTGAGAAGTTCATTGCGACCTATGAGGCCGGCGGCACGCCGAACCCCTGCATCGACTGCAACCGCACGATGAAATTTGACAAGATGCTGGATTTTGCCCGGGCGCACGGGTTGGATTATGTGGTCACCGGCCACTATGCCCGCATTGAGCAGGACCCCGAGACAGGCCGCTGGCTGCTGAAAAAAGCACTGTACACCGACAAGGACCAGAGCTATGTGCTGTATGCGCTGACGCAGGACCAGCTTGCCCACACAAAGTTCCCGCTGGGCGGCATAGACAAGCCTTCCATCCGCAAAATTGCCGAGGAGCAGGGCTTCTGCAACGCCCGCAAGCATGACAGTCAGGACATCTGCTTTGTGCCGGACGGCGATTATGTCGGCTTTATGGAGCGCTACACCGGCAAATATTACCCGGACGGCGATTTTATTGACCTTGACGGCAGGGTCGTGGGCCGCCATCACGGCGCGGTGCGCTACACCTGCGGCCAGCGCAAGGGGCTGGGGCTGGCGATGGGCGCACCGGTCTATGTCTGCGGCAAGGACATGGAGAAAAACACCGTCACAGTTGGCCCCGAGAGCGCGCTCTTTACGATCACGCTTGTAGCGGGGGATTTCAACTGGATCTCGATCCCTGCGCTGACCGGCCCGATGCACATCAAGGCCAAGGCCCGCTACCGCCAGACCGAGCAGCCCGCCACCGTGCGCCCGCTGGACAATGGCCTTGTGCAGGTCGTGTTTGACGAGCCGCAGCGCGCCATCACCCGCGGTCAGGCCGTTGTGCTCTACGATGGGGATGTCGTTGTCGGCGGAGGCACGATCTTATAAGCACCAACATAAAAGACGCAGCCGAGGAAAACTCAGCTGCGCCTTTTTGATTTTATGAAATCAGACGATCTCGACCTTCTCCATGACAACGGGGGTCTTGGGCTTGTCGTTCCAGTCGGTCGCAACGGCTGCGATCTCGTCCACGACCTCAATGCCGTTCACGACATGGCCGAAGGCGGCATAGCTGCCGTCCAGATGCGGGGCATCCTGATGCATGATGAAGAACTGGCTGCCGGCCGAGTTGGGATCCATCGAGCGGGCCATGCTGATGACGCCGCGGGTGTGCTTGATGGGGTTGGCAACGCCGTTCTGCAGGAACTCGCCCTTGATGTGCCAGCCGGGGCCGCCCATGCCGGTGCCCTGCGGGTCGCCGCCCTGAATCATAAAGCCCGAGATGACGCGGTGGAAGGTCAGGCCGTTGTAGAAGCCCTGCTTGACGAGCTTCTCAAAGTTCTCGCAGGTGATGGGGGCTGCGCTGTGGTCCAGCTCAAGGTCGATGGTCTTGCCGTTTTGCATGGTGATACGAATCATACGATGGTCTCCTTTTCCGTTGGTTGATTTTGTGTTTCCGGGTCACTCTCCGGGGTGGCGATGCCCTTGGTGTAGCTCATGCTGCCGAGCTTCTCGGCAAATTCAGCGGGGGTCAGCTTATCCATCCAGTAAAGCAGCGCCGCCCCCATAAACTGCTCACTGCGCAGGGTCGCGCGGGGCAGCAGGGCAAACAGGCCGCCGTCCCGCACCGTGCCGGTGAAGGGGTCGGTCCATTCGTCCGGCAGGCGAGCATCCAGCTGCCGGGGCGACACATGGCCCGTGATGAAGCCGCGCCCGCCGAACAGCGGCTCGATGAGCCAGAACAGCACCCTGCGCACGCCGTGGCGGCTGGGGAAAAGCCCGCGCAGCCGGTAGGTGTGCCAGAATGCGTCCGCCAGATATTCCACAGGAATATCCTCGCCGTAGGTTTCCAGCAGGCAGGTGTGCAGCAGCGCCGTGACATCGGCCAGCTCTTCACCGGTGGGCAGCGGGCTGACATCCTCGACCGGAACCAGACTGGAGCCGGTGTCCTCGGCATGGAGGGTAGAGTCGAGCGCGATCTCCAAATAGCCGTGCCCGCCCTTGCCGGCATAGGGGCAGCCGGGCTTGCACATGGCATAAATGAAGGGATGCACCACGGTGTCGGCGGCATAGTGGCTTAAAAAGCCGAGTGCGTACTCCACCTGCGGGCGGGTCTTGACATTGGCGCAAAGGCTGCGCAGGAACGCGCCCGTCTTTTCCTCATGCATACGGTTGCCCAGCCCCGGCAGGTCGTAGTGGCGCTTTGCGCGCTTTTTCCAGACCTCGTAGCAAAAAAAGCTGTCCGGGCCGTTGGCCCCGGCCGCAAACGCCGCCGGGCACTGGATCTTATAATGGATCGCCTCCGCCGCCTTATGGGCGGTGCGCACATGGGTATAGCCTTCCGGCATAAAGTGTCCCCTTTCCATGGATGAGCTTATCAGTAATTGTACCGCGCGGCAGGGAAAAAGTCAAATTGGAAAACACCGCGCGGGTGCCGTCATCTCGACATTTTTACGCAAATCTGATATAATAAAATGTATCTATAGCCTTACAGGGGGAATTTCAGCATGCCGCAGCCGTTTGTGTTGTTTGACAATGTGTGTAAATATTATCAGATGGGTGAAACGCGGATCGCCGCGTCCGACCATGTCAGCTTTGAGATCGAAAAGGGCGAGTTCTGCGTCATCCTCGGCCCCTCGGGCGCAGGCAAGACCACCGTGCTGAATATGCTGGGCGGCATGGACACCTGCGATGAGGGCACGATCCTGCTGGACGGCGAAAAGGTCAGCAGCTTTGATAAAAAGCGGCTGACGACCTACCGCCGGTATGATGTGGGCTTTGTCTTTCAGTTCTACAATCTGGTGCAGAACCTGACCGCGCGGGAAAATGTCGAGCTGGCCGCTGAGATCTGCCGCGACCCGCTGGACGCCGACACCGTGCTGGACGAGGTGGGGCTGGCGGACCGAAAGAACAACTTCCCGGCGCAGCTTTCGGGCGGTGAGCAGCAGCGTGTTTCGATTGCCCGCGCGCTGGCCAAAAACCCGAAGATTCTGCTCTGCGATGAGCCCACCGGCGCACTGGACTACAAGACCGGCAAGCAGGTGCTGGCGCTGCTGCAGGCTACCTGCCGCAGGCAGGGCCGCACGGTCATCGTCATCACCCACAACAGCGCGCTGGCCGCCATGGCAGACCGGGTCATCCGCATCAACAGCGGCCGCGTGGTTGACCAGACGGTGAACCCTGCCCCCACCCCTGTGGAAAGGATTGAATGGTAAATGACACGCAGCTATCGCAAAAACACCCTGCGGACATTTAAAAATACCCTCAGCCGGTTTGCTGCCGTGTTTGCCATCGTGGCGCTGGGCGTCGGCTTTCTGGCCGGGCTGAGCGGCACCCCCATCGACATGAAGGAGTCGATGGAGCGCTATATGGACGATGCCGATTTCTACGATCTGCGCGTTGTCTCCACCCTGGGCCTGACTGACGAGGATGTTGCCGCACTCGGGCAGGTGGACGGCGTGCGCGAGGTACAGCCGGGCTACTCAGCCGATCTGCTGGTCGAGGCAGACGGCGACACCATCGTCAGCCGCGCCCACAGTCTGCCCGCACCGGACAACAACACGATCAACCGTCTCCGCCTTGTGGATGGCCGCCTGCCTGCAGCCTCCGGCGAGTGCGTGGTCGAGGCCGGTGCCATGGAGCTGAATCCCACCTATCCCATCGGCACCCGGCTTGTGGTAAGCAGCGCCAACGAGGCGCTGGACACGAAGCTGGACACCACCGTCTACACCGTTGTAGGCATTGTGCATAACGCAAACTATTTCAGCTTTGAGCGCGAGCCTGCCAGCGTGGGCAACGGCACAGTCAAGCTGGTATTCTACATCCCACAGCAGGATTTTGCCTTTGAGGCCTACACCGAGATCTACCTGACCGCCGAGGGTGCCCTTGCGCAGGACAGCCTCGGCGATGATTACCGCGACACGGTGGACGCCGTCAAGGCCCGGGTCGAGGGCATTGCCGATGCCCGGTGCGAGGCGCGGTACAACGGCATCGTTGACGAGGCCCGCGCCGAGCTGGACGATGCCTGGGCTGAATACAACGATGCCAAGGCCGAGGCTGACCGGCAGCTGGCAGATGCCGCCGCAGAGCTGGCCGACGGCAGGCAGCAGCTGGCCGACGGCCAGCGCGAGGTCGATGACGGTGAGCGGCAGTATGCGGACGGCCTGAACGAGCTGGCGTCCAACGAAGCACTGCTCAATGACGGCGCGGCCCAGCTGGCCGAGGCCGAAGCGCAGCTGCAGGCCGCCGAGGCACAGCTGCAGGCGGGCGAGGAGGAGCTTGCCGCCAACGCCCCCCGGCTGGAGGCTGCCCGCAGGCAGCTGGAGGACGGTCAGGCCCAGTACGAGGCCGGGCTCAGGCAATACAATGACGGGCTGGCGCAGCTGGATGCCGCCGAAAAGCAGCTGGCCGAGGCCAAGACCCAGCTGGACGCCAACGCTGCTGCCTACGAGGACGGCATCCGGACAATGGCCGATGCAATGGGCGTGGATGCAGAGCAGCTGGATGCTTTCATCGGCTGGCTGGCCCAAAACTGCGATGCAAACGGCACGCAGCCGCCCCAGAATGCCGAGGAGCTGTGGCAGGCCCTGCAGGAGTACGGAGATCTGACCATCATCCCCGCCAACATGACGCAGGAGCAGGTCGATGCCATCCGCACACAGGCCGGTGATCTGCTGACCGTGATCGATGCCCTTCCGACCGACACCCTGCCTGAGGAGCAGAAGCAGCGCCTGCAGGAGGCACGGGCGCATATCGCCGCGATAGCCGATGCCGCCGACCCGGCCGCCATGCAGACGGCGCTGCAGAGCGCCGCTGACTGGGTGCAGCAGTCCGCCCCGGAGCTGCCCGAGGAGATCCGCGACAGGCTGAATGCCGCCATCGAGGCATGGTGGGCCAGCCTGCCGGAGGACAGCAAAAAGCAGCTGGATGAGTTTGTGGCCGGTGTGGGGCAGCTGACCCAGTACCGTCTGGGGCTGATGCAGTACGAAAAGGGCGCCGCCCAGCTGGCCGCAGGCCGCGCTGAGCTGGAGGCCAATGCCCCCAAGCTGGCCGAAGCCAAGGCCCAGCTGGACGAGGGCTGGCAGCAGTACAACGAGGGCCTTGCCCAGTATGAGGCCGGCAAACAGCAGCTAGCCGGTGCCCGCGCCCAGATCGAGGACGGCTGGGCCACCCTGCAGGACAAAAAGCTGCAGATGGCCGATGCGCGCCGCCAGATCAATGACGCCAAGGGCCGCCTGCGCGATGCCCGCAGCCAGCTGGACGATGCCAAGGCAGCGATTGCTGAAAACCTGCAGAAGCTGCGTGACGGCGAGATCGAGTACGAGGACGCCCGGGCAGAAGCCGACCGGCAGCTGGCCGATGCCCGCGCCCAGATTGAGGACGGCGAGGCCGCGCTGCGCGAGGTGGAGTACCCGACCTGGTATGTCTGGGACCGCAGCAAAAATGTCAGCTATGCGTCCTTTACCGCCAATGTGGATAAGCTTACCGCCATCACCACGATCTTCCCGGTGTTTTTCTTCCTTGTTGCGGCGCTGGTCGTTTCAACGACCATGACCCGCATGGTTGAGGAGGAGCGCCTGCAGATCGGCACGCTGAAGGCGCTTGGCTATTCTGACGCAACCATCATGCAAAAGTATCTGCTCTACGCCTTTACGGCGGCGGCAGCGGGCACGGTGTTCGGGCTGGCGGTCGGGTTCAAGGCCTTCCCGTCCATCATCTGGTCCGCGTATTCTATGATGTACTACATGCCGTCCATCGCCACACCCTGGCGGCTGGGGCAGGCACTTTTTGCAGGCGGCACCCTCATCGTGCTGACGGTCGGCATCACAGCGCTGACCTGCCGCACCACCCTGCGGGAGAATCCCGCCGCCCTGATGCTGCCCCGCGCCCCCAAGGCCGGCAAGCGCATCCTGCTGGAGCGCATCACCCCGCTGTGGCGGCGGCTGCCCTTCAGCTGGAAGGTCACCTGCCGCAACCTGCTGCGCTACAAAAAGCGGTTCTGGATGACCGTCATCGGCGTAACCGGCTGCACCTCGCTGCTGGTGGCTGGCTTTGGCATCTCTGATTCGCTGAACGCCATCATCACCAAGCAGTACGGCGATATTTACCACTATGACCTGCTGACGATCGTCACCAAACAGGAGGCCACCGAGAGCGGCCCCGTCCACGATTACCTTTATAACACGGACAACGCCGCCGAATCGCTGACCGTTGCGATGGAATCCACCCGGCAGGACAGCCCGGACGGCGAGATGGATGTTTACCTGATGATCCCCGAGGATGTGGACCGCTTTGCCGATTTTGCCGACCTGCATGAGCGGCTCTCCCGCAAAGAGGTCCCGCTGGGGCAGCAGGGCGTGGTCGTGACCGAGAAGATGGCCAAAACGCTGGGCATTGCTGCGGGCGATACCCTGACCCTGACGAACAGCGATGACCGCACCGCCGACTTCACTGTCAGCGGCGTTTGCGAGCATTATGTCAGCAACTATGTCTATATCAGCCCGGCCGTCTACGAGGCCGGCTTTGGCGAGGCACCGCGCTACAACGCCATTTTGAGCATTTTGCCCAGCGATGATGAACCGGCCCGCGATGCCATCTCGGCCGATCTGCTGGCGATGGAGCAGGTGGCCAGCCTGAGCTTTACGCAGGACAGCGTGGCGCAGGTGCTGAACATGCTGAACTCGATCGATGCGGTGGTCGTGCTGATCATCGTCTGCGCGGCCTCGCTGGCGTTCGTGGTGCTGTACAACCTCTCCAATATCAACATTGCCGAGCGCGTCAAGGAGATCGCCACCATCAAGGTGCTGGGCTTCTACGACCCCGAGGTCTACGCTTATGTCAACCGCGAGAGCGTTGTTCTGACGCTGATCGGCACATTGTTCGGTCTGGCGGGCGGCATTGTGCTGCACAGCTTTATAATACGCACGGTCGAGGTCGATGCCGTCATGTTCGGGCGGGAGGTCAGCGGTATGAGCTTTGTATACTCTGTTGCGCTGACGCTGCTGTTCAGTGCCCTTGTCAACCTTGTTATGCGGCGGCTGCTCAAGCGTATCTCGATGGTAGAAAGCATGAAAGCGCCGGAATGACAGCGCTTTTCAGCAAAACAGCCGGATAAAAAACAGGGAGCCGGTGCGGCTTTATGCCGCACCGGCTCCCCTCTTATTATATTCTGTTCTGCCTCAGATCTTTCGCTCGTCCTTTGTCATGGTGCGGGGCAGCACGGCAAAGTACAGCACCGCGCCAACGATGATGATAAGGATGACCGACAGGATGCCGTAGGGCCCTGCCGCCTTGTTGATGGCGTCCACCTGTTCAGCGGTGGCGGTGGCAGCGGTCAGCCCCTGCGCAGCCAGCATCCGGTTTGCGGCAAGGGCGCTGACGGTGCCCACCAGCGCCGGCCCGATGATAGAAGAAAACTTACCGAAGATGTCAAAGAAGCCGAAGAACTCACCGCTGCGTGCCTTGTCAGGGATGAGCTTGCCGAACATTGAGCGGCTCAGCGCCTGAATACCGCCCTGACTGGTGGCGCAAAGCACGGCCAGCATCCAGAACTGCCACAGGCTGTTCATGAAAAAGGCAAACACACAGATAAACATATAGACGCAGATGCCGACACCGACCATCGTGCGGGCGCCGAATTTTGACGCCAGCTTCATGTACAGCAGGCAGAACGGCAGGCCCAGCACCTGCACCAGCAGCAGCGCCAGCAGCATACCGGCGGAGTCCAGCCCCAGATTGGTGCCGTAGCTGGTGGACATGCTGATGATGGTATGCACGCCGTCAATGTAAAAGAAGTAGGAGAGGATGTAGATGAGCATCGGCTTGTCCGCGCCGATCTCCTTGAGAGTAACAAAGACATTTTTGACGCTGGCGCCAAGGTCACCCTTTTGATAAGGCTTGCCGGTAGTCTGCTCGCAGTTTTTCAGCAGCGGAAGGCTGAACACCAGCCACCACACCGCCGTCAGGGCGAAGATAAAGGCAAGGCAGGTCAGCATCGGCACGCCGACCGCATTCATGATCAGGAAGATCAGCAGCGGGATCGTGGAGCCGCCGATATAGCCGAGGCCGTACCCCAGCGTTGATACCGAGTCCATCCGCTCCTCGGTCGTCACATCGGTGAGGAAGGCGTCATAGTAGATGCAGGATGCGTCAAAGCCGATAGTGCTCAAAATGTACAGCACCAGCACCATCGCCGCCACCCGGCCCGCTGCGGCGGTCGAGGCGGTGAAGTCCATGAGCGGGGTGAACGCCAGCCCTGCGACCGAGACCACGCCCAGCAGCATAAACACGGTAAACAGCTTTTTGCGCATGCCGCGTATGTCGCCGAACACGCCGAGGAACGGCGCGCTCAGCGCCACGATGGCCATAGCCAGACTGGTGGCAAAGCCCCATGTGGACATGCTGGAGACACTGTCGGCGGTGTAGCCTGCCACCGTGTCGAAAAAGATCGGCAGGATCGTCACAACAATGACCGAGTGGGCACTGTTGGCCCAGTCGTACATCATCCAGCTGATTTCCTGCTTCGTGAATTTTTTCAGGAATCCCATGTAAAAAGCTCCTCCGTTCGTTGGGCGGTGCGCCCCAGATGCCGCACATTTTTGCACCGTTTTTTCTATTGTAGCACCCTCCGCGCCTAAAAACAACACACCCCGCTGCTCTTTTGGTCAGCGGGGTGTAAAATTTCCGTCATTTTTTCGGCAGCTTACCGCTTGCGCAGCTCCCAGAATGCCACCGCACCGGCGGCGGCCACATTCAGCGAATCCACGCCGTGCTGCATCGGGATCATGACCGTGTAGTCGCAGCGGGCGATCGTGCTGTGCGCCAGACCATCCCCCTCTGTGCCAAGGACGATAGCCAGCTTTTCCTCCGCCTGCAGCGCCGGGTCGTCAATGCTGACGGCGCGGTCATCCAGCGCCATGGCGGCCGTTTTAAAGCCCATCGCGTGCAGGCGGTCCATGCCCTTTTCGGGCCAGTCGGCGGGGGTGTCCCCCAGCGTGGCCCATGGCACCTGAAACACTGTGCCCATGCTGACCCGCACCGCGCGGCGGCACAGCGGGTCGCAGCAGGAGGGGGAGAGCAGCACGGCGTCTACACCGAGCGCTGTGGCGCTGCGGAAGATCGCGCCGATGTTCGTGGAGTCCACGATGCCCTCCAGCACGGCCACCCGGCTGGCGCTGCGGCACAGCTCCTCCGCCCGGCGCGGTGCAGGGCGGCGCATGGCGCACAGCACGCCCCGGGTCAGCGCGTAGCCGGTCAGCGTCTGCAGAACGCTGCGGTCTGCGGTGTAGACCACAGCCCCGGGGCAGCGGGCCAGCACCCCGGCGGCCGGGCCGTCGATCTGCCGGCGCTCCATCAAAAAGGAGAGCGGCTCGCACCCGGCATCCAGCGCCGTGCCAATGACCTTGGGGCTTTCAGCGATGAAGATGCCCTTTTCCGGCTCCAGCTTATTGCGCAGCTGGGATTCGGTCAGCTTGGTATATACCGCCAGCTCAGGGGCGTTTAAATCTGTGATTTCGATAATGTTCATGTTTTCATTTTTCCTTGTAGAGGTGTAGGGGCCGGGCATGCCCGGCCCTGCAGCAATACGGCAGGCGCGCCGTTTATCTCGCATGCGTAGGGCGGGGTGCCCTCACCCCGCCGTGGGCGTCCGCGTGGCCGTACCGTAAACGGGTCACATGGTGCGGTTGGCGGCGGCATGAGGGCATGCCGCCCTACAGTTTTCCCGGCAGCGGGTGCTGACCGCAAGGCCGCGGGCCGGGCATGCCCGGCCCCTACAAGCATACAACAACTCCCGCCAAATTGCAAACAAAACCGCCGCCTGCGGGGCTTGCATCCCGCGGGCGGCGGCCGGGTCTTACTATTTAGCGGTGCAGCGGCATCACTCGACAGCGTTCAGCGCCTGATCGAGATCGGCGATGATGTCATCGACATGCTCAGTGCCGATGGACAGGCGGATCGTGTTGCGGCCGATGCCTACATCGGCAAGCTCCGCATCGGAGAGTTGGCCGTGGGTCGTGGTGGCCGGGTGGATTACAAGGCTCTTGACATCGGCGACATTGGCCAGCAGAGAGAAGATCTGCAGATGATCGATGAACTCGAAGGCCTCCTTCTGGCCGCCCTTGATGTTGAAGGTGAAGATCGACGCGCCGCCGTTGGGGAAGTACTTCTCATACAGGGCGTGGTCGGGGTGATTGGGCAGGCTGGGGTGGTTGACCTTCTCCACCTTGGGGTGGTGGGTCAGGAACTCGACGACCTTTTTGGTGTTCTCATTGTGGCGGTCCAGACGCAGGGAGAGCGTCTCGGTGCCCTGCAGCAGCACCCATGCGTTGAACGGGCTGATGCAGCCGCCCAGATCGCGCAGGATCACGGCGCGCACATAGGTCACAAAGGCGGCAGGGCCGGCAGCCTCGGCAAAGCAGACGCCGTGGTAGCTGGGGTTCGGCTCCGAGAAGGCGGGGAATTTGCCGCTGGCCTTCCAGTCGAACTTGCCGGAGTCAACGATGATGCCGCCCAGAGAGGTGCCGTGGCCGCCGATGAACTTGGTGGCAGAATGGACAACGATGTCGGCACCATGCTCGATCGGGCGGATCAGGTAGGGCGTGCCGAAGGTGTTGTCGATGACAAGCGGAATGCTGTGCTTGTGGGCGATAGCGGCAATGGCGTCAATGTCGGGGATGTCGGCGTTGGGGTTGCCAAGCGTTTCAATATAGACAGCGCGGGTGTTGTCCTGAATGGCAGCCTCGACCTCGGCCAGATCATGGGCGTTGACAAAGGTCGTCTGCACACCGAACGCGGGCAGCGTGTGGGCCAGCAGGTTGGAGGTGCCGCCGTAGATGGTTTTTTGCGCCACAATGTGCCCGCCGTTCTGGGCCAGTGCCTGAAGGGTGTAGTCGATGGCAGCGGCGCCGGAGGCAACGGCCAGCGCGGCAACGCCGCCCTCCAGAGCCGCGATGCGCTTTTCAAAAACATCCTCGGTGGAGTTGGTCAGGCGGCCGTAGATGTTGCCCTCGGCCTTCAGGGCAAAGCGGTCAGCGGCATTCTGGGAATTGGGGAACACATAGGAGGTGGTCTGGTAGATCGGCACCGCGCGGGAATCGGTGACAGGATCGGCCTGCTCCTGGCCGACATGCAGCTGAAGGGTCTCAAAGTGCAGTTTACGCTCGCTCATGATAGAATCCTCATTTCTGTTTTTATTCTGTTTGATTTTGTATAAAAGAAAAGCCGGGGGCTGCTTGGCGCAACTCCCGGGCAGAATATACAGTGCGGCGCGAAATTTTACAGGCAGTGCAAAGCAATGCCCCGCGCCCGGACTGCTGCCGCCCGGGAGATGGGCATTCGGCCGCAGCGGAAATTCTGACGCAGCAGACTGCCGAAGACATGAGCCATTGTGCTTTGCACCTCCTCTTTTTCGTGATAAACCTATGTGCTTTGTAGGTTGACTATATCGTAACACGGAATTTACCGCATGTCAATAGGGTTGTAGGGATTTTTTGCCGCAAATTTTGAATGATGCGCTGCAACGGGCACGGCCAGAGCCCTTCCGGCCATCGCTGACGCTCGGCCACCTCCCCTGAGAGGGGAGGCCGTTTGCGCGGGCGAAGCCCGCGAGAAAAGGCGCCCCGCTGTGCGGGGAGCTGGCCGAGCCTGCGAGACCTGAGGGGCTTTCCACGCAACCGCCCATTCACTATTCGTAACTTACAGTTGAAATCTTCCCCGAAATCGGTTATACTGTTTTGTAATAAGATGAAGTATGGGGCACTGTCCCCTTGAATAAAGGAGCATACAATGGCACATTCCGTTATGGTCACCGGTGCAGACGGCTTTATTGGCAGCCATCTGACCGAAGAACTCGTCAAGCGCGGCGAAAAGGTCCGCGCATTCTGCCTGTACAATTCCTTCGGCTCGCTGGGCTGGATCGACACCCTGCCGCCGGAGATCCGCAATGAAATTGATGTCTTTATGGGTGATGTGCGCGACCCCAACGGCGTGCGCACCGCCATGCGCGGGCAGGAGCGGGTGTTCCACCTTGCCGCCCTCATTGCGATCCCCTTCTCCTACCACAGCCCCGACAGCTATGTGGACACCAACATCAAGGGCACGCTGAATGTGCTGAACGCCGCGCGTGAGCTGGACACCCAGCGCGTACTCGTCACCTCCACCAGCGAGGTCTACGGCACGGCACAGTATGTGCCCATCGACGAGAAGCATCCCTTTCAGGGCCAAAGCCCCTACTCCGCCACCAAGATCGGTGCCGACCGTCTGGCCGAGAGCTTCTACCGCAGCTTTGATCTGCCCGTAACCATCGTGCGGCCCTTCAACACCTACGGCCCGCGCCAGAGCGGCCGCGCCATCATCCCGACCATCATCACCCAGCTGCTGGCCGGCCAGACCGAGATCAAGCTCGGCAGCCTGACCCCGACCCGCGACTTCAACTATGTCAAGGACACGGCCAACGGCTTTATGACGATTGCCGACTGCGATGCCGCCATCGGTCAGGAGCTGAACATTGCCACCGGCATTGAGCATTCCATCGGCGATCTGGCCAATGAACTGATCGCCCAAATCAACCCCAACGCCAAGATCGTCTGCGAGGCAGAGCGCCTGCGCCCCGAAAAGAGCGAGGTCAACCGCCTGCTGGGCGATTCCACCAAGCTGCGCGAGCTGACCGGCTGGAAGCCGCAGTACACCTTTGAGCAGGGCCTGGCCGCGACCATCGAGTTCCTGCGCGGCAATCTGGACCAGTACAAGGTCGGGCAGTATATTCTGTAATATGGAAAATACGCCGAACAAACGTGAAATTTCACCCACCGTGCAGCACCCCGCCGCCCGGTGGGCTTTCGTGTTGGTGCTGTGCGCCGCGCTGGGCATCGTGGCCAGCTACTACTGGCGCGTATTCTACGGGCTGGACGCCCGGGGCCTTGCACCGCTGGCCGTCACCGGCTTTTGTGTAGGGTTGGCTGTGCTGGCGGGTGCGGCGGCGCTGCTGCTGCGCCGGGTCAAAGATTTTGCCAAACGGGGCGCGGCATGCATCCTTTTGTGCGGTATGTTGTTCGTTTTTGCAAACCCGCCGCTGCAGACCCCCGATGAAACAGACCATTATCTGCGCACCTACGCGATCTCGATGGGCCGCTTTGACTTTGACGCCGCGCGCGGCTATCCGATGGATGTGGACGAGCTGGTCGCAGCCTTCCCCGGCGCGTGGGTCAATGCCCACACCTCGGCCGGTGTCGGCACTGACCCCGATACCCACGCCGAGCAGGCCTACAACACGGTGGGCTATGCGCTGAAGCAATACGGCAAGGACGGCCGGGTCGAGAGCATCTGGGACAGCTTTACGCAGTATCTCAACTGGGAAAGCCGCGATTCTACGGCAGATTCCGTAACTGAGCCCATCAGCTTTTTGATTTTGCCGTTTTTGCCCGGGGCACTGGGCATGGCGCTGGCGCGGCTGCTGGGATTTGGTGCGCTGGGCTGCCTGTACGGCGGGCGGCTGGTCAACCTGCTGGCCTACGCGGCGATGTGCTATGCGGCGCTGCGCACTGCGCACAAGTGCAAGCCTGCTTTTTTGTGTATAATGCTGCTGCCGATGTCGCTCTACATGGGCGCATCGTTAAGTTATGACGCAACGCTGCTGGGCTGCTATTATCTCATGCTGGCGCTGCTGACGCAGGAGAAATGGAACGATAAGACGGCGCTTTGCTATGCGCTGGCCTGCGTGTTTGCCAACGGCACCAAGCCCTACATCAATCTTTTGTGGGTCGTGCTGCCCTTTGTGGTGCGCAAGACCGAGTGGAAAGTGCGGTTCAGCCGCGCCGTGTACGCCGTGCTGACGGCGGCGGGTGCGCTGGCGCTGACCTTCGGTGTTGAGCAGTACGGCACGCTTTTGCGCCACAACTACGGCGCGATTGCCCGGCAGGGCGGCGCAGCCGTCAACGGCGGCGCGCAGCTTTTGTTTGTTTTGAAGAATCCGCTGCGTTACATCGCTGTTTTGCTGGGCACACTGTATGAGAACGACGGCTTTATCGGCCAGCTGGGTCTGTTCGGCTGGAAGGATATGCCCGTGGCGTTTATCAGCCTGACTGCGCCGCTGGTGCTGCTGCTGGCCGCAATGCTCTGCACACCCGCTGCGGATGCACTGGGCCGCCGCCGCACCGGCTGGCTGGGCGTGTTCGGGCTGGTTTATGCGGTGGGCGCGATGACGGCGATGTATATCACCTACACGCCGGTGGCCATGGTGCGCATCGTGGGCCTGCAGACGCGGTATTTCCTGCCGGTCTGGCTGCTGGTTGTGGTGGCTGCTGCCGCACTGGCCCGCCGTGCGCTTGCCCCGCGCTTGACCGCAGAAAAGGCCGCCGCGCTGGCCGTGCCCCTGTGCGGGTGGTACGCCTTTGCAGGGGCGGTACTCTTGTTCCAGCACTACTTTGTGGGGCCGGTGTACACGATTTATAAGTAAAAGGGCTTCCCCCTTGGGGGAAGCTGTCGCCGAAGGCGACTGATGAGGGGCGGCGGTGCCTCTATAGCCCATGTAAGGGTTATCACGGGGACTTCGCCCCTCATCCGGCCTTCGGCCACCTTCCCCCAAGGGGGGAAGGCATTACACGAAAGGAGGCTCCCATGCTGCATCTTCTCTATGCCCTTGCGCTTTTGCTTCTGCTCTGCGGTGCTTGCGCGATATTGGGCGAAAAATCCGGTCTTTCCCCCGCCCTGCTGCCGCTGCCGGTGTTGAGCGGCGCGGTCGTTGTGCTGTATCTCTGCGGCATTGCGGGCATCCTGCGGGCCGGGGCGGTGTTGGTGCTGCTGGCACTGGCCGCCGTATGGGTGCTGGGCCTTGTGCAGCTGCGCCCCGCCGGGGTGCGCAAAGCATGGCAGAGCGCCCTGTGTACGCCGGGCTTTACCCTGTTTCTGGGCGGTGTTGCGTTTATCTGGGTGCTGTTCTGCGTGCAAGAGCCGATGTTCACCCAGTGGGACGAGTTCACGGCATGGGGCCTTGCCCCCAAGATGGTCGTAGAGCGCGGCGCGTTTTATGTGGCCGACCCCGTCAACCTGAAGGCCAGCTTTACCTACCCTGCCACGAGCCTGCTCACCTTCCTGTTCCAGCCGTTCGGCCTCTGGGCTGAGTGGGCGTGTCTGGCCGCCATCGACACACTGGCGCTGGCCTGCCTGGCCGCTGCCGCCGCACTGCCGCGCCCGAAATGGGCCGAGGGCATTCTGGTGTTTGCCGCCGGGTTTCTGCTGCCGTACTTCTTTTCGGCCACGGCTGCAGGCAGCTACGCCGTGCAGTATGTCAACGCGATGGCCGACCTGCCGCTGGCGATGCTTTTCGGCGGCACGCTCTGCCTTTATTTTGCGGTGGGACGCCACAAATACGCCTATTGGCTGGTCGCGCTGCCGCTGGCCGTGCTGACCCTGACCAAAGACATCTGCTTTGCCTACGGGCTGATCGCGGCTTTTTTGATCGGGCTGGACCTGCTGTTTGCGGCGGATGCGCCCATCAAAAAAGCCTTCCCGAAAGCTCTGCTCCAAGCCGGTGCGCTGGCCGTTGTTGTGCTGGCGGCGTTTTTAAGCTGGGGCCGCTATACGGCAGCCGTCACCCCCACGGCAGACACTGCTGCCAGCGTCGGCAGTGAGGGGCTGAGCTACGGCGCGGTCCTCGTGGGCGGCGTCAAGCAGCTGCTGGGCATCGGCCGTACCGAGAAATTTGCCCAGATCATGACCGCCATGGGTAGCGCGTTCTTCACCCGGCGCATCTGCCTGTTGGGCGGCGGCGTCATTGCCGTGGCGGCTATCACGATGGTGGCCGCAGCCGCGTGGCTGGCTGCGGAAAAAGGCCCTGCCCGCCGCCGGGTGCTTGCGGCACATCTTGGGTTTGCGTTCTGCTTTGCGGCGCTGTATCTGTTCCACCTGATCCTCTACTGCTACAATTTTTCCGACCTTGAGGGGCTGATGCTCAAGGATTACGACCGTTACCTTGCCCCCTACTATCAGGCGTGGATGCTGGCGATGCTCTGCCTGCTGGCAAACAGCGCGCGGCAGCGGCTGGGCCGCCTTGCGCTGGGCGGAGCGGCGGCGGTGATCCTTGCCGTGTTCTGCTGGCGCGGCATCCCGGCTGCGGGGTTCTGGACCGGGGCCGACAGCCTGTACACGCTGCGCGCCGATGTACAAAGCCGCGCAAACACGATGAACACCGTGCTGGACTGGCCTGACCGGGTGCTGGTCATCAGTCAGGGCGACGATGCCACGCGGTGGTATTATTACCGGTATGAGCTGACCGCACAGGTCGTGAACGGCTTCGGCGGCTTTTACGGCCGTCTGGGCGAGACAAAGGACCGCTGGGACAGCGATTTTATGAATCTGGTCGAGAGCGAAAACTGGACGCTGTACGACTACAAGGCCGTCTGCGTGCCGGACACGCTGGTGGCCTACATGGCCGAGAAGGACTGCGATTATATCCTGATCGACCGGGCCGACGACTACCTGCAGCGGGAGTTCAGCCCCCTGTTTGAGGGCGGCCTGACGAACGACATGCCCGCGACCCTCTACCATTTTGAGGGCGCGGACGCCGCCGTACCGTTTACACTGGCGGCCGTGGCAGAAAGCGGGGTGGCGTAAATGAAAAAACCGCTTTTCAAGCCGCGCCAGCTGCTGGTGCTGGCCTATCTGCTGGCGGCGGTGTTCTGGGTGGTGCGCTGCCTTGTCGGCTGCGGCGTGATGCTGAACTACCAGCTGCAGGGCAAGATGCCGCAGACGCATCTGGACGCCGCGGACCTTGTGACCGAGAGCTTTGCGCCCTACTCCTCCAACGAGTGGTGGACACCGCCGGACGATGACCCTGCGTGGTATCTTTCGACAGACAGCGATCCCCGCATCTACTGGCAGGGGCAGGGGTATATCGAAACCGTGGTTTTGGACGCGGCGCACCGGCTGCCCCCGGGCGGCGTAGCGCTGTATTACCTGAAACCCGGCCAGACCGACTACACCGAGGCACAGAAGGTCTTTGCCCGGGTGACAGCCCCCGGCGTCTACACCTTTGATTTGGGCGGCAAGTGGGTGACGGGGCTGCGCATCGACCCCGACAGTGTGGGCGGCGTGCCGACCCTCTTCACCGGCATCGAGCTGAACCCCGCGCGGCCGTGGTATCTGCGGTTTGTACCCTCCGCCGGCTGGTGGCTGGTGCTGGCGTTTGGGCCCTGTATCGCCGCCGCCTTCATTTCCCTTTTTATAAGGAAAAAATAAAGCACACCGTAGGGGCCGGGCATGCCCGGCCCGCAGCCAAAAGGCAAAATCGCTTTTGCGGGAAAGCTGCGGGCCGCACATGTGCGGCCCCTACATTCCTGCACATTTGTAGGGGGCGGCGTCCTCGACGCCCCGCGGGCCGATGCAGGCATCGGCCCCTACAGCCAACCCATATGAAGGAGTCTACCCTATGGAACTACTCTGCGTACTTTTCGCCGTGGCGGCGTTGTTCTGCGGCTGCGCGGTGCTTACGCTGAAATGCCGCATCCCGGCGGCGGTCGCACCGCTGACGGCGCTGTCGCTGATTGTGGCGGTGCTGACGCTGGCCGCAATGGCGGGCGTGCTGTACCCCGCTGCATGGGCGGTGTACGCGCTGTGTCTGGCGGGCGGCGTTTGGGTGCTGCTCACCCGCAAAAAACACACAGATGCGCTGCAGATGCTGTTCACACCGGGCAGTGTGTTGTTCTGGGGCATGGCGCTGGCGTTTACCGTCTACTTTTTTGTGCGCCAGCCGATGGCCGCCGATTTTGACGAGCTGAGCCTTTGGGCCACCGCTGTCAAGATCACCAAGGTCAATAACGACCTGTACGCGACCGCCGAACTGGGCACACCGTGGGCTGCGACCCAGAACCCCGGCTTGCCCTTGCTCTCGTATTTCTTCCAATTTCTCGGTAATTATGCAGATTGGAAAATTTATGTCGGTTATGACATTTTGTATTTTTCCGTTTTTGCCGCTGTTGTGGGGGCTATCCCGCGCAGCAAGTGGCGCGTGGCCGTGCCGATGGCCGCTGTGCTGTGGTGCGTGCCGTTCTTCTTCACAAACTACAACCACACCATTTATTTAACGACCACCTACATGACCAGCTACGGTGATGTGCCCGCGGGCCTTGTGTTCGGCGGGGCGGTGGCCGCGTGGCTGGCGCTGCGCCAAAATTCGGCCCCCAAATGGGCCGTGCTGCCGATTCTGGCGCTGTCTGCCAACATCAAGGCCAACACCTTTGTATTGGCACTGGTGGCGGCGGGGCTGGTGGCTGTGGACGAGTGGCTGTTTGCCGACGACGGCGATTTCAAGGCCGGTCTGCTCCCCCGCACCGGTTTCAGCCTGGCCTGCTTTGCCGCACCGATGGCAATTTACTATCTGTGGAATGTGCGCTATGTCGGTTGGCTCGTCAGCCGCAGCGCCAGTGATTCCGGCGTCGGCGAGACGAGCGCCCCGCTGTCTGCGGTCGTTGTCAACGGCATCAAAATTCTGCTGGGCCAGCCGGTCGAGGGCTTTTACGCCGAGCGCGAGGCCCAGTTCCGCACTGCGATGGCCGACATGGGCCACCAGTTCTGGACGAGTGACGGCAAGCTGAGCATGATCGGGCAGGGCCGCAATGTGGTCGCGCTGATTGCCATCGTGTTTGTCGTGGCGATTCTGGCGGCAGCATCGCGGCGGCTCAAGGCGCGCATTGCGGTCATCGGCGTGCTGTCCGGCGTCTGCTTTTTGGGCTACAACCTCATGCTGGCGCTGAGCTACGGCTTTATCTTCAAGACCTTTCAGGCCGAGCAGCTGACCGACTACAACCGCTACATTTACAGCTATTACATCGGCTGGTTCATCCTTGCACTGGGGTGTCTGTCGGTGGCGCTGCTGCCGCAGATCACGGTCAAGGGCGGGGCCGATGGCCCGACAGCGGTTTTTGCTGCGACCCGCCGACAGCCGCACGCTGCCTTTGAGCTGTTTGTGCTGGTGCTGGCCTGCGGGATGCTGTTCCGCCAGAGCCAGCTGATTTTGCCGCAGCTGAGCGTGCTGGGCTTTGCGGACAGCGAGTTCACCGACCGCCGCGCCGAGCGTGCCGAGGCCGAGCTGGTGTGCAGCTACCTTGCCCCCGATGACCGCGTCTTTTATGTCGGGCAGGGCGACAACGGCGAGGGCTGGTTCAGCGCCGTGTTTGATTTCTACCCGATTTTGGTGGACTATTCCGGCACCGTGACCACGGACCCCGACACCGGCGAGACAAAGATGATCGGCGGCGGCGGCGAGCTGGGCCTGCCCGAATTGCAGCCCGCCGAGGGTGTGAAAAACACCTACTACCACGCCTTTACAGCCGCGGAGCTGGACAGCATCGTGCGCGGCAACGGCTGCACGGTGCTGTATATCCAGACGCTGGATGATATTTTTGTGCAAAGCTACGCCGATTTGTTCACCGACAAGCTAGCGGCGGCCCAGAGCGGCGAGACGCTGCTCTACCGCGTGACCGATGCGGGCTTTGCCCCGATGCAGATGGAGGTGAGCGCCCGATGAAAGCCTTGCAGAAATGGTTTGGGCGGCGCGGTGCGCTGCCGCTGACCGCCTATCTGGCGGCGCTGGCCGTCTGGGTCGTGCTGGGGGCGTTCCACCTTGGCAGTGACAGTCTGGCCCGTGCGCAGGGCCGCCTGACCGAGGAGACAATGGCCGCGACCGACTGGCAGCTGGTGGGGCTGACCCCAAACGAGGACGGCACACTGACCACCGTGGACGGCGACCCGCAGATGATTTTGGAAAATGTCGGTGACCGCGTGGTGCGCACCATCAGCTACACCGCGCAGTTTGACGGAGAAGCGCGGGAATTGTGCCTGTACTATACAACAAAAGTCGGCGAGGATTACTCTGCCGACCGCCGGGTGTTCCCCCGGAGTGTGGGCGAAGGACGGTACATCTACACGCTGCCCCGCACCAGTCTGGCCGCGCTGCGCCTCGACCCCTGCAGCCCGGAGGAAAACAAGACCGTGACCCTGACGATGAGCGGCATCACACTGAACGCCGCCGACACGCTGCCGCACTTCTGGCAGTATTTTGTGCCAAGCTGGTATCAGGCGTTCTGTCTGGTGCTTTACCCCGCTCTGGCGGCAGCCGCTGTCAGCATGGCGGCCGCCATCGTACCGGGCAGAAAAAGAAACTGACCCGCAAGCCCTCCGTGGGCTTATTGCTGTGTTGCGTTATGCCGGGCAGCCTACCCGCCGTGGGGGCTGCCCGGTTTTTTGTACTTCATTTTTCGACTATTTTCGACTATTTTGCACAAATCTGTTGCTTTTAACGGTAGTCATATACTATAATATAGACAGTATGGGGGTCTGCGCCCCCTTCCCCGTGCAGGTTAAATTTTGTAAGGGCACAGGTGAGAGCATGCGTGAAGCGAAACAGAGGATCCTGATTGCGGACGATTCCGCCATGAACCGCGCCATACTGACAGAGATGCTGGGTGACGGTTATGACATTCTGGAGGCGGAGAACGGCCTGCAGGCCGTGTCGGTCATGCAGTCGGACGAGAATATCGACCTGCTGCTGCTTGACATCATGATGCCCGAGATGGACGGCTTTGAAGTGTTGGCCATGATGAAGAAATGTCACTGGATCGACGACATTCCCGTCATCATGATCTCTGCCGAGAATGCGTCCAGCTTTGTGGAGCGCGCCTACGACCTCGGCGCAAGCGACTATATCAGCCGCCCATTTGACACCGCCGTGGTCCGCCGCCGCGTTATCAACACCCTGATGCTTTCTGCCAAGCAGAAGCGGCTGGTTCAGCTGGTGGCCGAGCAGGTCTACGAAAAAGAAAAAAGCAACTCCACGATGATCAACATCCTGAGCCATATCGTGGAATTCCGCAACGGCGAGAGCGGCCTGCATGTGCTGCACATCCAGACTGCAACCGAAATCCTGCTGCACACGCTGGTACAGCAGACCGACCGCTACAAGCTGACCGCCGCCGATATATCGCTGATCAGCACGGCGTCCGCACTGCACGACATCGGCAAGATCAACATTCCCGAGTCCATCCTGAACAAGCCCGGCAAGCTGACGAAGGAAGAATTTGACACGATGAAGACCCACACCACGATCGGTGCGGAGATCCTCGACAAGCTACCCTTCCAGCAGGAGAGCGATCTGGTCAAGACGGCCTACGCCAACTGCCGCTGGCACCACGAGCGGTATGACGGGCGCGGCTACCCGGACGGGCTGAAGGGAGAGCAGATCCCCATTGCCGCGCAGGTCGTGGCGATGGCCGATGTCTATGACGCGCTGACGAGTGAGCGCTGCTACAAAAAGGCCTACAGCCATGACACCGCCATACAGATGATCCTGAACGGCGAGTGCGGTGCCTTCAACCCGCTGCTTCTGCAGTGCCTGCAGGAGGCCGCGCCGCGCCTGCAGGCCGAGCTGAGTACCTCCGCCGCAGCCGATGCCCCCCGCAACACCCTTGCCGAGGCGCAGCACCTCTCGGAGACGCTGTTGGAGGAGAACGCGCTGCCCGGGCAGGACCGCATTCTCCGCGTGCTGTCGGTGCTGCGTGCCAAAGCGGACTTTTTTGTCAAAAACGCCCGCTGCATCCAAATGGAATACAACGATACCACGGGCCTGGTCCACTTTTCGCCGTGGGCGGTCGAGCATATGAAGGTCCCTGCCGAGCTGCATCTGCCCGAGGACATCGACAAATCCGGCTTCACGCGGGAGGGTATCCTCCGCATCCAGAAAGCGCTGCGCGCGACCACCAGTGCCCACCCCAACACCGAGCTTTCGATGCTGCTGCCCGTTGACGGCGAGCTGCGCTGGCACCGCATCGCCCTGCGCAGCATCTGGAGTGAGAACGATCCCCCCTTCTATCTGGGCGCAGTGGGGCAGGCAGCCCCCGTTGAGGAGCTTTGCGACTACCACCGCGAGCTTTCCCGCGATGTGCTGACCCACGCCTACAACCGCAGCTTTTTTGAGAGCCAGCTGCTGCAGCAGATGGAGGCGGACGGTGTCCTGCTGCTTGACCTCGACCATTTCGGCACAATCAACGAGACCTACGGCCGTCAGGCCGGCGACATTGCGATCCGCACCGTGGTGGGTGCGGTCTCGGCCTGTGTGCGCAGCAGCAGCGATGCGCTGGTGCGCTACGGTGATGACGAGTTCCTGCTGCTGTTCCCCCATATCTCGCCGCATATCTTTGCACAGCGGGCGGAGGAGATCCGCGCCTCGGTCGAGGCGATCCGGCTGACCGACTACCCCGACCTGCGCCTGACGGTCTCTCTCGGCGGCGTGTACGGTGCCTGCCCGATCGAGCCGGCCATTGTACAGGCCGAGACACTGCTGCACGATGCCAAGCAGACAAGAAATTGCTGCCTGCTCCGCCAATATACTGAGGAAAAATAATTTCATTGTCAGAAAGGTGATTTACCATGACATTACAGGAATTTTATGCCCGTGTCGGCGGCGATTACAGCGCCACCCTCAGCCGCCTGCCCAGCGAGGCGCTCATCAAAAAATTTGTTCTGAAATACCCCCGGCGACCCCAGCTTTGAGCAGCTGCGGGCTGCGCTGGACGCGCAGGACTGGGAGCTGGCCTTCCGTGCCAGCCACACCCTCAAGGGCGTGGCCCAGAACCTCGGCATGGACCGCCTGTACAAGGCCGCCGCCGCCCTCTGCGATGCGGTGCGCGGCCCCAAGCCGCTGGAGGATGCAAGCCTCTGGCCGCCCGTCCTTGCCGCCCACGAGGAAGTGCTGGCGGCGGTCCGGGAGCTGTAAAGCACCCACTTGCAGGCCGGCCCTGCAGAATACTATGTGCGGTTCCTCTGCCGCCGCACAGGAACCGGAGTGCCCCTGCCATGTATAATAAAAAGGAGAGCTTTCCCGCCCTGCGGCGCACGGTCTGCTGCCTGCTGCTTGCCAGTATGCTGCTGGCCGCACTGCTGGGCTTTACCATGCCCGCCAGCGCGGCGGGCAGCAATGACGCCCCCCAGCGCACCCTGCGCGTAGGCTTTTACGCCTACACGGGCTACCATGTCATGGATAAGGACGGCCACCGCAGCGGCTATTCCTACGAGGTACTGCAGCGGATCGCCCAGTATGAGAATGTAAAGTTTGAGTATGTGGCCTACGACTGTAATGCCAACGAGGCCGCTGACATGCTGGAGCGCGGCGAGATCGACCTGCTGCCCACGCTGCGCAAGACGCCGGAGCGCGCCGAGCGCTTTGCCTTCTCCAGCGATCCGATCTCCAATCTGGCCACGATGCTGACCGTCAAGGCCGGCAACCGCAGCATCGTTGCGGGCGACTACGAAACCTACAACGGCATGATCGTCGGCATGAGCCGCCGCGGCAACGGCCGCAACCAGAGCTTTATCAATTACGCCGAGGAGCACGGCTTTACCTACACGCCGATCTACTTCGACACGGACGAGGAGCTTTCGCTGGCGCTGCGTACCGGGGTGATCACAGCGGCCGTTTCCAACCGGCTGCGCAAGACCAACAACGAGTGGATCATCGACACCTTTGACCTGCAGGACTGCTACATTGCCGTGCGCAAGGACGACAGCGCCACCCTGCAGCTGGTCAATGACGCACTGGCCAAGATGGACCGCGATGACCCCACCTGGCGCACGACCCTGTTTGACAAGTACAACAAGAACATCCACTCCAGCAACAAGCTCTACCTGACCGCTGCTGAGGAAAACTACATCACCACCCACAACGCAAACGGCACCATCTTTCAGGTTCTGGTCAACCCGGACCGCTACCCCTACTCCTATCTGGACGAGGACGGCTGCCCGACCGGCATCATGGTAGACCTCTTTAAGCTCGTGGCAGACCGCGCCCAGCTGCACTACAGCTTTTTGACGCCGGCCAGCCGCAGCGAATACCGCACGATGCTTGAGAGCAGCGGTGCTGATTTCGTCATAGATTTCTCCGATGATTACTCCACAGCGGAGGATTACGGCTACCAGCTGACAAATTCCTACCTGTCGGCGGAGTTTTCATGGGTCATGCTGCGCAGCCACAGCGGCGGGCTGAGCAAGGCGGTCGTGCCCGACAATTTCAACTCTGATTCGCTTGAGTTGCCGGGCCTGCAGGATATTTCAAATGTAAAATACGCAGATTCCTTTGACGACTGTCTGGCGGCTGTGCGCAGCGGCGATGCGGACGCCTGCTACACCTACACCTATCAGGCCGAGCGCGCCGTCTTTGACGACAAGTATAACGAGCTGCGCGCGATGCTCAGCGATGAACGCCGCAGCTTCTGCATCGGTGTGCGCGCTGACTATGATGTACTTCTGCTCAGCGTGCTGAACAAGAGCGTGGACAGCCTGACCCGTGCCGATGTCGTGGCGCTGACCAATAAGTATATCAATCTGGGCCAGCAGGAATTCTCGCTGGTGCGCCTGACCTACCAGTATCCCCTCTTTGTGGTGCTCATCGTGCTCTGCGTGATCATCACCAATGTCTGCGTGGTGCTTTCGATGCGTGCGCGCCGCTTCCGCGATCTGACCGAGGCTGCCCTGCACCGTGCCGAGGAGGCCAGCGCCGCCAAGACCGAGTTTTTGTCCAACATGTCCCACGACATCCGCACCCCCATCAACGGCATCATGGGCATGCTGGATATTGCCGAGGAAAACTTTGAGGATCAGGCCCGCGTCAGGGACTGCCTTACCAAGATGCGGGGCGCAGCCTCCCACCTGCTGTCGCTCGTCAACGATGTGCTGGACATGTCCAAGATCGAGTCCGGCAGCATGAAGCTGCTCAACAATCCCTTTGATCTGCGCGTGCTGCTGCAGTCCTGCTGCGACATCGTGGAGGGGCAGATCATTGAGCGCAATCTCACCTTCACCAAGCAGATCGGCCCGTTCTGGCACCCCTATCTCGTCGGCAGCGAGCTGCATGTCCGGCAGGTACTGATCAACATCCTCTCCAACGCCGTCAAGTACACGCCGGACGGCGGCACGATCCGCTTCTGCGCCAAGGAGACCCTGTATGAGGAGGGCCTTGTCCATCTGCGCATCGAGATCACGGACAACGGCATCGGCATGAGCGAGGAGTTCCTGCAGCATATCTTTGAGCCCTTTACGCAGGAGCAGCGCTCGAGCCGCACCCACTACAAGGGCACGGGCCTCGGCATGGCCATCACAAAGAAGCTCGTTGACCAGATGCACGGCTCACTCGATGTCGAGAGTGAGCCCGGCAAGGGCTCGACCTTCATCGTGCGGCTGTCGCTGCCGGTGGACCCCACGCCCCACCCTGTGGCCGAGCAGCAGCCCGCCAAACAGGAGGACGCGCCGACCCTTGCGGGGCTGCACCTGCTGCTGGCTGAGGACAATGAGCTGAACAGCGAGATTGCCGTGACCCTGCTGGAGGCAGAGGGCGCCGAGGTGACGGCCGTGACCAACGGCCGCGAGGCGGTCGATGCCATCCAGCACGCTGCGCCCCACACCTACGATGCCGTCCTGATGGATGTCATGATGCCCGAGATGAACGGCCTTGAGGCCACCCGCTGCATCCGCGCCTTTGAGGGCGTTGGCCCCGACGAGGGCACGCCGATCATTGCAATGACAGCCAATGTCTTTGCCGATGATGTGCGCGCCTGCCTTGAGTCCGGCATGAACAGCCATGTCGGCAAGCCGCTCGACATGCGGATCCTGATGCGCGAGATCCTCAAGTACACCCACCGAAGCTGAAGAATCTAAAGTCTGCGCCATTATTTTTTAACAAAAATTAAAAATTACGCCCGCCTTATTGCAAAAACGATTTTTTCCGATGTATAATGGAAAGGAATTTTTTTGGGATACGGCGGGCGTTTCTGCGTCCCCGGTATGGAGGGTGAATTATGGCAACGAAGTATATTTTTGTGACCGGCGGCGTTGTCTCCGGTCTGGGCAAGGGCATCACGGCGGCCAGTCTGGGGCGGCTGCTTAAAACGCGCGGGCTGAAGGTCGCCAGCCAGAAGCTGGACCCCTATATCAATGTGGACCCGGGCACGATGAGCCCGCTGCAGCATGGCGAGGTCTTTGTGACGGACGACGGCACCGAGACCGACCTCGACCTCGGCCATTATGAGCGCTTTACCGATGAAAACCTGAACAAATACTCCAACCTGACCACCGGCAAGGTCTACTGGAATGTCCTGAACAAGGAGCGTCAGGGTGCCTATCTGGGCCAGACCGTGCAGATCATCCCCCACATCACCAATGAGATCAAGAGCTACATCTACAACCTTGCCAAAAGCACCGAGGCTGATGTTGTCATCACCGAGATTGGCGGCACGACCGGCGACATTGAGAGCCAGCCCTTTCTGGAGGCCATCCGTCAGGTCGGGCTGGAGCAGGGCCCCGAGAACTGCTGCTACATCCATGTCGTGCTGGTGCCCTACATTTCCGGCTCCGATGAGTACAAGTCCAAGCCGGCCCAGCACTCCTGCAAGGAGCTGCAGGGCATGGGCATCTGCCCCAACATCATCGTCCTGCGCGCCGATGGCCCGGTCGGCAATGACATCAAGCGCAAGATCAGCATGTTCTGCAATGTGCGCCCCGACTGCGTGATTGAGAACCTGACGATGCCGAGCCTTTACGAGTGCCCGCTGATGCTGGAATCCGCAGGGCTTACCAATGTTGTGGCCCGCCAGCTGCACCTGCAGACCCCGCCGAGCGACCTGACCGAGTGGAAAGAGCTGATCAGCCGCATTGCCACCCGCAGCAAGACCTGCACCATCGCACTGGTGGGCAAGTATGTCAAGCTGCACGATGCCTACCTCAGCGTTATGGAGAGCCTGTACCACGCCGGCTTTGAGAACGAGAGCAAGGTCGAGATCAAGTGGGTGGACAGCGAGCATCTGGTGGACCAGAGCTGCTGCGCCGAGGAGCTGGGCGATGCGGACGGCATCATCATTCCCGGCGGCTTCGGCGACCGCGGCATCGAGGGGATGATCCAGGCTGCCCAGTACGCGCGGGAGAACCATGTCCCCTACTTCGGCATCTGTCTGGGTATGCAGATCATGGTCATGGAGTACGCCCGCAATGTGCTGGGCTACGCCGACGCCAATTCCAGCGAGTTTGCCCCCGAAGGCCAGCACAACGTCATTGACCTGATGCCCGACCAGCAGGGCGTTGAGACAAAGGGCGGCACGATGCGGCTGGGCAAGTACCCCTGCACCATCACCCCCGGCACCAAGATGGCCGAATGCTACGGCACGACCGAAATTGATGAGCGCCACCGCCACCGCTATGAGTTCAACAATGCGTTCCGCACCGAGTTTGAGGAGAAGGGCCTTGTCATTGCCGGCACCAGCCCTGACGGCCGCCTTGTCGAGGCGGTCGAGATCCCGGGGCGCGACTTCCACCTCGGCGCACAGTTCCACCCCGAGTTCAAGAGCCGCCCGAACCGCGCCCATCCCCTGTTCAAGGGCTTCATCGCCGCCGCGCTGCAGTACCAGAGCGCGCATACCCCGACCGACCACCCTGTCTCGCTGGGGGAGTAATTTCATAAATTTTGCCCCGCCGTCAAGGCGGGGCTTTTTGCTTCCCATCAATTTACAACTTTTTCACATTCTGCGCGCAGTAACACTTCCCCCTCGTTCGTATTAGTATACAGAAGCAGGCAGCCAAAGCCGCACAATATTCTGTCGAAAACCCGGCTACATCTTGTGCGGAATTTCGCTTGTTTTATGCCCCGCCCGGGGCGTATAATGATACATCAACGAAAGGATGCAAACTGTATGCGCAACTGGTGTTCACGCCATCCGGTCTGGTTCATGGCGTTCTATGCTCTGTTTTATCTGACCTTTTTCGCGCTGCTGGAGCGCACGATCCAATCCCCCGACCTGTGGGACCACTGCCGTCTGGACGATTTGATCCCCTTCTGCAAATATGCCATTGTGCCGTATCTGCTGTGGTTTCCGTGGATCCCGTTCACCCTGTTTTACCTGCTGTACAAGGCCCCGCGCGGGGATTTCTGGCGGCTTTGCCTGCCGCTGTTCACCGGCATGACGATGGCACTGCTTTTCTACGCCATCGTGCCGAACGGGCTGGCGCTGCGCCCGCGCTTTGTGCCGGGCAGCGACATTTTTGCCCGGCTTGTCCGTGCGATCTACCGCAGCGATACGCCGATGAATGTCTGCCCGTCCATCCATGTTTTCAACTCGGTCACGCTGATGCTGGCCTATTACCGCAGCAGCATTTTTGACGCGCCGCGCCGCCGCTGGATGCGCCCGGCCGCCATGGTGCTGTGCGTGTCCATCACAATGTCCACGATGCTGCTCAAGCAGCACAGCGTCATTGATGTCGTGTTCGGCCTGCTGCTGGCCCTGACGCTGGATCACGCCGCCGCAGCGCTGCAAAGCGTCCCCGCAAGACGCAGACGCCTGCCGGAGCGGTTGTAAAGCAAAGCACCCCCTGCCTGTATTTGCCGTACAGGCAGGGGGTGCTTTATTGTTTATGGTAAAGCGAGGGCTTTTGCTTTTCTGCTACAGTGCATACACTAAAATACCCGCCACGATCATGACCAGCGCTGCGATCTTCTTAGGGTTCATCTTTTCATGGAAGATCGTCACGCCGAAGATCGTCACATAGAGATAGCCGGTGGCCTCCAGCACAGGGCCGATGTTCAGCGGCACGCCCTTGTATGCCAGCATTGTAAGCAGCGTACACCCCACAAAGAGGCCGTAGCCCAAAATCACGCGCCAGTCGGTGTACTCCGCCACAAGGGAGGTATGCTCCCGCATAGCGGCCTTTTTCAGCAAGACCTGCGACACCGACGACAGAAAGGTGCTGCACAGGTAGAGCAGCACATAGGGCAGCTGTGCCTGGTTCATTTGCCGCCCTCCTCTTCGTTGTCGGCACGCACAAACAGCACAATGCCTGCAATGATGATGACGGCCCCCACGACCTGCCGTGGGGTAACGGCCTCGCCAAAGACGGCCATGCCCAGCAGAATGCCCCAGACGACCGTTACAGCCTTATTAGCGTAGGCCGTTGTCAGCGGCAGATGCTTGATGACCTGCTGCCAGCCGATGGCATAGGCAACAAGCGCCGCCAGCATCAACCCGTACAGCAGAAGGAACGCCGCGCTCAAAAACGGCTGCTGCGCTGCCAGCTTGCTGCACACACTGCTGCCCGCATATACCCCCAAAATGACATGCAGCAGGAGAAACCATTTTGCCTGCTGCCTCATGCGTTGTCCTCCCCATGGCGGATGACCTCACGCTCAACATACTGCGGTGCGGCGTTGGCGCACATGTAGATGCGGCCGACATACTCGCCGATGATGCCCAGCACGACCAGGATCATGCCGCCCAAAAGCAGCAGCAGCGCCGTGGTGGACGCCCAGCCCATCGGGGCTGCGCCGCGGGTGAAGTGGTCAATGACGATATAGATCAGGTACACAAAGCCCGCTGCTGCAAACAGCGTGCCGAAATAGGTGGCGATGCGAAGCGGCTTGACCGAAAACGAGGTAAAGCCGTTCATCCAGAGGTTCAGCAGCTTCCGCAGTGTATAGCCGGAGCTGCCCTCTTCGCGGGCGCGGTGATGCACCGGCACATTGCAGATATGCTTGGTGGAGCGCAGCACCAGCCCGATGACATAGGGGTAGCAGTGCTCATAGCGCAGCATCTCGTCCACCACAAAGCGGCGGGCGGCAAAGTAGCTGTTGACCACCAACTCCGGCGGCTTGCCCAGCATGATCTCGGTCATCTTGCTGTTGGCCCAACTGCCCAGATTGCGCCAGCCGGCCTGCCTTTTCGTGTCGTAGCTGGCGTAAACCACATCATAACCGGCATCGATCTTCTCCAGCAGCTTGCCCACCTCATCGGCGGGAGTCTGGCCGTCATCGTCCAGACAGACAATGATGTCCCCGCTGCATTTGTGGAAGCCTGCCATCAGCGCGGCATGCTGCCCGAAGTTTTTGGCCAGATCCACCCCCGTCACATGATCATCCGCGGCCACCAGCGCACGGATCGTGCCGATGGTATCATCGGGCGAGCAATCGTTGACCAGAATGACCTCATAGTCATACTGCGGCATCGTCTTCATAGTGGCGGTGATCTCCGCCACCACCTCCCCCACCGTATGCTGGGAACGGTAGCAGGGGATCACATAAGAAATTTTCTGCATAGCTTCGTTATCCTTCCAGATGTGTTCAACTGCGCTTATAGATGACCAGATCCTCGGTGGAGACAAGCTCCTGCCAGTTTTCGGCCAGCAGGCGTTCCTCCACGCGGGTACCGTGGCCGCACATCACATAGCGGGAGTAGATGGGGTTCTCGGCATCCCACAGGTAGGAGTTCTTGTCAAACTCAATACCCATGCCGTCCGGCACGGCGTAGAGGTAGCCGTGGAATACCGTATCATCGTAGGCGTAAGCCAGAGTGCTGTTCCAAGGATCGCTTCCCGCGTTGGCCGCGTCCTCACGCAGGACCTGCTCCACGATTTCCATCTGAGCAGCCATCTCTGTGTTGATTTCAGGCAGACTGCCGCGGGAAAAGTTCATCGGGAAAAGCAGCACCAGCAGCACAGGCATATAGACCGCTGCTGGTGCGGCATCCTCCGCCACAAAAGCGGCGATCAGTAAGATTGCCAGCAGCATCAGATGGCGGGGGTCAATGCTGTACATGGTCAGCAGCACCAGCACCACAATTCCCGCACAGAAGGCAGCGCAGGATTTCAGCGCTGTGGGGCGGCCTCTGCGCTTATCCCAGACCAGACAAGCCGCTGCCACCAGAGCAACCGCCAAAAAGGTCAGCACGCCGCCGCCGATGTAGGTCACATCGCCCTGCAGTGTAGGCACAACATCATACTGCCACGCTGCAGCCAGCAGTCTGACAGCCCGCTCCCATTCATAGCGCACAGCCGCTATCGGGTGGCCCTGCAAAAGCAGCTGCACACCGGCAAAATCCATGCCGCCGCCGAAATACGCTGCCGCCATCTTTGTCATCGAAAAAATCGACAGGACAAACGAGGCCGCCGCTGCTGCAAGGCAGACACAGCGGCGCTTTTTGTGCTGCCATACCGCCGCCAGCGGAAACACCCAGAACAGCAGCGCATAGGGGCGAAAAATCGTTTCGAGCGCGCAGGCCGCTGCCCCGATGACCAGCCAGCCGGTCTTGCCGGTGCGGCGCACCGCAGCCGCCGAGCCTACGATGACAAAGGCCATCAGATACTGCATGGCCTCCGATGCACCGCTGACTGAGGATTGCAGCGGCCGCAGCACACCCAGCAGCACCCCGCACAGGGCAAGGCACTGCCAGACATTCAGCCGGGCACTGCGGGCGTAATATGCGATTCCCAGTGTGATCAGCAGCAGATTGCACCACAGCACCACATTGACACTGGGGCCGAAGAAAAATGCCGGGACGGCATAGGCCCAGATCAGAAACGGCCCCCAAGTGCTGTAGCGTCCGATGTCGGCCGTATTCTCATTATAGCCAAAGTATCCCTGCGGCCCGCCGTGTGTGATGACACTGACGACCTCGCGGTTGTAGATAGCCTCATCGTTGTTCATTGTGCTGGGCAGCCAGACCTCCCACGGTGCGGTACGGTAGCTGATAAGGTAGACCCCCGCAAGGAACACAACTGCCCCCAACAGGCAAAACAGCGCGTTGGGGGTCTTTTTGAACAGCTTTTGGATTTTTTGCAGTCGATTTCCCATCGTTATTTCTCCGCCAGCCGGGCCATGAACACTACATCGCGGTATTGGCCGTCCAGCAGCTCCATATCGCGGAAAATGCCCTCCTGCACAAAGCCGGCCTTTTCATAGCTGCGGCGGGCAGCGGTGTTTTCCGCCAGCACCCGCAGACTGATGCGGTGCAGCTGCAATTCAGCAAAGCCAAAATCGGTAAAGAGCTTTGCCGTCTCGGTGCCGAGGCCTTTGCCGCGCGCGCTTTCCTCGCCGATAAAAATACCGTACTCGGCGCTGCGGTTATGGTTGTCTATATCGCGGTAATAGACCGACCCAACGGGCTTATCATCGGCCTTGTCGATGATGATATACTGCACGACCTGCCCGGTGGCGACTTTGGTAGCCAGCCAGCTGCGGTGCATTTCCGGCGTGAAGGTCTGGCGGAAGATAAAATTCTGCACGACCGACGGCGTATTGCGCCATTTCACGATCAGATCGGTGTCCGCATCGGCAATGGGCCGCAGCCGGACAGCCGCGCCCTCCAGAACCGGGAGATTTTTTACATCCATAGTGTGTCCTTTATCCTGCTACCTTGTGCGCTCATACAGCACGCACTTTTCACTTTCATACAAAACCGACCAGCCGTCTGCAGTCAGGCGGGCGGCTGTATTGCTGCCCGCGCTTGTAAAGACATACCGGGCATAGACCGGATTGGCTGCATCCTCCAGATAGCTGTTCTCGTCAAACTGGATTCCCATGCCGTCCGGCACGCCGTACAGCAGTCCGCAGTGAACCTCATCGAGAAAGGCGTATGCCGCCGTATGGTCCCAGGGATCCTCGCTATCGACTGCAGCCTGACTCTTTTCCAGTGCCGCCTGCACCTGCTGCACCTCATTGTCCCAAACCTCGCTGTAGCGCGGCAGGTCATAGCCCTTGGCCAGACTGAGTACGCCGGTCAGCGCCAGCAGCACCGACACTGCGGCCGTGGCTGCGGCAGGGCGGCGGTTCTCCAGCAAAAGGCTTGCCAACAGCAGCAGATCCAGAATCAGCGTATGGCGCGAGCCTTCGCCCGGGCGGTACATCAGCATCAACGCCAGAAAAACGATGCCTGAGGTCGCAGCGGCGCACCCCTTCCAGAACACAGGGCGCTGCCGCCGGACATCCCATGCCAGACAGGCCAGCACAATGCAGAGCAGCAGAAAGAACAGCAGATAATATCCGCCGCTGCGCTGGGCAAAATCCGTAAGGATCGTCTGCCCAACGGTCTGCAGCGCCCCCATCAGCTTATGGACAACATCCTTCAGCGCTTCGATCGGGTGACCGTGGAGAAGCTCCTGCACGGGGGTCATGTCCACATTCGTGAAGAAGTAGGGCGCGTAAAATTTCGACATCAGCACCAGCGTGCCGCCCAGCGAGACTGCACCGCCCGCAACGCACACCGCGATGCGGCGCCGGTCATGCCACGCCAGCGCCAATGGGTAGAGCCAAAGCACGGCCTCATAAGGGCGCACCAATGTGGCAATGGCACAAAGCAGGCAGAGCGCGCCCCATGCGGCGCGGCTTTTATCCCGCTGTGCCAGAATACTGCAGCCCAGCACCGCCAGCACAAGCGCATAGTGAAGCGGCTCCTGCATGGCGGAGAACACATAGCGTATCGGTGCGTTGAAGGCGGCCAGCGCGGCAGCAAAGACTGCCTGCTGCTTGCCGTTCAGCCGTGCAGCCCGCGCGAAAAAGGTCCACCCTGCAACCACAAACAGCAGATTGCACCACAAAAAAGCATTCTGCCCGCGCAGGAAAAGCCCCGGCAGCGCGTAGACAAAAAAGACAGCCGGCCCCCATGCGGCAAAGGTGCCGCTGGCGGCATGCGATTCATTAAAGCCGAAATATCCCTGCGGCGCACCACAGCGCACCACAGCGGCCAGCTGCTTGCTGTAGATGACCTCATCGCTCCAATAGCTGCACGGCAGAAAGATCTGCTGCAGCGGTACGCGGTAGACTGCCAGCTCATACACAAGCAGAAAAGCCAGCGCCGCAGCGGCGGTGCCCAGCACCTGCGCCCAGCCCGGTATACGCTTACTGTGCATAAAATTCCAGAACTTTTTCGATGACCTGCTTGCGGTCGGACTCGGTCAGGCCGTAATACATGGGCAGGCGGACAAGGCGCTCGCTCTCGGCGGTGGTGTAGACATCCATGCCGTCAAAGCGGCCGAACTTCTCACCTGCCGGGGCGGAGTGCAGCGGGACATAGTGGAATACCGCCAGAATATCGTTGTTTTTCAGGTGACGGATCAGCGCCGTGCGCTCCTCAAGGTCCTTGCACTTGAGGTAGAACATGTGCGCATTGTGTACACAGTCTGCCGGAATCACAGGCAGCTCGACCTTACCGGCATCGGCCAGCGGCTGGAAGGCGGCGCGGTAGGCGTTCCATGTGTTCATGCGGTCGTTGTTGATCTCGTCCGCGTGGAGCAGCTGCGCCCACAGGTAGGCTGCATTCAGCTCACTGGGCAGATAGCTGTCGCCGAAATCCACCCATGTGTACTTATCGACCTGACCGCGGAAGAATTTCGCGCGGTTCGTGCCTTTTTCGCGCAGGATCTCAGCGCGTTCATTGTAGGCCGGGTTGTTGATGACCAGCGCACCGCCCTCGCCCATCGAGTAGTTCTTCGTCTCATGGAAGGAGTAGCAGCCGAAATCACCGATGGTGCCAAGCGCACGGCCCTTGTAGCTGCTCATGACGCCCTGCGCCGCATCCTCCACAACCTTGAGGCCATGGCGGTGCGCGATCTCCATGATCGTGTCCATCTCGCAGGCAACACCGGCGTAGTGCATCGCCACGATGACCTTTGTCTTGTCGGTGATGGCCTGTTCGATCTTCGTCTCATCAATGTTCATCGTGTCGGGGCGGATGTCCACAAACACCAGCCGCGCCCCCGCCAGCACCGCAGAGGTCGCCGTGCTGGAGAAGGTGAAGCTGGGCAGGATGACCTCATCACCGGGCTGCAGGTCGCACAGCAGCATGGCCATATCCAGCGCCGTGGTGCCGCTGGTGGTCAGCAGCACCTTCTGGGCATGGAAGCGCTCCTCCAGCCATGCGTTGCACTGCTTGGTAAAGGCACCGTCACCGCAGATCTTGTGGGACGCAATGGCCTGCTGTACATATTCAATCTCTTCACCCACGCAGGGGGGCACATTAAACGGGATCATAGGAATCCTTCTTTCACTGCTGAATTTTTATCAGATACTACAGTATACCACAGTTTTCGGATTTTGTCACTTTTTTACGCGGGCATCGTTGTAAGCGCGGATCATGACCGCTGCAAACCAGAGCATCAGGACGCTGAACGCCACAAAGGCCACAGCCGCCAGTGTGGTCAGCGCGGGCAGAAAGTGCGCCACGCTGTAGACAGCCAGCGGCAGCGCCGCAAGGTACGGCACCCTGCCGCCCTGCCGCCCTGCCAGCCGGAGCAGCACCACCGATGCGCCCCAGAACAGCCAGAGATCCGCCACACGCAGCGCGGGAATCAGCCAGACCGATGCACCACCCGCAGGCGCACCGCTGAGGATCAGCTCCAGCACTAGGCCCGCCGCACCGAAAAGCACCGGCAGCCTGCTTTTGGAGGCCAGCAGCAGGTAGCCCACCAGCGCCAGCACGGTCAGCGAGACCTCCTGAATGGCGGCGTTTTCCGGCACAGAGAGCAGTGCCCGGCCTGCCGCCGCCACACCGATGAGCAGATAGGCCAGCGCGGTTTTATTGCGTTTATCCATGATCGGGGTTCTCCTGTAAATCGAATAGAATCTGCGCAGTATAGGCATACTGCTTAATATTTAATTATACTGCTTTTATATCAGCCTTGCAAGCACACCGCAGGCGAAAGGGACGCAAAAAAAATACCGCCGCCCGATACGGGCAGCGGTGCTTTTTTGAACGAATCCAATCTCTCTGGCATCTGCGCACGATCCATGCGCTGCGGTTTGCTTTACTGCGTATTTTCGCGCAGGGCGGCCCGCATCTCCTTCTGGATCGCAGGGGTCGTTTCCATCTTCTGCATCAACGCGGCGAGCAGCTCCGGCAGCTGCTTTGCGGGCAACTGCTCTGCCACTACAGCAGCCAGATATTCGGCATGGGACATTGCCGGCTCAAAGGTGCGGGCATAGGTCTTGCCGCTGCGGACAAAACCGACCTCACGCAGGACGCCCTTTTCCATCAGGCTGTTCAGCATCGAGAAAATCGAGCGTTCCTTCCATTTGCGCTCCACGCAGGTAGAAACGACCTCCGTCTGGGCCATCGCATGATCGGCCTTCCAGAAAATCTCCATGATCTGTTGTTCGCTTTTTGTCAGGTGCACTTGGTATACCTCTCTCCCTAAGGTACTGCCGCACGGCGTCTGCCCTGCGGGCCTGTGCGCCGCCCGGCGGCTGCGCACCCTCCGCCCAAAACGCTGCGGCACTGCAGACATTTTGATCTTTGCAGAGGGTACATCTCGCCTCTTTCAGCGGTGCATAGAGCCATGCGGTGTAGCCCAGAATTTCGTTTTTACTTTTATACTATCCGGTTGTGAGTAAAATGTCAATGATTTTTTGCGAAATATTTTCGGAACTATAGTTACTTTGTAACATTTTTACAACTTTTCTACATTTTGCGGTGCAACTGCCTGTTTTCTCTATTTCCCACATAGATTCGATGCTTCATCAAGGTGTGGCACATGTGCGGCACAATTTGCCACACATGCGCTTCGCGCAGGTATATTACACCGGTCCAATTCAACATCATCTTGATTCTTTCCAGCGATCGCGCAGCAGCTTCAGCGCCCGTTTTTCCAGCCGGGAAACATTCCGCCGCGCCTATTGTAAACGATTGGCCCTAAGAAATCGCTCCCAACTCACGGAAGCGAAATTTGATGATGATTTGTTTGTTTTCGGTCAGTTCCACACGCTCGATGAGGCTGACCAGAAGCTCCCGGCTGGTGTAGGCAGAATCCAAAAACTGCTGCACCAGCTCTCTTGCTCGGTCTTCTGTGCTGACCGGGCTTTCTTTTTGTGATTCCAGCTCTTTCAGCTTCTCTTCCAGAGAAGTTCTGTCCATCTTCACTCGCTGATAGATGCGCTCGAAGTCCGCTTCGGCAAGAAGTCCGGTCAGCCGATCCATATACACCTTATCCAGGTTGGCAGTCAGACTGTCGATCTTATTCTGAATGGACTGGATTTCTGCTTCATGGTTTTCCGCCTTGCGGGCTTTCTCTACTGCATCGGCAGCAATGGGCTGAAGCTTATTTGGATCAAGATAGGCTTCACAGACTTCTCTTACTTTAGTCAGAACTGCTTCGGTAACAACCTGCTCTTTGATGGAGTGGCAGGAACAGACACCTGCTTTGGTGAAACGCTGGTAGGTTCGACACACGAAAAACAGTCGATCTTCACCGGATACCGGCGGACGATTTAGCACCGCCATTGGATAACCGCACTCATGGCAGAAAATCAAGCCTTTTAATAAGAAGTCATAGGTTCTGCTTCGGGTGTGCCTGCGGCTGTTGACCAGCATCCGCACTTTCTGAAAGGTTTCTTTGTCAATCAGCGGCTCGTGGGTGTTTTCAACTACAACCCAGTTTTCCCGATCTTGTTTCAGACATTTCTTGGACTTGTAGCTGATTTTCACCGTTCGTCCTTGAACCATATTGCCCAGGTAGGTTTCGTTCTGCAGCATTTCAGAAATGCGTTCGCTGGACCAAAGTCCGGCATAAGGACCTTTGCGTCCCATATTCCAGCCACAGTAAGTTGCAGGCGTCGGAACACCTTCTTCGTTGAGAGTCGCCGCAATCTTTCGGCAGCTCATACCATCCAATGCCATGGCGAAGATCCTGCGCACCACAGGAGCCACTTCCTCGTCGATGACAATTTCGTTTTTCTCCGTCGGATGCATCTTATAGCCATACATGGGCTTGCCGCCAATGAACTGACCTTTCCGCTGTTTATCCCGCTTGACGGATTTGATCTTCTTGGAAATGTCTTTGGCATACATATCGTTCATAATGGCACGGAACGGGGTAATGTCATTGGCGGTGGATTCTACACCGGTGTCAATACCGTCCAACAGCGAAATGTAGCGCACTCTCTTTTCGGGGAAGTATCTCTCCATATAATGACCGGTCATGATATAGTCACGGCCCAGACGGGATAGGTCTTTGGTGATAACCATGTTGACCTTCTTGGCTTCGATATCCTCAATCATGCGCTGAAAGTCAGGGCGGTCAAAACTGGTACCGCTCCAACCATCATCGACATAGGTATCGTAAACGGAAAGGCGATGCTGCTGAACAAATTCATTGAGCAGTGATTTCTGGTTGGTTACACTTTGGGATGGTCCTTCGGTCTCATCCTCCTTTGATAAACGGATGTACAATGCGACATGGTAATCCATAGGGTTGCTTATTTCTAAGTACATAGTTTCCTCCTTGAAATAAGCGACCACTCATCGCAAACATTGTACAACGGATTCCTCAGATGTCGCAAGGATGCGGACAAGATAAAGCCGAAAAGACTCCTCCAGCAACTCAGCGAGGCTCTTTTCGGCTTCGGTATATATGCAGTGCACAACAGGCAAGGTTTGTTTCATACGTTCTACCTCCTTTGTTCATCGTATGTAAAGGGGCAAATTTTCTTGCCTGTCCATGTTGTGAAATTGATCCATTCCGTGACAGGAATGGAATTGTCTATGGGAAACTCGAAATTGTCCTTGGATTCCATGTACTCTCCGTCTGCAAAACCTCCCCGAGTAGGAACAAGAACTTTCCTCCCATGTAACCGCCACATGATATTGTCAATATCACTTCCTACTGCCAAGCGCGTAGTGGTCTCTCACCACTTAGTTGTTGCCCATGCCTGGCACACTACGCCAGAAACCCGGCTCATACTTGACGTATAGCCGGGTTTCTTGAGAGGCTAATATCAATGACTGTTTTATAGATTGTGACCAAGTTTGTCATTACCTATATTTCAGAATATCCAGCATACTATGTTTATTTAGCTTGAACTATCACTTCTCCCTGACAATGAAGCAACTGAATCTCTAATGTGCCTGGGATTCGCTGCGCAAATTGCGCTGGCTCTCCATCAATAGTAACGGAGTAGTCCGAATATTCCTCATTCATCACGGCTAGAAGTAAGCCTCCCACTCGACTGGTTTTATACCGAATTCTAGCGCTGGAATAATCGTTAGAAAAGTGCCACTCCTCTAACCAGGTGTCAAAACCCACCGTTACGGTGCCAGGCTTATAGTACGAATGATACCACACCACAAGTGGAGAGGATAAGCCACTGAACTGATGGAACCATCCTCCTCGCTCACTTTCAATTTGGATCAGTTCAAAGGTGTTATAGCTGAAATCCGTCTCTTGGCTCCAGGCGTGCAAGGCTGTTTTGGCAATTTTATCTGCAAATTCCCCATATCCCAAATCAAGCATGGATTTCCAAAGGAAATACTGATACGGAAGCCACACACTTCCGTTCCAGTATCCATTGTCATAGTAATATCCAGCACTCTGGTCCACAGTAGATATACCTACCGGGGTAAACAGCTCTTGCTGACTTGTCAGGTGTGCAAGTAGCCGCTGGGTCTGCTCCGGGGTTGTGACCCCCGCAATCAGCGGGGTAACGCCGTCTACACCCTTGTTATAGTTTTCTCCCGCTTCCGTTCTCAGAATACCTGCAGCGTAGAGATTTCCGTCATGTACCACATAGCCGAAATATCCGCTCTCCTCGTCCCAGGCATGGTTGACAATGGCATCTCCCACCTGCTTTGCGTCATCGGCATATTGCTGGACATCCTGCTCGTACCCAAAATACTCCGCAATAGCCTTCATGAATTTTGCGATGCGCACCAGATGCACGCTGCTGCAAAGGGGAGCCACAGAATGCTCCAACTTCTGCTTATGCAGTTCCACCTGGGCCGGATAGTCGTCCATGCCGCTGGCGTTGTAGAAGTAATCGTACACAGTAAGCAGGCCGCTCTTATACCGGGCGGTTGTAGACCCCTCGCTTTTCCCAGCGAAAAACTGATAATACCTCCGGAGCATGGGATAGTACTGCTTGAGCCGGGCTTTGCCCTCTGGCGGCAGCTTCTGTAGCAGTTCGTAGAACAGATAAAATTGTGTGGGCACCATAGATCCGTGGAACAAAAAGGCAAAATCCTGGTTGTCTTTTTCTGACAAGTAGGTATCCAGCACATACTCCGCTTTTTGCGTGGAATACTCCAGCATACCAATCCCGATCATTCCGGAATCCCAAGTATAGAGACTGTCCCACCGCTTTCCCGGGGTGTAGTGGATAATCTGACAACCGTGCCTGCAAATGGGGTAGACCACATTTGAGAATATGGCCGATTTCATCAGCCGAACAGCAAAGGCAAAGGGCTCTCCCGCCCGGTTGCAGCATTTTTGCTGCTGTTCCACATAAAGCAGCCGCTTTTTCTCCAGCTGTTCCTGAGTATACTGAGCACCAGTGCTGCTGACATATAAATACTCTGTCTTTGAAGTGTTAGGCGCAAGGAAGATCGCCTCCACCACATTGATGTGATAAAAGCCATCATCCGAGTGTTTCTGCTGAAACGAGTTGGAGAAGGTTCGGGTCAAGTCGTCATAGGTGTGGTCGGAGTTACTCATTCTTGTAACCAAGGCATCCTCAATGCAGCCGGAATGCAAGGTTCTCTTGCGTACGCGGGGATTGAAAATGGTCAAACCAATCTCTTTCTCGTGATAATGATAGCGGTATTTTGTAGTGTGTCCAGTTTCTTCTATATCCGGAATGACATTTCGCTTTGTCTGCGTCACGGTTATTTCGTGGATATCCTCCCGCTCCACAATACAGAAAAAGTCCAGCTTCACTCCATTTCCGTTGGTGCCTTTGGATACCAGATCCAACTGAAACATGCCTGGCTCCAGCTGCCCCAATTCCAAGAAGGCTATTCTGGTTGTGCTTGTTTTTTCAAAAGTAATGTCTCCGTATGCAGTGGTAAATACCACATCCTCGGGCTCATTCACCGTCTGGTAACGCACACACAGTACTCCATTCCGGTACTGATTCTTAATCTCCTGCCGAAATGAGATTGTGTCATCAGAATCACCGCCAAAACCCTTCAGCTTCAGGTGGGCAACCATGAATGCATAGAAGGTTTCCCCCACGCCCACACCGTCCACGAAGTCTTTCTGTTGTACTTCCCCTTTTTTCAATCCATCCGGATTGAGTCGGTCCCACGGTCTCTTTCTGGCAAATTGCAGGTTCTGGTAGTCGATGGCCTTCCAGTAATCATGCTTTTCGGGCAGCACAGGGGTGTTGACAGTTATCTGTGGGTATTCGATGGCTGAAAGTAGATTGAGCAGGCAATTTTGCGGTCGATCCGTGTGGTTGTGATACTCCACCCGGACGCCCCATGTCTCCTCATCCAGTTCAAAAAAATCCACATCCGCATACAACTGATCCTTCCAAATCAGCTCATACCGATATTGGAAATATCGCCCCTCCGGGTCCGCCTGCCAGGGATGATAATTGGACGGCACCGTAACATTGGGCGCTGGCACTGAGCTGTTGGCATAGGTAGGATATATCACCAGGTCAAATCTGGCACCGGGAATCGCGCTCTCCTTCATCACACGTGAGAGCCCCATGTATTTCTTGGAATACGGTCCCCATACCGGCATCTGTTTTTGCTTCTCAAGATCCATATATCCACATTCCTTTCTTGGGCGGCTTGGCTGACGGAGAAGAAACCGACGCATAGCATAACGCCATAACTTGGCTAAATATCGTTATACGGCGCCGATTTTATCCAACGTTTTATTCTTTTGTCTGCTTCAGTTGCAGTTTAGCGATTTGATCTTCAATCTCAATCATCTTTTTGCCAGTAAGCGGGTAGAACTTCATAGCGATTACGGAGATAATCCAGCCAGCAATGGGCATGCCGTTGTACAAGATCATAGTAACAAAAAACAACTCCGGGGTCAAGGAGTCAGTTAAGCCCATGCTAACAGACACATAAAATATCTCGCTTTGGCAGGGATAAAAAAACAGCACGAGCGTCTACCCCAAACGGCAGACGCTCGTGCTGATAATGCTATGTGGTTTTAACTGCCATCAAGCACGATTCGCTGATCAAGGCTTATCGATGGGAAACTTTGAAATTACCTGAATGAACGCCATAACGATAATATCATGCAGATCCTCATCTTTGCGGTTAGCACTGCGGCTCGCATTCTCTATCATGGGACGAAAAAGGTCAAACATTTCCATCAAGGCTTTTTCATCACCGTTTTTTGCGTTAATCAACAGTTCGCGAAAAGAAATCATATCAATCATCCTCCAGCATTTCTTTCTTCAGATTATCGAGAGCATTCTTCTTATGGGACCGAATTGTAGAACTGGTGACACCCAACTTCCGGGCAGTCTGCTCGGGGGTAAGTTCGTCCTTATAGAGCAGCTTGATGACCACACGCTCCGGCTCCGGCAGAACGGAAAGGCTCTTGCGGAGCTTTTCCCGCAACCATTTTTCGCCGAGGATCTCCTCAACCGTGAAAGGGCTGCCCTGGCAGCGTTTTTTATCTGCCGCTGAGAGATCTTCATAGAGATGCTCATGATCCAAAATGGGTTTTAACTTTCTATAATACTCCGCCCTTTTGTTAGCTAAGGTGTGCTTTGCATATAAAATCGCGCAAGCAGCTCGGCATCCTCTGCCGTAAGCACATACTTATCGCTGGCATTCTTTTTAATCATATAAACCTCCTGAATTTTGAGTTTCATAGAATAAAGCTCAAGACCGGGAGGTCCACGAATGCAGTTGGGCGGCAAGGTACCGGCGAAAGAACACAAAAAAATATGCCAGATGGTTATAAAAACCATCTGGCATACGAATAATACACGAAAAACTACGCGGCGAAGGGACTTTTGAAAGTACACAGTGGCGCTTGATGGGGTTTCTGCCTTAATACGGCATAGCTCCGCTTACCGGAGCGTCAAGCACATCTACCATGCAATACGCCTTTCAACTAAATATGTCCCACAAAAAGAAAAAGCCCGGCAA
>UQGL01000020.1 GCA_900540595.1 uncultured Oscillospiraceae bacterium
TCGAAAGAGCGGCAATTTTCTTTGGTTCTTTCTTTTGTTGGCAAAAGAAAGAACAACCTCCCGGGAGGATGCCGTTCACCCTTTAGCCCCGCCGTCCCACGCCGTACTGCGGGGCCTCGGGCAGGGTAAAGTTCTCGGTAAAATTGTTTGTCAAATCGTTGATGTTCATCCGCACCGCCCAGAACACATCGCCGTAATCCCGCAGGACGGTGTAGTCCGCGTTCAGCGCTGCCAGCGTGGCCGTGTCGGTGACGATGTAGGCGGTGTCCCCTGCCGGCGTGTACTCGGTCAGGCTGCTCTGGTAGACGCGGCTCACGCTGCCGCCGTCCGCCAGTGTCTTGGCGGCATCGGCGGGGATGCTGACAAGCTGGATGCGCGCCGTGGCGGGCAGCGCTGCCATCAGATCGCCGCGGGTGATCTCGCCGTACTCCGGCTCGGTCACACCGCCTGCGAGAGCCTCGACCGCAGCCTCCTCCGGCAGACCGCTGGCTGTATCGTTGGCCACAGCCTCGGCGTAGAGCGCCGCCAGATAGTTGCCGAAGCTGATCGTCCGGCTCGCGTCCGGGTTTTCCGCGTAGGTGAAAAGCGGCGTGTAGAGGATGCTCTGGTCATCGGCGTCCAGCGCGGCGATCTTGGCCGCCGCGTAGACATAGGCATCTGCACCGGCCTGCCGGGCTGCGTCTGCCGTCTCGGTGGGGGCAGCGGTGTCCTTGCCGCCCGCAGCGGCGGTATCCTTGCCGGGGTCGGCGGTATCGGCGGCGGTATCGGTCTGGGCCTGCGCTGCAGCCATCTCAAGCCAGGTGCTGCGGCTGCTCTCCATCGCCTCGGCCGTCACCGCGCTCTGCAGCACAGCGCGGCAGCCGCCGCCTTGCGTGAACACCAGATCCAGCCGGGCTATGCCGCCAAGCCCCTGCGCCGCCCCCAGCACATTCGTGCCGTTTTCGGCGGCGGTGCCGTCAACGATGGCGGTCACGCCGCTGTTCAGCAGCGCCTTCTGCCAGTCGCCCCCGGGCGCGGTGGCCGCAATCGCAATAATGGCATCACACCCGGCGTTCTGCAGCGCCGCGATCTGCTCGTTGGCGGTATCGGTCCAGTCGCGGGCCGTGATAAACTCGCCGTTGGCCGCCGAGATCCCGGCGGCCTGCGCCGGGTCATTCAGCGCAAAGAAGCCGATCTTGTACCCCGCGCGCTCCACGATCGTGTACATGCCGTTCGTAACGCGGTTGCGGTTCCAGCTGGTGGAGCGGTAAAATACGGCGGTGGCCTCGTTGTTCAGCAGGTTGGAGGCAAGCGAGGGGCCGCTGCCCATGTTGGCATCGCTGACAAGGCGGGTCGTGCCGTAGGCAAAATCGTTCAGCGCCATCGCCTGCAGGTCATACCCGGCCGCCGAGAAGGCCGACAGCATATCCATGCCGCCGGTCAGGCTGGCGCTTTGGGTGCCGTGCAGGGCATCGCCCGCGTCCAGCAGGATCGAATCCGGGGTGGAGGCCTTCAGCGCGGCGGCGTCCGCCAGCGTGGTGCGGTCCCCCCGCAGCCCCGCCGTGGCAAAGATCGGGACCGTGATGTCCCCCACCCGCACAAGGCAGGTGCGGCTCTCGGTGCCGTCGGCCAGCGTGGCCGTGATCGTACACTCGCCGCTGTCGGTGCGGGCGCGGACCGTGCCGTTTTTGTCCACCGTGGCAACACTCTTATCGCTTGTTGTCCAGTAGACCCTGCGGCCGCCCGCCTCCTCGTCAGGTTCGTTCGTCTCAAGGGTGGCGTAGGCGTCCTTGCCGTCCATGTGCAGCTCATCGGTGCGGGTATCGTTTTGCAGCACCGGCGCAGCAGTCTTGCCGTTGCAGGCGCTCACGCCGGTAAAAGTAAACGGCCGCATGACGAAATCAAGGTCCACCGTCTCGCTCTGCACGCCGTAGTCCGCGCCGGGGGCGCTGTAGGTGGACTGCCACATGTCGTAGGTGCCGGCATAGCCCAGCTCGTCAGAGAAGCGGGCGATCCAGAGGTTGTCGCGCCACGGGTCAAACCCGGGGTCGCTGAACCGCGCGCGCACCCAGTTCAGCGAGGCATAGACGCCCTGCTCGCCGGTGTAGCCATGCTCCTGCAGGCGGTCGAAGAACGCCTTGGTGATCTCGGCCATCTCGGACGGGAAAACGCCGCTGATGTATTTGTCCTCCAGATCATAGTAGACTGGGTAGCTCAGCCGGTACGGGCTGGCGGTGTAGTCGTCCAGCCCCTCCTGCGGGGGCGCAGTCAGGCCCAGCAGCCGCGCCACATGGTCGGCCTCGCTGCGGGCCTCCTCCACCGTCGTTGCGTAGGAGTAGAGATAGGTGCCGAACGGGATGCCCAGCCGGGTGCATTCATCGGCATTGCGCCGCCACTGCGGGTCATCCTGCGCCCAGTTTTCCTCGGCGCCGTCCCACTCACCGCCGAAGCCGCAGCGGATGATCGCAAAGTCGATACCGGCCGCCTTGGCGGTCTCCCAGTTGACCTCTCCCTGAAATTTGGAGACATCCATACCCTTCAGCACCGCCGCCGGGATCGCCCCGCCGCTGGCGTTGAAGTAGTAGCCCAGTTCGTTTTTCTGCCATGCGGCGGCAGGCGTGCCGAAGTCAGCCTCGGCCGGGCCGCCGGGCTCCGCCGTGCAGCGCACCAGCACAACGGACACCACCAGCACGACCGCCAGGCAGAGCAGACACAGCCCCAGCACAATACGGCTGCGGCGGCGTTTTGCACTGCGGCGCTTTGGTTTTTGGGGCGGCTGCGGCGGGCGCGGTGCCGCTGTTTGGGCCGGTCTGGCCTTGGTGGCGGCGCGGGCGGGGCTGCGGTAGACATTGCGTTCTTCTGGCACGGCGGTTTACCTCTCTCCGGGTAGATTTTATGCAGGGATAGCTATTATTAGTGTAGCATTTTGTCGAAGAAATTACAATCAGCCGCAGCAGATATTGGGGAAATTTTACACAAAAAAGCCTTCCCCCATTGGGGGAAGGTGGCCGAGCCCGCGAGGCCGGATGAGGGGCGCGTCTGCCCGGAAAATGGACAATACCGGCAGCGCCGCCCCTCATCAGTCCGCTTCGCGGACAGCTTCTCCCATGGGAGAAGCCTTTTTCAAATTTTGCTTTTTACACGTCCAAAAATAGTACGGCACCTCAAACGCCAGCATGACGCACCAACCGAAGGCGCAGGCAAACGCGATGCCCGTCAGCCCCACGCGCGGGGCCAGCACAGCGGCCGCAGCGGCCCGCAGACCCGCCTGCAGGCAGGTGCCGATCAGGGTGGTCGTCATCTTGCCCATGCCGCGGTAAAAGCCCTGCAGACTGTTCGTCAGGGCGGGCAGCGCGTAGAGCAGCGCCATATACCCAAGGTAGCGGCTGCCCAGCGCAATGACCTCGTCCGCGCCCTCCCCCGCCACAAACAGCGAGAGGATCGGCCGGCGCAGCGTCAGCGTCACGCAGCCCACCAGCAGCCAGTAGCCCAGCTCAAGCCGCAGCCCCACCGCAAAGCCGCGGCGGATGCGTTCAGGCTGCCTTGCGCCGCGGTTCTGCGCAATGTAGGTCGTGATGGCCGTGGCGATGCTTTGCTCCGGCGTGAAGGCGAAATCATCCACCCGCGTCACCGCGTTGAACGCCGCGATGGAGCCAACGCCCAGCGCGTTGACCTGCCCTTGGATCAGCACCTTGCAGATCGGCTGCACCGCCTGCTGCAGGGCCGTCACCGAGCCGTAGCGCAGGATCGGGCCGAGCAGTGCGCGGCGGATGCGCCACTGACCGCGCTCGGGGCAAAACTCCGGCACGCGGCAGGCCATGTAAACAGCGGCCATCACGGCGCTGGCAGCCTCGGCCACCACGGTCGTGACCGCACTGCACACGATGCCGAAGCCCAGCCCGCCTATCAAAATCAGGTCGAGCACGGCGTTCAGCACGGCGGAGAACGCTAAAAATTTCAGCGGCGTTTTGCTGTCGCCCACACTTTTCAGCCCCGCCGCGAGCGCGTTGTAGAAGAAGGTGAACGGCGCCCCCAGAAATGTGATGCGCAGATAGACACCCGTGATCTCAAAAATCGATGACGGCACGGCCGTTGCCCGCAGTATCCACGGCGTCAGCAGACAGCCCGCCGCAGCCGCACCGCAGCAGAGCAGGGCGCCGAACAGCAGCGTTGTGGTCAGCGTCTCCTTGAGGCGCGCTGTCTCCCCCGCGCCGAACGCCTCGCTCATCAGCACGCCCGCGCCGATGCACAGGCCGCTGATCGCAAGGATCACAAGGTTCATGACCGGCCCGGCCACGCCTTCGGCAGCCAGCGCATCCTGCCCGATGAACCGCCCCGCAATGATGGAATCCACCGCATTGTACGCCAGCTGCAGCCAATTCCCCAGCAGCAGCGGCACCGCATACAGAAAGAGGTGCCCCAGCGGGGCACCCTTGGTCATATCACGCATCATTATCAGCTCTCAAAACGGAAAATCTGCCACCTTCAGCGTGACAACGCCGTCGATGGTCTGGATACAGCCATCTGCCGGGTAGTTGGGCATGGCCTTGAACGCGTCGGAGTTGCTGATGGCTCGGACAGTCTCGTCCGCGCATTCGTTGAGCTGGACGCCCAGCTCGTCCCACACCAGCACATACCAGCCGTGGGCGTTGAACGTCGGGTCGTAGGAGAGCGGGCCGAACTGCGCCAATTCCCCGGCCATAGGCTTGAGCGGGGATTCCTCCGGGTACGCGCCGCGCTTCGGCTCGCCCAGGATCACGACCTCGGCGCCGTTCTGGTAGTCGGCGTTTTCTTCCAGCCGGGTACACAGGCGGTTGGCGAGGTTCACAACGGTGGTCTTTTGTTTCAGCATGACCGCCGCGTCGTTGTTGACCTGCACGGCAAACCCACGCAGCAGCACCGCACAGAACGCCGTGCAGAGCGCCATCCCCCAGAAGAACGCCCGTTCCGTCAGTGCGGGAGCCGCGTCGATCACGGCGATGGCAAACGGCACCACGATGGCCAGCGAGCCCGCCATCCGCAGCGCCACAGTGGCCCCGGTGTTGATAACATCGGTCACATTGGCTGCGGCGGGCAGCAGGGCCACCAGTACCACCGCCGCAGCGGCGGCCTTGCGGTCGTGCAGCACGACGAGCCACCGCAGCCCGGCCAGTGCCGCCAGCACAAACAGCAGCAGGTAGCCTGCGATCTGCCCATAGTGGTTTTGGGCAATGCCGTGGGTGAAGAAGTAGGCGTAAAAATCAAAGTAGGCGTTTTTCAGGCCCAGCGGCAGACTGCGCAGCGTGTCCAGCCCCACAGCGTTGATGCCGTTCACACCGGACAGGCCCACATCGTACAGCCGCAGGAACACCTTTAAAATCAGCATATACAGCACCGCGCCGCTGCCGCCCATCAGCACCATGCGCAGAGCGGTCAGGCCGGTGGCTTTCCACGCGCCGGGGCGGCGCAGAACCGCCAGAATCAGCAGCATGACGCACAATCCTGCCGCCGTACCCAGGTTGGCCTGGTACATACCCAGCGAGAACGCCATACAGACCGTGCCCGCCAGCCAGGCAAAGCGTAGACCGCAGACAGCGGACTGCACCGCCAGCACAGCCAGCAGGAAGGACAGCGCATAGGACACGCTGCAATAGTGGAAAAACTCGATCTCCGCCACATAGGGCGCACAGACCAGCGTGAGGGGGATCAGATATTTTGCCGTGCGGCTGCGCACGCCGAACAAATCCGTCAGCAGCACACCCGCCAGCGCGTAGAGGAACAGCATCAGCAATGCAGAAAGTGCAGGCTGGTTGATGCCGCCGCGCAGCATATCCACCAAGCGCAGTGCCCAACGGCCCTGCTCGGTTTCCCAATACAGGTGCTCGGGCCAGCCGTCGGCAATGTACAGTGCGCCGATGTGTACGGCATCCATCGTGCCCAGCTGGTTAGCGTAGATCGTGTAATGTACGCCGCAGCCGACCAGCAGCGCCACGACCAGCGGGCGGAAGTTTTTCGCCCACCACAGGCTTACTTTTTTCTGCCAGTCCATCGTTTATTTTTTATCCTCTTCGGTCTCGGCCACGATGTAGATAGGACGGTGCTTGACCTCCAGATAGGTTTTGGCCAGGTACTCGCCCACGATGCCGGTGCAGAACAGCTGGACGCCGCTGCACAGCAGAATGATGCAGACAAGGCTCGGCCAGCCGGAGGTCGGGTCGCCGAACATCAGCGCCCGGACAATGACAAAAATAATGCCGATGAACGCCAGCAGGCAGAACAGAACGCCCACGCCCGCCGCCATCAGCAGCGGCGTGGTCGAGAAGCCGACAATACCCTCGATGGAGTATTTGAACAGGCCCCAGAAGTTCCACTTGGTCGTGCCGGCCACGCGCTCGATGTTCTCGTAGTCGAACCATTTGGTCTTAAAGCCGACCCAGCTGAAAATGCCCTTGCTGAACCGGTTGTACTCGGCCATGCTCAGCACGGCATCGGTCATTTTGCGGCTCATCAGGCGGAAATCACGCGCACCATCGACAATCTCCGTATCAGACATCTTGTTGATGATCTGGTAGAATTTGCGGGCGAACCAGCTGCGCAGCGGCGGCTCGCCCTTGCGGGTCGTGCGGCGGGTGGCGGCGCAGTCGTATTCGCCGGTCAGTAGCGTGTCCAGCATCTGCGGCAGCAGCGCGGGCGGGTCCTGCAGATCGGCGTCCATCGTGGCGACATAATCGCCCCTGGCCGCCTGCAGGCCGGCGTAGATGCCGGCCTCCTTGCCGAAGTTGCGGCTGAACGAGACATAGCGCACCCGGTCGTCCTGAGCGTGCAGTTCGCGGGCCACACGCAGCGTACCGTCGCGGGAGCCGTCATCCACAAAGATGAACTCAAAATCCGCACCGTGGCTGGTTTTCATCTCCGCCGCCACGCGGGAGGCTTCTTTATAAAAAAGCGGCATCGCTTCTTCTTCATTGTAACAGGGTACGATCAGACTGATGAGCATGGTGTGACCTGCTTTCGTCAAAGTATTTGTTGGTTTTATTATAGCGTAGTTTGGCGGGTTTGTAAACAATGGATGTGGCGGGGTTCCTAAAGCCTTGGCCCCGAGGGGCTGCGCCCGCAGGCGCGTGTCGGAGCGCAACCGCCGAAGGCGGCTCTTAGCGCGTAGACTGAAGGTGGCCCCACAGGGCCGGATGAGGAGCAGGTGTGCCATTGCCGCCCGTTTACGGACTGCTGTGGGTAAGTTTCCCCTCATCAGTCAGCGGTCAGGGCCGCTGACAGCTTCCCCCAAGGGGGGAAGCCGCTCTGACTGAATGGCTTCTGCAACACAAAAAAGGCAGAGCTTTCGCTCTGCCTTGGGTTCATGTTATAAATCAGCCTTTGACCGCAATATTGACCAGCTTGCCCTTGACGTAGATTTCCTTGGCAATGGTCTTGCCGGCGATGGCTTCGGCTACGGCGGGCTCGGCTTTGGCGGCGGCGATGGCGTCCGCGCTCTCGATGGCGGCGGGCACCTTGATGCGGGCCTTGACCTTGCCGTTGACCTGCACGGCGATCTCAATCGTCTGCTCCACGCACTTGGCCTCATCGTAGACAGGCCACGGGTAGTAGGCCAGCTGCTCGGTGTGGCCCAGCTGCTGCCACAGCTCCTCGGTCATGTGGGGGGCAAACGGGTTCAGCAGCTGCAGCAGCAGCTCGTACTCGGCCTTGTTCGCACCGCCCTGATCGCTCAGCGCGTTGACATAGATCATCAGCTGGGCAATGGCCGTGTTGGCCTTGAGGGCGTCAATGTCCTCACCGACCTTCTTGATGGTACGGTTGGCAACGGCCTCCAGCTCGGGGCGGACGCCCTCGCCGGGAACGAGCTTCTCGCTCATCGACCAGATCTTATCGAGGAAGCGCTTGCAGCCCTTGATGGAGGAGGTGTTCCACGGGGCGGCCTTCTCAAAGTCGCCGATGAACATCTCATACAGGCGCAGGGTGTCGGCACCGTACTCGGCCACGACATCGTCCGGGTTGACGACATTGCCCAAGGACTTCGACATCTTGACGATGGGATGCTCGGCCATCTCGCCGTACTTCTCGACAAGGGCCTTGCGCGCGCCCTTCTCGTCGCCGTACTCGGCCAGCAGGCGCTTGCGCTCGGCATCGGGCTGGTTCTCAAACGCATGGGGGTTCAGGCCCAGGATCATGCCGTGGGAGGTACGCTTCTGGTACGGCTCCTTGGTGGGCACTACGCCGAGGTCATACAGGAATTTATGCCAGAAACGGCTGTACAGCAGGTGCAAGGTGGTATGCTCCATGCCGCCGTTGTACCAGTCCACGGGGCTCCAATACTCGAGCGCCTCCTTGCTGGCCAACGCCTCCTTGTTGTGGGGGTCGCAGTAGCGCAGGAAGTACCAGCTCGAGCCGGCCCACTGGGGCATCGTGTCAGTCTCGCGCTTGGCGGGGGCACCGCAGCAGGGGCAGGTCGTGCTGACCCACTCGGTATGGCGGGCCAGCGGGCTTTCGCCGTTCTCGCCCGGCTCAAAGTCCTTGATCTCGGGCAGGCGCAGGGGCAGCTCGCTCTCGGGCAGGGGCACCCAGCCGCACTTCTCGCAGTAGACCATGGGGATAGGCTCGCCCCAGTAGCGCTGACGGCTGAACACCCAGTCGCGCAGCTTAAAGTTGACCTGCTTGTGGCCCTTGCCGTTCTCCTCGAGCCATGCGTACATCTTATTCTTGGCGTCCTCGACAGACAGGCCGTTCAGGAAATCAGAATTGACCAGCGTGCCGGTGGCCACATCGGTGAACGCCTCCTTGTCGAGGTCGCTGGGGGTATTGCCCTTGACGACCTCGATGATGGGCAGGCCGAACTTCTTGGCAAACTCCCAGTCGCGGGTGTCGTGGGCAGGCACGGCCATGATGGCGCCGGTGCCGTAGGTGGCCAGAACATAGTCGGAGATAAAGATGGGGATTTCCTTGCCGTTGACAGGGTTGATGCCCTTGACGCCCTCGATGACGACGCCGGTCTTGTCCTTATTCAGCTCGGTGCGCTCGAAGTCGGACTTGCGGGCGGCCTCCTCCTGATAGGCGGCAACGGCATCGGCGTTCTGGATCAGGCCCGCATCGACCCACTTCTTGATGAAGGCATGCTCGGGGCTGATGACCATGTAGGTCGCGCCGAACAGCGTATCCGCGCGGGTGGTGTAGACGGTCAGGGTATCACCGGCGGTGGTGGCAAAGTTGATCTCGGCACCGTGGCTGCGGCCGATCCAGTTGCGCTGCTGGGTCTTGACGCGGTCGATGTAGTCCACTCCGTCCAGATCGTCGATCAGGCGGTCGGCGTAGGCGGTGATCTTCAGCATCCACTGGCTCTTGTTCTTCTGCACAACGGGGCTGCCGCAGCGCTCGCAGACACCGTTGACGACCTCCTCGTTGGCCAGAACGACTTTGCAGCCGGTGCAGTAGTTGACGGTGGTCTCCTTTTTGTAGGCCAGACCCTTTTTGAACAGCTGGATGAAGATCCACTGGGTCCACTTGTAATACTTGGGGTCGGTGGTGTTGATCTCACGGTCCCAGTCAAAGGAGAGGCCCAGCGCCTGCAGCTGGCTCTTGAAGCGGGCCACATTCTGGGCGGTGACGATCTCGGGGTTGATGTGGTTCTTCAGGGCGTAGTTCTCAGTCGGCAGGCCGAAGGCGTCCCAGCCCATGGGGTACAGGACGTTATAGCCGCACTGACGCTTTTTGCGCGCGACGATGTCCAGCGCGGTGTAGCTGCGCGGATGGCCGACATGCAGGCCGGCCGCAGACGGGTACGGGAACTCGACCAGTGCATAGAATTTAGGCTTGGAATGGTCGATCTCCGCATGGAAGGTCTTTTCGTCCGCCCACACCTTCTGCCATTTGGCCTCAACGGTTTTAAAGTCGTATTTCATAAATTTCTCCCCACAGATAAATTTTTGATGGGTCGTAACCTTCTTAAAGCCTTCCCCCGAGGGGCTGCGCCCGCAGGCGCGTGTCGGAGCGCAACCGCCGAAGGCGGCTCTTAGCGCGTAGACTGAAGGTGGCCCCGCAGGGCCGGATGAGGGGCGGGTATGCCGCGGCAACCCGTTCATAGGTCACAATGGCATAAACACCCTGCGTATCCCGTTCACGGATTGCCGCGGCAAAGACGCCCCTCATCAGTCAGCGGTCGGGGCCGCTGACAGCTTCCCCCGAGGGGGAAGCCATTCCGCATTTTTACTGCTCGTCCGCACCTTCGTCCGGCATCCACTCACTGGCGGGCACGGGCTTGGCGTCGGCCCAGAGATGCTCCAGATCGTAGTAGTCGTGGGCCTCCTGCGTAAAGACATGGACGATGACGCTGCCGTAGTCCAGCAGCACCCAGCGCTTGCCGTCGTGCCCCTCGGTGCGCAGGACCTTGACGCCCTCGCGCTCCAGCTGGAACTCGGCCTCATCGGCCAGTGCGCCGACATGGGTGGTGGACATACCGGTGGCAATGACAAAATATTCCGTAACGGTGGTCAGGTCCTCCACGGCCAGAATGTGGACGTTGACGGCCTTCTTGGCGTCCAGCGCACGGGCCAGACGAATGGCAAGTTCTTTGCTTTCCATATAGTAACTCTCCTAGTGTAAATTACGCTGCGGGCTGGCTTTCGGCCTCGGTGCTCTCGCTTTCAGCGGCGGACTCGGACGCCATGACATCCGTGACCTGATTCGAGCCGTCGAGGTTCTGGTTCGGGTCTTTCTGGGCCTCATCCGCCTCGGTCATCAGACTGCCCATCCACTGGATGTTCGGGTCGGTGGCCGCATAGCCGGAGACATCCACGGCATTGTCGCACAGATTCAAGGCGCTGGCGTCCACGGGGCCGGTATTCTCGCGGAAATACTGGTTCAGCAGATCCGCGTCCGCCTGACGCGCCGGGTAGAGCAGCGACTGCTCGTTGTACTTGGGGCCGCTGATGACCGGCATCTGGCAGATCATGATCTTGCTGGAATCAATTTTCAGCATACTGATGGCAAAGCTGACAAGTTCAGACGCACTGAGGTTCGTCTCCATATAATTCAGCACAGCGGGGGTTAGCTTGGCCACATCCCAGATATTGCCGATGCTCTTGAGCTTGCGGAACAGTGCGGCATAGAACTGGCGCTGCATGTTCAGGCGGCCGATGTCGCCGTCCGGGTAAATGTGGCGCGCGCGCAGCAGGAACTCGCAGGCATCGCCCTTGAGTGTCTGGTAGCCCTGATTCAGATGGCTGCCCTGATAGTCCATCTCCCTCGGGACATAGATCTCCACGCCGCCGAACAGATCGACCAGCTCGGTCAGCATTTCCAGGCGGATCGTGATAAAGCCGTCGATATGAATCTGGTACTGGTTGGCCACCAGCTCACAGAGGGCGGCCATATTGTTGTTGTTATCGCTGCCCTGCGTCTTGGCCACGCCGTTGATGCGGTAGTTGCCCGAGACACTTGTGTCAGTCGTGACCATTGTGTCGCGGGGGATCTGCAGCATCTTCATCTCGCCTGTCTCATTGTTGAAATGGACATAGAGGATCATATCGGTCATGCCGTCATTGACATTGGCGTCATTGGCCGAGCCTGCGGCCAGCGCCCCGGTGCTTGAGCGGTCAACGCCGGTGACAAGAACATTGAATTCCTTGCCCTGGAACTCCTTGGGGGTGTTGATGAGCTGATTAAGCTTGATGTTGCCGCCCTCCGGGGTGATGGCCCCCATGATGAGAGCGAACGCACCGCCAAAGATCAGCGCGATGACCAGCAGCGTGATGAGCAGGATCTGCCACCAGCGGATCTTTTTCTTCTTTTTCCCGTTTCCGCCCTTGCCGCTGCTGCCCTTTTTGCCTGACTTTCTGCCCTTTGCCTTGTGCGGGACATCGTCCTCATCGCGCGGGGGCTTGCGGCTGCCGCCATTGCCGCCTGCGGCGGTGCGGGGCTTATGGGCTGCGGGCTGCGGGGCATCCGCATGCTTTGCGCGGCGGGGCTGCGCGGCAGCCTCCTCCATCTGGATGCCGCCTGCGGCTGCATCGTAGTTGTACATCGGCTTGCTGCCCTGTACCCCGTTCAGGTCCATCTGGCGCACCTGCGTGCGGGGCGCGGCGGCGGGCTTCCGGTCTGCGGGCTGCTCATACAGGCGGTTAGCGGCCTGCCGGGCCTGCTGCTCGGCATCGGCCGGGCGGTTGACCGTGCGGCGGGGGCGCTGCACCTGAAACTGCAGGGTATCGCCGTATTTGCGCTCAGCCGCAGCGCGGTAGGCCATGGCCTGACGCTGGGCATAGGTCAGCTCACGCGGGGCCTCCGGCTGGGGGGCAGGCTGCTGCACCGGCTCCTGTACGGGTTCCTGCACCGGTTGCGGTGCAGGCTGGGCCGCCGGGCGCTGACTGATGTGGCGGCCCTGGGCCGTGCGCATCGGCTGCTGCACCGTGCGGCGGCGGGCGTTCTGTTCGGCCAACTGCTGGGCGCGGCGGCGGGCAGCCTCATACTGCTCCTGATCCAGCCCGCCGGAGGCACTGCCGGTATACAGCTTACGCGGTTCGCTCATGGTTTTTCCTCCCTGTTTCTGGAGTATTACTTCAGATGTGCTTTTGCATACTCATAGGCAGCCACGCTCTCAGGGTCCAGCGCGCCGCCCTTTTCTTCGACAAAATCAATGCTCTGTTTCAGGGCCTCGCACAGGGCACGGTCAAGGTCCTCCATCTCCAGCGCACGCAGCGCCTCTACGCCGGGCCAGTCGCGCTCGGCGCTGGTCATATCGGCCAGATAAAGGATCTTGTCCTGCAGCGACATATCCGGCTTGCCGGTGGTATGGCAGCGGATTGCGGACAAAATCTCCGGGTCCTCGATGCCCCAGCAGGTCTGGGCAAGGATCGCTGCGGCGATGCCGTGCCATACCGGCGCAGGGCGTGCGGGGGCATTTTCTGCTATTATAGCATTATCGGCAAAAATCTGCAACAACTCCTGCTTGGGCAGTTCCTTGGCGGAATCATGCAAAATTGCCGCCATAGCGGCCTTTTCCGGGTCTGCCCCCCAGCGCTTGGCAAGCTTTACCGCCATTTTTTTTACATTTTTCGTGTGCGTCCAGCGCTTTTCACTCAATCTGGACTTCACAAGCTTCTTGGCTTCGGCGTAATCCATGATATACATTTTCCTCTCTGAACCGGGCTGTAGGGGCCGGACATGTCCGGCCCTCAACCTTGCCTTACCTGCCCTTGAACGGCCAGCAGCTTTTATGCGGAGGGCCGGGCATGCCCGGCCCCTACAGTGCTACAAGCTGCCGTAAAGCCGGTTTTGGCGGATAACCGCCAGCGCCTCCTGCGGCAGGACCTCCGGCCACTTTTCCGGCGGGAGCTTTCCGCTGCGGATGTCGCTGGATGCGCAGGGGTAGCTCTCGGCCTCGGCAAACAGGACGCGGCCGCCGGCCTGCTCCAGCACTGCTGCGGCGGCGTGCAGGGCGGCTTCATCGGTGCCGGTGCGGCTTTCCACCACAAGGGTTGCCATGCTGAGCATATCCTGCCAGCGGTACCACTGGGTAAAGGTCAGCAGCATATCGCTGCCGACACAAAGGTACAGCTCCGCCGCCGGGTCGCAGCTGCGCAGCCATTCCAGCGTGTGTACGGTATAGCTGCGCCCGCCTCGGCGTATCTCCCAGTCGCTGACCTCCACCACGGGGGAAAGCGCCGTAAAGCAGGCACACATTTGCAGGCGCAGCGCCGCCGGGGTGGTGCTGGCCTGCTTGTGGGGCGGCGTGCCGGCCGGCATGACGATGGCGCGGTCCGGCCGCACCAGCGCCAGCGCTGCGCGCAGGTTGTTTATATGGCCGTTGTGGGGCGGGTCAAAGGTCCCGCCGTAGAGCATGATTTTCATTTTGCGAGCAGGGCGGCGTAGGCGCTCTCTTTTTTCTTTTGCTTAAAAAGCACGAACTTGCGGCCGATGACCTGCACGCAGTCGCAGTCCAGTGCCTCGCACAGGATGTCGGCGGCCTCGCGGGGGTCGTACTCGCTGTTTTCCAGCACCTTGACCTTGATCAGCTCGCGGGCGGCGATGCAGTCTGCGATGCCCTGCTTGAGGGTATCGTCGATCTCGCCCTTGCCGATCTGGTAAACGGGGTCCATGGTGTTGGCTGCGCCGCGCAGTGCCGCGCGCTGTTTGCTGGTAAGTGCCATAAGGGTGCTCCTTTATAATTATAGTATATATCGTATCGCGGTAGGGGCCGGGCATGCCCGGCCCCTACAAAGGCTTCCCCCGAGGGGGAAGCTGTCGCCCGCTGGCGACTGATGAGGGCAGAGTCCACGGCAGCTTCCCGCTCACGGGTACTCGCCGCAAGGTCGCCCCTCATCCGGTCTCGGTCGGGGCCTCGGCCACCTTCCCCCAAAGGGGGAAGGCTTTTATCCCAAAAATTCGGGCAGCTTTTCTGCCAGCTTCTCCATTGCACGGCCTCTATGGCTGATGGCGTCCTTTTCTGCCGGGGTCAGCTGGGCGTAGCTGCGGCGGTCTGTGTTGGGGTGCTTGCCGTCGGGCGCACCGTACTCGTCGGGGATAAACAGCGGGTCGTAGCCGAAGCCGTAATCGCCGTTCTGCAAGGCGAACGCGATCTCGCCGGGGCACTCGCCCTCGACCTCGAGCGCACGGCCGTCCGGCAGCATAAAGCAGACGGCGGACACAAACCTTGCGCCGCGCTGCCCTTCCGGCACATCGGCCATCTCGCGCAGCAGCTTTTCGTTGTTGGCATCATCATCGCCGTGGTGCCCGGCATAGCGGGCGCTGTAAACGCCGGGCGCACCGTTCAATGCGTCGGTGCAAAGGCCCGAATCGTCCGCCACGGTGGGCAGGCCGCTGGCCTTGCAGAACGCCTCGGCCTTGATGCGTGCATTTTCGGCAAAGGTCGTGCCGGTCTCCTCGGGGTCGAGCGTAATGCCCAGCTCCCGCAGGCTTTTGACCTCATGGCCCATCCGCTCCAGAATGCGGCGCAGCTCCTTCAGCTTGCCGACATTGTTGCTTGCTGCGCAGACGATCATGCTTCGCCCTCCTCTGTGTTCCCAGCCTTTTCTTCCTTCTGCAAAGCCGATTCCGGCAGCAGGCTCTCGACAAAGGTCTGGGCGTCAAACTCCATCAGATCGTCGATTTTTTCACCCACGCCGATGAACCGGATCGGCAAGCCGAGGTTCTCCCAGACGGAGACCGCACAGCCGCCACGCGGTGTGCCGTCCAGCTTGGTCAGCACCACGCCGGTGGCGCTGGCAGCGCGGCAGAACTCATGTGCCTGACTGATGGCGTTCTGGCCGGTGATGGCGTCCAGCACCAGCAGCACCTCCAGACTGGCCTCGGGGCTGGCCTTTTTGACGCTGCGGGAGATCTTGGACAGCTCGTCCATCAGGCCCTTTTTGTTGTGCAGGCGGCCTGCGGTGTCGGCAATGACCATGTCATAGCCGCGGGCCGTGGCGCTCTTGACCGCGTCAAAAATGACGGCGGCCGGGTCGGCGCCCATGCCGGCCTGCACCAGCGGCACACCGGCGCGGTCAGCCCAGAGTTCCAACTGCTCGCTGGCGGCAGCGCGGAAGGTATCGCCCGCTGCCAGCATGACGCGGCGGCCCTGCTTTTTGTACAGGCTTGCCAGCTTGGCGATCGTGGTCGTCTTGCCCACACCGTTGACGCCGATGACCAGAATGACAGCGGGCTTGCCGTCCAGCTCCATCGGGTAGCGGGGGGTCAGCTCCTGACAGATGATGCCGCGCAGGGCGTCCAGCGCCTCCTGCCCGGTCTTGAGGTGCTTTTCCTCGACCTGATCGTGCAGTTCGTCCACAAGGCGCACGGCGCAGGCGGGGCCGACATCAGCCAGAATGAGCTGCTCCTCCAGCCGGTCATACAGGTCATCATCGATCTGCGCGTTGGTCAGCGTATTGACGATGCTCTGGAAAAAGCCGGTGCGGGTCTTTTCCAGACCGCGCTTGACCTTTTGCTGCTCCTGAAACTCCTCTTCCGTAATATCGCGTTTGAAAAAGTTGAAAAAGCCCATAGCTGGCCCTCCTTACTTTTGATTTGCCGCCCCCGTAGGGGCCGGATATGTCCGGCCCTCGGGTTTGTGTGGCTTCCCATTGGCGGGTGGTCGTATTTATGTAGGGGCCGGGCACGCCCGGCCCCTACATGCCATCAGGTAATCAGTTCCGCGTTCACCTTATCCAGATCAAGGCGCAAAATCTTGGAGACGCCGTCCTCCTGCATCGTGACGCCGTAGAGGACATCGGCGGCCTCCATCGTGCCGCGGCGGTGGGTGATGACGATAAACTGGGTGTTATCGGTCATGCGGCGCAGATACTGCGCGTAGCGCGCCACATTCACATCGTCCAGCGCCGCCTCGATCTCATCGAGGAAGCAGAACGGTGCCGGGTTGACACTCAGAATGGCGAAGTAGATTGAAATTGCGACCAGCGCCTGCTCGCCGCCGGAAAGCGCGCTCAGATTCTTGATGACCTTGCCGGGGGGCGAAACCTCGATCTCGATGCCGGATTCCAGCACATTCGCCTCGTCCGACAGATACAGCCGTGCATGCCCGCCGCCGAACAGCTCCTTGAAGATCTGCTGGAAGTGGGTGTTGATCTGCTTGAAGCTTGTTGTGAACAGTTCCTCCATCTCGCTGCACAGCTCGGCGATCATCTTTGTCAGCTCGGACTTTGCCTTTTCGACATCGGTGACCTGCGCCTTCAGGAAGTCGTAGCGCTCCTTGACCTCCTTGTACTCGTCGATGGCGCCCACATTGACATTGCCCAGACCGCGGATCTTGCTGCGGACCTCGGCCACGCTGCGGCGCAGCTCGGTCAGGCTCTCAAACGGTACGCAATGGCTACGGGCCTCACCCTCGGTCAGCTGGTACTCCTCCCACAGCTTGCTGTTGGTATCGTTCAGCTCGGTCTCGGCGGCGGTGCGGCGCTCGGCCAGGCGGGCCATCTCGCCGCTCATCCGCTCGCGCTCATCGGTCAGGGCGCGATTGTCGCGGTTCAGCTTTTCAACGGCGGCCTCCTTCTCCATGCGGGCCGCGTTTGCGGTGCGGATGGTCTGCTCGGCAGCGGCGATCTTCTGCAGGTTGTCGCCGCGGGTGCGCTCCATCTCGGCAATTTTCAGGGCGTTGGCCTCGATCTTTGCCTTAGCAGCTTCAATAACAGTCTGCAGCTCGCGGGCGCGGGCCTCGGCCTCGCCGGTGCGGCTCTGCAGGCCCTGCAGCGCAGCCTCGTGCAGGCCGATGTCCTTCTCGTCCGCCAGGCGCTGCAGCTGCTTTTCGGACAGCTCTGTCGTGATGTGCTCCCGCTCGGCGGTCAGGCTGCCGGTGCTTTCGCCCAGTGCTGCCAGCTCGGCGGTGTACTTTGCCATCTCGGCTTCGGCGTCGGCCTGTGTCTTTTCAGCCTCGGCGCGGGCGGCCTCGTTCTGGGTCACGGCGGCCTGCTGGGCGGCGATTTCCTGCTCAATATTGCGGGCCGTCTCCTCGTTCTGGGCGGCGGCCTTCGTCAGGCGCTCCACCTCCAGCCCGGCGCGGACATGCTCGGTCGCGGCGTTCATGCCCTCGCCCTCGGCACCGGCCAGCTGGGCGGAGAGGTTATCGACCTCCGCCTTGCGGGCGGCCAGCTCCTTTTCGGCCTCGGCGCGGCGGGCTTCCAGCTTGGTCAGCCTGCTGCGCAGCTCGTCCAGCTCCTGCTTGCGGCTGAACACGCCGACACTGCGGGCAGTGGAGCCGCCGGTGAAGGAGCCGCCGGCGTTGATGACCTGTCCGTCCAGCGTGACGATGCGGTTGCGGTAGCCGAGGCTGCGCGCCACGGCGGACGCCTCGGTCAGATCCTCGACCACGATGATGCGGCCGAGAAGATTGTCGATGATATGCTGATATTTCGGGTCTGCTTTGACAAGGTCTGCGGCAACCTCTGCCGTGCCGGTCAAGCGGCCCGTAAAGCGGGTGCCCTGCACGGTGTCCAGCGGCAGGAAGGTGGCGCGCCCGGCGCGCTCATCCTTCAAAAAGCCGATGGCGGCGCGGGCACAGCCCTGATCCTCGACCACGATGTTCTGCAGCGCAAAGCCGAGCGCGGTCTCGATGGCGGTCTCGTAGCCCTTTTCGACCGTGAGGATACCGGCCACAGGGCCGATGACGCCCCGCAGGCGGCCCGCCCCGGCCGCCCGCATGACCGACTTGACGCTCTGCTGGTAGCCGTCCATGTTGCGCTCCAAGTCCTCAAGGATATGGATGCGCTGGGCGGCGGCGGATTTTTCGCGGTCGGCCTTCTGCAGGGCCTCGGCGGCGTCCGCCTGCTGGCGGCGGCGGCTGTCCAGCTTGAGCTTTAAGCCGGCCTTGATGTTGTCGCTGCGGGTCACGGCCTCCTCGGCGTCCTTAAAGCGGCGCTCCGCGCGGCGGCGCTCCTCCTCGGTGGCGGCGGCGGCGTTCTGCAGCGCCTCGGCCTGCGCGCGCGCCTCGGTCAGGCGGTCGGCGGCGGCCTGCCCCGCCGACTGGGCCGATGCGGCGCGAACTTTCGCGGCGGTGGCGGTGTCCTGCAATCGGGCCATGGCGGCGTCAATGACATCGCGCCGTTCGCCGCTGGCGGCAGCCTTTTCCTCCAGCGCATGCAGCGCCTCGCGCAGCTCGGCCACACGGGCGTCCAGCGCGGCCATACCGGTGCGCAGCGCCTCGATGGCAGCGCGGTGGTCAGCGGCCTCGCGCTCGATGCTCTCGCGGCCCTGTCCGGCGCGCTCCAGCTCGGTGTTGGCCTCGTCAATGCGGAAGCGGCTGTGCTCGCTCTCGTTCTTCAAAACGGCGATCTCACTCTCGCTGCCGGCGTTGGCCTCGGTGATGGTGCGGATGTCGGTGTTGGCCTGCTCGACCGTCAGCATCAGCTGCTGGGCCTCCTCCCGCAGGGCAGCGCTCTGCTCGTCAAAGGCGTCCAGCTGGCGGCTCAGGCGGTCGTAGTCAGCCTGGGCGGCCTCGTACCGGCGCTGCTGGTCGCGCAGCGCGTCATTGGCGCGGCGGATGGCGTCCACCCAGAGGGTGATCTCCAGCCCCTTGCGCTTTTCGCTCAGCTCCAGAAACTGCTGGGCCTTCTCGCTGTCCCGCTTGAGCGGGCCTACCCGCCGTTCCAGCTCGCTGAGAATGTCGCGCAGACGCTCGAGGTTGCCCTCGGCGGCGGCCAGACGGCGCTCGGCCTCATTTTTGCGGTAGCGGTATTTGGCGATGCCGGACGCCTCCTCAAAGATCTCGCGGCGCTCGGCGGATTTGGCGCCGACGATCTCGGCAATGCGGCCCTGCCCGACGATGGCGTAGCCATCGCGGCCGATGCCGGTGTCGAGCAGCAGCTCATACACATCCTTGAGGCGGACATTCTGGCCGTTGATGGAGTATTCACTCTCGCCGCTGCGGTAGTACCGGCGGCCGATCGTGACCTCATCGGCGTCCATGTCAAGGCCGTGGTCGCTGTTGTCGATCGTCAGTGCAACAGAGGCAAACCCCATAGCGCCGCGGGACTGGGTGCCGCCGAAGATGACATCCTCCATCTTGCCGGTGCCGCGCAGCTGCTTGGAGCTGGTCTCGCCCAGCACCCAGCGGATGGAGTCGGATATATTCGATTTGCCGGAGCCGTTCGGCCCGACAACACCGGTGATGCCCTCCCCGATTGCGATCTTTGTCTTATCGGGGAAGGATTTAAAGCCTTGGATTTCCAGTTCTTTCAGGCGCATGAAGTGGTGTACCCTTTCGATTCTGTCTGGTCGTAGGGGCCGGGCATGCCCGGCCCTCAACCCCGCCCTGTATACCCGTAAACGGGCTGCGATTTTTATGCCGCGGGCCGGGCATGCCCGGCCCCTACAGAGCATCATTAAACGGCAATATTACTGCAATTTTTCCAGCGCCACCTTTGCAGCGTGCTGCTCGGCGGCTTTTTTGCTGCGGCCCTTGCCCTCGGCCAGCAGCTCACCGTTGCGCCAGACGCAGACGGTGAACTGCTTGTTGTGATCGGGGCCGGTCTCGCCGGTGACCTCGTATTTCAAAACGGCGGAGGGGTCCTGCTGGACAACCTCCTGTAAACGGGTCTTGTAGTCGTCCTCGGCGGTCTTGCCCTCGGTGATGAAGGGCAGGATGAAATTGCGCGCGACCTCCATGCCGCCGTCCAGATACAGCGCGGCGATGAGGGCCTCAAACGCATCGGAGACAACGCTCGGGCGGTTGCGCCCGCCGCCGAGATCCTCACCGTGGCCGAGGCGCAGATACTCGCCGAGGTGGATCTCCTGCGCGAACTGGAACAGCGCCTCCTCGCTGACGAGGCTTGCGCGCATCCGGGTCAGCTCGCCCTCGGGGCGGCCGGACTGGTGGAACAGATAGTCCGCCACCACAACGGACAGCACGCTGTCGCCCAGAAATTCCAGCCGCTCATTGTGGGTCGTGGCGACCTTGCTCTCGTTGGCATAGCTGGTATGGGTCATCGCAATGCGCAGCAGCGCAGGATTTTTGAATGTATACTGCAGGACCTCCTGCAGTTCTTCCGGTTTGTGAGCCATATTCTTTCACCTTTCCGGCTGGTCCGTAGGGGCCGGGCATGCCCGGCCCTCAACCTTATCTCGATTGCCCTTTTACGGGCGGTATTTTTTATGCCGCGGGCCGGACATGTCCGGCCCCTACAGGGCGGCTTACCTTTTAAGCGTCTGCTTCTTCCTTCTGTGCGGCCACCTCGCCCAGCGCCTTCTCCATCGTGCCGCACAGGTCGTTGGCAACGCAGAGCTTGGCCTGACGGATAGCGTTCTTGATGCCCTTGGCGTGGCTGGAGCCGTGCGCCTTGATGACCGGCTTGGCGGCGCCCAGCAGCGGCGCGCCGCCGACCTCCTCGGAGTCCATCATCCGCTTCAGCTCACCCAGACCGCCCTTGATGCCCAGATAGCTGAGCTTGGTGATGATATTCTGCAAAAAGATCTTTTTCAGCATCCCCAGCAGCGTCTTGGCAACGCCCTCGGTCAGCTTGAGAACCACATTGCCGACAAAGCCGTCACAGACCACGACATCGATCTCGCCGTCCATGATATAGCGCGGCTCGATGTTGCCGGCAAAATGGATGCAGGGGTTCGCCTTCAGCAGCTGGTGCGCCTCGCGGTAGGTGGGGGTGCCCTTCGTGTCCTCGGCGCCGTTGTTGACGAGTGCGACCTTCGGCGTTTCGCGGCCCATGACCTTTTCGGCGTAGACGCTGCCCATCGTGCCGAAGGCGTTGAGCATCTCGGGGCGGCACTCGACATTCGCACCGCAGTCCAGCAGCAGGAAATTCTGCTTGGCGCCGGGCATCGGGGTGGCCAGCGCCGGGCGCTTGACCCCCTTGACGGTGCGCACGATCAGGCTGGTGCCGACATGCAGCGCACCGGTGGAGCCGGCGCTGACAAAGGCATCGGCCTCGCCGTTCTTCAGCATGGTCAGGCCCTTGACAAGGCTGGAATCCTTCTTGTGGCGCACAGCCTTGACCGGGTCGTCGTGCATGTCGATATTCTCGGTGCAGCTTATGATTTCAAACGGTGCAAGGTCAATTTTATTCTCTTTTGCGCAGTCGCGGATGGCTTTTTCCTCGCCCAGCAGCGCAAGCGTCATGCCATCGCCAAATTCTGCCGCAGCCTGACTTGCGCCCTGCAGCACACACAGCGGGGCGTTGTCACCGCCCATGGCATCCACTAAAATTTTCATGCTTTATATTCCTCCGTCCATGCACGCATGGCGTCCTGTGCGGCCTGCGAAAGCGCCATATAGCGCTCCCGCTTGTCGCGGATGGCGTTGATCTCCTCGGTGCGGGGCAGTATGCCCATGTTCGCGCCCATCGGCTGGAAGTCCTTGTTCGGGGTCGTGATATAGTCGAGCAGCGAGCCGCACATCGTGGCCGCCGGGGGCGGCGGCAGTTCGCGGCCCTGCAAGCGGGCGTAGATCTGGCGGGCGGCCAGCAGGCCGGACGCCGCGCTCTCCATATAGCCCTCGAAGCCGGTGATCTGCCCGGCAAAAAACACATTGGGGTGGTCCGCCAGAAACTGCTGCTTTGTCAGCACTCTGGGGCTTTCGAGGAAGGTGTTGCGGTGCATGACGCCGTACCGCACAAATTCAGCATGCTCCAGACCGGGGATCATGCTGAACACCCGCTTCTGCTCGCCCCATTTCAGGTTCGTCTGGAACCCGACAAGGTTGTAGAGCGTGCGGGCCGTGTTCTCGGCGCGCAGCTGCACAGCCGCCCACGGGCGGTGGCCGGTGCGCGGGTCGCGCAGGCCTACCGGGCGCAGCGGCCCGAACCGGATCGTATCCGCGCCGCGCGCAGCCATGACCTCGATCGGCATACAGCCCTCGTAGACGGTCAAATCGCCGTCAAAGTCGTGGAGCGGTGCGCGCTCGGCGGCGATGAGCGCCGCGTGGAAACTCTCGTACTCCTCCTTATTAAAGGGGCAGTTCAGATAGTCGGCCTCGCCGCGGCCATAGCGGGAGGCGGCGAACACCTTGTCATAGTCAAGGCTTTCGGCCGTCACGATGGGAGCCACCGCATCATAGAAGCTGAGCCGATGGTCCCCGGTCAGCGCTGCGACCGCCTGCGCCAGCGCACCCTCAGTCAAAGGGCCGCTGGCAACGAGCACCGGTGCGCGCTCGTCCAGCGCAGTGACCTCCTCGCGCCGGACCGTGATGTTCGGGTGATTTTCCACCATTTCGGTCACAGCGGCAGAGAACACATCCCGGTCGACAGCCAGCGCGCCGCCGGCTGCCACGCGGGCGGTCTCGGCCGCGTCCAGCAGGTGGCTGCCCATCATCTTCATTTCGATTTTCAAAAGGCCGGACGCGGAATCCGGGCGCTCGGCCTTGAGCGAGTTCGAGCAGATCAGCTCCGCAAAGCCCGCGCTTTTATGGGCCGGGGAATATTTTGTAGGCTTCTGCTCGTACAGCTCGACCTGCACGCCGCGGTCTGCCAGCCAGAGTGCCGCCTCGCACCCCGCCAGACCGGCACCGATAATGTTAAGTTGCATACTTGTCCTCTCTCAGGCTCCCCTTTGCGGGGAGGCTTTAAAGCGGTTACTTTTTCTCAATCGCCTTCACAAACCCGCAGCCCTCTTTAGCGCAGTAGAGCTGGCCCTTCTTTTTAAACAGGGTGCTGCCGCACTGGGGGCAGCGCTCGGGCACCGGCTCGTCCCATGTCATATAATTGCACTTGGGGTAGTTGCTGCAGCCGTAGTAGACGCGGCCCTTGCTGCTTTTGCGCACCAGCATGTGGCCGCCGTCCAGCGGGCAGAGACCGCCCGTATCCTTGACGAGCGGGTGGGCGTTGCGGCACTCCGGGAAGCCGGAGCAGGCCACAAACTTGCCGTAGCGGCCCGACTTGATGACCATGGGGCGGCCGCACTTCTCGCAGATCTCATCGGTCGGGATGTCATCGACCTTGATGCGCTTGCCTTCCATGTTCTTCTCGGCCTGCTCCAGGCTCTTCTCAAAGCCCTGATAGAACTCGTCGATCGTCTTGACCCAGTCTGCCTCGCCGGCCTCGACCACATCGAGCTTTTTCTCCATGTCAGCGCTGAATTTCACATTGACAATGTCGGGGAACTGCTCCATCATGACCGTGTTGACGGCCTGACCCAGCGGGGTCGTTTTCAGCTTTTTCTGATCCTTCTCGACATAGCCGCGGTCCACGATGGTCGTGATGATCGGCGCGTAGGTGGACGGGCGGCCGATGCCGTTCTCCTCCAGCGCATGGATGAGGGTGGCCTCGGTGTAGAGCGGCGGCGGCTGGGTGAACTTCTGGTCCGCCGTCAGCTTTTTGAGCGCCAGCTTCTGGCCTTCCTCCAGCGGGGGCAGGGCGGTCTCCTTTTTCTTCGTGTCGTCAGTGGATTCCTCATACAGCGCCGTGAAGCCGTCAAACGACACCCGGAAGCCGGATGCGCGGAAAAGATACTCCCCCGCCGTGATGGATGCCGAGACCGTGTCCTGAATGCAGTCGGCCATCTGGCTTGCCATAAAGCGGCTCCAGATCAGGCGGTACAGCTTGGCGGTATCGCCGCTGATGCTCTGCTCGACCTCATCGGGGGTCAGCTCGGGCATTGAGGGGCGGATCGCTTCGTGGGCGTCCTGCGCCGCCGTGGCGGAGCGGCTCTTCCACTTGCGGGGCGTCTTGCAGACATAGCCCTCGCCCCAGCGGTCGGCGATAAAGGCCTTGGCGGCGGCCTGCGCCTCGGCAGCGATGCGCAGCGAGTCGGTACGCATGTAGGTGATCAGACCCACCGTGCCGTGCCCGGCAATGTCAACGCCCTCGTACAGGGTCTGGGCGGCGCGCATCGTCCGCGTGGCCGAGAAGCCGAACGCGCGGCTCGCGTCCTGCTGCAGCGTGGAGGTGATGAAGGGCGGCGCGGGCTGACGGCGGCGCTTGCCCTTTTCGATTTTGGTAATGGTGTAATCCTTGCCGTCCAGCGCGGCCAGCACGGCATCAGCCTGCTGCTTGTCCGTGACCGTCAGCTTTTTGCCGTCTGCCGTTGCCGCCAGCCGGGCGGTGAACTCGCCCTTTTCGCCCTGCGGGTGCAGCAGCGCGTCAATGTTCCAGTATTCGTCCGGCTTGAAGTTCTCGATCTCGATCTCACGGTCGCGGATGAGCCGCACGGCCACGCTCTGCACACGGCCGGCGGAAAGGCCCCTGCGGACCTTTTTCCAGAGGAACGGGCTGAGCTTGTAGCCGACCAGACGGTCTAGCTCGCGCCGGGCCTGCTGCGCATTGAAAAGGTCGATATTGATGGCGCGGGGATGGGCCATGCCCTCCTTGACGCCCTTCTTCGTGATTTCATCAAAGGTCACGCGGTTGGGCGCAGCGGGGTCCAGCCCCAGAATGTTCGCCAGATGCCAGCTGATAGCCTCGCCCTCGCGGTCCGGGTCGGTCGCAAGCAGGACGCCATCGCACTTTTTGGCCTCGGCCTTCAGCTCCTTGACAAGCTTCTGCTTGCCCTTGATCGTGATATATTTCGGCTTATAGCCATTTTCGACATCAATGCCCAGCGTACTGGCGGGCAGGTCGCGCACATGGCCCATGCTGGCCGTGACCTTGTAGCCGCGGCCCAGATACTTGCCAATGGTCTTTGCCTTGGCAGGGGATTCCACGATGACTAATTTTGGCATAAGTTACCTCAATGAAAATTTTTTTAGATAATAGATAAGAGATAAAAGATAAGAAATATTGTGGATCGCAGGCCGTTGGCCTGCTCAAAATTGTGCGCTGCGCGCACTCCTTTTTTATTATCTATTATCTTTTATCTATTATCTTATATTGCAATGTACCGTCTCCCCGGCTGCACCTGTGCGCCGCCCATAAGCTCCAGCTCCGTACAGGCCGCCAGCACGCGGCCGGCGGGCAGGCGGGTGGCCGCGCACAGGGCATCAATGCCCTGCGGCGTGGGCTTTAAGGCTGCGTAGACCTGCTGTGCGTCCGGGCTGACGGCAGCGGGGTCAAACCGCTGCTGCTCCGGCGTAGCCGTCTGCACCCCGATGCCCAGTATCTCCAGCGCATCGGCCGCCCTGCACAGCGGCTCGGCGCGGTGGGTGCGCAGCAGCTCGTTCGTGCCCTCGCTCAGCGCGCTGTAGATGCTGCCCGGCACGGCCAGCACCGGGCGGCCCAGCCGCTCGGCGTGGTGTACGGTGTTCAGTGTGCCGCTGCGGGTGCGGGCCTCTGCCACGCAGAGCGCCTCGCTCTGGGCGGCAATAAGCCGGTTGCGGGCCAGAAAGGTCCCGGTCGTGCGGCCTGTGTAGCCGGGTGGGTACTCGCTGCAGACAGCGCCGCCGCCCTTCTCGATGGCGGTGCGCAGTTTGGCGTTGGCGGCGGGGTAGGTCTTGTCGATGGCCGTACCCAAAAACGCGATCGTGGGGCGGTCGGCCTGCAGCGCGGCGCGGTGGGCCTCGCTGTCCAGCCCGTCCGCCAGACCGCTGACGATGACCGCGCCCGCCTGCGCCATCGCCAGCGACAGGTCAAAGGCCGCCTGCCGCCCGTAAGCGCTGGGGCGGCGGGTGCCCACCATACCCACGCAGCGCTGCCCGTTCAGGCAGGCCGGGTCGCCGGTCAGATACAGCACCAGCGGCAGGTCGGGCAGGTCGCGCAGCGCGGCGGGGTAGGTATCCTCATCGGGGGTCAGCAGCTCGATCCCGCTCAGCAGGCAGTGGTCGAGCCGCTCCTCAAAATCAAAGGGGGTCGTATCCTGCAGCTGGGCAAGGGCGCGGGGCGTCAGGCAGGTCGGCGGGGCCTCGGTGCCTGCGCGCAGCCGGTCGTACAGCTCGGCCGGGTCGGGGTAAAGCGCAAGCAGCTCCTGTGCATACTGGCACGCCGAGCCAACGGCGTCCGCCAGCCAGAGCCAGGCCAGTGTTTTGTCCATGGTGGATGCCCCCTTTTATCCTCTCGGCTGCATAGCGGCGGGCAGAGGACTGCCCGCCCTGCGCCCGCTGCTGCCCCGTAGGGCGGCCAGTCCCCCGGCCGCCGCGCAGCAGCTTCCGGATGTCTGCTTACACGCCCCTGAAATGCCACAGCAGCACGCTGCCGGCAACGGCGGCGTTCAGGCTCTCCACCCGGTCGGTCATCGGGATGCGCACAGCCATGTCGCAGGCCTCAACGGTCTGCTGCGTCAGGCCCTGCCCCTCACTGCCGATGACCACGCAGACGCCGTTCGGGAAGTCGTTCCCGGCCTCGTCCAGCGGGCGCGACCGGTAGAGCGCTGCCGCCAGCGTTGTGACGCCGCGGCTGCGCAGCTGCGCCAGTGCGGCGGGCAGGTCGGCGCTGTGCAGCGTTGGCAGCCGCCCGGCCGCCCCCATTGAGGAGCGCAGCGTCTTGGGCGACAGGGGCGATGCACACCCCGGCCCCAGCACGACCGCATCAAACCCGAACGCCGCCGCGCTGCGCAGCAGCGTACCGACATTGCCGGGGTCCTGCACCCCCTCCAGCATCAGGATGCGGCGGGCGGTGTCCAGCGTATCGGCGGGCGGGGTGGGCGTTTCAAACAGGGCAAAAACGCCCTGATTCGACTTGGTGCCGCTGAGCTTTTCCGCCACATGGGGCGCGATCTCAGCGGGGGCCAGTGTTGCCAGCTCGGGCGTTTTGGCCAGTGCGGCCGCCGTGGCGTAGACCGTGCGCGGCGTGCAGCTTTTGGCAAGCTCCAGACAGAGCTTCGGCCCCTCGGCAAAAAACAGGCCGTCAGCGGCGCGCTGCTTTTCTGAATCGCGCACCGCGCAGGCATATTTGATCTTGGCGTTATCACGGCTGGTGATCGTTTCCATTGTAGCGCCCCTTTTGTATAAAATCAACTAAATTGTGTGAATAACGGGAAAGTGACCGCCAAAGGCGGGCGGGTAAAGCCCCTCCGGCCTCGCAGGCTCGGCCAGCTCCCCACACTGTGGGGAGCCTTTTTTCGCGGGCGAAGCCCGCGCGGAGAGCCTCCTCACGCAGTGGGGAGGTGGCCGAGCGAAGCAAGGCCGGAGGGGCTTTGCCGCCTGGCCGCCGCACCGCAAACTCCCCTTTAAACACAAAAGGACTCGCGCGTGTGCGCGAGTCTTTTATGCAAGCTATTACAGAGCCTTCTTGGCGGTCTCGACCAGAGCGTTGAAGCTGGCGGGATCGTGGATAGCCATCTCAGACAGCATCTTGCGGTTCAGCTCGACGCCGGCCTTCTTCAGGCCGTTCATGAAGGTGGAGTAGTTCATACCCTGAGCACGAACAGCGTTGTTGATGCGGGTGATCCACAGGTTGCGGAACTGGCGCTTCTTCTGCTTACGGCCAACGAAAGCATAGTTGCCGCTCTTCATAACGGCCTGCTTGGCCATGCGGAAGTGCTTGGACTTAGCACCGTAGTAACCCTTTGCGAGCTTGAGAGTCTTAGCACGACGCTTGTGCGTCATGGTAGCGCCTTTAATACGAGCCATGTTTTATATCTCCTTTTGTCTATAACAGGTAGTAACTGACCTTTAAATGTCCCGGGCAAATCAGCCGCCGTAGGGCATCATTTTCTTGACGGCAGCCTCGTTGGTCTTGTCAACGTACTTGGGCATACGCAGGCCGCGGGTCAGCTTGGTGGTCTTCTTGGTCAGAATGTGACGGCGCTTGGACGCATTGCGCTTGATTTTGCCGGAAGCAGTCATCTTAAAGCGCTTCTTGGCGCCGGAAAGGGTCTTGAGCTTCATTTTAGCCATTGTTGTTTCCTCCTGAGAGTTTACTTTCTTACTTGTTGGGAACGGGGGACATGAACATCATCATGCTGCGGCCCTCAAGCTTGGGCTGCTTGTCGATGACGGCCTTGCCCTCCAACGCCTCGGCAAAACGCTTATGGACATCCAGACCTAAGCTGGTATGTGCCATTTCGCGGCCGCGGAACCGGATGCTCACCTTGAGCTTATGGCCCTGCTGCAGGAACTTGGCTGCCTGGTTCACCTTGGTGTTGAAGTCGTTGGTGTCGATGTTCAGGGAAAGGCGGATCTCCTTGATCTCAACCACTTTCTGGTTTTTCTTGGCTTCCTTTTCCTTTTTCTGCATCTCGAACCGGTATTTACCGTAGTCAAGAATTTTGCACACCGGCGGCTTTGCCTGCGGTGCAACCTTAACAAGGTCAAGATCCTTGTCAATGGCCATCTTCAGTGCATCGCGCGGGCTCATAATGCCCATCTGCGCGCCATCCGCCCCGATCAGGCGGATCTCTTTGTCGCGGATCTGCTCATTGATTTCCAGTTCGTTGGATTTGCTGTTGCTGGCGATTGTAACACACCTCCCACAAGTGTATGATAAAGACAAAAGCGGCTGCCATTGAAAGCAGCCGCCGAACATACGAAGTTGCGCACCTAGTGCGTATCATGGTATGACCCGGGGTTTTGACAAACCCTGCAAGGTGAGCCGACGGCCTACTGCCGGTTGCTGCTTTTTTTACAAGGGATAGTTTATCATAAAAGCAGGGGCGTGTCAAGGGGATTTGGAAAGTTTTTTGCAGCGCTGTAGGGGCCGGGCATGCCCGGCCCGCAACTGTGGGCGGCTGCCCGTTCACGGGCAATTACGCAAGGCTGAGGGCCGGGCATGCCCGGCCCCTACCGTGTAAGGCAGGGGCCGCTTTGCCGTACACACGCCCGGCTTCCCCCTTGGGGGAAGCTGTCAGCGGCCCCGACCGCTGACTGATGAGGGGCGGGTCTGCCGATATGCCCCGCACATGGGCTGCCGCGGCAGGCTCTCCCCTCATCCGGCCCTGCGGGGCCACCTTCAGTCTACGCGCTAAGAGCCGCCTTCGGCGGTTGCGCTCCGACACGCGCCTGCGGGCGCAGCCCCTCGGGGGAAGGCTTGGGGGTTCACATCCTCGCCAGATCAAACAAAATTTTTGCAATCACGCACCAGCTGTACCCGGCGCGGCGCAGCAGGGCGGGCAGGGCGTCCGGCACGCCCGCGCACCGGGCCACCCATTTTTCTGCGGCGTCCTCACTGGCGGGGGCCACGCGCGCCCACTCCCCCTCCGGGCCGGGGTCATCGGCGGGGCCGCGGCGGTCGTTCATGCCCAGCCAGCCGTCCTGCAGATAGCGCTGCACCCACCGGTAGACCTGATGGTACGCAACGGCGTATTTCTGCGCCATAGCGCCGTAGTTTTTCCGGTTTTCCAGACAGTCCAGCACAATGACAAGGCGCTGCATCGGCGCCACGGCACGCGCACGGCCCTTGGCGCGGCGCGTTCCCTCGCTGCTGTGGCGGCTGTCGTGCAGGGCCGCCGGGCCGTGGGCGCGGTACCGCCCCACCCAGTTGACCAGCGCCTTGTAGTCTACATTATATTTCAGCGCCGTTGCGCCGTAATCGCAGCCATTGGCAAGGCAGTCCTGCACGATCTGCACGCGGTCGGCGGCGGTGGTGTAGGCATCGCCCCTGTGCCGGGACGCACCGTGGTAGCCCCGCAGCGCACCGCCCTGCTTGGCGGTCTCCACCATTTTTTCAAGGTTTTGGGGGCTGCGGATGCCGTACTTTTTGCAGATTTCAAACAGCGAGCCCTCGCCCGCCAGATAGTCCGCAACGGCGGCCTGCTTTTCCTCGGCGGTGAGGTGGTGGGATTTTTCGCGCGGGGTCAGCCCTCCGGGGCCTTCGGCCTCATAGATGCGCAGCCACTGGCGCACGGTGGTGTTGCTGACGCCGACACTTTGCGCGGCGGCCTGACGGCTGATCTCGCCGGATATTATTTTTTCCACAAGCGCGACCTTTTGTTGTGGAGAAAGCTTTGGTGTCTGGGGCATGGTAACCGCCTTTCGGAGGTTGTAGGGGCGGATTGTCGAAAGGCCTCCCTTGTCAAAGGGAGGTGCCGAGCGTAAGCGAGGCGGAGGGATTCCTGCCCGGCCGCGGGGGTGACGGCGCGCAGGGCAAGGCCCGACAGAATCCCTCCGGCCGCCTTCGGCGTCCACCTCCCTTTGACAAGGGAGGCTTTCCTGCGGGAGGGATAAATCCCTCCCCTACGGATTGAACCGTAAAAGGGATTTGGCGGCAGGTTGCGGCGGGGTGAGGGCACCCCGCCCTACACACAGATTTTTGAGTGGGGCCGTAGGGCGGCCAGCCCTCTGGCCGCCGTGGCCGTTTGCGGCGGCGGAAAGCGCCCGGGAGGGATGAATCCCTCCCCTACGGCTGACCCGGGGCCGCGCGGCTATGGCAAGGCTGCGGGCCGGGCATGCCCGGCCCCTACAGAGCGGGTATTATAAGGTAGAGGGTATAAAAAATCCCACCACGGGAGGTGGTGGGAAATATTTAAGCAAAAGAATTATTTGGTACCGACAGTCTTTTCGCCATACTTGTCCGCGGCAATTTTAGTCACCGCATCCGTACCGCTACCACCAATCTGCTTCGGTTCGTCATAGCTAGCAGCATTAGTTCCATCAGCAGCCGTATATTTAACACGCCAAGAGTCGTTAGAATAATCCAGCGAAGAGATTTTGCCGTTCTCCGTAAACACAACTTCCCAATGGCCAGACACCTCTGCCAATCCACGAATAGCACTATCATGTTTGACCAACTCATCGGCGGTTACAGTTCCTTTGTCAGCGTAGATGGTGGTAGATTCCGTCTGAACCGCCATAACAGCCATACGGCACTCCGCAACAACCTTCTCCTTGTTGGCCTTGTCAATGTAGCCAGTCAGAGCCGGAACCAGCAGGGCGGCCAGGATAGCCAGAATGACCAGAACAACGATCAGCTCGACGAGGGTGAAGCCCTTTTTATCCTTCAGTTTCTTAAACATTTTGTTTCCTCCAAAATTTTCTTTGATGTATGCCGACTTCACGAACCCCATCGACATTTCATATTGTCATTTTATAACACAATTTGTGTTTTGTCAAGCCGAAATGTGCTTTCAAAACCCGTTTTGTGTTTTTCTGGTATTCTCTAGCTGACACTATAAAGAAATCAGGCTGTTCTTATGGAATTTAACGAGCGTTTACGCTATTTAATAGATTGCGAAGAAATCAAAATCAAGGATTTAGCCCCCAAACTATGCCTCAGCGCGTCCACCCTGAGCAACTATGCACAGGGAATCCGCGAGCCGGACTATGACACCCTGCGGCGCATTGCGGATTATTTTGGGGTCAGCATCGACTATCTGCTCGGCCACAAGACCCCGGCCGAGGACGATGAGCGCCAGCTTTTGGCCCGCTACCGCAGCTTTACCCCCAGCCAGAAGCGCCTTCTGCTGGATCAGGCCGAGCTGATAACCCGTTACAAAGTAAAAGTAAACGATTGACCCGCCGGGAGTCGGCGGGTCGATTTTTTATGGGTGTCCCCCTGCCGCGCAAAAATACATTTTTTCAAAAATAATCTAGCCAACGCACGCATAATATGTTATGATAGTAAGCTGAAGACTTGTAGTGTGCCCCAAGGGGCCGCGCAATTTTACAAAGGGAGTCTTTTTGATGAAAACTACTACCAAGCTGCGCGTGGCGCTCTTCTTCGGCGGCGTATCCAGTGAGCATGAGGTCAGCTGTGTTTCGGCCTCGGCCTGGCTGCGCGCGCTGGGTCAGTCCCCCTGTGCAGAGCAATATGAAGCATTTCCTGTCGGCATCACCAAGGACGGCCGCTGGCTGGCCTGCAGCCCCACGCCCGAGGCCATGGCCGATGGCAGCTGGGAGCAGGGCGACTGCACGCCCTGCATCCTCAGCCCCGACCGCCGGGACCACGGCCTGTGGCTGCTGAAGGACGGCAAAGCCGAGCTTGTCCGCATTGACATCTGCGCCCCCGTCATGCACGGCAAAAACGGCGAGGACGGCACGATTCAGGGCCTGTTTGAGCTGGCGCGCATCCCCTATGTAGGCTGCGGCGTGCTGGGCAGCGCGGTCTGCATGGATAAGGCCGTGGCCAACGCCCTGATGGACGCCGCCGGTGTCCCCCACTGCAAGTGGGCGGCCGCCAGCCGCGCCGACCTTGCGCTGAACGGCCCCGTGGTGCTGGACGCCGTGGAGGCAAAGCTGGGCTACCCCATCTTTGTCAAGCCGGCCAACGCCGGCTCCAGCGTGGGTATCAGCAAGGCGGCCGACCGCGCCATGCTGGAGCAGGCGGTCGAGATCGCCCTGCGCGAGGACGACAAGGTCGTTTTTGAGGAGTTCGTGGACGCGCAGGAGGTCGAGTGTGCGGCCATCGGCAACCCCGATGACCCGTCCACCGTTGCCACCACCCGCCCGGGTGAGATTCTGGCCGGGGCGGAGTTCTACACCTACGATGACAAGTACAAAAACGGCGTGTCCCAGACCGTCATCCCCGCGCATCTGAGCGAGGAAAAGCTCGACGAGGTGCAGGCCGAGGCCCGCAAGGCCTATCTGGCGCTGAACTGCGCGGGTCTGTCCCGCTGCGACTTCTTTGTGGAGCGCGGCACCGGCCGCGTGCTTTGCAACGAGCTGAACACCCTGCCCGGCTTTACGCCCATCAGTATGTACCCCAAGCTGATGGAGCATGAGGGCTACAGCTATCCGGCGCTGGTCGATAAGCTGCTGCAGCTGGCCCTGCACCGCCGGAAGGGGGCCTACTGATGGACCCGCGCCCCATCGGCGTTTTTGACAGCGGCCTTGGCGGGCTGACCGCCGTGCGCCAGCTGCGCCGCGTGCTGCCCGGTGAGGATATCGTCTATTTCGGCGATACCGGCCGCGTGCCTTACGGCAGCCGCGGGCGGGATACCATCGTGCAGTATGCGCGGCAGGATATACGCTTTCTGCTCAGCCGGGATGTCAAGTTCATCATCGCCGCCTGCGGGACCGTGTCCTCGACCTATCCGCCGGAGGAGGCCGCCCGGCTGCCGGTGCCCTACACCGGCGTGGTGGGTGCCACCGCCCGCGCCGCCGTGGATGCGACCCGCAACCACCGCATCGGCATCATCGGCACGGCTGCCACGGTGCGCAGCGGCTCCTACGCGGCGGTCATCCGCGATATGCTGCCCGATGTGCAGATCTTTGCGCGCGCCTGCCCGATGTTTGTGCCGCTGGTCGAGAACGGCTATTTCAATGACGGCAACCCCGTGACAAAGCTCATCATTGCCGAGTATCTGCAGGAGCTGAAGGACGCCGGTGTTGACACGCTGATCCTTGGCTGCACCCACTACCCGCTGCTGAAAAAGATGATCGGCGATTTTATGGGCGATGCGGTGCGGCTGGTGGATTCCGGCAAGGTGACCGCGCAGGCCACCGCCGCCGCGCTGGCGGATCTGGGGCTTTTGAACGGCAAAACGGACGGCGGCACCGCCCACTACTATGTCAGCGACACGCCCGACAACTTTGCCGAGCTGGAGCAGATGTTCTTAGGCGAGTACGCCGGCGGGCCGGTAGAGCGCATTGCGATCGAAACATATTGAGCGCTGTCACCGAAGGTGACTGATGAGGGGCGGGTTGCCGTGGCCGCCCATTTGCCGGGCAACGACGGAAGGTCTGCCCTCATCCGGCCCTGCGGGCCACCTTCCCCCGAGGGGGGAAGGCTTTTAGCCGAGGCTTCCCCCTCGGGGGAAGCTGTCACCGAAGGTGACTGATGAGGGCGAAGTTTCCAGGCATTACCCATTTACAGGCAGTAATGGCAAGGTCGCCCCTCATCCGGCCCTGCGGGCCACCGCACCCCTTCTGGCGCTGCGCGCCACCTCCCCCGTATCGGGGGAGTCTGTCCCCGAGGGGGAAGGCTTTTAGTAGAGGTACACCATGGAAGAAAAATATCTGATCACCATCAAGGGCACGATGGAGCAGCGGGGCGACACCGACACGGTGGAGCTTATGACCCGCGGCTCGCTCGTCCACAAGGACGGTGCCTACTATATCGTATACAAGGAGACCGAGACCACCGGCTATGAGGGCTGCACCACCACCGTCAAGGTGGCCGACGACGCCCGCAAGGTTTCGATGCTGCGCTACGGCAAGCAGTCGAGCCAGCTTATCATCGAGAAGGGCACCCGGCATCTCTGCCATTATGAGACCGGCTACGGCGCGGTAAGTCTTGGCGTGGCCGCCGATGTCATTGAGCATGCGCTGAGTGAGGAGGGCGGCAAGCTGAAATTCAGCTACACGCTGGACTCCGGCGCAGAGAATTTCATCAGCCGGAATCTGGTTGACATTACGGTCGATAAGCTGCCGGAAGCTTAAAAATTTGCTTCCCTGTAGGGGCCGGACATGTCCGGCCCTCAACCTACCGGAAAGCGCTCTGTAAAGGCAAAGCCGCGGGCCGGGCATGCCCGGCCCCTACAATGTTATCATAGAAAAATCCCCCACAGGAGGTTCATCATGGAATATAAAAACTACAACCCCCGCGCGGCGGCGCTGGCGCAGGCCCGCACCCTGCTGACCGATGCCGTCAAGGCTGCCATCGCTGACGGTACCCTGCCCGAAGCTGCGCTGCCCGACTTCATCGTTGAGATCCCGGCCGATGTCAAAAACGGCGACATCGCCTCCAACGCGGCCATGGCCGGTGCCCGCGCCTTCCACAAGGCGCCCCGCCAGATCGCCGAGGCTATCACCGCCAAGCTTGCGCTGGACGGCAGCCTGTTCGACCGGTTTGAGATCGCCGGTCCCGGCTTCATCAACCTGTTCCTTGCGCAGGACTGGTTCACCAGCGTTGTGCGCGCCGCCGTGGCCAATCCCGAGTACGGCCGCACCGATGTCGGCGCAGGCAAGCGCTACAATGTCGAGTTCGTCTCCGCCAACCCCACCGGCCCGATGCATATGGGCAACGCCCGCGGCGGCGCTTTGGGCGACGGTCTGGCCGCCTGTCTGGACTGGGCGGGCTACGATGTGACCCGCGAGTTCTACATCAACGATGCGGGCAACCAGATCGAGAAGTTCGGCAAGAGCCTTGCCATCCGCTACCTGCAGCTCTACAAGGGCGAGGATGCCTGCCCGCTGCCCGAGGAGTGCTATCAGGGCGCGGACATCATCGCCCGCGCGAAGGAGTTTGCCGAAGTGCACGGCGATTCCTATGTGGAAAAGGACTTTGACGAGCTGAAGAAGGCCATCGTGGCCGATGCCCTGCCCAAGAACATCGCCGGTCTGCAGCGCGACCTCGGCAAGTACCGCATCGAGTACGATGTCTGGTTCCATGAGAGCGACCTGCACAACTCCGGCGCGGTCAAGGCCGTGGTGGACAAGCTGCTGGAAACCGGCGCCTGCTACAAGGCCGAGGACGGTGCGATCATGTACCGCAGCGCCCAGTACGCCGCCAAGTACGGCGTTGTGAACAAGCGCAAGACCGAGGACGGCAGCGAGGAGGAGGCCAAGGACGAGGTGCTGGTGCGCGCCAACGGCATCCCGACCTACTTTGCCGCCGACATCGCCTACCACTACAACAAGCTGGCCGTGCGCGGCTTTGACAAGGCCATCGATGTCTGGGGTGCCGACCACCACGGCCATGTGGCCCGCATGAAGGGCGCGATGGACGCCATCGGTCTGGACGGCAGCCGCCTTGACATCGTGCTGATGCAGATGGTCAACCTGATGCGTGACGGCAAGCCGGTCCGCATGAGCAAGCGCACCGGCAAGGCCATCACCCTGACCGACCTGCTGGACGAGGTGCCCATTGATTCCGCGCGGTTCTTCTTCAACCAGCGCGAAAGCTCCTCCACGCTGGACTTTGACCTTGATCTGGCCGTGCGCAACGACAGCGAGAACCCGGTCTACTATGTCCAGTACGCCCACGCGCGCATCTGCTCTGTGCTGAAAAAGCTCGAGAGCGAGGGTGTGAAGTTTGAAGGTGCCGAGGCCGTGGACGCCAGCGTCCTGACCGACCCCGCCGAGCAGGCACTGATCCGCCTGCTGGCTGCCTTCCCCGCTGAGATCGCCGCCGCCGCCGAGAAGTACGACCCGGCCCGCATCACCCGCTACTGCATTGATGTGGCATCGGCCTACCACCGCTTCTACAACGCCTGCCGCATCCTTGATGCGGAGGGCACCGTGCAGCAGGGCCGCATTGCGCTGTGTCTGGCCGTGCGCGGCGTCATCCACAACATCCTGACGATGTTCAAGGTCACCGCACCGGAAACGATGTAACCCCCATGCCTTCCCCCGAGGGGCTGCGCCCGCAGGCGCGTGTCGGAGCGCAACCGCCGAAGGCGGCTCTTAGCGCGTAGACTGAAGGTGGCCCCGCAGGGCCGGATGAGGGGCGAGTTTGCCTCAGCAACCCATTCATGGGCAATTACAGTAAGTTTGCCCCTCATCAGTCGGCGAGCGGGGCCGCCGACAGCTTCCCCCTCGGGGGAAGCCAATATAGCGAAAAACCGCTGCTTCTTTTTTCCAAGAAGCAGCGGTTTTATGTTGGCGTACACGCGCCCAACATATTTATTATACCACAAGCAGCATGTGTTATTCAATCCTGAATATGCACAAATATTGCACAGCAAGATTGTAGGGTCTGCGAATAGACGAAACACTAAGGCTGTGGTATAGTATAGTCACAGAAAGAAAACAGCCGGAGATAAGGAACTGGAAGTTCCAAGAGATGCCACTTTCCAAAAGTTTCTTCATCAAAGACCGATCGTGAACAGACCGACATCTTAAAGCTTAACTTTAAGGACTCCGATCCAGCAGCACGAGGGCGGAAGAAGAAACCGGAAAGAGATCGTAAAGGCCGCCGGCAGTATTTCGCAAGGAAGGAGGCTCGAGTCCAATGGCAAACTTTAAAGATCCCATTCATCACCGGCGGGCCTGGGCCTGCTAACAAAAAAAGAACCGCATCCGAAGCCGCAGGTCATCACCTGTAAAAGATTTATAAAAACGCGATGTCCGGTTACTTAGCTAATGTTTAGCAGACTCAGGGGCCGTCACAGCAGACCCCCGCATGAGATATAGATTAGGATGAAAGAAGGCTGGTAGAGATGACCGTCACCACTCCGCCGAACAGGATTTACCTGAACTTCACCTGATCAACAAGGAGACACTCCGATGTACAAGAGTTAAGAGGCTTTGGTCCTCGGCATCAGACCCATTACCCCAGGAACGATCTTAATAACCTTAACAGCAAACTTTACTCCGTTCCACAAATGCTTTTCAGCAAATAACGAACCCGAGGGTAAGTCCAATGAACTGTTAGTAAGATCCTGAAAGGGCAATCAAAATTCGCAAACGATAGGAATGATTCCCATGACGATGTGGAAGCAGTCCGAAAAATAACGAAAAGGGTTATGAGGCTATGACTCCGAAGAAGTAAGACCGCCGGGGCGAACGAAATGTTCGCCCCGGCTTTTTTGTGTTGTGCAGCAATATGGGCGCACAACCCGGGAGGGATGAATCCCTCCCCTACGGATTGAACCGTAAAAGGGATTTGGCAGCAGGCTTCGGCGGGGTGGGGCACCCCGCCCTACACGGATTTTCAAGTGGAGCCGTAGGGCGGCCAGCCCTCTGGCCGCCGTGCCCATTTGCGGGAGTGAGAAACTTTGCGGGTTATGCCTGTAGGGGGCGGCGTCCCCGACGCCCCGCAAAGGGGTCAAGCCCCGCCCTGCAAATCAACCGCGAAAAGGGGTGCAGCCGTAAACCTGCGGGCCGGGCATGCCCGGCCCCTGCAGAGCGGTTTTCACAGCATACACCGCATAACTTTCGTTGCCTCGACAAAATCCTGCGACTCATACAGGTGCTGCGCGCCCTCGTTCTGGGCCAGCACCTGCAGCTCCAGATATTCCAGCCGCCGGTTGCGGGCCCAGCGCTTGGCCGCAGCCAGCAGTTGGCTGCCAATGCCCTGCCCGCGCACACCTGCGTCCACGATCAGATCCCCCAGGCAGGCATACCGGTGGGGCAGCACACAGCTGAACGCCGGCGTCCAGCCCGCATAGTAGACCAGCGCAAAGCCCACGGCGGTGCCGTCCTGCGCCGCCAGCAAAAAATCCGCGTCATCGGCCCTGACTGCCTTGCGAATCTCGTCCACCTCACGCGGGGCCTCGCAAAAAAACTCCGGCTGCAGCGCGACCATAGCGCTGTCAAGCTGGCGATACAGCGCAATAATGGCGGGGATGTCCTCCTCCGCCGCCGGGCGTATAACTGTCTTTGCCATCCCTGTTTCCCCCTCTGGCAAAATGTACGAACAGAAAACCGGCGGACGCAGTTGTCCGCCGGTTTTGATCACTTGGTTTCCTGAATGGTGTAGTTGAAGCCGTACTCCTCCTGCAGCTTCTTCACGGCAGGCTCGCAGTCCTCAATAAAGGTCGCAGAGTAAACGCTCTGGCCGTTGTGGGCCTTTTTGTACTCCTCCACGATCTCGTTCAGCTTGGTCCAGCCCTCGTCAGCCTTGGCCTGATCCATATCCTGCGGGAAATCAATGATAAATTCACGATGCTTAGGGATGCGTGCTTTCATAGTAAGTCACTCCTGAAAATTTTGTTTCTATATTTGTAGGGGCGGCCATCGGTCGCCCACAGGCGGGCAATGCCCGCCCCTACAGATACGCTAACGGTTCACACACCAAAACAGGTACGCGCGTTTTCTGCAGTCACATCCAGCACGGTCTGGGCGTCCATCTGCCAGATCGTGCCGATGTAGGCGGCCACGTGGGCAATGTTGCGGCTGTCGTTGCGGGTGCCGCGCACCGGCTCGGGGGCCATATAAGGGCAGTCGGTTTCCAGCAGGGCGCGGTCGTGCGGGATGGCGGCCAGCACCTTGGCGGCGCGCTTGGCACCCCGGTAGGTCACTGCCCCGCCAAAGCCCAGATACAGCCCCTGCTCAACCAGCCAAACCGCGTCCTCGGCGCTGCCGCTGTAGCAGTGCAGTGCGCCGCGCGGCTTATATTTGCGCAGCAGTTCATACATTTCGGCGTGGGCCTCGCGGTCGTGGACCGACACTGGCAAATCCAGCTCTTTCGCAAGTTGTAATTGTGCCTCAAACAGGGCGTACTGCTCCTCGCGCGGGACCGGCCAGTGATGGTCAAGCCCGATCTCGCCCACGGCCACGACAGCCTTGTCCTCAAACAGGGGGCGCATGGCGGCCAGCTCGGCACGCCAGTCCCCATGATAGACTGCCACGGTGGCGGCGTCCTCCTCGATCAGGCTCTCCGGGTGGATGCCGATTGCCGCGTGGATGTAGGGCGCGGCATGCGCCAGCTCCAGCACGCGGGCCGCATCGCCGGAGTGGGTGGCACATTCCAGCACCCCCACCACGCCGCCCTCGGGCAAGGCCTTCAGCAGCGCGGCGCGGTCAGCGTCAAACTGACGCGAGGAATAGTGCGCGTGGGTGTCAAAAATGTTCGTCATGCCTTGGCCTCCTGCGGGGCGCGGTTGACGAGATAAATGCCGATGCAGACCAGCAGCAACGCGGCGAGGTAGTTCCACTCAAACAGCGGCTCGCCGTTCAGCAGCGCCGACAGCAGCACATTCATGACCGGAATGATCAGACCGAACACCGCAATGCGGGAGACCGGGTTGTTTTTCATCAGCAGCGCCCAGATCACATACCCTGCGCCGGAGATAAACGCCAAAAACAGCAGCACCGGGATACCTGCGGCACTCTCGGGGTGGAGGCCGCCGCCCATGGCAAAGCCCATCACAGCCAGCGCCAGCCCGCCAACGCCGAGGTTCAGCACACAGACCGAAAAGCTGTCTGCATGCTGGGTCACGGCCTTGTTCCACGGCCCGGCCAACGCAAAGATTACGGAGGCGATCAGCATGAACGCCATACCCTTTGCGCTGCCGCTGCCGTGGTTGCCCAGCGTGGCGATCAAAACACCGCCAAAGCCAAGCACACAGCCCAGCGCCTTGCGCGGGGTCATCCGGTCGGCCTTGCCGTACAAAAAGTGCGCCAAAATCACGCCCATAAAGCTCTGGGTGCTGTTCAAAATGCCGCCCATCGCGCCGGTCAGCAGCGCCACGGCGGAGTAGTAGAAGAAATACTGTGCAGCGGTCTGCCACAGGCCCAGCCCGCAGGCCGAAGCCAGCGTTTTGCCGTGCGGCATCGGCAGCGGGCGGCGGTTCAGCGCCAGACCGGCCAGCCAGACCAGCGCCGCGCCCATCATAAAGCGGACACCCGCAAAGCACAAAATCGACGCGGTATCGGCGGAATCAATCGCAAACAGGCGGTAGCCCAGCTTGATGAAGGGGAACGCCGACCCCCACAGCACATTGCAGACAACGGCCATCAAAACGGCCGCCGCCGGGATGGAGAAAAATTGGTCTAACTTAGATTTTTGCATAGCACCGCCTTAGTGGATGCGCGCACCGGCGGGGGTGCTGTCCGGGAAGAAGGCGATGGAGCAGCCGCCGTCCACGTCGGTGTCAGCGGCAAAAATCATGCCCTCGCTTACATACTTGCCCTTCATCATCGGGCGGGGGGCCAGGTTGGCGACAATGCCGATCTTCTTGCCGATCAGATCCTCGGGCGCAAACCACTTCGCAATGCCGGACAGGATGCAGCGCTCGCGCTCGCCGTCAAAGACGGTCAGGTGCAGCAGCTTCTTGCTCTCCTTCATCCGCTCGCAGGCGCGGACCTCGGCCACGCGCAGCTCAACCTTGCAGAAGTCATCGAAGCTGATTTCTTCCTCGTGCTCGCCAATCAGCTCTGCGGACGCAGCGGCACTCTCAGCGGGCTTTTCCTCCTCAGCGGGGGCATTGGCAGCCTGTGCGGCGGCCTTCTGGGCAGCCTCAAGGGCCTCCAGCTCAGCCAGCTCCTTTGCGGCGTCAATGCGGGGGAAGATGTTCTCGCCCTTGTGCAGGGTGGCGTTGGCAGGCAGGGTGCCAAAAACGGCGGCGCTGTCCCAGGTCTTGCCATCGGCGGCCACATTCAGCTGGGCAAAAATCTTCTCGCAGGTGGTGGGCATGAACGGCTGCAGCAGCACGGTGCAGATGCGCAGCGTTTCGGCCAGATTGTACAGCACGCGGGCCAGACGGGGCTTGGATTCCTCGCTCTTCGCCAGCACCCACGGTGCCGTGGCGTCGATATACTTGTTGGCGTTGTCAATGACCTCGAACACATCGGCCAGTGCATTCTGGAAGGCGTAGGCCTCCATGTCGGCCTCATAGCGGGCGCGCAGGGCGGTGGCCTTCTCGATCAGGGCAGCGTCCTCGGGACCCTCGGCCTGCTCGGCAGGCAGCTCGCCGCCAAAGTACTTGTCGGCCATGGCGGTGGTGCGGCTCAGCAGGTTGCCGAGGTCATTGGCCAGATCCATATTGATGCGGTTGATCAGCAGCTCATTGGAGAAGTTGCCGTCCGAACCGAACGGGAAGTCGCGCAGCAGGAAGTAGCGCAGCGCATCGGCGCTGTAGCGCTCGGCCAGCAGGTAGGGGTCAACCACGTTGCCCTTGGACTTGGACATCTTGCCGCCGTCCAGCAGCAGCCAGCCGTGGCCGTAGACATGCTTGGGCAGGGGCATATCCATGCTCATCAGCATGGCGGGCCAGATGATCGAGTGGAAACGGACGATTTCCTTGCCGATAAAATGGACATCGGCCGGCCAGAAGGTCTCGTAATCACTGTCGGGGTACTTGTCATTCATGAAGCCCAGCGCCGTGGTGTAGTTGAACAGCGCGTCGATCCAGACGTAGACGACATGCTTGGGGTCGAAATCGACCGGGATGCCCCACTTGAAGCTGGTGCGGGAAACACACAGATCCTCGAGGCCCGGGTCGATGAAGTTGTGTACCATCTCGTTGACGCGGGAGCGCGGCAGCAGGAAGTCGGTGTTGACGAGCAGATCGCGCACGCGGTCAGCATACTTGGACAGGCGGAAGAAGTAAGCCTCCTCCTCGGCGTCCACAACGGGGCGGCCGCAGTCGGGGCAGCAGCCGTTGACGAGCTGGCTCTCGGTCCAGAAGCTCTCGCAGGGGGTGCAGTATTTGCCGACATACTTGCCCTTGTAGATGTCGCCCTTCTCATACATCTTCTTGAAGATCTTCTGGATGGCGGCAACGTGGTAGTCATCGGTCGTGCGGATGAAACGGTCATAGCTGATGTTCATCAGCTTCCACAGATCCTTGACGCCCTTGGGGCCCTCCACGATGTTATCAACAAACTGCTGCGGGGTGACGCCGGCCTCCTTGGCCTTCAGCTCGATCTTCTGGCCGTGCTCATCGGTACCGGTCAGGAACTTGACATTGTAGCCCTGCAGGCGCTTGTAGCGGGCCATGGCATCGGTTGCCACAGTGCAGTAGGTATGGCCGATATGCAGCTTATCGCTGGGGTAATAGATCGGCGTAGTGATGTAGAATTTTTTCTGATCCATCTGTGATTTCTCTCCTTATATACACAAACCGTTTTGGTGTGTTTTTTTGCGTTTATGCTGAACTTTATATTCTGGGTATTCGGGCGAAGCCCGCAAAAGCCTGCCCTTACAAGGGCGATGGCCGAGCCCGCGAGGCCGGAAGGGCTTTGCTCGTTCGCCGCCGTCACGCACCTCCCGGGCAATCTCGCCGCTCCGTAGGGCGGCCAGTCCTCCGGCCGCCTCCTCGCGCCTTTAGAACCCCACCGGCTCCACCCCGCACGCCTGTAACGCATGCCGGCACAGCACCTCGGTGCTGTCAATGAAGAACGCTCCCAAATGCTCGTCCCGCTTGACAAGGCTCAGCTCCGTGCAGCCCAGCACGGCCATGTCGCAGCCCTGCTTTTTCAAATCATGCACCGCCGCGCCGAACTTCGTCATATCAGCGCGCTTGCCCTGCTTGATGTCGTCATAAATGACTGACATGACCTCCTGCTGATGCTCCGGTGACGGCACGGCCCAGTCGATACCCTGTGCTCGGCAGGCGATCTGGTAGGTTTCAGCCGCCAGCGTGCCGTCCGTGGCAAGGATGCCCAGCTTTGTGCAGCCCGCCGCCTTGGCATCGGCCACCGTCAGGCGGGGCATATTCAGCACCGGCACGGGCAGTGCCTCGGCCAGACGGTCATAGAAGTAATGCGCCGTGTTGCAGGGGATTGCCAGCACCGTGGCGCCGTAATGCACCAGACTGAAGCCGTCCTGCTCCATCACGGCAAAGGGGTCATCCTTGCTTTTGCCCATGATGAAGGCTGTGCGGTCGGGCGTGGACGCCCGGGACGAGATAACAATGTCGATGTGGTCCTGATCGCAGCTGGCCGGGGTGTGGTCGATCAGCATTTGGTACAGGTAACAGCTGGCCGCAGGCCCCAGCCCGCCCAGTATGCCCAGCACCTGTTTTTGTGGTTTGGTCTGCGCCGTGGCACACCCCTCCTTATAACAACAGTTATAATATATTATAAAGCCAACCGCGCAATTATGCAAGTGCAAGGGCGACGGTTTTCGGGAGATTCGCAATAAAAAACGCCCTGCATTTTCATGCAAGGTGTCTGTGGTGCATCCTATCGGAGCAAGCCAGAGCACTTTTGTCTATCCAGACTTAGTTCAACAGCATCATTGCGATGTTCGCACCAATTCCCGCACACGAAATAATCGCAAAAAGGCAAATTATGGCCTTCTTAACAAATTTCAAAGCTGCATTATCTCCGTTTTGATGCGCGCTCGCATTGTAAAAATTAGAATATCCATTCCAAAATAGAATAGCTATAAGGCTGCTGACAGGCGGAATTACTACCGTCCAAAGCTTTGGCAAGTAGTTTGTTGCTCCTGCACTGTTCCATTGTACAGCCGCCACATCTGGCAAATACATAAAGGCAGTAACACTGAGAATCACTGTCACTGCAAGAATAAGCAGCTGGATTTTTGTCCTTGTATTCTTCATATCTTATCACCTCAATGCCATTATATCACACACATCATTTCAATTCAATCATATTTCTGTTAATTGATATGAGCTGCACAGAATGGGCGGCAAGCATCACTTTGAAATTGTATCACCGTTAAAGCAGTACGCCCGAAGCACGGTGCAGCCTTTCATAAAGGTGCGCTCTTGATGAACAATCAGCGCAGACCGTGCCCGCCCCCTGCCTCCCTTGTCAAAGGGAGGTGGCGCCGCAGCGCCGGAGGGATTTCTGCCTGTTGCCGACTGCTTTCCTTTAACCACCCCAGTAGGGGCCGGACATGCCCGGCCCGCGCACTTCCGAAAGCCTCTACGCCAATCTTAAACAACAGCCCCCGCCAACCACCCCGGCCACATCAACTTTCCGCTCATGCGGGAATCTCCCCCGCCCTAAAAAACAATCCGCAGGATTGTTTTTTGCCGCCCGCGGGCGGCCGTCCTGTTCGATTCCTCGCACGGAAGCACCAAAAAAACTCCCCAGCCTAAGCTGGGGAGCATTTTTTGGTGACCCGTGCGGGAATCGAACCCACGTTAACGGCGTGAGAGGCCGCTGTCTTAACCGCTTGACCAACGGGCCATAATAAAAAGAGAAGCCGGCATCTACCTATTTTCACAGGCCGTTTCCAGCCAACTATCTTCG
>UQGL01000021.1 GCA_900540595.1 uncultured Oscillospiraceae bacterium
CTGCCGCACCTCGCTCGCCGTATCGGCACTTAGAATTATGCGGTATTGCCCTAAAGCTTGGGGGTGTACCGATATGCAAACTTCACCACTGATCCTCACCGCCCTCGCCGGTCTGTCTACAGGTCTGGGCGGGGTGCTGGCGGTGCTTGGCAAACCAACGGAAAAGCTTCTGGCTGCCTCGGCGGGCTTTGCGGGCGGGGTCATGCTCACCGCATCGCTGACCGATCTGCTGCCCGAGGCCTTGCATTTTTACGGCAGGTATCTGCCGCCTCTGGCCTGCGGCGGGGCGCTTGCGACACTGACAGCGCTGGGCATGGCGGCGGCGGGGCTGCTGGGCAAGCTTCTGCCGGAGGAATCCGAGCTTGCTGCCCGCTTTGGTCAGGGCCGCGACCCCGCCCGCGCGGCGGCCATGCGCACCGCTCTCATCACCGGCGCGGCGCTGCTGCTGCACAATTTCCCGGAGGGTGTACTTACCTTCTTCGCCGGGACAGCGGACCCGGCGCTCGGTCTGCGCACGGCGGCGGCCATCGCACTGCACAATATCCCGGAGGGGCTGGCTGTGGCGGTGCCCTTCGCCTACGCAACCCGCAGCCGTGCGGCCGGTGTGCTGGCGGCTCTCGTTTCCGGTCTGGCCGAGCCGCTGGGGGCTGTGCTGGCGTGGCTGTTCCTGCGCCGTTTTTTTACACCCGGCTTTTTGAACGGCACGGTCGTGTTGGCGGCAGGCATTATGGTGTGGGTGTCCTTTGCCCAGCTTTTGCCCGATGCGTTTGCCCCTAAACATCGCGCCGCCGGTATTTTTGGCGCCGCCGCAGGTACATTGCTGATGCTGTTAGGCATTGCGGCGCTGCCGTAAATGTGGTATACTATAAACTGTATTGATGTAAGGGATGCGGAAGGAAGACTGCCTATGAAATGCTGCGTTTGTGGTGCGGAAAGTGGTCGCTATCCGCTGTGCCGTGCCTGCAACCAACAGAGGGAATTGGGCTATATTATAAAGTGCCCAGTGTGTGGGCAGTGGCATTATGGTGATGAACCGTGCCCAAAGCGCGTGCAGCTGGAATTTTTGTATGAACCGAAGAAAAGGCTGATTACAAAAAATGAGCAAGGCTTTTTTGACGCTTTGAGAGAAATCGTTCCGCAAGGATATCATGTGTTTCCACAAATCAATCTGGCAGCATTTCTCGAAAAAGTGGACAATTCTGCATATCATAACGAACTTTTCCGCAACGTTGATTTTTTGATTACCGATGGGGAATTTGCGCCCAAAATCGTGGTGGAAATAAATGACAATACACATCATAAGTGGGAAAGACGCCAACGCGATGAAAAGGTTTCTGCTATTTGCGCAGATGCAGGAATACCGCTGGTTACATTCTGGACAAATTATGGCGTAAATAGACCGTACATCGAAAAACGTATCCGTGAGGCATTGGAGACGCCACCTAGGCGAGTGCCGAGTTTTACAAAAGAAAATACTGCGCAGCCGAATACATTCGAGAAAGAAAATGCCGCACGGCAGGCGGTTGATTGGGATGTGCAGGCAGAACAGCACAATAAAACCCATAAGGGAAAACAGGGATGCTATATTGCGACTTGTGTGTATGGCTCGTATGATTGTCCGCAAGTTTGGACGCTGCGGCGATATAGAGACATCGTGCTAAAAAGTTCGGTGCTTGGGCGCACCTTTATTGCGGTATACTATGCAATCAGCCCTGCATTGGTACGCACTTTTAGCAAAAGTGTAGTTGTCAAGAAAATATGGCGCAGTATATTGAATCCGATGGTTAAGCGGCTGAATGAGAAAGGCTTTTCCAATAATCCGTACACAGATTGATGACTTTGTGAGAAAGGAGCAGACCGCCATGATGAAAAAAATCACCGCCCTGCTCCTTGTGCTGCTTTTGCTGGTAGGCTGCAGTGCGGCGGGCGATGTCGAGACCCTGCTGCGCGCACCGCAGCTTTCCGGCGAGAGCGCGGCCCTGCAGAAGGCGCTGAACAGCTATCTGGGCGGCAGCGCCACCCTGAAATATCCCGCCAGCGGCGATTTCCTCTCCCCGTTTGCGTTCGGTGACTGGGACGGCGACGGCGTTGACGAGGCCGCAGTCCTGTACACGGCCGATACCACCAGCTCCAATGTCTGGCTTGCGGTGCTGGAGCCGAGCGGCGAGAGCGGCTGGCGTGTCAGTCAGGCCATCGAGGGTATGTCCTCCGAGGTGGAAAGCTTCTCCGCCGCCAGCCTGAAGGACGCAGACAGCAAGCAGCTGCTGACCGGGTACATCTCCCCGCAGGGGGATCAGTATCTGGCCGTCTACCAGTACGACAACGGCAGTCTGTCCACCGTCATCAGCAAAAGCTACACCGATATGATCGTGGCCAATTTCACCGGCAAGGGAGATACGCAGGACCTTGTGCTGGCCCTGCCGCCGGACACTGAGCTTGGCGGCGTGACGCTGCAGCTGCTGACCGCCAACGATGGGGAGTTCCGCTCGACCCAGACGCTGAATCTGGGCGAGGGCGTTTACAGCAGCTGTGCGGCCCTGCATGCCGGGACCGGCAGCGATGACGCCATGTACCTTGTGATGGACGCCTGGACCGGGGCAAGCAGCCTTGTGTCGGACATTATCCTGTACGATGCCGAGACGGGCTTTCTGCAGCCCTACCGCCCCGGCGGCATGAGCGACATTCAGCGCAGCACGCTGCGCTACAACGACACCCTGCTCAGCTGCGACATTGACGGCAACGGCACGGTGGACATCCCCGTGGAGATCGACGATGGCGGCACCCTGCAGACGCCGATGGACAAGCGGCTGAGTTTCCTGCTCTGGAAGGATTACACCTCCACCGCAGGCGGAAACAGCCGGTTCGGTGTCTACGACAGTGAATACGATCTGTTTATGGAGCTGCCCGAGTCAATGCACGGCAGCGTGCTGATCCGCGCCAATCAGGGCGGCACCGGCTGGCTGATCTGCAACGCCGAGGGAAACACCGTCTACTGCGAGATGCGGGTCGTTGAACCGACCACGGACACAGCCAGCGGCGACGGCAACTACCTGCGCATCGCCAATATCGGCAGCCAACAGCTGCAGGCGCGGGTCGTTACGCCCTATTACGGCTTGAATCTCGATTCCATCAGCCAGAATACCGTGCTGCTGGGGTCAAATTGATAAGGAAGGGAACCGGGTTTATGAAACGAGTTTTGGTAGTCGAGGACGAAGCCAGCATCCGCGAAATGGTAGCCCTGAACCTGAAAATGGCAGGCTGGGAGGTCATCGAGGCCCCCAGCGCCGAGCGTGCGCTGGAGCTGATGCACGGCGGCGAGCCCTGCGATGCAGCCCTGCTGGACATCATGCTGCCCGGCATGGACGGGCTGAGCCTCTGCGAAACGATCCGCCGCGATGACAGCGACATCGGCATCATCATTGTGTCGGCCAAAGGGCAGGAGAGCGACAAGATCCGCGGCCTGTCCATCGGTGCGGACGATTACATCACAAAGCCCTTCTCGGTGTCGGAGCTGATCGCCCGGCTCGAGGCGCTGACCCGGCGCATCCACCGCGGCACCGGCACCGCCAAGCCCGCCGAGGAGCCGGAGCAGCTTGTCAGCGGCCCCTTTGTGCTGGACGAAAAGAGCCGCATCCTTTACAAATCCGGCACGCCGATCGACCTGACGCAGGTCGAGTTCCAGATCATGGAGCTGTTTTTCCGCAACCCGGCTACCGCGCTGGTGCGTGAAAAAATTCTGGAGGGCGTCTGGGGCAAGAATTATTTCGGCGATGTCAAGATCGTGGATGTGAACATCCGCCGCCTGCGGATGAAGATCGAGGACGAGCCCAGCAACCCCCGCCATATCATGACCGTCTGGGGCTATGGCTACCGCTGGAATGTGTGACGGCGGCCCCTTAGAAAAAAACGCGAAAGGAGGGAACCCCCTATGCAGCCGAACAGCAGCAGTATCATCCGCCGATGGGTGTGCGGCAGCTTGCTTATCACCGTGCTGGTGCTGGTGCTGGCGGAGGGGCTTTTCCTCTATTACAGCTATAACGATCTGTACGGCGGCGTTGAGCGCGCTGTGGAAAACCGCTTCTCCACCGTGGTGGGCCGCCTGCAGGCCACCGGCACGGCGGGGGATATGGCCGTTACCGCCGAAAGCCGCGGGCAGGTCCTGCGCCGCGTGGTTGAGCAGTTTGACGAAAAGGACAAGTTTGAGTTTATGCTGCTGGACAATCAGGGCGTGATCCTGGCAACCAGCAGCGGCACGATGAACCGCGACCTGACCAACGGTACCGACTACGGCCGCGCGCTGACCGCCGCCAACGGGCTGGGGTCGGCCATCTTTACCACGCCGCAGGGCGAGCGTGTCATGGCAGTAACGATGCTTGTGCCCTACGCGGCGGGCAGCATCGCTGCCATGCGGATGGTGACGAGCCTTGTGCTGGTGGACAACCTCTGGTGGCGCACCGTGGCCATCTGTGTGGGGCTGGGCCTGCTTGTGCTGTGCTTCACGGTCTGGAGCGGCCTGTTTTTTGTGCGCTCCATCGTGCGGCCCCTCGGCGAGGTCGAGGCTACGGCCACCCGGATCGCCAAGGGCGACATGAAGGTGCGCCTGCCGGACACCCGGTACGATGACGAGATCGGCCGCCTGTGCAAGACCATCAACCAGATGGCCGAGGATCTGGCCGAGACCGAACGATTGAAAAACGAGTTTATCTCCTCGGTCAGCCATGAGCTGCGCACGCCGTTGACCTCGATCAAGGGCTGGGTCGAAACGATCAGCAACATTGATGACCCCTCCAACGAGAACTACCGGCGCGGTCTGGCGGTCATCGGCACCGAGACCGACCGCCTTTACACGATGGTCGAGGAGCTGCTCGACTTCTCCCGTATGCAGAACGGCATCAAGATGAACTGTCAGGTGCTGGACTTTGTGGCCGAGGCCACCGATGCGGCGCTCTTTGTCGAGGCCCGCATCCGGCAGGAGGGAATGCAGCTTGTCTATCAGGAACCGCCCGAGCCTTACCCGGTCTGGGCAGACCCGGCGCGGCTGCGGCAGGTGTTTGTCAACCTGTTTGACAACGCCATCAAGTATTCCGAGCCGGGCGGTACGATCTTTCTGACCCTGCGCCGCACACCGGTCACGGTCAGCGCGTCGATCCGCGATCAGGGCCGGGGCATTGCGCCCGATGATCTGGAAAAGGTCAAGCAGAGGTTCTTCAAGGCAAAGAACTCGGTGCGCGGCTCCGGTATCGGCCTTGCGGTCGTGGACGAGATCGTCCAGACGCTCGGCGGCCGGTTCGACATTGCCTCCACCCTCGGCTGCGGCACGACCGTCACAGTGACCCTGCCCGTCTACCACCCCGGGCAGGAGCATTTGCATGAAAAAATTTAAGGCTTCCCCCGAGGGGACAGACTCCCCCGGTACGGGGGAGGTGGCGCTTTAGCGCCAGAGGGGGAGCAGCTGTCCGCGAAGCGGACTGATGAGGGGCAAACTTTCCGCGACAACCCGGTAACGGGCAATAGCGATACATCCGCCCCTCATCCGGCCTCGCTTTGCTCGGCCACCTTCCCCCTCAGGGGAAGGCAAAAATGACGAAGGAGAACACATATGCCCAAAGAATTCCGCACCTCCGTTGGGGGACAAGCCCTGATGGAGGGCATCATGATGCGCGGTCCGGAAAAGATCTGCTGCGCCGTGCGCAAGCCGGACGGCACCATCGACCTGAGCTATGACACCGTCACGACCCACTGGTACAATAAGGTCCCGCTGGTGCGCGGCGTCTGCAATATGGCCGAAAACCTTTACAAGGGCTACCGCTACCTGATGCACGCGGCCGACATCGCCATGGAGGGCGAGACCGAGCCCGCTGAGTCCAAGCTGGACAAATGGTTCGAGGCGCACGCCACCCCCGCTGTGCAGAACGCGCTGATGGCCTGCGCCGCCTTTGTGGGCGTGGCGCTGGCGCTGTTCCTGTTTACCTTTCTGCCCACTTTTTTGACCGGTCTTGTCATGCGCGCCGTGCCGCTGGGGCGCTGGCCGCGCGTAATCCTCGAGGGCGTGCTCAAGATGGTCATATTCCTCGGCTACATGTTCCTTTGCACCCGCATGAAGGAGCTGCACCGCGTGTTTGAGTACCACGGTGCCGAGCATAAGACCATCGCCTGCTATGAGGCCGGTCTGCCACTGACGGTGGAAAACATCCGCCGCCAGAGCCGCTTTCACCCGCGGTGCGGCACCAGCTTTATGATCCTCGTCATCATCATCAGCATCTTCCTGTATGCGGTGCTGCCTTGGACCAGCACGGCGATGCGGGTCGTGTATAAGCTTTGCATGTTCCCGCTTCTGGTTGGTGTATCGTATGAAATTTTGAAATGGGCCGGCCGCTCCGACAGCGCGGCGGCAAGAATCATCTCTCAGCCGGGGCTTTGGATGCAGCGGCTGACGACCTTTGAGCCGGACGACTCGATGATCGAGGTTGCGATTGCCGCCGTCACCCCCGTTCTGCCGGAAAAGCAGGAGGATGCCCGCTGGTGAACGCTGCATTTCAAAAGCTCTGCGCCATGCTGACGGCTGCCGGTGTGCCCGATGCCCGCTTTGACGCGGCCGAGCTGTACCGCCTTGCGACCGGCCGCGACCCCCGTCTGGATGACGGCCCCAGCGCTGCCGAGGCAGCCCGCCTGAGCGCGCTTGCCGAACGCCGCGCAGCCCGTGAGCCGCTGCAGTACATTCTGGGCGAATGGGACTTTATGGACTTTACGCTCAAGGTCGGGCCGGGTGTGCTGTGCCCCCGGGCTGACAGCGAGATCGTCTGCGAGAGCGCCCTCGCGCTTTTGCAGGGCAGGGAGCGGCCGGTGGTGTATGACCTCTGTGCGGGGACAGGCTGCTTGGGGCTTGGCATTGCGCGCCACAGCCCGGGCGCGCTGGTGACCTGTGTGGAAAAAAGCCCGGAGGCATGGCATTACCTGACCGCCAACACGGCACAGACCGGTGTGCGCACCGTGCAGGCCGATGTCTTTACCTATTATAAAACGCTGCCCGCCGAGGGGGCGGACCTGATCATCTCCAACCCGCCCTACCTGACCGGGGCGGAGATGCGGGCACTGATGCCGGAAACGGCGCAGGAGCCTGCCATGGCGCTGGACGGCGGCGCGGACGGGCTGGATTTCTACCGCCTGCTGACTGAAAAGTACCGGGACGCCGTGCGGCCGGGCGGCTGGCTTGTGCTGGAGATCGGCTATGCCCAAGGCCCCGCCGTGCTGGCGCTGGGGGCCGCCTGCGGCTGGGTCAACACCAGCTGCCGCAAGGACTACGGCGGCAATGACCGGGCCGTGCTGCTCCAAAAACCCGAAAAAAGCTGCTGAAAATCCGATTTATGGGACAAAAAACGCACAACAAAATGTTGTAATCTGTTCGTAAATCGTATATAATAGATGCAAACGCAAATCCTAGACTTACTTGTATATAAAAGGAGAACCGCAACATGGCAGCAAAAAAAGATACTACCCCCAAGACGGCAGGCCCTGCCGCTGACAAAAAGGCCGCGCTGGAAACCGCGCTGGCCCAGATCGAAAAGCAATTCGGCAAGGGCGCCGTTATGAAGCTGGGCGCCAATGTCACGATGCAGGTCGATGCCATCCCCACCGGCAGCCTGGGTCTGGATCTGGCGCTGGGCATCGGCGGCGTGCCCCGCGGCCGTATCGTTGAGGTCTACGGCCCCGAATCCTCCGGTAAAACAACGCTGGCGCTGCAGATCCTGGCTGAAGCACAGAAGATGGGCGGCGAGGTCGCGTTTATTGATGTTGAGCATGCGCTGGACCCGACCTACGCCGCCGCGCTGGGCGTTGATATTGACAGTCTGCTGGTCAGCCAGCCCGACACCGGCGAGCAGGCCATGGAGATCTGCGAGGCGCTTGTCCGCTCCGGCGCGATTGACGCCGTTGTTGTGGACTCCGTTGCCGCCATGGTGCCGCGCGCCGAGATCGAGGGCGAGATGGGTGACAGCCATGTCGGTCTGCAAGCCCGCCTGATGAGTCAGGCGCTGCGCAAGCTGACCGGTGTCATCGGCAAGACAAACACCGTCTGTATCTTCATCAACCAGCTGCGTGAAAAGGTCGGCATCGTCTACGGCAACCCCGAGGTCACGACCGGCGGCCGCGCACTGAAATATTATTCGAGCGTCCGCATTGATGTGCGCCGCATCGAGGGTCTGAAGGACTCCACCGGTGCGTTCATCGGCAACCGCACCCGCGCCAAGATCGTCAAGAACAAGGTCGCGCCCCCGTTCCGTGAGGCAGAGTTCGACATCATGTTCGGCGAGGGCATCTCCAAGCTGGGTGAGATCCTCGACCTCGGCGTCAAGCTGGGTGTCGTGCAGAAGAGCGGCGCATGGTTCAACTACGGCGAGATGCGTCTGGGTCAGGGCCGCGACAATGCCAAGCAGTTCCTGAAGGAGCACCCCGAGGTCTCTGATGAGATCGAAAAGATCGTCCGCGCCAACGCCGATCGCCTGCTGGCCGCCGGCAAGAAGGGCACTGTCAAGCCGCTGGACCCGAGCGAGATCGTCAAGCCGGTCGCCCCGGGTGAGGCCCCTGCCGCCCCGGCTGCCAAGACAACGGGCAGCGAGGTTGACCTCGATATCATGGTTGACGAATAAAAATGCCGCGCCTGACACAGATCAAGGAAACGAAAAAAGGCCGCTTTGCGCTGTTTTTTGATGGAGAATTTGCCTTCTCCCTCGATGAGCAGACTTTTGCCGATGCCACGCTCCATCAGGATGACCTGCTGGAGGACTGGCAGATCGAGGAGCTGCGCAAGAAAAGCGAGACCCGCCGTGCGCTGGACAAGGCGATGGACTACCTTTCGCTGCGCGACCATGCGGCGGGGGAGCTGTACCAGAAACTCTGCCGTAAGTTCGACGCCCACAGCGCCGCCTACGCGGTGGCGCGGGCGGGGGAGCTGGGCCTCTTGAATGACGCAGGCTTTGCCCGCCGCCGCGCGGCCGAGCTGCTGCGCAAGCGCAAGTCCCGCCGGGAAATCTTAAATGATTTGTCGGCCAAGGGCATCGACCGCGACACTGCCGCCGAGGTGGTGGAGGAGCTGTTTGCCCAGAACGATGACGGCGAAAGCCCCGAGCTGGAAACAGCCCGCGCGCTGGTCGCGCGGCAGTATGCGTCAAAGCTCGCCGCCGGTAAGCGCGACCAAGTCGCCGCCGCGCTGGCACGGCGCGGCTTCAGCCACGCGGTCATACGCGAGGTGCTATCCGGCGACGAGTAAACCGCACCGCACTGTAGGGGCCGGGCATGCCCGGCCCTCAGCCTGCCGATTGCATCCCCTTACCGGTTCGCAATGTAGGGAGGGGTCTTGACCCCTCCGCGGCGGCCAGAGGGCTGGCCGCCCTACAATTTCCGGCAAGCATCTGCCACCCTGCGGGGCGTCGAGGACGCCGCCCCCTACAACCCTACGCAAACATACAATATTATATTAAAGGACTACCCAATGAAAATTGCCATTATCTCCCTCGGCTGCCCGAAAAATCAGGTGGATGCCGATGTTTTCTGCCATGCCCTCATCAAGGACGGCCACACCACCGTGGGCGACCCGGCCGAGGCCGATATCATCATCATCAATACCTGCGGCTTTATCGAGTCTGCCAAGACGGAGGCCATCGAGAATATCCTCATGGCCTGCCAGTACAAGCAGGAAAACCCCGACCTCAAGGTGATTGTTACCGGCTGTCTGGCCGAGCGCTACAAGCAGCAGATCATTCAGGAAATTCCCGAGGTGGACGCCGTGGTCGGCATTGGCTCCAACGCCGCACTGCCCGCCATCGTCCGCCGCGTCTGTGCGTCCGGTGCCGGCCAGACCGAGAGCTACGGCCCCAAGAGCGATATGCAGCTGGGCGGTGCCCGCGTTATCTCGACCCCGCGCCACTATGCGTACTTAAAAATTGCCGAGGGCTGCAACAACGGCTGCTACTACTGCGCTATCCCGCTGATCCGCGGTGCGCTGCGCAGCCGTGAGCTGAACGACTGCGTAGCCGAGGCCCGCTGGCTGGCGGGGGAGGGTGTGCGCGAGTTGATCCTTGTTGCGCAGGACCCCACCGCCTACGGCGAAGACTGGGGCAAGCCGGGCGCGATCTGTGAGCTGCTCGACCGCCTGCAGGAGATCGAGGGCATCCGCTGGATCCGCATCCTCTACGCCTACCCGGAGCGCATCAGTGATGCCTTTATTGCGGCGATGGTCCGCAACACCAAGGTCGTGCCCTATCTGGACCTGCCCATCCAGCACTGTGATGATGCCGTGCTCAAGGCCATGAACCGCCGCGGCGGCCGCAGGGAGATCGAGGATGCGATCGCCCGCCTGCGTGCGGCCATCCCCGGCATCACGCTGCGCACCACCCTGATCGCCGGCTTCCCCGGTGAGACCGAGGAGCAGTATGCCGAGCTGTGCGACTTCGTCAAGACCGTGAAGTTTGACCGCCTTGGCTGCTTTGCCTACTCCGCCGAGGAGAACACCGTGGCGGCGAAGATGCCCAACCAGCTGGACGAGGAAACCAAGCAGCGCCGCGCCGACCACATTATGGAATTGCAGGCCGAGGTCAGCGCCGCGCGCGAGGGTGAGAAGGTCGGCAACACCTACGAGTGCATCTGTGACGGGGTGGACGATGAGACCGGCATGTACCTGCTGCGCACCAAGGCCGACTGCCCGGAGATCGACGGCAATGTGCTGACCCCCGCCGATACCCCGCTGGAGACCGGCGCGTTCTACAATGTCACCATCACCGATGCCGATACCTACGACCTGTACGGCTATGCGGAAGAAAAGCTGGAGGACTGAACCATGAATCTGCCCAATAAACTTACGATGCTGCGTGTGATACTTGTGCCGGTGTTTATGGTGTTTGCCGCGCTGTGCCGCTACGGTACACAGGACTTCAACGCAGGCCTTATGCTGGCAGCCGGCATCGTCTTTGCCGTGGCCAGCTTCACCGACTTTCTGGACGGCTATCTGGCCCGCAAAAACAATCTGGTCACTGATTTCGGAAAGTTCATGGACCCGCTGGCCGATAAGTGCCTGACCACCGCGGCCTTCCTTTATATGCTGGCGGACGGTGTCTGCCACCCGGTCGTGCTGGCAGTCATTCTTTTCCGTGAGTTCGCCGTGGCCGGTGTGCGGATGCTCGCTGCCGAGACCGGCACTGTCATCGCCGCCAACATGTGGGGCAAGGTCAAGACGGTTCTGCAGATGCTGACCATCATCTTCTACTACTTTGTCGGCGCGCTGGCCGGCCCCACCGATGTCATGGCCGTCAGCCTCATCACGCAGATTTTGTGCTGGCTTTGCGGTGCAGCCACGCTGCTGTCCGGCGGCATCTACCTGTGGCAGAACCGCAAGCTGTTCATGCAGGCGAAGTAACAGCCGCCGCAAGGCAGTAACCCAATAAGGAGATCCCCACCTTGTCAAAGTGCAACCTCCCCACCTATTTTAAGAGCATCTACCGCAGGATGACCCGGGCTGAGCGGGCCGTCCTGTTTCTGCTGTGCATTTTTGCTGTCAAGTTCGTATTCAGCACAGCCGCGCATTTCTTCACGCCCCTGCAGGGCATCGACATGCTCGGCAGCGGGCGAAACCCCGTGGACCTCTGGCTGCTGCTGCTCTCCTGCACGGCGGTGCTGGGTACATTCTGCCTGTACCGCCGCGCGGCCGGGGCCGTGGGCGCGAGGCTGACGAAAGCGGATGCCGTCATTCTGGCGGTCTGCATCGTGCTGAGCACGGCCTTCTACCTGCACGCCATGGTGGGCCGCCAGAGCCTGTATCTCTGGGACAATGCGACCTACTACAACCTGCAGGTGCGGCTGGAGTCCAACTTTGCAGACGGCGTATTCACCGGCGTGGGGTCTACCATCTATAAGACATGGTTCAATGACTATGCACCGCTCGTCATCAATCTGCTGGCAGAGCCGTTCTTTATGTTAACACCGCGCACGGCCAACACCTTTGCGCTGCTCTGCGCGCTGCTGATCCCCACGCTGGTCTACTACAGCGCATGGGTATTCCTGACGGTGCTGCGTCAAAAGCTGGAGCCGAGAGCCCCATATCTCTTTACGGCGCTCTCGATGGCGTTTGTGCTGCTGCTGCCGCTTTTGCACATTGCACTGTACCGCGGCATGCCCGATCTGCTGGGCGTGGCGTTTGCCTTTATGTTGCTTGCGCTGGGTGTCGGCTATGATTTTGCCCGCCCGGCACCCGCCCGGCTGGTCAGCCTTGCGGCTTTTACCGGGCTGCTGATGCTGACCCGGCGCAGCTATATGTTCACCGTGGTGTCGTTCTTTTTGCTCTATGGCATCTGGGTGCTGGCCCGGGCTGCCTGCACAAAGCAGGGCGGCGCAGCGGTGCGCTTTGTGAAATTTGCTGCGGCATCGCTGTTCTGTGTCGGCGTGCCGCTGCTGCCGATGTTCTGGCGTATCGTCCGGGCCGATTACAGCGACCGCTATGCCACCTACCAGACCGGCGGCTTTCTGGCAGAGCTTAACAACCAGCGCATCTATCTGGGCTGGCTCGTGTTCGGCATTATGCTGATCGGCATACTATACGGACTGTATAAAAAGCAGACGCGCTCCCTCGCGGTGCTGTCTGCGGTCGGTGCAGTCCTGACGGTGCTGCTTGTCACCCGGGTGCAGAATATGGACGACCACCAGTCGCTGGCGGTCGCGCCGTTCTACCTGCTGGGCTGCTTTCTCTGCGCGCTGCTTGTAAGCGAGCTGCCGTGGGTGTGGCCGCGCCGTGCTGCTGCGGCTGTGCTGGGTGTGCTGTGCGGCCTCAACTTCGGGGCATGCAGCCAGCTTTTGCCGGTCATTCTGCCCAACGCGGTCAACAGCGGGCTGTATTTTTATGTTGACAGCCCCCGCAGCGATCTTGCGCAGGTGGCGGCTGTTAATGACTGGCTGCGGCAAAACTGCAGCGGCGCCAATTCAGCCTATATGATCTGCCATGGTGTGGTATACAGCCCGGATGTGTTCCGCGTTTCGGCCCTGCCGGACGAGACTATCCGCGAGATCCTGCCCTACGGCGCCTGCAACCCCGGCAACGATGCCTTCCCGAAGGAGCTGCTCACGGCACAGGTCGTTTTGACCTGTACACCGTTTGACCCCAACAACCATACCGAAAAGCTGAACGCGGCCTTCCTTGAAAATCAGGAGAAGTACGCGCCGTTTGAGGTGGGGGCAGAGTTTGACATGGGCAACGGCTATACGATCACGGCCTACCGCCGCATCAAGGCCCCCACCGCTGCGGAGCTGGACACCTACCGCAGCTGGCTGGCCGAGGAGGATGCGCGGTTCCCCTACAATTTCAGTGCCGTCTGGGACGCGCTGGCCGTGCAATTTGCAAATAACGGCTGAATCCCCCTTGCAACCTGCGCACACGCTGGCTATAATGGAATAGATATCCCTACACAGAGGAAGGAATGTGCAAGCTATGCAGATCTTCAATACGATGACACGCCGGAAAGAGGAATTCACCCCCCAGAAGGAGGGCGAGTACCGCATCTATGTCTGCGGCCCGACGGTCTATAACTATATCCATATCGGCAATGCTCGCCCGATGATCATCTTTGACACCTTGCGCCGTTATCTGGAATACTGCGGCAGCAAGGTCTACTATGTCTCCAACATCACCGATATTGATGACAAGCTCATCAAGAAGGGACAGGAGGAGGGAACCTCCATGCAGGAGGTTGCCCGCAAGTTTGAGGCCGAGTACATCAAGGATTCCGACGGCCTGAATGTCATGGCGCCGACCGTGCGTCCCCGTGCGACCGAGCATATTGGCGAGATCATCGGTATCGTCAAGGATCTGGTGGAGTCCGGCCACGCCTATGTGGCGCGCAACGGCGATGTCTATTTCCGCGTCAAGTCTGACCCGGACTACGGCAAGCTGAGCCACCTCAACCTCGATGATCTGGAGAGCGGCAACCGTGCCCTGCGCAGCCAGATGGACGATGATCTGAAGGAAGACCCCGCCGATTTCGCAGTCTGGAAGGCTGCCAAGCCCGGCGAGCCCTACTGGGAGAGCCCCTGGGGCCACGGCCGCCCCGGCTGGCATATCGAGTGCAGCGCCATGGCCCGCAAGCACCTTGGCAAAACCATCGACCTGCATGCCGGCGGTCAGGACCTGATCTTCCCCCATCATGAGAATGAGATCGCCCAGAGCGAGTGCGCCAACGGCTGCACCTTCAGCCGGTACTGGATGCACAACGGCTTCTTGAACATCAACAACGAGAAGATGTCCAAGAGTGCGAACAACTTCTTCACCGTGCGTGAGATCGCGGACAAGTACGGCTATGAGCCGATCCGCTACTTTATGCTCACGGCCGGCTACCGCATGCCGCTGAACTATACCGTTGAGCTGATCGAGAGCTGCAAGAGCAGCCTTGAGCGGATGTACACCTGCCGTGACAATCTCGATTTTGCTATCGAACATGCCCACGGCACCGATACGGCGCTGGCTGCCAAGTGTGAGGAGGCCCGCGCCAAGTTCAAGACGGCGATGGACGACGATCTGAACACGCCGGATGCACTGGCTGCCATCTTTGATCTGGTCAAGGACATCAACACGCTGTCCGATGCCTCCGACAAGGCTACGCTGGAGACGGCCGCCAAGACCTTTGACGAGCTGACCGGCGTGCTGGGGCTTTTGTACAACCGCAAAAAGACCGACAGCATCCCTGCCGAGGTCACGGCGCTGGTCGAGGAGCGCGCTGCTGCCAAGAAGGCCAAGGACTGGGGCCGTGCAGACGCCATCCGTGCCCAGCTGACCGAGATGGGCTGGAGCGTTACCGACACCGCACAGGGCCCGAAAATTGCAAAACTGTAACCGATAACAGACGCAGGGGCGGCCTTGCGCAGCTGCGCGTGTGCCGCAGGCTGTGCGGACTGCCCCTGCCTTATTTGTATGGCTATGACGAAACAACGAACAAAACCGAATACAGCCCTCTGGGTGGTGCTGGCCTTGGCGCTGGCACTGCGTTTGGCGCTTGCCCTTGTCACCGAAGGCTACCCCTATGACATGAGCTGCTTTGTTGCGTGGGGGGATAAGCTGGCCGCCCAAGGCCCCGCCGCCTTCTACAGCGAGGGGTACTTTGCCGATTACCCGCCCGGCTACCTCTGGGTGCTGGGGCTGGTGGGGGCGGTGCGCGCCGCGCTTGGCATCGCGTATGAATCGCGGTGGACCTATCTGCTGCTGGCGCTGGTGCCGTCGGTTTGCGACTGTGTGTCGGCGGCGCTGGTCTATGCGGTGGCCCGGCGCGGTACGGTGGGGCGGCAGATGGCACTGGCGCTGGCTGCGTTCACGGCGTTCGACCCGCTGCTGCTGTTCGATACCGCCGTCTGGAAACAGATCGATGGGGCCTTTACGCTGCCGCTGCTGCTCTGCTTCCTGCTGCTGGAGCAGCGCCGCTACCTGCCCGCCGCCGTCTGGTTCGGTCTGGCGCTGGCCATCAAGCCGCAGGCGCTGCTGTTCGGTCCGGTGCTGGCGGCCTGCTTTTTGGCGGGCATCGCGGTGGAACAGGACCGCCTGCGCGCCTTTGGCCGGTGCTTCGGCGGCGCAGCGCTGGCGCTGCTGGTACCGCTGCTGACCGGCATACCCTTTTTTGGTCTGGTACGGCTTGGCCCGCGCCTTGTCGAAAAATACACAGATACGATGTCCGGTTACCCCTACGCCAGCATCAACGCCTTCAACTGGCTTGCGGCGCTGGGCGGCAACTGGAAAAGCCTGTCCGAGCCTGCGCTGTTTGGTATGAGCTGGCAGCAGCTGGGCTGGGTGCATATCCTGCTGGTCACGGTGGGGCTTGCCTATTTTGCGGTATGCAGCAGCCGCAGCGGCCGTTTTTCGCCGCTGCTGCTGGCGGCCTACTACGGCATCGGCATCTTTACGCTCTCCCACTGCATGCATGAGCGGTACATGGTGCCCGGTGTGCTGCTGACCTTGCTGGCAGCGGCCCGGTGGAACGACATTCGGCTCTATGCGGCGGGGGTGGGGTTGTCGTTGACCGGGTTTATCAATCTGGCGGCAGTCTACTCGCTGACCGGTACCGAGGACGAATGGCTGACGAGTGCAACCAGCGCTACGGTTGCGATCCTGACCGGCCTTGGGGAAACGGTCTGCTTTGTGCTGCTGCTGTTTGCGGTGTGGGACATCACCCGCCACGGCCACACGCTGGCCCTGCCTGCCGGGCGTCTCAACGCCGCTGCAACGCCCGATGCCCAGCCCGTCTGGACCCGCCGCGAGGTGGGGGCGCTGCTGGCCCTGACGGCGGCTACGGCGGTGCTGAGCTTTGCCTATCTCGGCAGCCGCACCGCGCCGCAGCAGCCGCTTGATGCCACGAACACCGCGCTGACCGAGACAGTCACCCTGCAGGGGGACGCTGTTTCGCTGTGGGTCTACCCGGGCGTTTCCTTCGGCGGGCGGATGACGGTGACGGACGCGCAGGGAAACACGGTGTTTGAGAAAGAACTGGACTACGGCACCTGCTTCAGCTGGACTGCCAACGCAGTGACCGCCGCAGCGGGGCAGAGCCTGACCGTCACGGTGCAGAACGCCCAGATGTTTGAGCTGGCCTTCCGCGATGCGGCGGGCGGGCTTGTGCCGACCGTGGGCGGCGGTGCGCTGTTTGACGAGCAGGACGCCGTGCCCGATGCGATCAGCCAGCTCAACAGCATGTATTTTGATGAGATCTACCACGGCCGCACCGGCTATGAGCAGCTGCACCGGATGCCTGTCTATGAGACGACCCATCCGCCGCTCGGCAAGGATCTTATCATGCTGGGGATTGCGCTGTTCGGCATGACCGGGTTCGGTTGGCGGTTCTCCGGTACGCTGTTCGGTGTGCTGCTGGTGCCGCTGGCATGGTGCTTTGTGCGCCGCCTGACCCGCAGGTCCGGGGCGGCGGCAACGGCGGGGGTGCTGCTGACGCTCGACTTTATGCGCTTTTCCCAGAGCCGCCTTGCCACGATCGACATTTACGGCACCTTCTTTATCCTGCTGGGCGCGTACTGCATGGTGTGGTACTGCCAGCGGGTGCTGACCGACGGCGTGCAGCATGCGCTGCTGCCGATGGCGCTGGGCGGCATCGCCTTCGGATTGGGCTGTGCAGCCAAGTGGACCGGCATCTATGCGGGGGCCGGGCTGGCGGTGCTTTATCTGGGCGTGCTTTGGGCGCGCCGGCAGCAGGGCCGCCCCGGCTTTTGGGCAGAGTTCCGTCTGGCAGCGCTGGGCGGGGTGCTGTTCTATGTGGTGCTGCCCCTCTGCATCTATGTGGCGTCCTACCTGCCGTACTGGTGGCGCCAGCCGGATTTCAGCCTCGGCGATTGGTGGCGGTGCCAGCTTTCGATGTACAGCTACCACGCCACGCTCAAGGCAACGCACCCGTTTGAGAGCCGCTGGTACACTTGGCTGCTGGGACTGCGCCCCGTATGGTACTATCGCAACGGCAGTCTGCCCTATGGCATGAAGGCCAGCATTGCGGGCATGGCCGGGCCGGTCATCTGGGTCGTGGGTCTGGCGGCGCTGGTGGGGCTGTTCTGGCATCAGGTCAGCGGGCGCGGCAGCCGTCAGGGCGCAGCGGTGCTGATCCTGTACGGTACCCAGCTTATCCCATGGATGCTTGTCACACGCTGCACCTTTTTGTACCACTATTTCCCCAGCTCGATGTTCTGTCTGGCGGCGCTGGCCCTTGTGCTGGCCCGTATGCGCCACCGGGACTGGGCGCGGTGGCTGTCCGCAGGCCTTTGCGCCGCGGCGGCTGTGTTGTTTGCCGTCTACTATCCGGCTCTATCCGGTCTTCCCATCCCCGCATGGTGGGCCGACGCATTGGAAGTACTGCCGAGCTTTGGGTTCTATTAAACGGGAAGGGGAGCGGGCGGATATGGAATCCGCCCCTACGGCTGCAGGGGTCGGCGTCCTCGATGAGCCGGAATGTTGGCGGCTGCTGCTGCAAGGCTCCTGCAATCGCTATATAGAAAACGCCGCAGTGACGGGCAGGCTTCCCGTTACTGCGGCGTTGTTGTGCTATTTGTTTAAAGCTTCTTTGGTTACTTTCTTCTCGAAGAAAGTAACTTACGCCTCCGGCAGGTAGATGTGATGCGGCAGGCCCTCTACATAGATCGGGGTCAGCTCAGCCTGAACCAGCGGCAGGGCGTAGGCGAGGAACTCCTCGGTCATGGCGGTGTGGTCGGCGTTGACCCACTCGAGCGGGACCTTCTTCTCGAGGTTTGCGACCTCGCTGATCGGGTGCAGGCTGGTGCCGCACTGGTACGGCGCGTTGGAGATGCGGTCCAGCGCGACCATCTCGCCGGTGTGGCCCTCAAAGGCGGCCTTGGCGGCGGCACCGCCGACCTGATAGGCCTCGGTGATGTCGGTGCGGCTGGTCAGGTGGCCGGCGCAGCGCTGCAGGGTCGAAAGCTCGATGCAGCGGGTCTTGGTGTCCAGACGGCGGGCAACCGTGTTGGCCAAAAAGCGCGCCGTGCCGGTCAGGGCCTTGTGGCCGAAGGCATCAACTGCGTGTACATCGTCAGCCAGCTCGCAGACATAGCGGCCGTCCTCCAGCTTGACGCCTTCGGACACGGCGATGACGATGGAGGGCTTCTCCTTCTGCATCCGCTCGACCTTCTCCACAAAGTGATCGACATTGAAGGGCACCTCGGGCAGGCAGATCATATCCACGCCCTCACAGTCCTCGGCCTTGGCCAGTGCGGCGGCGGCGGTCAGCCAGCCGGCGTTGCGGCCCATGATCTCAACGATCGTCACATACTTCGTGCCGTAGACCGTGGCGTCGCGGATGATCTCCTTCATGACAACGCCGATGTACTTGGCGGCACTGCCGTAGCCGGGGGTGTGGTCGGTGACCATCAGGTCATTGTCGATCGTCTTGGGCACGCCCATAAAGCGGATGTCGCTGCCGATGTGTGCGCCGTAGTCGGCCAGCTTGCCGATGGTATCCATCGAGTCGTTGCCGCCGATGTAGAAGAAGTAGCCGATGTCCAGCTCCTTCAGGATCTCAAACAGCTGAACATAGACGGCCTCGCCCTCGGCGGTGTGCCAGTCGGGCAGCTTGTAGCGGCAGGAGCCGAGGTAGCTGGACGGGGTGCGCTTTAAAAGCTCAATGTCCAATGCGGTCTTGAACTTGTCGTCCAGCACGCAGGTGCGGCGCTCCAAAAGGCCGGCCACGCCGTGCAGCATGCCGTAGACCTTGCCCGCGCCGCGGCGCTTGCAGCTTTCATAGACACCGGCCAGACTTGCGTTGATAACGGAAGTCGGGCCGCCGGACTGACCGACGATTGCGTTTTTTGCCATAGTTTTCCTCCTGCAAGCAGTGCTTGCCTCTGGTTTGTGGGATGCTCCCGGCCGGGTAGAGGCGCCGCGAAGCACACGAATTTTGTCATCCTCAGTGTACCATGCGGCGGCGGCATTTACCATTGCGGCGGTTGCTTATATGGCGGTGCGGGCGGGCAGAACGGTGCGGTTCCGCAGGGTGGAACTACGGTGCGCGGCAAAATTCAGCAGATGGAATTGCGTTCCATAGTATGGAATTTTGCATTACGATTATTTGCAAGAATCGTTCTGTAACCTTGCAAAAATTGCGGAACCGGGGCAAGGTTGTGCAAGATGACGAAGCACGGCGCGCCTGCCGCGCCGCCGACCTGCTGAAAAAAGCAGGGCAGACGCCCAAAAATCTGAAATTTATTCTTGACAGGACTGCATGACCGTGTTATTCTTTACTCAACAAAAGCGTTGATGGGGAAAAGTACCGCCCAAGATCCGCACAGAGAGCCTGACGCATGGTGTAAGTCGGGACGGGGACGGGGCGCGAAGGAACACCCCGGAGCCGCCGCCTGAAACCCGGCAGGGGAGTAGGGTGCGCCGCAGGCCGTGCGTTACAGCGGCAGCGTTTCAAAGGTGAACGCGTACGGAAAAAGTGACCGTATGCCTGTATTTCGGCTGCGGTAATTTAGGTGGCACCGCGGATCCAAGACAGCGATTCGTCCTAATACAGGGCGAATGGGCTGTCTTTTTTATTGCCGTTCGCAGGAACTGGTGTTGGAAGTATAAAAAGGAGTGTCACCGAAAATGTGCTGTATCATGGGCTATGCCGGGCATGATCTGCCCAAGGAAACCTTTGCCGAGTATCTGCTGCGCACCGCCAGCCGCGGTCCTGACGACCAGCGCGTCATCGAGACCGAGTTCGGACTGCTGGGCTTCGGCCGTCTGGCCATCATGGGCCTGACGCCGGAGGGAATGCAGCCCTTCACCCGCGGCGCGGACTGCGTGGCCTGCAACGGCGAGCTGTACGGCTTCCGCCCTGTCAAGGCCGAGCTGGAGGCCGAGGGCTACACCTTTGCATCGGACTCCGACTGCGAGATCATCCTGCCGCTCTACTATAAGTACGGTCTTACTATGTTCAAGCATCTGGATGCCGAGTTTGCAATGATCCTCTACGACAGCCGCAAAAAGCTGCTTATCGCCGCGCGTGACCCCATCGGCATCCGTCCGCTGTTCTACGGCTACAGTGAGTCGGGGCACATTGCCTTTGCGTCCGAGGCGAAAAACCTTGTGGGACTGTGCAAAAAGATCTATCCGTTCCCGATCGGCAGCTACTACTGCAACGGTCAGTTTGTGCGGTACTGCGATATTGCCGACACCCCGGCCTATACGCAGGATGAGCTGCCCGAGATTTTGACGAACATCCGGGAAAAGCTTGTGGCCGGTGTGGATAAGCGCCTTGACGCCGACACCCCCGTCGGATTCCTGCTGTCGGGCGGGCTGGATTCCAGTCTGGTCTGCGCCATTGCCGCCAAAAAGCTCGGCAAGCCGATCCGTACCTTTGCCATCGGCATGAGCGAGGACGCCATCGACCTGAAATACGCCAAGCAGGTGGCCGACTATCTCCACGCTGACCACACCGAGGTCATCATCAACCGGGGGATCGTGCTGCGCGCGCTTGAGGATGTCATTGCGATGCTGGGCACTTGGGACATCACAACGATCCGCGCTTCGGTGGGCATGTACCTTGTCTGCAAATACATCCATGAGCATACCGACATCCGGGTGCTGCTGACCGGCGAGATCTCTGATGAGCTGTTCGGCTACAAGTACACCGACTATGCGCCGAGTGCTGCCGCTTTCCAGACCGAGAGCCAGAAGCGCATCCGGGAGCTGTATATGTACGATGTCCTGCGCGCTGACCGCTCGATCAGCGTCAACAGTCTGGAGGCCCGCGTGCCGTTTGGTGATCTGGATTTTGTCAAGTATGTCATGGCCATCGACCCCGAAAAGAAGCTGAACACCTACGGCAAGGGCAAGTACCTGCTGCGCAAGGCTTTTGAGGGGGACTGGCTGCCCGAGAGCATCCTCTGGCGTGAGAAGGCCGCCTTCAGCGATGCGGTGGGCCACTCGATGGTGGATGATCTGAAGGAATACGCCGAGACCGTCTACACGGACCGCGAGTTTGCCGAGCGCTGCGGCCGCTACAGCTACTGCCGCCCCTTTACCAAGGAAAGCCTGCTCTACCGTGAGCTTTTTGAGAAATACTACCCCGGTCAGGCCGGCATGATCGTTGATTACTGGATGCCCAACCGCGCATGGCCGCACTGCGACGTCAACGACCCCAGCGCCCGTGTGCTGGCCAACTACGGCGCAAGCGGGCAGTAAGGGGAAAGCTGCCCAAAGCCCCTCAGGCCTCGTAAACTCGGCCAGCTCCCCACTGCGTGGGGCGCCTTATTGCGCGGGCTTTGCCCGCGGCCTTACCTCAAAACTTATTCTTGCATTTTCCCAAAACCTGTGTATAATAAAAAGCGATATCGCAGAGTAGGAACCTGCGCGTGGGGCGTCATGCCCCGAAGTGCCTGACCAACGGGGAGTTGTGGCAGGACGAAGCGGCCGTAAGGCCCGCGGTGCCGGTTCCGCATCCCACTGCTGCATGACGGTGTGCAACGGCGGATGTGGCGTTGCACACATCCTGTCAAATTGCCTCCTCCCTTGTGCGGCAACGCACAAAGGAGGATTTTTTATGTGCGAAGAAAAATTGTCCGTCTTTTCCGGCGCCTACTGGCGCACCGCCCGCAATGAGCTGAAAAACCCGCGGGTGCTGGCCTTTGCAGGGCTTGTCTGCGCGATTTCCATCGTGCTGGAAAGCCTGCCCATCTACCTGATGGGTCCGAGCCTCAAGATCTATTTCAGCTTTCTGGCTGTCTCGCTGGGGTGCATGTGCTACGGCCCGGTGACCGGTATGATGGCGGGTGCCATCATCGACTCGGTTGGTTTTCTGCTGGCGGGCTACGGCGAGCCGTATTTCCCCGGCTACTTGATCTCGGCCATGCTGTCGGGGCTGATCTACGGCGTCATGCTCTACCGGCAGCAGCCCACGCTGCCGCGCGTCATCATCACACGGCTCATCATCAACTACGGCAGCAATGTGCTGCTGGGCAGCGTCTGGAAGGCGATGCTCTACGGCAAGGGCTACCTCTACTACATGACCTCCGGCGCAGTGAAAAACACCATCATGCTGCCCATCGAGGTCTTTCTGACCTGGATGGTGCTGAACGCCGCCGTAAAGCAGGGGCTGGATAAAAAATTTATCCATAAGCGGTAACAGGGACAACAGCGGAAATAAGCAGCAAAAGTCATACATTTTGTGCAAACAGTATGACTTCTGCTGCTTTTCTTTGTGCGTCCTGCTCATAGCAGTGTCCGCGTGAGCAAAACATTTACCGTTTTCGCCAAACTTTTCACAAAAATTTAAAAATTATTGCAAAAGCTGTGTAAAGCGGCTACAATGAGTTTTGCAAGATAGCAAAATGCGTCGATTCCCGGCACGGTCCGACACGAAACGGCGCATTTTGCCTTTTATATGCAGATATTACAGGGAGGAACAACACACATGAAGAAACTGATGGGCATTCTGCTGGCCGCCTCTATGGTGTTCAGCCTGGCCGCCTGCGGTTCCACCGCTAACACTGCCGCCAGCAGTGCCGCCGGCAGCACCACGGCCACTGCCGAGGGCAGCAGCACGAACGCAGCGCCCGATGTCAAGATCGGCGCTATCGTTCTGGGCGACGAGACCGAGGGCTACAGCGCCGCGCACATCAACGGCATCAAGGAGGCCGCTGCCGAGCTGGGCATGAGCGATGACCAGATCGTCTGGAAGTACAAGATCCCCGAGGGCGGCGAGACCGCCGATGCAGCGGAGGATCTGGTCGGTCAGGGCTGCAACCTGATCATCTCTAACTCCTACGGCCACCAGACCTACATGGTCGAGGAGGCTGAGAAGTACCCCGATGTCAACTTTGTCGCCATGACCGGTGACTTTGCTGCCATTTCCGGCTGCAACAACTTCTACAACGCATTCACCTCTGTGTACCAGAGCCGCTATGTCTCCGGTGTGGTTGCCGGCATGAAGGTCAAGGAGCTGGTCGAGTCCGGCACCCTGACCCCCGAGACCCAGCCCGACAGCTTCACTGCTGACGGCAAGGTCAAGATCGGTTATGTCGGCGCTTACAACTACGCCGAGGTCGTCTCCGGCTATACCGCCTTCTTCCTTGGCGTTCAGAGCATCTACCCCGATGTCCAGATGGAGGTCATGTACACCAACTCCTGGTTCGACATCGACAAGGAGGGCGCTGCCGCCGAGGCCCTGATCGCCAACGGTGCGGTCATCATCGGCCAGCACGCCGACTCCACCGGTGCCCCCGCCGCTACCCAGAAGCTGAAGGATGCCGGCAAGATCTGCTACTCTGTCGGTTACAACATCGACATGCTCTCCACCGCCCCCACCGCCGCGCTGACCTCTGCCACCAATGTGTGGAGCGTCTGCTACAAGGAGCTGATCGAGGGTGCCCAGAACGGCAGCATCCCCCAGAACTGGTGCAAGGGCTATGAGGATGGCGCCGTTGCCATCACCGATCTGGGACCCGAGGCCGCCGAGGGCACTGCCGCCAAGGTTGCCGAGGTCGAGGCTGCGCTGAAGGACGGCAGCCTGCATGTGTTCGACACCAGCAAGTTCACCGTTGACGGCAAGGAAGTCACCTCCTGCCCGGTCGATTTGACCTACTATGATTTCAGCACCGGCAGCCCCGTTGCCGTGTATCAGGGCGAGACCAAGGAGGCTGTCTCTGACGGTTACTTCCATGAGGGTGAGCTGCGCGCTGCCCCGACGTTCTCTCTGCGCATCGATGGCATCATCGAGGACGCTGACCCCGTCGCCTGATTCTGTCTGAATCTATAAGGGAAGACTGCGGTGAAACCGCGGCCTTCCCTTTTGGTGGTTAAATGCGGAAAAGCCTTCCCCCTTGGGGGAAGGTGGCCGCAGGCCGGATGAGGGAAAACCTTCCGGCAGGCAGTCCGTGAATGGGCTGTAATGGCAAGGCTGCCCCTCATCAGTCTGCTTCGCAGACAGCTTCCCCCGAGGGGGAAGCCTTTCCTTGGCCCCTACAAACTACAAATTGTTCCTGCCTTGATTTTTTGAATCCCTGTAGGGGCGAGGCATGCCTCGCCCGCAGCGTGACCGCGATTGCCCGCTTATGGGTGGCCGCGCAAGGCTGCGGGCCGGGCATGCCCGGCCCCTACCTACTTGACTCTTGAAAGGAGCCTGCATAATGGCGCAGAACGAATATGCTGTGCGCTTGGAGCACGTTACTAAGACCTTTGGCACTGTCGTGGCCAACAAGGATGTCTCTCTGGGCGTGCGCCGCGGCGAGATACTGGCCCTGCTGGGCGAAAACGGCAGCGGCAAAACGACCCTGATGAATATGATCGCCGGCATCTATTTCCCCGATGAGGGCGAGATCTATGTCGGTGATGAAGCGGTGACCATCCGCTCTCCGCGCGATGCGCTGGACCTCGGCATCGGCATGATCCACCAGCATTTCAAGCTGGTCGATGTATTCTCGGCTACCGAGAATATCGCCCTGTCGATGGGCGGCAAGGACAAATTCGACCTCAAGCGTGTCCATGACAAGGCCCGCGCCATCTGCGAGAAGTATGAGTTCAACCTCGATCTCAACCAGAAGGTCTATGAGATGAGCGTCAGCCAGAAGCAGACGCTCGAGATCGTCAAGGTGCTTTACCGCGGCGCGGATATTCTGATTCTGGACGAGCCGACGGCGGTTCTGACCCCGCAGGAGACCGAGAAGCTCTTCAGCGTCATCCGCAACATGAAGGCGGACGGCAAGGCGGTCATCATCATCACCCACAAGCTGCATGAGGTGCTGTCCATCAGTGACCGCGTGGCCATCCTGCGCAAGGGTGAGTATGTCGGTGACATTGCCACAAAGGATGCCGATGAGGCCAAGCTGACCGAGATGATGGTTGGTGAGAAGGTCGAGCTGAACATCGAGCGCCCCGAGCCGGTCGATCCGGTCAAGCGGCTTGAATTGTCGCACCTGACCGTGCGCAGCGCGGACGGCATCACCGTCCTTGACGATGCGTCCTTCACGGTGTACGGCGGCGAGATCCTCGGCATCGCGGGCATCTCCGGCAACGGCCAGAAGGAGCTGCTCGAGGCCATCGCCGGCCTGCAGCCGACGGAGAGCGGCGCAAGCATTGAGTATTACGCCCCTGACGCAGCCGCCCCGGTGCAGCTGGTCGGCAAAAGCCCCAAGGCTATCCGTGAGGCGGGCATTCACCTCTCCTTCGTGCCGGAGGACCGCCTCGGCATGGGTCTGGTCGGCTCGATGGGCATGACCGACAACATGATGCTGAAAAGCTACGGCAAGGGCCATTCGCCCATCGTGGACCGCAAGGCCCCCCTTGCATTGGCCGAGACAATCAAGCGGGAGCTGGGTGTCGTTACGCCCGACCTGAACACGCCGGTCTCCCGCCTGTCGGGCGGCAATGTGCAGAAGGTGCTGGTCGGCCGCGAGCTGGCCGCCGACCCCATTGTGCTGATGACCGCCTACGCCGTGCGCGGGCTGGACATCAACACCTCCTACACGATCTACCACCTGCTGAATGAGCAGAAAAAACGCGGTGTAGCAGTCATTTATGTCGGCGAGGATCTGGATGTCCTGCTGGAGCTGTGCGACCGCATCGTCGTGCTTTGCGGCGGTAAGGTCAACGGCATCCTCGATGGCCGTCATACCACGAAGGAAGAGGTCGGTCTGCGTATGACCAACCTGGTAAAGGAGGAGCAGGCATGAGTCAGACTGCTGCTGCGGCCCGCGAGCCGCTGCTGCGCATTGCCAAGCGCGAGGGCACCACGATGCCCCAGAAGATCGCCGTCCGTGCCATCGCCATCATTCTGGCGCTGGTCGTGGATGCTGTCTTTATCTTTTTTGTCACGGGGCTGAACCCGCTCGCCGTCTACGGCGTTATGTGGGGCGGCACCTTCGCCAACATGACCCGCTTCAGCTGGATGCTGCGCGATCTGTCTACGCTGCTCTGCGTCGGCATTGCGCTGGCCCCTGCGTTCAAGATGCGCTTCTGGAACTGCGGCGGTGAGGGTCAGATCCTGATCGGCGGCCTGACCGCCGCCCTCATCATGGTCTATCAGGGCAACAATCTGCCGCTGCCGCTGCTGTTTGTGGCCATGGCCGGCGGCAGCATTGCCGCGGGTGCGCTGTGGGGCTTTGTCCCTGCGTGGTTCAAGGCCCGCTGGAACACGAACGAGACGCTTTTCACCCTGATGATGAACTATGTTGCAACAAGCATTGTTGCCTGCATGACCAACATCATGCGCGGTCAGGCCTCCAGTCTGGGCACGCTGAACAAGGCCACCAAGGCGGGCTGGTTCCCCATTCTGATGGGCCAGCGCTACACCATCAATGTCATCGTTGTTGTGGTGCTGACCTTTGTCATGTACGCCTACCTCAAATACTCCAAGCAGGGCTATGAGATCAGTGTTGTCGGCGAGAGCGAGAACACAGCCCGCTATGCCGGCATCAATGTGCGCCGCGTCACGGTGCGCACGATGCTGATCTCCGGCGCGATCTGCGGCCTCTGCGGCTTCCTGATCGTGGCCGGTAAGGACCAGACCATCTCGACCACCAGCGCGGGCGGCCGCGGCTTCACGGCCATCATCGTGGCGTGGCTTGCCAAGTTCAACACCTTCTATATGGCGCTGATCTCCTTCCTGCTCGTTTTCCTCGAGCGCGGCGCCTCGGAGATTGCCTCCGCCTACTCGCTGAACGAGTATGCCGCCGACATCATCACCGGCATCATTCTGTTCTTCATCCTCGGCAGTGAGTTCTTCATCAACTACCGCGTCATCCCGCGCGGCGCACACAAGGAGGGCAAGTGATATGCACAGCAGCTTGATTGCATGGATCATGCGTGCCATCCCGTTCGGTACGATCATTATGTACGGTGCGCTCGGCGAGACCGTGACCGAAAAATCCGGCAACCTCAACCTTGGCGTGCCGGGCATCATGTATCTGGGCGGCTTTGCCGGCTTTGCCAGCGCCTGGGCGTATGAGAATACCGCCGCCAACCCCAACGGCTTTGTCAGCATCCTCATCGCCATGTCCTGCGCGATCCTTGCCAGCATGGCCGGCGGCCTGATCTACGCCTTTTTGACCATCAGCCTGCGCGCCAACCAGAATGTCACCGGTCTGGCGCTGACGACCTTCGGCATGGGCGTGGCAAACTTCTTCGGCGTCTTTATCCTCAACGGTGCCAGCTACTCCGCCGCCCCCGTTGCCAACAAGGCGTTCAGCGCAAAGCTCCCCGTCCTGTCCGGTCTGGGTGCGCTGGGGCAGACCGTGTTCTCCTACGGCTTTTTGGCCTACGCGGCCATCGCGCTGGCCGTTGTGCTGCACTGGTTCCTGACCCGCACCCGCGCGGGCCTTAACCTGCGCGCCGTGGGTGAAAACCCCGCCACGGCGGATGCGGCGGGCATCAATGTCACGCTTTACAAGTATCTGGCCACCTGCATCGGCGCAGGCATCTGCGGCATCGGCGGCCTGTACTATGTGCTGGACTACAATCAGGGCATCTGGGCCACCACCGGCCAGATCGAGGCGCTGGGCTGGCTGGCCGTGGCACTCGTCATCTTTACGACATGGAAGCCCCTCAATGCCATCTGGGGCGCCTACCTGTTCGGTATGCTCTACTGGCTGTACCAGTTCCTGCCCAGCCTGCTCGGCATCACGCTGGCCAGCTATATGACCGACCTTGTGCAGATGCTGCCCTATGTCGTCACCATCGTGGTGCTGATCGTGGTCTCGATGCGCAAGAAAAAGGAAAATCAGCCCCCGGCCCATCTGGGGCTCGCCTACTTCCGCGAGGAGCGGTAAACATACAGATAAAGCCTTCTCCCCAGGGAGAAGGTGGCCGAAGGCCGGATGAGGGGCGCGCTTTCCGGTAGTAACCCATGAAGGGGCTATTATGGCAAGGCTGCCCCTCATCAGTCTGCTTCGCAGACAGCTTCCCCCAAGGGGGAAGCCTTATACAGCGGCACACTTTCCCAAAGGTGTGCCGCTTTTTTCATGCTTCTTTCAAAAAATCAACACATTTGCAGGATATACTCATTTTTGTTGAAATATCACCTGCATAAAGAAGGGGAGCCGGTATGGCAGAGAAAACAAAGACAAAGCATAACCCGCTTGCATGGGTCAAAAAGCACAAGAAACTGACCGCCCTTTTGGCTGTTTTGCTGGTGGTGGGCATCGCCATCGCCGGTGTGCGGGGCAAGGCCCGGCAGGCCGGCGGCACGGCCTACCAGTATGTGCGCACCACCGTGCTGAGCAAAACAACGCTGAGCGATTCGGTCAGTGTCAACGGCACGGTCAAGTCGGGCAGCAGCGCCAGTGTTACGGCGGCGGATGCGGTCAAGACCTACAAGGTCACGGCAGTCAATGTCGCGGTCGGCGATACAGTCAGGAAAGGCGACATCATCGCCACGCTGGATACCGCCGATGTCGAAAAGCAGATCGCCAACGCCGAGCTTGACAGCAGCGATAACCGGACGAGCGCCGAGAAAAGCTATACCCGCAGCGTGGAGGATCAGGCCGCCGATCAGGCCAGCGCGCAGCAGGAGCTGGCAAAGGCCCAGCAGGACTATGACACGCTCGGGCTGAACGACTACTACAGCACCATGACCACGGACGGCAACACCGGCAAGACGAACCGCGAGGTCGTGACAGACTGGTACACCCGCTATGCCGAGGAGATCGCCGGGTACGAGAATACCCTTGCCAACCTGCAGATCCAGCTGACGCAGGCCCAGCAGAGCGGCGAGACGGACCGCGCCGAGGGGCTGCAGGGCCAGATCGAGGACTATCAAAACCGTGAGAGCATCGCCAAGGCGCAGTGCAGCATCCCGGAGCTGGGGCTGCAGGGCTTTGACGCGGTGAAAAAGTGCTACGAGAGCATCCAGAACTACGCCGATGCGCTGCAGAAGGCGCAGGAGTCCTACCAGAAGTCGGCCACGAATGCCGCGCGGAATGTGGACGATGCCGCCACCAAGCTTGCGCAGTCCCAGCGCGAGGACGACAAGCTGACCAGCCTGCAGACCGCACTGGAGGAATGTACCCTGACCGCCACGATGGACGGCACGATCACCGCCCTGAACGCCACAGTCGGCGATGTCTGCAGCGGCACGGTGGCCACGATTCAGGATGTGGAGAATCTGACCGTGGAGGTCACGATCCCCGCAAGCTCGGTCGGCAAGCTGTCCACCGGCATGACCTGCCGCATCACGAGCGATGCCACCGGCGATGCCGTCATCAGCGGCACGCTGACCCGCATCGACCCCGTGGCGAATGACAGCGGCAGCTTCGGCGCGACCGTCACGGTCAACGGACAGGACAGCGGCCTGCTCATCGGTATCTCCGCCAAGGTCGAGATTGTCATCAGCGAGAAGGACGATGTCTTTACCGTCCCCCGCGATGCCGTGGGCACGAACGAGGACGGCACGACCTATGTGCTGCGCAGGACCGGCGGCGAGGGCACCGATATGACCTTTGAGGAGGTCGCCGTCACCGAGGGTGACACCAACGATTATTATGTGGAGATCACCGGCGATGACCTGCATGAGGGTGACATCATCCGTGCCACCGCAGACCTGACCCAGGGCATCGAGAGCAGCACCGACAGCGCCGCCCAGATGATGGAGGACGGCAGCCTCTATGTGGGGGACGGCAGCGATATGCCGGCGGGCGTGACCATCGCCCCGGCAGCCGGCAATGATATGGGCGGCGGCCCCGGCGGCGGTCCCGGCGGGCCGGGAGGTCAGTGATGCAGAACACCGAACAGTTCGCCCAGACAATCGCGCAGAGCCTGCTCGGGGCGGAGGCTGACCACCCGGCCCGGCCGCTCATTGCGATGCGCGGCATCCGCAAAAGCTACTACATCGGCCAGCCCAATGAGCTGGAGATCCTGCACGGCATCGACCTGACCGTCTACCCCGGCGAGTTCGTTGCGATCGTGGGCGAGTCCGGCTCGGGCAAATCCACCCTGATGAACATTATCGGCGTGCTGGACAAGCCGACCGCCGGGGAGTATGTGCTGGACGGCGTGAACATCCATGAGGCTGATGACAATGATCTGGCGGCCATCCGCAACCGCAAGATCGGCTTTGTGTTCCAGACCTACAACCTGATCGGCCGGCAGAGTGCCCTGAAAAATGTCGAGCTGCCGATGCTTTACGCGGGTGTGCCCGCTGCCGAGCGCGCCCGCCGCGCCAAGGACTGGCTGGGCCGGGTCGGCATGGCCGAGCGGATGCGCCACCAGCCCAACGAGCTTTCCGGCGGGCAGAAGCAGCGTGTGGCGATCGCCCGCGCCATGGTCAACGAGCCGGCGCTGATTCTGGCCGATGAGCCGACCGGCGCGCTGGACAGCCAGACCAGCCGTGTCGTGATGGACCTCTTTCACGAAATGCATGAAAAATACCACAAGACCATCGTGCTGATCACGCATAACCCCGCGCTGGCCGAGGAATGCCAGCGGGTGCTGACGCTGCGCGACGGCCTGATCGTGGGGGAACGAAAGGGGACAGGCGAACGTGCAGCTCTTTGAAAATATCAGCATGGCGCTGGCCAGCGTAAAAAGCAACAAGATGCGCAGCGCCCTGACCATGCTGGGCATTATCATCGGCATAGCGGCAGTCATTGCCATCGAAACGGTCGGCAACAGCATGACCGGCTCGGTCACCGATTCGATGGCCGGCATGGGTGCCAGCAACATTTCGGTCAGCGTTGTGCAGAAAAGCGCAAGCGATACCTCGGGTACGGCGCAGGGCGTCACGCTGCGGCGGTTCATGGACTCCAAGCCATCGGACGCTGACCTCATCACCGATGCGATGATGCAGGATTTTCTTACTGCCTTCCCCGGCAAGGTCGATCATATCGAGCTGACCCAGCAGGTCGGCAGCGGTACAGTGGCAAAATACGGCGACCCGACCACGACCATCACAGCCACGGTCAGCGGTGCCAACGCCGCCACACTGGAAAATCTTGACACGGATTCGCAGATTTTGTATGGCCGCTGGCTGGACGACGAAAAGGATGCAGGCCGCAAGGTGGCCTGCGTGTCGGAAAAATTCGTTGAGCAGGTCATCGGCGGCACCGCGCAGGAGGCCATCGGCAAGGCGGTGACGCTGACCATCAACAAGGACCTGTATACCTTTTATATAGAGGGCGTCTACCGTTACACCGAGGACAGCTATTCCAGCATGTTCTCCGGCACGGACGATGATTCGATCCAGACGGATTTTTATATCCCGCTCGATGTGGCAAAGTCCATCGCCGGGGCGGGGGCCGGTTACCAGAGCGTCACGGTCGTGGCGGACGGCACGGCGGTCAATGTGACCTCGTTCGTGGATACGGTCGGCGATTTCTTCGCCAGCTACTACACCCGCAACGACTCTTGGACGGTCAGTGCCTCTAGTCTGGCAAGCCTGCTCGACTCGATGTCCTCGATGCTCAGCACGGTATCGCTGGGTATCTCCGCTATTGCGGCACTCTCGCTGCTGGTGGGCGGCATCGGCGTTATGAACATTATGATGGTCTCCGTCACCGAGCGCACCCGGGAGATCGGCACCCGCAAGGCGCTCGGCGCCCCGGCGGCGGCGATCCGGATGCAGTTCATCACCGAGAGCGTCATCCTCTGCCTGATCGGCGGCATCGCCGGTATCCTGCTGGGGCTGGCCCTCGGTGCGGGGCTGAGCAAGGCCGTGGGCTACGCCGCCCGCCCGAGCCTGACCGCCATCGTGGTAGCAGTCGGTTTCAGTATGGCCATCGGCGTATTCTTCGGCTACTATCCCGCCAACAAGGCCGCAAAGCTCGACCCCATCGAGGCCCTGCGGTACGAGTAAACCCTGCCCCCGCGCATTGCGCGGGGGATTTTTTTGTGCTATACTCATACTGGGAAAGTGAGATGTTATATAAAGTGAAAAAGGAACGACTGTTTACAAATCAACAGCTGCTGGCGCTGCTCTGGCCGCTCATCATCGAGCAGGCGCTCGGCGTTCTGGTGGGCATGGCCGATACCGTCATGGTCTCCTCGGTGGGGGAGGCGGCAATCTCCGGCGTGTCGCTGGTGGATATGATCAACCAGCTTATCATCACAGTGTTCGGCGCGCTGGCAACCGGCGGCGCAGTCGTGACCAGCCAGCATCTGGGCGCCAAGCGGCCTGAGGAGGCCGCCCGCAGCGCCGGGCAGCTGGTGGGGCTCAGCGGTATTCTCGGCACGGCGGTGGCGGTGTTCTGCCTTGTGACCCGCACGGCACAGCTGCGGCTCTTCTTCGGCACGATCAGCGAGGATGTCATGCAGGCGTGCCTGACCTACTTTACGATCACGGCGCTGTCGTTTCCGTTTCTGGCACTTTACAACGCGGGCGCGGCGATCTTCCGCTCCACCGGCAACAGCGCGGTGTCGATGAAGGTCTCGGTCCTTGTCAACGCCATCAACTTCTGCGGCAATGCGCTCTGCGTCTTTGTGCTGCGCATGGGCGTTGCGGGCGTTGCCGTGCCCACGCTGGTCTCCCGCGCGGTGGGGGCGGTCATCATTCTGTCACTGGCCGCCAAGCGGGACTATGTGCTGCGCATCACGCCGCGCACAGTTACCCGGCTGGAGGGACGCACCGTCAGGAGCATCCTCTACATCGGCATCCCCTCGGCGTTTGAGAACAGCCTGTTCCAGCTTGGCCGGGTGCTGGTCGTTTCGATGATCTCGCTGTTCGGCACGGTGCATATCTCAGCCAATGCGGTGGCCAACAATCTCGATGCTGTCGGCTGCATCGTCGGCAACGCAATGGGCCTTGCCATGATCACGGTCGTGGGCCGCTGTGTCGGCGCACAGGACTTTGAGCAGACGAAGCATTATACAAAAAAGCTGCTTTTGTGGGATTATATCGCGCAGGGCACCGTGAATCTGCTGGTGCTGTTCTTCCTGAACCGGATTTTGGGCATGTACACCCTCTCGCCGGAGACGCGCGCCCTGTCTTGGACGCTGGTCATGATCCATAACGGTGTGGCGATTTTGCTGTGGCCGGCCGGCTTTGTGCTGCCCAACGCCCTGCGCGCCGCCAACGATGTGCGGTTCACGATGGTCACCTCGATCCTCTCGATGATCGTCTGGCGCATGGGTTTGAGCTGGATCCTCTGTGTCAATATGGGCATGGGCGCGGTCGGCGTCTGGCTGGCCATGGTTGTGGACTGGATCTGCCGCGTGACCTGCTTTGTGATCCGCTTTGCCAGCGGTGCATGGCAAAAGAGCGCAATGAAAAAGGTATAGCAAAAAAAGCCACCCTTTGACGGGGGAGGCTTAAAAAGGAGTTTATCAATGAAATTCATCAGCTGGAATGTCAACGGTCTGCGCGCCTGCCTTAAAAAAGGCTTTGAGGATGTGTTCCGCACGCTGGACGCGGACTTTTTCTGCATTCAGGAGACGAAGATGCAGCCCGGGCAGGCCGACTTTGCGCCCGAGGGCTACACCGAGTACATCTACAGCGCCGATAAAAAGGGCTACTCCGGCACGGCCGTTTGGGCCAAAACACCGGCGCTCAGCGTGCGGTACGGCTTGGACGAGGATGTCCATAACCATGAGGGCCGCGCTATCACGCTGGAATACCCGGATTTCTACCTCGTCAACCTCTATGTTCCCAACGCCCAGAACGAGCTGGCGCGCATCGACTACCGTATGCAGTGGGAGAATGACCTGCGCCGCTACCTGCAGAAGCTTGACGCCGAAAAGCCGGTCATCCTTTGCGGAGATCTGAATGTGGCGCATGAGGACATTGACCTGAAAAACCCCGGCCCCAACCGCGGCGCGGCGGGCTTCAGCGATCAGGAGCGCGGCAAGCTGGACGAGCTGCTGGCGGCGGGCTTTACCGATTCCTTCCGCCGCCTGCACCCCGATGCCACCGGCATGTACAGCTGGTGGAGCATGCGGTTCCGCGCGCGGGAGCGCAACGCGGGCTGGCGTATCGACTATTTTCTGGTCAGCGACCGCATTGCCGACAAAATCCAGAACGCTGCGATCCTGATGGATGTGATGGGCAGCGACCACTGCCCGGTGGAGCTGGATATGAAATTTTAAAAGATAAAAGATAATAGATAAAAGATAATAAAATTGGTGGAGTTTTCTCCCTTGGGTCGAAAACGAAAAACATAGGGGCGGGGTTCTACTCCGCCCGGAAAGTCTGCCTCCAGGCGAACATTCGCGGGCGGAGCAGAGCCCCGCCCCTACGAGTATTTTTTAGCGGTGCGTCAGCGCCGTGATTTACCATTTTTATTATCTATTATCTTTTATCTATTATCTGATAAAAAATTCCCCTGCGCTTGCAATATCGGCGCCGGGGAATTCGTTTTAGTATACAGAAGGACAAAGCAAAGGAGGTGTGGGCGCTGACAAATGAAGAATTTACCGGGCTGATGCAGCAGTATCAAAGACTGGTCTACACAGTCTGCCTGCAGTTTGTTCACGACCCCCACACCGCTGAGGATCTGACTCAGGACACCTTTCTCTCGGCGTTCTCGGCCATAGACCGATGCGAGCCGCAGTATTATAAGCAGTGGCTCGTCCGGGTGGCGGCCAACAAATGCAAGGACCACCTGAAAAGCGCATGGGTACGCAAGGTGGAGGCCCCGGGTGACGATGCCATGCCGGAGCCGCGCGGTGCCCCCGGCACCGATGCCGATGACCCGGCGGAAAGCGTGCTGGCGCGCGCCGGTGCCGCAGAGCTGGAGCAGCTTGTCCGCGCCCTGCGCGAGCCCTACGGAAAAATCGCCGTTATGTACTTTTTGGAGAACAAGGAAAGCTCCGAGATTGCAAAGCTGGTGGGCCGCCCGCCCGCAACCGTCAACAGCCAGCTTTGGCGTGCAAAGCTGCTGCTTCGCCAGCAGATACTTGAAAGGAGGCAGAACGAATGAGCCTTTATTTTGATAACGAAAAACTCTTTGACGCCGAGGGCCACCTGACCGATGCGGGCCTGTACGCGCTGAAGGACGGCACGCTCGATGACCTTGGCGCGCTGGAGGCCGCCGAGCATCTGAGCTTCTGCGACTACTGCCTGCTGCGCTACACGGCGCTGATCGAGGCCGCGCCCGAGGCCATGAAGCAGCCCATGCGCGACCTGATCCCGCAGGTGCAGAGCCTGATGCGGCTGCGCAGCTTCCGCATCATGACGAACCGGTATGTGTCGGCCGCTGCGGCGGTGGTGCTGGGCTTCGTGCTGTGGGGCGCGGTCAGCACATTCGGCCTGCCGGATGTCTCCGCCCTGACCGCCCAGCAGCCCACCACCCCGCATGAGCGGTTCGGCACCAAATTCAGCACCGCCGTCAACGGCTTTTACAAAAGCCTCGACGATACCTTTAAAAGCTTTACCCTGACCGCGGAAAACGGTCTGGACCAGATCAGAGCACAAAGCATCGGCGGCAGCACCGCCAAGGGGGAATAAACCATGAAAAAGAACGGCTTTCTGACCTTTATCTTCGCCTGCATCCCCGGTGCGGGGCAGATGTACTACGGCTATATGCAGCGCGGCCTCTCGATTGCGATGATACTGATACTCTGTGTGATGGCGGCCACCGTCGTTGAACCGCTGCTGTTCCTCTGCCTTGTCATCTGGATGTACAGCTTTTTTGACACCTATGACCTCATCCGCCACATGGCGGCCGGTGAGCCGAAGGAGGATTCCCTGCTGGTTCTGGGCAATTATGAGGAGATCAAAAAGCTGGTCCCCCAGCACAACAAGCTGATCGGCTGGGGTCTGGTCGGCTTCGGCGTCTGGGCACTGTATGAGACATTCATCTCAACCTGGCTCTATACGCTGCTGTGCAATCTTGTTGGCAACGGCTACGCCTACGACATCATCACCGGCATAACGAATGTTGTCATTGCGGCACTGCTGATTTTCGCAGGCCTCAAGATGCTGGGGCTCCACCCCGAAAAGAAAAACCGCGATGACGAGCTGCCGCCGTATCCGCATGAATAACGCTAAGCCTTCTCCCTTGGGGGAAGGTGGCGCCGGATGAGGGGCAGCCTTACGGACGCTGCTCGTCCGCCCTTTGCCGCCGGGTAGGGGCGGAACATGTCCCGTCCGCCGCTGACCCACCGCCGCTGTGCCCGCCATACACGCGCGGGCCGGGCATGCCCGGCCCCTACCGCTCAATATAATTGGAATGAGGTAAAATCATGGATGAACAAACTACCCCGAAAAAGACACGCCCCGTGGGGACGCTGGCGTTTGCGCTGGTGCTGATTCTGGCAGGTGTTCTGCTGATGATCTACCAGCTGGTGCCCGGCTTTGACCTGCTTTGGATACTGAGGTTTTCGCCTGCAATCCTCATCGTGCTGGGCATCGAGCTGCTGTTCTACAGCAGTAAGCCCGATGCGAAGGTGCGGTTTGACTGGCTTTCGATGCTCGGCTGTGCCTTTATCCTCTGCATAGTGGGTACGGCGGCCGTCCTGCCCACGGTTTGGAATCTGTGGGGCCCCGAGCGGGAGCATGCGGCCAGCCGCATCGAGTCCGAAAAGGTCACCGGCATCTATAACGCCCTGACCGGGGACCCGGCGCTGAAATCTCGTGTTGCCAATGCGCATGTAAAAGTCTGGATCAGCCATACGGCAAGCGACAGCTACGCGCTGCAGGCCGGCGATGAATGTGCGCTGTACCTCAGCTTTACGGCAGAGTATGACAGTGACGAGGCATTTGCCGCAGACTGCCAGGCAGTGGTGCAGGCCGCCGATGCGAACGGGCTGGGCTTTACGACCTACTACTTCAGCTCGTGTGATGATCTGCAGGAGGGAACGCGGTACACTCTGGACTGCAACGCTGCTTTCCCGGTGGGACTGACCGCCGCCCAGCTGGCCGGGCGTGTCGAGAAGGAGTATTACTATGACGGCAGCGCCTTCTCCACCGAGGCAGACCGAGACAGCTATATCCGGGCGCAGCTGGAGAATGAGATTGAGCAGGAGTATGAAGCAGCACACGATGGCGAAAGCATGACCAAGGAATACCTTGACAGCGAGGTAGCGCGCCGCCTTGCCGACCTGAACGGCACCGCCACCCCGGAAACCGCCGCCGCATGACACAACGCCGAGACCCGATGACCGGGCCTCGGCTTTTTATGTGAAAAGTTACGATTGACAGTCTGCGCGCCGAACCGTATAATAGACCGTACACGGCAAAAAAAGGAGCAGGTATGGAAAAAACGGAAAAACTGACGCTGCGGGAATGTCTGATCGGCGACCGCGCATTTTACCGGCATGTGCTGGTGGTCGTTCTGCCGATCATCGTACAGAACACCCTGACAAATGTGGTGTCCCTGCTCGACAATGTCATGGTCGGGCAGGTCGGCACGCTGCCTATGAGCGGCGTTGCCGTAGTGGGCCAGCTGCTGTTCGTCTACAATCTGGCGGTCTGGGGCAGCACCGCGGGCGCAGGCATCTTCGGCGCGCAGTTCTACGGCCGCGGAGATATGGAGGGGGTGCGCCACACCTTCCGGTTCAAGCTGCTGGTGGCGCTTGCCATCACAGCGGCAGCCATCGGGCTGTTTCTCGCCGCAGGGCCCTCGCTCATCGGGGCCTATATCGCGGCGGATACCTCCCCGGCGGACGCTGCCGCGACCCTGCAATATGCCGAGGGGTATCTGCGCATTATGCTCATCGGGCTTGTGCCCTTTGGCCTGACCCAGTGCTATGCAGGCACCCTGCGTGAAAGCGGCCAGACCGTGCTGCCCATGAAGGCCAGTATGCTGGCCATGGTCGTGAACTTTATCTTCAATGCGCTGCTCATCTTCGGCATAGGGCCGTTCCCGCGCATGGGCGTGGCCGGCGCTGCCATCGCCACGGTGCTGTCCCGCTTTGTGGAGCTGGCTATCGTGGTGGTGGGTGCCCACCGCAGCAGCGACCGCTACCCCTTCCTGCGGGGCATCTACAGCAGCTTTGCGATCCCCGGCGCTCTGGTGCGGGACATCCTGATCCGCTCCACGCCGCTGCTGGCAAACGAGCTGATGTGGGGTGCCGGGCAGGCTGTGCTGCTGCAGTGCTACTCGGTGCGCGGCATTCAGGCAGTGGCCGCGCTGAACATCTGCAACACCATCGCCCAGATCTTCAATGAGGTGTTCCTCTCGCTGGGCAACGCCACGGCCATCGTTGTCGGGCAGGAGCTGGGTGCCGACCGGCTGACCGGGGCGCGCCGCACGGCCTGGCGCATGATCACCCTGAGCCTTACCAGCTGTGTCATCATGGGTACGCTGCTGGCACTCTGCTCGCCCTATATCCCGCGCATTTATAATACCGAGGAATCCATCCGCCTGCTGGCAACCGAGCTGATCTGCATGGCGGCGCTCTGCATGCCGCTGTACGGCTTTTCCAACTGTGCGTATTTTACGCTGCGGTCCGGCGGCAAGACCTTTATCACCTTCCTGTTTGACAGCTGCTTTACCTGGGCTGTCTCGGTCCCTCTGGCCTACGGCCTGTCCCGCTTTACCGGGCTGAATATCGTTGCGATCTATCTGCTCGTCAATGGTATGGACATCGTCAAATGCGCCATCGGCTTTGTGCTGGTGAAAAAAGGCATCTGGGTGAAGAATATTGTAAAGGAATAGTTTCCTTACCGCAGGCCGGTGCAGGGCATCGGCCTCTATAAGTCCCATGAAGGAGATGTACACCCCTATGACCACCGCACACAAAAGCCGCGTGCTGGATATGACCCGGGGCGACCCGTTCCGACTGTTGCTGCAGTTCTCGCTGCCGCTTTTCTGCTCAAATCTGCTGCAGCAGGTCTACAACCTGACCGACACCGCTTTGGCGGGGCATCTGCTTGGCTCCGCCGCTCTGGCGGAGATCGGCGCTACCGCCGCACTGTACGGGCTGATCATGAACTTTGCCTTCGGCATGAACAATGGTCTGGCATTGACGGTCAGCCGCTGCTTTGGGGCAGGGGAGCGGGAGGGCATCCGCCGCGCCGTCGGCTGGATGGTCATCCTTTCGGCGGCGGTGTCGATAGTGCTGACCACAGTGTCGCTGCTGGGACGTGGTGCGCTGCTGCAGGTGCTGCAGGTCCCTGCCGAGGTGTGGGACGGCGCAGCTGCCTACCTGACCGTTATTCTGCTGGGCATCCCGCTGACAATGCTGTACAATATGGAGGCCGCCCTGCTGCGCGCTGTGGGCAACAGCGTTACACCGCTTTTGTTTCTTTTGTTCAGCAGTGTGCTGAATGTCGGGCTGGACGCCGCCTTTATGGGGCCGCTGGGCATGGGCGTGCGCGGTGCCGCTGTAGCCACGGTGCTGGCGCAGGGCATCAGCGCCGTGCTGGGCGCAGTGTATCTGGTCCGCAGCTATCCGGAGCTGCACTTCGCCCCCGCGCATCTCAAAAAGTCTGCCCGCCGCGCGGTCAGGAATATGTTCTGGGCCGGCATGAGCATGGGCCTGATGAGTGCGATCTACAATCTGGGCAGCGTGGCGCTGCAAAGCAGCATCAACGCGCTGGGCAGTGTCTATATCACGGCCCAAACGGCGGCCCGCCGCATGGCAGAGATGTATTTTATCCCGGGCGGTGCGCTCGGCATCGGCGTGGCAACCTTCAGCAGCCAGAACCTCGGCGCAGGCCGCCGCAGCCGCATTGGTCAGAGCGTCCGCGCAGCGCTGAAGATCTATTTTGTCTGGTGGCTTTTTGTTCTGGCGTTTACCTTCCTGCTGGGTGAGCCGGTGCTGCGCCTTATCACCGGCAGCAGCGATGCGCGCATCATCTCCAACGCGATGCTGTATCTCAAAATCAGCGTGCCGATCATCCCGCCTATGGCCGTACTGGTGATCCTGCGCAATATGCTGCAGGGCATCCGCCACACGGTCGAGCCGCTGCTGGCCAGCGCGCTGGAGCTGATCGGCAAGGTGATCTTTGCAGTCTGGCTGGTGCCGGTCTGGGGCTACCGCGCTGTCTGCTTCTGCGAACCAACGACATGGGTCATCTGCTTTGTCTTCATCCTGCTGGCAGTCTGGCGCTGCCGCAGCGACCTGCAGGACGCCTGCCCGCCCGATAAGACCCCGACTTGAAAAAAATCTCATATTTCGACCAGCACACCCTTGGCAAACCGGATAATTTCTGGTATACTATATAGTACATCTGTGCGGGCCGTTAGCTTAACGGTTAAAGCCGGCGGCTCATAAACATTGGATGTTAGGATTTTTCTCTTTGTAAAAATTCGATAAATCGTAAAATTTGCGATTTTCATAGTTGATTTTTCTGCTTTCATCTACAACCCATCTACGGGCGGTTCGCTACTGCTTGTTTGGGTTGTTTCATAAGGGCCATTAGTTCAGCGGTTAGAACTCTCGGCTCATAACCGAGTTATCGCAGGTTCGAATCCTGCATGGCCCACCAAAAAGAGACGTGCAAGCGTAAAGTTTGCACGTCTCTTTTCATCTTTCGGGAGTTTTTCTCTTGTAGAGCGTCTCGCTCATCTGGCTGCGGATGGAATCCTGCCGCTTGTGGTAAACCTGCGTATAAATTGCCAGTGTCGTGCTGGGTTGGGCATGACCCGCCTCGGCCGCCACTGTAGCGACACCGATGTCCGGGTTGGAGAGCAGGATACTGACAAAGGTGTGGCGAAACATATGCGGGTGGATTTTGCGGATGCCCGCTTTCTCGGCCACGCGGTCAACAATTTTGCCATAGTGGTCGGGGCTGATGGGCCAGCCAAAATCATTGATAACGATAAAATTTTTCCCGCGCAGCTTTTGCAGGGATTCCCGGTACGATTCCCACTTTCCGTCCATGCAGGTCTGCCAAGCACTGCCCATACGGTGCTTTTGTGCAAGCCATTGGTCACGGTAGGTTTTCAGATATTCCATAAATTCGGGTGCTACATCTATGTCACGGACGTTGTCCTCTTTCGTGGTCGTCAGGTGATAGCCTTTGTTCACTATGAGCAGTGACTTATCCACATGGACGGTGCAGTGGTCGAAGTCAATATCTTCCCATGTCAGCCCGGCTAACTCACCGCGCCGCATTCCGGTATTCAGCAGCCCCATGATGATGACCTGCTCCAGTGTGGAACAGCGCGGCAGCACCTTAAAAAGAGCCTCTACTTCTTCCGGGTGCAGGCAGTCTACCGGGCGGCTGCGCGTACCTTTAACCGCGAGTGTTTGAGTATCGTTGTCTATGCCGTACTCGCGTTCGGCATATTGCATTACGGGCCGCAGAAAGATGGCATACTCCTTGATGGTTTTTCGTGCAATAGGGCGGTGATCCAGTTCAATATGAAACAGCTTTTCGGGCTTACATTTGAGAGCTGCTGCAATTTCCTGTGCTGTTTTTAGTGTGGTACGCTCTCCGCGGAACACTCGCTCTACAGATTTTGTCTGTATGGAGCATTGTGCTGCAATTTGGGGACAGGACAGTTTCTTATATTGCTTTGCGTTGGGTTTCAGCACCGCATACCCTTTCACGCTGCGCACATCGGCCTCACCCAGCAGATCCAGAAACTTCTCGCATTCGCGCTTATTTACTTTTGAAATCGGCATTTCTGCAAATGCCGGGCTGATTTCACAGATTCGCCGCAGCATGGTTTCCTTACCTGCTGTGGTGTTGGCTTTATTCTTGTGCTGCTCGTAGTCGCCCTCCAGACGAACGGAGGGATCGAGCATCGATTTTTTGGAATCAATGTATGCTCTTGCTGCATCTCGAAAGGGCGTGTTTTTGCCATCTTTTTCATCGTCGGCTTTCTGTTGCTCTGCGCGTTCAAAAACGAGTGCGGCTTCAATGGCAGCGTTTTCACGCTGGCGGTGGGTTTTCAATACAGTGGGGTCAAAGTCAAAGCGCCCATATCGCCGCACCCTTTTTCCATGTACAGTCACATTAGCGGTCAGTACATAATAGGGGGCGCTGCGTTTGGGTATCATAAGTTTTGCCGATGCCATTATTCCGATTGCTCCGTTTTATTGTTGTAGTAGGCCGCCAGCTTGCCAAGGTTAATGTACCACTTAACACCGGACTGAAATGCAAGGTCCGGATTCTCGCGGCAGACACGCCGAAGATAATATGGCGGCAGATTCATAATCTCACTTGCCTGTTTGATGCTGACAATCTGCGGCAGGGTTATTTTTTCAATTTCGCAGGCGGATGCCTGCAGCGGCATTTGCACAGGTTCTTTCATCGTTCTTCACACTCCACATAGTAAATTGGTTTTCGGTTGTGGCGGCGCAGCAAGCGTGCGTCCAGCCCCGTCAGATAGAGTTCATATCGTAGATTGGTTTCGGTGGTAATCAGTGCTGCGCCGTAATTTTGCAGAAATCGCAGGATGCGGTATAAGGTTGTAATGTCGTGACTCAACCGGTCAAGGCTCTGCACCATGACGGCGTTGACGCGACCCTGCTGCACGGCGGTGAGCATGGCGAACAAATCAGGTCGCCAGAACTCGGTGCCGTACTTCTGCTCCATGCAGGAGTTGACAATGATGTAGCCGCGCCTGTCGGCTTCGCGCATGACATCCGCAAGCTGTTCTTCCAATGCGGGCAGGTTCGGTGCGGCACTGCGGGCGAACGCCCATACTTTGTATTCTTTCATGAGCGCACCTCAGAATTGATCCATCAACGGAAGCCTTACATCAAAGCGCGGCTTTCCAAAGGATGCCCGCGTGAAGCGGTCGCCGACAAAGCGTTCCAGACCGCTGTTGA
>UQGL01000022.1 GCA_900540595.1 uncultured Oscillospiraceae bacterium
GCAGCTGCCGCACCTCGCTCGCCGTATCGGCACTTAGAATTATGCGGTATTGCCCATACTTATTTGAAAAATCTTGCGATTTTTTTGTCTTTTCCTGTTGTATGACAATTCATTTTCTGCTATAATGTCACCTACGACTGACTGTTTGGTGCCCGCGGGGCAATGCGACAGGTATGATGACTACCACTTGTCAAAGCTATTCTAACTGTCAGAAGGTGGACGGGCTTTTATCCAAAGCCCGGGGGATTGTTTTATTGACAAGGGGAATGAATGAAATACAAACTGCGGAATAACAAAAGGGGCTTCACTCTCGTGGAGCTGATCGTTGTTCTTACCATTCTCGCGGTTCTTGCAGCGATGCTGATACCCGCCCTGCAGGGATATATTGAGAAAAGTCTTGAGACTGCTGATGTCCTCCATGTGCGCGAGGCGTATATGGAGGTGCTGACAGCCTCGCTGACCAACGACACGGAGAATCAAGTCAAAACGGTAAACCTCAAACAAAAGCAGGATGACTGGCAGTCCATGGACCCCATCACGATTGCGGGCATCACGCACTATAAAGCGGATAAGGATACCCCCAACTGGAAGGGTATCCCGACTGCAGGCGGGGTATGTGAGGTTTCCTACGATGCTAAGGTCGGCGTTGTTTTCAGATGGAGCGAAAGCGGTGGAAACAATACAAAGGTGGAAATGAGTTTCAGCGATATACACGGTCTGGTGAAAGATGCTGGATTATTGGATAAACACTCCACAGCCAGTTATTTTGAAATAGACTCGAGATGCCCAAAATCAAGTATGCTAGATATACTAAAACCAAAGATCAACGAAAACAGTTTACTGAACCATGGCACCTGGGCGTATCTCGGGGATGCACGACCCGACTTCAGGCAGACCTATTTATTTTGGACCTCTGTGGATACAGATAAAGTCGGTGCCGATAAAAAGATTCCTGTTATTATCAGTGCGGAAACCGGTGGGTTCTATATTTCAGAAACAGTAACCGCCGAAAGACCTGTCAAAAACAGTTCTCAAACATATGTCGCCATCTCGAAGCACATTTACAACAGCGATAAATTCAAAGATTATACCAACGGCACAAAATATGAAACCCTTGAGCAAGCCTACGCCGCTTATGCAGAGTTGGTAGCTAAAGATTATCCCGATTACAAAGACACCCTCCCCAAATAATCCCGCTAAAAGCGTTGCAGCATGAGACTTTCGGGCGAACACCGTTCGCTCCTGCATGCTTGCGATGAAAGACGCGCTTTTCAACACACTGAGCAGCACCGCGATATGGTGTTGCTTATTTTTTTCCTCACAGATTACCCCCGGCAACGCATTTTGTCATTTTGTTATCCTGCACGATTACTCTTGATTCTGCTGCCGTTATTCCGTATAATTGTCTATAGTAGCATTGCTTTTGCTGCACAATCGGAGCATCAACCTATTTATAATATAAAAAGGAAATCACAATGGAGCCATTGGCACAACGCCTGCGCCCGCGCACGCTGGATGAGGTCTGCGGGCAGCAGCATCTACTCGGCAAAAATCAGGTCTTTCGCCGCACGGTCGAAAGCGGCAGAATCCCCAATATGATCTTCTACGGCCCATCCGGCGTTGGCAAAACCACCGTTGCCAGCATCATTGCGGCGGGCAGCGGTATGCAGCTGCACAAGCTCAACGGTACCACGGCCTCAACCAGCGATATCAAGTCCGTGCTGGCAGACATCGGCACACTGGGGGCAGCGGGCGGCATTCTGCTGTATCTGGATGAGATCCAGTACTTTAACAAGCGTCAGCAGCAGAGCCTGCTGGAATGTGTTGAGCAGGGCACTGTCACCCTCATTGCCTCCACCACGGAAAATCCCTACTTTTATGTATATAACGCACTGCTGTCCCGCTGCACGGTGTTTGAATTCAAGTCGCTGACTGCCGACGATATTCGTGCCGGTCTGCGCAGCGCTGCCGCACGGCTGGGCGCTGAGGATCAATCGCCGGTTTTCATTCCGGAAGATGCCCTTGACTATCTGGCCCAGAGCGCTGGCGGTGACATGCGCAAGGCAATCGGCAATCTGGAATTTGCCGTCACAGCAGCCCCCATCGAAAACGGCTGCCGCACCATCACGCTTGACATGATCCAGCAGGTGGCCGCCCGCACCGCCATGCGGTATGACAAACTGGGCGATGACCACTATGACATCGTTTCCGCTTACCAAAAATCCATGCGCGGCTCTGACCCGGACGCTGCACTGCACTATCTGGGCCGCCTGCTTGAGGCAGGGGATTTGCCCAGCGCCTGCCGCCGCCTGATGGTCTGCGCCTGTGAGGATGTTGGTCTGGCGTGGCCGCAGATCATCCCCATCGTAAAGGCTGCGGTCGATATTGCCAATGCTGTCGGCCTGCCGGAGGCTCGTTTGCCACTGGCGGATGCCGTGGTGCTGGTTGCCACCGCCCCCAAATCGAATTCTGCCCATGACGGCATCAATGCAGCCATTGCCGATATTCAGGCCGGGCGCACCGGGCCTATCCCGCGGCAGCTGCAGAACAAACACTATGACGGCGCGGACGCCAAGGTCAAGGGGCAGCATTACCTCTACCCGCACGATTACCCCAACCACTGGACCGCCCAGCAATACCTGCCCGATGCTATCAAGGATCGCCAGTATTACGTTCCCGGCGAGAACAAGAACGAGCAGGCCTTTGCCCAATATTGGAAGAAAATCAAGGGAGAATAACCGCTGTGGCTGACTTTTGCGATTTCAAAAAAATTCTATCCTACCGCAGTGTGTGGATGGCCCTTGCCGCCTTGTGGGTGGTATATCACCATATTTCGCTTACTCCCCCCTGTGAGTTTTTGCAGGTCTTAAAAAGCTGCGGGGCAGGCGGTGTTGACATTTTTGTGTTTGCCTCAGGACTCGGGTGCTATCACTCGCTGAAAAAGAACTCTGATACGCTCATCTTTATTAAAAAGCGTCTTATCAAGATTGTACCTGCCTATTATCTCTGTGTCACGCCTTGGGTCATTTTTGACGGCATACGCCTGGGTACCACGGTGCAGGGTGTGGTCGCCACTTACTTAGGAGTAGACAGTTTATTTGGCCTTGGCTTGCAGACGCTGTGGTATGTAAACGGCTTGGTTGTGTACTATATCCTCGTGCTGTTCTTTGTTCCGCTTTGCCTGCGGGGCAACTTTAAAACAAAGCTGCTGGGCTTTTGCTTCTGCATTCTGCTGACGGTTCCGTTCCTTGGGGACACCATGCGCCTCATGCTGTTTGCGCGTGTTCCGCTGCTGTATCTGGGCGTCTGCGCCGCAGATTACGGCAGTCGGTATCCCACGCTCACCAAGCGTACCGTCCTTGCACTACTTGGCGCAATGGCGGCAGGCATCACCATCCTGTTGGTCTGTTACTATCGCTGTCACGAATATTTGTACCCCTACGGCCTTTTGTGGTGGCCGTTTATCCTGATCGTCCCAGGGCTGTGCCTGCTGCTTTCCTGGTTGTCTATGCTGGTGGAACGCACCGCAGCCATCGTCATCCGTTTTCTGCGATATGTCGGCGGGTGTACCCTGGAAATTTATATCGTGCATATGTTTGTATTCCATGCAGCGCGCCGCGCCATGGATGCCGGTATTTTCTACGGCACTGATAAGCGCTGGCTTCTTATCACCGCCGCATCCTTCCTGGTTGCCTTTCTGGCATCTGCCGCTGCTTCCCGGATATCCAAATTTCTTGCCGGGAAATTGTAAAACTGCACATCATAATAAGGAGAATAATTCATGTTCCGCTACCGTAACATTACAAAGTATCGTTCTGTCTGAATGGCACTGGCTGCGCTGTGGATACTCTACTACCATTCCAGCCTACCGCCAAAATATTATATGTGCGCTTCTTCGGCTTTTCGGGCGTTGACATTTTTGTGTTTGCCTCGGGCCGGGGCTGTTATCATTCCCTTACTCGCCACTATGACCCGATTGCTTTTCTCAAAAAACGTATCATCCGCATTCTGCCCAGCTACTATGTTGTGCTGACAGCCTAGTTGATCTACCAGCATCTTCGTTCCGGTATTTCGGTTTCTTCGGTGTTTGCGAACTATCTGTGTGTTGACTTCTTGGCAAGTGCGGACTTTCAGACACTTTGGTACATGAATGGTGTGTGGATTTATTATCTCTTTGCCCTCTTTCTTGTACCGCTTTGTCAGAATGTGTCCCTGCGCAGAAAAATTCTGCTGTTTTTCCTCTGTGCGGCGTTTTCTGTACCATTTTTCTCGGATATCCGGCTCATGCTGTTTTCGCGACTGCCGCTTCTTTTCCTCGGCATCTGTTTTGCCGATTACGGTGCCAGGCACGAAGAAATCCCGGCCCGACTGGCCGCCGCGCTTATTGCGCTTTCCTGCCTTGGCTGGGGGCTTTTGGTGTACATAGTCAAGTGTGTCCCAGATGACCGTATTTGGGCCTCTGGTCTGTATTGGTTTCCGTTTATCCTAATTGCGCCTGGGCTGTGTATTGTACTGTCCCTGCTGGCCGCCTGCCTGGATAAAGTTTCCCCGCAAATCATCCGCGGCTGTACGTTCCTGGGCGGATGCACGCTGGAAATTTACGCTGTTCACGCTTTTGCTTTCCAGGTCTTTCGCGATGCACTCTCGGACGACATCTTGTATGGCACGGACAAGCGCTGGCTTCTGCTTTCCGTCCTGTCTGTGCTCTTTGCCGTTTTGCTTGCCCGCGTAATGGCGCGATTGACCGCCAAAACACAAAAGCAGCCTACCCAACAAACCTGACTGAAATAGGAGAAATTTATGTCTGACCTTCACTGCGAAACCATTACCTTCCCGTCCTCGGACGGCCGCCATACCTCCTCCGCTGTGCTGTACACCATGCCCGGCAAGCCCGTGCGCGCGGTACTGCAGCTTAGCCACGGCATGTGTGAGTATGTGCGCCGTTATGCCCCTATGGCAGAGTTTTATGCCGCCCACGGTATTGCACTGGCGGGCAATGACCATCTGGGCCACGGCGATACCGCCAAGGCCGGTGAGCATGGCCATTACGGTGAGCCGGACGGCCGTTTTCACCTGTTGAATGACCTCCACACAATGAACACACTGCTGCATGAGCGCTTTCCCGATACGCCGATCATTCTGTACGGCCACAGCATGGGCAGCTTTTACGCGCGCTGGTACGCCGAAAAGTGGCCGGAGAGCATCACGGCACTGGTTATTTCCGGCACGGCAGGTCCCAGCTTTATGAATGTCATCGGGCAAAGGCTCGCCGGGCTGATTGCACGGGTCAAGGGTCCGCGTTATGTCTCGCCGCTGATGGTCAAGCTGAATTTCGGCAGCTACTGCAAAAAAATCGAGAACGCGAAGTCTGCCAATGACTGGCTGACCCGTGATGAGGCTGTTGTTAATGCCTATGATGCGGACGGTTTGTGTACCTTCCAGTTTACGGCCTCCACCTACCGGGAGATGCTGGCCACGCTGAACCATGTCAGCAGCAAGGCCTGGGCTGAATCGATCAACAAGGATCTGCCCGTTCTGCTGATTGCCGGTGACGGCGATCCCGTGGGCGATTACGGCAAGGGCATCCGCAAGGTCTGGGCGATGCTGGGCGATGCCGGTGTCAAGGATCTGACCTGCCAGATCTTTGAGGGCGGCCGCCATGAGCTGCACAACGAGACCAACCGTGATGAGGTCTTTGACTATGTGCTGACATGGATCGAGGATCACATTTCCTGACGTTGTATCATGCAATATTTCCTCCGCCAGCCCGGCGGGGGATTTTTTTTATTTTTTCTATTGACAAAGCTGTATCCTGCGTGTATTATTGTATTAAGCTCTTAACACAATAATACAAAAGGAGCATAAAACACCATGAACTGGAACATTACTGCGGGCCGCCCGGTCTATGTGCAGCTGGTCGAGCAGTTGGAGCTTGCCCTCGTCGCGGGGGAGTTCCCGCCCGGCAGCCGCATTCCACCCGTGCGGGAGCTGGCCGCTGACGCCGGGGTCAACCCCAACACCATGCAGCGCGCTTTGCAGGAGCTGGAAAGCCGCGGCCTTTTGCAGGCGCAGCGCACCGCCGGACGCACCGTCACAGCGGATGACACTGCCCTGCAGGCCTTGCGCCGTCGGCGCGCCGGCACGCTGGCGGCGGAGTTTCTGCACCAGATGCAGGCCCTCGGCCTGACCGAAGCCGAAATCGAGAACCTGTTGCGTGAGACCGCACAGCAGGCACAAAAAAAGGAGTAAACCATGGATGCAATTTATGAGGTACACGGCCTGACCAAGCGCTATGGCCGCACCGCTGCGCTGAACGGCGTGGACTTTGCCGTCACGCCGGGCAAGCTCGTTGGCCTGCTTGGCCCCAACGGCAGCGGCAAAACAACGCTTATGAAAATCTCTGCCGGGCTTTTGCAGCCCACGGCGGGCAGCGTCATTATTGATAAAGTTCCTGTCGGCGTTTTCACCAAGGCCGTCACCAGCTATCTGCCGGACCGTATGGCCCTGCCGACGGAGTTCACCGCCGACGACGCCGTAAGCCTGTACGCGGATTTCTTCACTGATTTTGACAAAGTCAAGGCAAACGCCATGCTGGCCGACCTGCATATCGGCGGGCGGGACAAAATCGGTTCCATGAGCAAGGGCACACAGGAAAAGATGCAGCTCTGCCTGACGATGAGCCGTGCCGCCAGGCTCTACCTGCTGGATGAGCCTCTGGGCGGCGTGGACCCCGCCGCCCGCGACTACATTTTAAGCACCATCCTGCACAACTACAGTGAGGATGCCGCGCTTATGCTGTCCACGCACCTCATCGGCGACATTGAGAAGGTGCTGGACGAGGTCATTCTTTTACAGGACGGCAAGGTCCTGCGCCAGGCCGCCGTCGACGAGCTGCGCGAGGAAACAGGGGAGAGCGTAGACGCTTACTTCCGGGAGGTTTACAAATGCTGACGAAGCTTTTACGTTATGAGTTCAAATCCACAGGCCGTGTTGTTCTGCCCATTGCGGCGGGCGTGCTTGTGCTGAACATTTTTACTAATATTCTGAGCCATTTTGTCCAGAACACCTCCGACAGGCTGCCGCTGGCCGGGGTCGCCATGGCCTTGCTGGCACTGGCATCTGCCGTGAGCCTTCTTGTTGTGCTCGCCATCTGCGCTTTTATTGAAATTCAGCAGTTTTACCGCCTGTTGGGCGAGCGCGGGTACTTGATGCTGGCTCTGCCCGTGCCCATTTGGCAGCACATTGCTGCTAAGGTCATCTGCGGCACGGTATGGACGCTGTTCGGCATGGTATTTTTTACACTTTGCGGCATGCTGACTACCGACACGGTCAGTGGCGGCGGGTTTGCATTTGATTTCAGCCGCGTCACTGCCGAGGATGTCGCCATCTGGTCTGCAATGCTTTTGATTGTACTGGCCCTTATCGCGGGCGCACTGCTGCACGCATATCTGGCCTGTGCCTTTGCCGCGCAGTTTACCCAGCAGCGGCTGCTCATCAGCATTGCCGCCTACTTTGTCATCGGCTTTATCGGGCAGATGGCGGCCCTTGTGACGGCAGTCTTTGTCGCGTTCCGCGGGTATAAGTACCTTAACAATACCGGCTTCAGCGCCGCGTCGTTTTTCGGTCCCGACAATACCTTGGGCGTTATCGTGCTCACCTTGTTCGCCATCTTTGCGCTGATTGCCTTTGTCGATGCCCTGCTGTGGGCACTGACCCAGTGGCTCATGACAAAGCGGCTGAATCTGGCGTGACCATCGCCAAATAGCCAAAGGCAACACCGCACAATTCCCGCCTTACGGCTTAAGCACCGCTCCGGCGGCTATGGCACGGCACCTGCGTTGCCAAAATGCTCGATAATGTCGGGTTGCGGTACCCGCATCGTGCTTCGGGGGCAAAAGCCCCTCGCACTCTGCGACCGCTGCCCCTGCTTCGGTTCGCTGTATCCGCCACTGGCGGCGCTCACCTTTGCAGCATCCAGTATTATCTGCGCTTTTGGCTCAGCATCTGCCGCACCTCGCTCGCCGTATCGGCACTTAGAATTATGCGGTATTGCCCAAACGGCACAGAACGCAAAACTGCAGCGTTCTGTGCCGTTTTTACTTTATAAAATCTGCTATCGCCTGCGCGTTGTGCCGCCCTTTTCATAGAGCTTTTTCAATGCCGCGTGTAAAGTAGTGCAATACACCCAATCATTTCAACGGCGGTTCCAGCCGCAGTATTATTCAGCCTACATACAAACCTCCAGTCGGTATGTATGTACAAAACTATCATAGCGGGGAAGCACATCACCATGAATCCCACCTTTTATAAGATAACAGTCTGCCAAATCATCACGCTGTTCGGCAATGCTGCACTGCGGTTCGCGCTGCCGTTGTATCTTCTGCGCCGGACCGATTCCGCCGCACTGTTTCAGACCCTGCTGTTTACTGCAATCCAGGCCCATGCACCCACCGGGCAGACAGGCCGCTTTATGAGCCTTATCACGGTCTGTGCCTGCCTGACCCAGCCGGTCGGGCAGGCGGCGTTCGGGCTTTTGTACGGCCGCTTTGCTGCCCTGCCCAGTGCCGTGCTTTTTGCGGCGGCGGCTGCCTCGATTTTTATAAACCTTGCTGCATCGCATATTTTCAAAAAAGCCGTTTCTTTTTCAAAATCATGAACGCTTTTTTACCAATTTATTAAAAAGTTCTTATTGACAAACATTCTGCAAACCGTATAATGTATCTTGTGTGTGCATCTATAGGGCAAATCTTTTCTGCCCTGACACATTGGCGTTGTATGTGCTGCTGCAGCGGCCCCCTGCGCGTGGGGCCGTGTAACAAACCTTTGCGGGGCGGCATAATTGACGCTGACTCGTCAAGGACTTTGTGCCGGCCTAAGGAAGAAACGGCGCGATGAGAAGGTCCTGTGCCGGGAAATTCCGCAAAGGGGGATGCAATAAAAATGAATGAAAATCTGATCGTATCTCTGAAAGACATTGTTGTCGATTTCGATGGGCAAAAGGTCCTGGACGGACTCTCGCTGGACATCCACGACAAGGAATTTGTCACCTTCCTCGGCCCCTCCGGCTGCGGCAAGACGACGACCCTGCGTGTGATTGCCGGTTTTGTCACCCCGAAATCGGGCAATGTCTTTTTTGATGGCAAGGACATCGCCAACATGCCGCCCTACAAGCGGCCGGTAAACACGGTGTTCCAGAAGTACGCGCTCTTCCCGCACCTGAATGTGTTTGAGAATGTCGCTTTCGGCCTGCGCCTGAAAAAGATGACCGAGGAGGAAATCCGCCCCAAGGTGCTGGAGATGCTCGAGATCGTCGGCCTGAAAGGGTTTGAGCGCCGCAGCATCCATCAGCTGTCCGGCGGTCAGCAGCAGCGTGTTGCCATTGCCCGCAGTCTGGTCAACCAGCCGCGCGTCCTTTTGCTGGACGAGCCTTTGGGCGCACTTGACCTCAAGCTGCGCAAGGAGATGCAGCTGGAATTGAAGCGCCTGCAGCGTGAGATGAACATCACCTTTGTCTATGTCACCCACGATCAGGAGGAGGCCCTTACCATGTCGGACACCGTTGTGGTCATGTCCGGCGGCAAAATTCAGCAGATCGGTTCCCCTCAGGACATTTACAACGAGCCTAAAAACGCTTTTGTCGCGCGCTTTATCGGCGATTCCAACATCGTGGACGGCGTCATGCTCAAGGACTTTCTTGTCAACTTCGGCGGCTATGATTTCACCTGTGTGGACCGCGGCTTCAAGCCGAACGAGCCTGTGCAGGTCGTTATCCGCCCCGAGGATGTGCAGATCGTGCCGCCCTCTGTCGGTATGCTGACCGGCCTTGTGCGTGAGGTCATCTTCAAGGGCGTTCACTTTGAAATGCATGTCGATGTCGAAGGCTATGAGTGGATCATCCACTCCACGCAGGCCAGCCAGCCCGGCGAGCTTATCGGCATGAACATCGGCCCGGACGAAATTCATATCATGAAGCGTTCGGAGGTGTGATAGATGCTCAAATCCAAAACCTCCCGCTGGCTGGCAGGGCCGTATCTGCTCTGGATGGCCATTTTCACTGTCGTGCCGCTGGTCATCGTCGTCTGGTACGCCATGACGAACGCCGACGGGCAGTTCACCCTTGACAACCTGACCCAGATCGGCCGCTACTCCAGCGTGTTTGCCCGCAGCCTGATTCTGGCCGCCATTTCCACAGTAGTATGCCTGGTCATGGCGTTCCCGGTGGGGTATTTTCTCTCCCGCCTGCGGGCCAACAAGCAGCATATCATGCTGATGCTGATCATGCTGCCCATGTGGATGAACTTTCTGCTGCGCACCTACGCATGGATGACCCTGCTTGAAAAAAACGGCCTTATCAACAAATTCTTCGGCCTGTTCGGTCTGGGCCCCTTCAACATGATCAACACCTCCGGTGCCGTTGTGCTGGGTATGGTGTACAACTATCTGCCCTTTATGATCCTGCCCATCTATACCTCGATGACCAAGATCGATGATTCGATCATCGAGGCCGCGCAGGATCTGGGCTGCAACGTCTGGCAGATTTTGTTCCGCGTGCTCGTACCGCTGACCGGCCCCGGCATTGCCACCGGCATTACGCAGGTATTTGTTCCGGCTGTTTCCACCTTTATTATCAGCCGTATGCTGGGCGGCGGCTCCAACCTGCTGATTGGCGACTTGATTGAGCTGCAGTTCCTCGGCAACTCCTACAACCTGAACCTCGGCTCTGCCATGAGTCTGGTACTGATGGTTATCGTCCTGCTCTGCATGAGCTTCACTTCGAGCTTTGATGAGTCCGAGATGGAAGGAGTGATGTGAGATGAACAAAAGACACTCTGCGCTCCTCATGCGCACCTACGTCATTCTGGTGTTCTGCTTCATGTATCTGCCCATCGCGGTCATGATTGCGTTCAGCTTCAATGAGAGCAAATCCCGCTCGAACTTTACGGGCTTCACCCTCGGCTGGTACAAGAGCCTGTTCCACAACGAGATGATTTTGTCCGCGCTGGGTCTGAGCCTTGTGCTGGCGCTGGTGTCCAGCATTATCGCCACGGTGCTGGGCACGCTGGCGACCCTTGGCATCAACTCGATGTCCCGCAAAAGCCAGCTCATCATCAATAACATCAGCTATGTGCCTGTCGTCAATCCGGAGATCATCACCGGTGTCTCACTGATGCTTCTCTTCGTCATGGCGCAGAACTTCGGCATCGGCGGCGAGAGCGGCATCTTCGGCTGGCCGACGCTGCTGATTGCACACATCACCTTCAATATCCCGTATGTTATCTTTAATGTAGGCCCCAAGCTGCGCCAGCTCGATCCCAGCCTGTACAATGCAGCGCTGGATCTGGGCTGCACACCGCGCCAGGCTTTCACCAAAGTCATCATGCCACAGCTGTCCCCGGCCATTTTGTCGGCATTCCTCATCTGCCTGACCTACTCTATTGATGACTTCATGATTTCCTACTTCAACTCCGGCACAATGCAGACACTGCCTATCGCCATCTACTCGATGACCCGCAAGAAGGTCAGCCCCGAGATCAACGCGCTGTCTGCAGTCATATTCTGCGTCATTCTGGCAATCATCCTGATTTCCAACGCCGCAGACTCCCGCGCCTACCGCCGCAACCAGAAGGCCATCCGCAAAGCCATGCTGGACGAAGGGGGGCGCTGAAGATGAAACTGAAAAAGTTTTCCGCTGCAGCGCTGGCCGCACTGACTGTCACCATGATGAGCGCCGTGCCGGTGCTGGCCGCCGATGACATCGAGGTCAACGAGGATATTTCCGTCTCCGGCGACTACGATTGGAAGCGCTTTGCCAACGACCATATCACGCTGAATGTCTACAACAACGGCCTGTACATCTCCGACGGCTCTGACGACAGCGTAAATGTGCTGTCCGCCTTTGAGGATTTGACCGGCATCAAGGTCAATTACACGACCTACGACTCCAACGAGAGCCTCTACGCCAAGCTGAAATCCGGCGGCGTATCCTATGATGTTATCTTCCCGTCGGATTACATGGTGGGCAAGATGGCCAAGGAGGGCATGCTGTCCGAGCTGAACATGGACAACATTCCGAACTTTGCCGGCATCGGTGAAACATATCTGGACCGCAGCTTCGACCCAGGCAACAAGTACAGCGTGCCCTACATGTGGGGCACAACGGGCCTGATCTACAACATGACGATGGTCGAGGAGCCGCCCACGAAATGGGCGGACATGTGGGATGTTGCGTACACAAACAATGTGCTGATGTTCAACAATTCCCGCGATGCTTACGCGATTGCAGCCAAGACGATTGGTCTGTCGATGAATCCGCAGTCCGTTGACGAGATCACCGCCATCACCGATGCGCTGAAGGCCCAGAAGAACATCGTGCAGGCCTACGTCATGGACGAGGTCTTTGACAAGATGGAGGGTGGCGAGGCCGCCATGGCGCCCTACTATGCGGGCGATGCCATCACGATGATCGACGAAAACCCAGACCTTGCTTTCGTCCACCCGGAGGAAGGCGTCAACTTCTTCATCGACAGCATGTGCATTCCGGCCAACGCCAAGCACCGGGAGGCCGCCGAAATGTTCATCAACTACCTGTGTGAGCCGGACGTCGGCCTTGCCAACGCAGACTTCATCGGCTATTCCACCCCCATCACCGCCGTGTGGGAGATGCTGGACGACGATTTGAAGTACAGCGAAATTGCCTACCCGAGCGCGGAGGTTCTGGACAAGGCGGAGGTCTTTGAGACTCTGCCCGACGACATCAACGCCGCCATGGACTCCCAGTGGAGTGAGATGAAGAGCTATGAGGATGGCGGCAGCGGCTGGATGGTCGTTGTGCTGCTGATGCTCGCGCTCCTCATTTCCGCATTCAACATCTGGCGCAAGCTCCGCAAGAAATCGCGCGACAATTACTGACCCCCTGCAGTGCATCGCTTCATGATGCACTGCATTTTTATTTTCACTGCGCTGGCACGCCGCTTTGCATTTTTGCTCTGACTGTGCTATACTCCATTTGAGCATTTGTAATTTTTGATTCGATTGGTAAGGAGGGCGCATCTATGCCCGAAAAGCAAACCACCTATACAGAGAAATTCACCGTCTACCGCACGGACGGCGACCACCTCGGCAATGTCAAGCTGGGAGCACTGCTGCGCTATGCCCAGCAGGTCGCTACCGCCCACGCCGAGGCCGTAGGGCTGGACGATGCCCTGTACCGCAAGACCCACACCGCCTATGTGCTGGCCAAGCTGGCCCTGCACATTGAGCGCCTGCCCCGCGTTGATGAGGAGCTGACCCTGCTCACCCAGCCGGAAAACTGCAAGCGGGCTGTCAACAAGCGCATCACCCATTTTTATGATGCCTCCGGCGCAGAGGCTGCCGTCATGGACAGCCGCTGGGTGCTCATTGATACAGAAAAGCGCATCATCCTGCGCAAGCACCCCGAACAGTTCAATGACCAGTGGGCCGCCGATGTCCCGTTTGAGCTGCCGATCAAGCTGCCCCGCATTGCCCCTGAGGACTGCGAGGTGCTGGGGAAGCAGCAGGCTGTCTACTCCCGCTGCGATATGAACGGGCATCTGAACAATACCCGATATGCCGACATCGTCTGCGATGCCGTGCCATGGGAGGTGTGGGATACCGCGCAAATCCGCGATTTTACGATTAGCTACCACCGTGAGGTCCCCCGCGGGGAGAGCTTCACCCTGCGCCGTGCCAGACTGGCAGAGGACACCTTCTATTTTGATGGCGAACGGGAAGGCAAATCTGCCTTTGAGGCACAGCTGATTTTCAAACACTTATAATTTCTACACAAACCCCTGTTACACTGTTTACATCGACAATGTAAAGGAGTTATTATTATGACAAAGCAAAAATTCGGCCTGACCGGCACGGCGCTCAAAACCATTGCGCTGGTGCTCATGGTGATGGATCACATTCACTACTTTTTTGAATTTACGGGCGTTGTGCCGGAATGGTTCAGTATGCTGGCGCGGCTGTCCGCGCCGCTGTTTCTGTTCTGCACTGTGGAGGGCTTCGCCCATACCCATGACCGCAGGCGCTACTTCCTGCGTATCTGGGCCATCGGTACTGCGATGGGCACGGTGGAATTTTTCATGATCTATGCAGGGGCCTTCCGCCGCGGGGACGGCTTCTACCCGCTGAATGCCATTTTTCAGGATCTGATGCTGCTCTGCATCATCTGGCAGGGCATCGACTGGCTGCGCCAGCGCCGGTTTGTACGGGGCGCACTGGCTGCTGCCATGCCGATTTTCTGGCCGATTTGCATCGTAGCGCTGCTGATGCTTTTTCCCAAAATTCAGGACGCACCGATCGGCTCTGCCGTGTTGGCGTGGGTCATCACCGCGCCGCTGCCTTTGTGGACATCCATCACCGATGGCGGCTGGTCTTTTCTGGCCGGGGGCATCGTGCTGTATGCACTGTACGGCCACAAGCGCCTGCGGTTAGCCGTCTGGGCGGCCATGACCTTCCTGTGTGATTTTGTGCTGGTATTTCTGCAGGTTCACAGTCTGCCGGATTTCGCCTTTTCCCAGATGTTCACAGTCTACTATGAGTGGCTCGGCGTTTTTGCCGTTATCGGCATGGCGCTGTACAACGGCCAGCGCGGCAGCGGCCACAAGCAGCTGTTCTACTGGTTCTACCCGGCACATGTCTACCTGCTTTACGGTGCATCCTGTCTTGTTTACAGCTTACTGCAATAAAAGGGGCTATTATAGCAAACATTCTGGCAATCGATGATGACCGTGACCTTTGTACGCTGCTAAAAACAGCGCTTGAGCGTGACGGCCACACCGTAGAAACGCGCACCTCCGGCACGCAGCTGACCGATACGCTCTGCCGCTGGGCGGACTGCATCCTGCTGGATGTGATGATGCCCGGCGAGGATGGCTTCGCTGTCTGCAGGCGCATCCGCGCCGAGACAGACGCGCCGATCTTATTTTTGACTGCGCGTACCGATGAGCCGTCGGTGCTGACAGGCCTTGGCCTTGGCGCGGACGATTACCTGACCAAGCCGTTCCGCATAGCGGAGCTGCGTGCGCGTGTCGCAGCACACCTGCGGCGGCAGAACCGCACACCATCCCATAAGATCACCCGCGGCGGGGTGGCGCTGGACCTTTCCGCCAAGGAAGCCAGCGTTGGCGGCACGCCTTTGCACCTGACAAAATCCGAGTACGCTATCTGTGAGCTGCTTGCCCTCCATGCAGGGCAGACCTTTTCCAAAGAACAAATTTACGAAGCTGTGTTCGGTTACGACGGCACAGCGGATGACACCGCCATCACCCAGCACATCAAGAACATCCGCGCCAAACTGCGCGCGGCCGGGGCAGGGGAGGTGCTGCAAACGATATGGGGAGTAGGCTACCAATGGCAAAACGAAAACTGACATCCCTGCGCAGTGTTCTGCTGCGGTATCTCCTTTTGTGCGGCGGCGGGTGCGCGCTGATTCTGGTGCTCTGGTGGGTCATTTTTATGCAGCTGATAAACATCGGTTTTCTGCTGCCTGCCGTGGCGTCCGCCCAGGCCTGCGCCGATGCCCGGGAAACTGTGGCCTCGATGACGGCAGACACCTTCGATTCCCTGCAGATCAGCGACCTGTGCCGCTGGGCTGTGGTGCAGAATGACGCAGTGCTGCAGACCAACATGAATGACCGCCATCTGAAAATTGCCCTCAACGCCTTTCACGGCGGCAGCGGCAATCCGGGGTACCAGTACGATGTCAAAATGGCTGACGGAAGCTTTTGCCTTTTGCAGTACGACTATGCTACGCCCTACGCCGACCCGGCCCTGCGGGACACGCTGCCGGATTTCCAGACCTGCTATATTTTGCTGCTGGCGGTGCTCATCCTCGTTTGGCTGGGCTGGCAGACCCACTGCACCGTGCGCGCCTTTGCCGCAGAGACTGCCCGGCTGAACGCGGCCGTAGATGCTATTGCCGCCCGGCAGCTGGAGCAAATTGACACGGATGGCGTGCGCATCCGGGAATTTGACGCCACCTTACAGGCCTTACAGACGATGGGCCGCGAACTGACGGACAGCCTGCAAAGCCAGTGGCGGATGGAGCAGCAGCGCGCCGAGCAGATTGCCGCGCTGACGCATGACTTGAAAACGCCGCTGTCCATCATTCAGGGCAACGCAGACCTGCTGGCCGAGGATGCTCTGTCCGCCGACCAGCAGACACAGGTCGAAGCCATCCTGCGCGGCACAGAGCGCGCACGCCACTATTTGGCCGCTCTGCGCACAGCCGGCGCAGCACCTGCCGTACAAACATCGCTGGCCAGCCACGCCCTCACGGAACGGCTGGCGCAGACAGCCCGCGCCCTCTGCGCGCCTGCCGGAATCCATTTTATACTACAGGAGGAATGGCAGGGGACGATCCGTGCTGCAGAAAACGACCTGCTGCGCGCTGCGGAAAACCTTTTGGACAACGCCGCCGCCCACACTCCGCGCGGCGGAACCGTCACCCTGACCGTTGCAAGGGAAAACAACCGCTTTATTTTGCGTGTGACCGATACCGGCCCCGGCTTTACCGCCGCAGCACTGGCCCGGGCGGGGGAGATGTTCTACACAGATGCCGCGCGCAGCGACAGTGCCCATCAGGGGCTGGGACTGTATTCTGCACGCAGGACCGCTGCAGCCCATGGCGGTACCCTGCGGGTATCCAACACCCCCGGCGGCTGCGCCGAGCTTTGCCTGCCTATTTGTGAATAAATTGAGAAATTACAAAAAAATGACAAAACGCTCTTGACATTCGGTGACAAAACAGTTACAATTTAGTTGCAAGCTAAATGAACCCCAAGTCAAATAGCTTTAACCACATTTTTCATGTGTTCTTCTCCTCCTTTCTTGTAAATCCCCGCCCATCCCTCAGGGCGGGGATTTCTTTTTTGTATCTGCATTTTACATTCTTACATTCTTAAGACAGCATTTCACTTTACAAGGTTTTTCAATCGTGATAAAATAAAAGTCGTATGTCCTTATCCGCCTGTATATGCAGGCTGTATTATTATAAACCGTATGCATATCGTTTTTTGAGAAAGCAAGAGAGGGAAAAGCAATACCATGGCACAATCTCGTTCCGGCAAAAAATCCACAAAGAGCTCCGGCACCAAAAAGCGCTCCGGCTCTGCCAAAGGTACCTCCCGCAGCAATGCGGGGCGCACTGCGTCCGCACGCAGCAGTGCCGGGCATGAGCGGCAGCCGTCCCGCCGCGCCCAGCGCCGTGCGCAGACCCCGAACCTTACCCGCAGTGTTCTGCTGGTAGGCCTCGGCCTGCTGTGCGTAGCGCTTGTGCTGGTGCCCGGCCAGAATTTCTGGAGCACGCTGCGCAGCTGGTATTTTGGCATCTTCGGCATCACGACCTATCTGGTCGGGCCGTTTCTGCTGTACCTTGCCTATCTGCTGGCCTCCGGCTACCGCGTAGCGCTCTTTGCGGGGAAGGTCTCCCTGATGGGGGTTCTCTGCGCCAGTGTGCCGGTCATCTTCTCCAAGCTGAATGTGGAAAGCCTCAAGGTGGGGGAGATCATCAAGATGCTCTTCACCCGCGGCGGCACCTATTTCTGGGAGGGCGGCGTTCTGGGTGCCCCCATCGGCGCCACCCTGCTGGCGCTGTTTGGCCGTCCGGCTTCCAATATTATTATGCTGCTCGTCCTTCTGCTGGGTGTGATGTTCTTCTTTGCCATCACCCCGGTCGATATTGTCCTCTTTCTGGACGCGCGGTATAAAGCCTTTCAAACCCGCCAGCAGGAGCGCGCCGCCGCTGAAACAGCCTACGACACCCGGCTTTTCAACGCTGCACCGGAGGAGGAGAGCGTTGAGAACCTGACCGGCGCGCTGCCCGATTCTGCCACCCGGCCGCACCATCCGGTCTATGATGTCATTGCCGACACCAGCCGCTTCCCGAAGCAGCAGGCTGCACCGTCCCGGCAGCCGTACACAGCCCCCGTCACACCGGTCACGCCCGAAGCCCCCTTTACTGCGCAGTCTGCCGCAGCACGCCCGGGCTTTGATGTAGACCTCGGCCCGTCCAGCACCGAAAGCGCCCGCCGCAAGGCGGAGGCCAACGACCCGCTTGAGCCGGTCAGCATCGGGCCGGGCGGTACCTTCGGCATGGACCCGCTGTCCGGCAAGGCCAGCGGCCCGCTCCATTACGCCCAGCCGCCGCAGCCCGCGCCTGCCCCGCAGGAGGACTTTGAGCTGCAGCTAGAGCCTGCCGAGGAACCGGCAGCGCCCGCTGCTGCACCGGCTGCCCAGCAGCCCATTGATGAGCTGGATGCACTGATCAACCGTGCCGTCAGCGGCCATGCCCCCTACTACACCCCGCAGGAGGTCAGTGCCGAAACGACCCTTGAACTGCCTGTGCCTGCAGAGTTTGAGACCCCGCTGACCCCGGTGCCGCAGGAGCCGCGCTTTGACACACCGCTTATCCCTGTGGAGGAGGAACCGGAGCAGACCCCCGTGCAGCTGCCGCAGCTCGACATGACCGGGCGGGTACAGGGTGATACCGTAGTGCTCTCTCCGGCGGATCTTGCCGCCGGTATGGCTGCAAAGGACATGCCCCCGCTGGGGGCGCCCGCTCCCGCAGCCCCGGCAGCCCCCATCACCGCACCGATTCCGACGCTGGGCGGCAGCTTCAGCGATACAGGCAGCGCAGTCAGCGCCGCCTGGGAATCCGGCCGCTCGGTGTCCGAGATGCTGGACGCTATGGCGGCAGAGCCTGCAGCGGCTCCCGCTGCCAACAGCACACCCGCAGCGCAGCCCATGACCCGCCCGGCTGCCGAGACGACCCAGAGCAGCTTTACCGTACCCCAGCAGGGGCAGGCCGCCCGTGTGCAGGTCAGCACGGCCGTTGGCAACTCGGCTGGTGCACCGGTCCATACACCGCCCTGCGCAGCCAAGGCTGACCCGAACGCCATGCGCCTGCCTACCTCCGTGGAGCAGCCGCCTGAGCCCTACTGCTATCCGTCGCTGAATCTCTTCAACGCGACCCGCCCCGATGACGAGGCCGGTGCCGCCCGCGAGATGAAGAAAAACGCTGATATTCTGGTAAATACGCTGGACAGCTTCGGCGTCAAGACCACGATGCTCGACATCTGCCGCGGCCCCTCTGTCACCCGGTATGAGCTGCAGCCCCAGGCGGGCATCAAGGTCAGCCGCATCACCAGCCTTTCCGATGATATTGCACTGAATCTTGCCACGGCGGGCGTGCGCATCGAGGCCCCCATCCCCGGCAAACCCGCAGTCGGCATCGAGGTTCCCAATAAGATCCGCTCCACGGTCAACATCCGCGCGGTCTTTGAATCCCAGAATTATATCAATATGCGCAGCCCCCTCACGATGGCGCTTGGCAAGGATATTGCCGGCACGGCGCAGGTTGCTGACCTGTGCAAAATGCCACACCTGCTGATTGCAGGCTCTACCGGCAGCGGTAAATCTGTCTGTGTCAACTCTATCATCATCAGCTTCCTGTTCCGCTCCGGCCCGGAGGATGTCAAGCTCATCCTCATAGACCCAAAGGTCGTTGAGCTGGCAGAGTACAACGGCATCCCGCATCTTTTGATGCCCGTTGTGACCGAGCCGCGCAAGGCAGCCGGGGCGCTGGGTGCAAGCGTAGCTGAAATGGAGCGCCGCTACAAGCTTTTTGCCGAGAACAATGTCCGTGAGATCAAGGCCTACAACAAGCTGGCTGCCCAGACGGGCATGGAGCATCTGCCCTATATCGCCATCGTCATTGACGAGCTGGCGGATCTGATGATGGTTGCCGGCAAGGAGGTCGAGGATTATATCTGCCGCATTGCGCAGAAGGCCCGTGCCGCCGGTATCCACCTGATCGTTGCGACCCAGCGCCCCAGTGTCGATGTCATCACCGGCCTTATCAAGGCCAACATCCCCAGCCGCATCGCGTTTGCCGTTTCCAGCCAGATCGACAGCCGTACCATTCTGGACTCCGGCGGTGCCGAAAAGCTGCTGGGCAACGGTGACATGCTCTTCCTGCCGGTCGGCGCATCGAAGCCGGTCCGCGTGCAGGGCACCTTTGTCACTGATGAGGAGATCGGTGCCGTGCTGAGCTTTATCAAGTCCACCTCCACCGCACAGTACGATGAGGAAATGATAGCCGAGATGGAGCGCCGTGCCGTTGCCGAAAAAGGCAGCAAGCGAGGCGGGGACGATGACGGCGAGGCAGGCGGCGCACTGGATGCCATGTTTGAGCAGGCTGTTGAGTGCGTCATCGAGGCCGGACAGGCCAGCACCAGCCTTTTGCAGCGCCGCTGCAAGCTGGGCTACGCCCGCGCGGCCCGCATCATGGACCAGATGGAGCAGGAAAAGATCATCGGTCCCTATGAGGGTGCCAAGCCCCGTGCCGTGCTGGTGACAAAAGCCCAGTGGGAGGAGCGCAAGCTCAACGGTCAATATGATGAATAAGCAGAAGGGCTGGCGCATCGCAGCCGCTGTGCTGGCTGGCTTGCTGCTGCTTTTTGCCTTTGTCATTCAGCTGGCGGGCGGCCGCGGCCCCCTGCCAAGCTGGCAGCAGCTGCGCGCTGCGCTGGGCGTACCGCTCCGCACGGAGGAAAGCGCACCAAAGCCTGCACCCGGCAGCACCGCCGTGTATGTGCTGGATGTCGGGCAGGGTGATGCTGTTTTGATCTGTCAGGACGGTGCGTATTGCCTGATCGACACCGGCCCCGCCGAGGCCGAGGAGGCACTGCTCTACGACCTGCATGCGCTCGATGTCGAATCGCTGGACTATCTGGTGCTCACGCATCCCCATGCCGACCATACCGGCAATGCCCGGGCGGTGCTTTCCGATTTCCCGGTCAAACAGCTTTTGCTGCCGCTGTGGGAGCCGGGTGCCGATGATACCGCCGACTGGCCCCGACAGTTGGCTGAATCCGCCGCAGAAAACGGCACTGAGCTAATCACAGCGGAGGCCGGGGATCGCTACCCGCTGGGCGGCGGCACACTCATGATCCTGCAGGGCGGCAGCGGAGATGCCGCAAGCGTCAACGATATTTCGCTCTGTACGATGTTCACGGCCGGAGACTTCCGCTTTCTCGACACCGGCGATGCCGAGGAAGCTGCCGAGCAGCGGCTTCTTGATGCCTACGGCCCTGCCCTGCATGCCGTGCTTTACAAGGCAGGGCATCACGGGTCGTATACCTCCAACAGTGCAGCCTTTTTGCAGGCTGTCAGGCCTGCCGCCGTGGCCGTCAGCTGCGGGCTTGATAATGATTACGGCCACCCCCACCGCGCCGCACTTGAAAATTTTGCGGCCGTCGGGGCCGAGGTGTACCGCACCGATCAGGAGGGCAGCCTCACCTTTCTATGGCAGAATAACACGCTCAGCGTGGAGACCACCGCAGATGCCTGCGCTCCTGCGGCGTAATAACAAGGAGTAACAAATGACGATCACCGAACAATTCAAAGCTAAACGCTGTGTTTTCTCGATCGAATGCTTTCCGCCGAGACAGATCACCCAAATGGACAAGCTGAAAGCCACCCTGCAGCAGATGCAGACGCTCAACCCCGGGTTCATCAGCGTCACCTTCGGCGCGGGCGGCTCTGCCGGCGGTGTTTCCACTGCCGAGGTTGCTGACTATATCCAGAACGAGCTGCAGATCCCCACGCTTGCGCATCTGATCTGCATGGGCAACGACCAGATCCGCGCGGCTGAGATACTCGACCAGCTTGAGGCTGTCGGCGTCCGCGATGTGCTGGCCCTGCGCGGCGACCGCAGCCCCACCCGGCCCGAAAGCCCGGATTTCCGCCATGCAAGCGACCTGACTTCCTTCATCAAATGGAAGAAGCCTGATTTCTCGGTACATGGTGCCTGCTACCCGGAGGGACACCCCGAGGCCGACACCCTGCTGCACGATGTTGAGAATCTGCGGATCAAGCAGGCCGCCGGTGCCGAGCATCTTGTGACCCAGCTTTTCTTTGACAACATGCATTTCTATCGCTTCCTCAATCTGGCGCGCCGCGCCGGCATCACGCTGCCTGTTTCGGCCGGTGTTATGCCGATCGTCAAGCGCAGCCAGATCGAGCGCACGGTTTCGCTTTCCTCGGCCAGCCTGCCCTCGGAGTTTACCCGTATGATCTCCCGCTATCAGGACGATCCGGCCTCGCTGTATGATGCCGGCATCGACTATGCTGTCAAACAGCTGCGCGATCTGATCGAGGGCGGGGCCGACGGCATCCACCTGTATGCCATGAACGATGCCGCCGTGGCCGCCAAGGTCTACGACGGCATCCGGGATCTGCTGTAATGGAGCGCCGCAAGCCCGCCGCCATTGACCGCGCCACAGCGCTGCGCTATATGGGGGCCACCGGTTGGACGCCGGACACCGCTACCGCAGCCCTGTTGGACAAGGCAGAGGAGCAGGTGCTGGCAGCGGCTGCTCCGCGCGCCGTATACCGCCGCCTGCCGCGCACAGCACTGCCGCTTGAGGACTGCGGCACAGATCTTACCCGCCACCTGCTCGGCTGTGGAGAGGTGCTGCTGCTGGCTGCGACCCTTGGGTCTGAGATCGACAAGCTGCTGCGCCGGATGGAGGTATCCGACATCGCGCTGGCAACCGCCGCCGATGCGCTGGCCTCCGTACTGCTGGAGCAGGTCTGTGATGAGTTGGAAAGTGAGCTGCGCGCCGCTGTGCAGGCGCAGGGCGTTTTCATGACGGGGCGCTATGCACCCGGCTACGGCGACTGCCCGCTGGAACTGAACGATACCCTTTGCCTGACCGTGGACAGTGTGCGAGGCTGTGGTCTGGCTGTAACCCCCCAGCACCTGCTGACCCCACGCAAAAGCACCACCGCCATTTTAGGCATTGCCGATCACCCCGTGACCGGCACCCGTGCAGGCTGTGCGACCTGCCATCTACGGGATACCTGTTCGTTCCGCAAGCGCGGCACGACCTGTTTCAAACAAGATCGATAGGGGAGAATCGTATGCAGATCCGTGAAGTATTTGACCGTAAGCGCTTTGTCCTTCTGGACGGCGGCATGGGCACCCAGCTGCAGACCCGCGGCCTGCAGCCCGGGCAAAAGCCCGAGCTGGCCGCTCTGGAAATGCCGGATACTCTGACTGCCATCCACGCCGATTACGCCCGCGCCGGCGCGGACATTCTGCTGGCCAACACCTTTGGTGCCAACGCCAAAAAGCTTGCAGGCTGCCCCTGCACGGTCGAGCAGGTCGTTTCTGCCTCGATTGCCTGCGCGCGCAGCGCCGCCGCAGAAACCGGCGCGCTGGTAGCCTTGGATATCGGCCCTCTGGGCGAGCTGCTGGTCCCGGCCGGCACCCTGCGCTTTGAGGATGCCTACGCCGAGTTTGCGCAGGTCATCCGTGCCGGTGCGGCAGCCGGGGCGGATCTCGTCTTTCTTGAAACGATGACCGATCTGTATGAATTGAAGGCGGCCATTCTCGCCGTCAAGGAAAACTGCGCCCTGCCAGTCTTTACCTCGATGAGCTTTGAGAGCCGCGGCCGCACCTTTACCGGCTGTACGGTGGAAAGCTACGCCGTCACAGCCGCCGGTCTCGGTGCCGATGCCGTGGGCATCAACTGCTCGCTGGGTCCCAAGGAGATACTGCCGTTTGCACAGCGGCTCTGCCGCAGCGTCCCGGCCGGTGTACCGGTTTTTGTCAAGCCCAATGCCGGTCTGCCCAACCCGGACGGCAGCTACAACCTGAATGCCGCGGAATTTGCCGCAGAGATGAAAGCTTATGCCTCGATCGGCGTTTCCATGGTGGGCGGCTGCTGCGGCACAACGCCCGACTTCATCGCCAAGCTGCGGGAGACCTTTGCCGCGCTGGTTCCCGCCGACAAGATCCCTATCCGCCGCAGCTGTCTGTGTACGCCGGTTCGCTTTGTCGAGGTGGACGGCATCACCGTTGTGGGCGAGCGCATCAATCCCACCGGCAAAAAGCGGCTGCAGCAGGCTTTGCGGGACGGTGACAGCGCCTATCCCTGCGCTCAGGCCGTAGCCCAGGCCGAGGCCGGTGCCCAAGTGCTGGATGTCAACGCCGGTCTGCCCGGTATTGACGAGGCCGCCACGCTGGAGCAGCTTGTCAAGGACCTGCAAGCCATCACGGATCTGCCGCTCCAGCTCGATTCCTCCAATCCGGAGGCTCTTTCCCGCGCGCTGCGCATCTACAACGGCAAGCCCATCGTCAACTCGGTCAACGGAGAGCAGAAGACGCTGGACACTATCCTGCCCCTTTGCAAGAAATACGGCGCTGCCGTTGTCGGCCTGGCACTGGACGAGCATGGCATCCCGGCTGACGCCGAAGGGCGTTTTGCCATTGCAAAACGCATTGCCGCTGCCGCCAATGCGGCCGGTATCCCGAATGAGGATATTTACATTGATTGCCTGACGCTGACCGCCAGCGCCCAGCAGGAGGGTGCCGTTCAGACGCTGGAGGCGCTGACCCGCTGCAAAAAAGAGTTAGGTGTGCGCACGGTGCTGGGCGTTTCCAACATCAGCTTTGGTCTGCCGTGCCGTGGCTATCTGAACACCACCTTCCTGACAATGGCCATGGCGGCGGGGCTTGACCTTGCCATCATGAATCCCAACACGCCGGAGATGATGGCCGCCGTGCGCGCCTACCGGGTGCTGACAAGTCAGGACAAGCAAAGCTCCGACTATGTAGCCGCCTACGCCGATGTACAGATCCAGACCACCCAGACGAGCAAGTCCGCCGCCACCGTGGCCGAGGTCGGCGCGGCCGCCCCGGGCGGAGATGCACTGTTTGAGGCGGTGCGGCGCGGCTTAAAGGCCGAGGCCCGCGCGGCCGCAGACGCCGCCCTGACGATGCGGGAGCCGCTCGATGTCGTAAACACCTCTCTGATTCCCGCGTTGGACGCCGTGGGGGATGGCTTTGAAAAGGGAACTGTTTTCCTGCCGCAGCTGCTGCAGGCAGCCACCGCCGCTCAGGCTGCCTTTGAGTCCATCAAGGCGAAGATTGCCGCCTCCGGGCAGGCGCAGGGCAGCAAGGGCAAGATCGTCATTGCCACCGTCAAGGGCGATGTACACGACATCGGCAAAAACATCGTCCGCGTTATTCTGGAAAACTACGGGTACGATGTGCTTGACCTTGGCCGCGATGTCGCCCCCGAGCGCGTGGTCGAGGCTGTGCGACAGACGGGTGCAAAGCTTGTAGGTCTGTCTGCCCTGATGACGACCACCGTCCCCAATATGCAGGCAACGATTGAGGCGCTGCACGCTGCCGGACTAGACTGTAAGGTCATGGTAGGCGGTGCTGTTCTTACACCGGACTATGCCCGCAACATCGGTGCCGATTACTACTGCAAGGACGCCAAGGCCAGCGCTGATCTGGCCAAACAGCTTTTGGGATAATACCACCGCCGCGTTTCGCTGATGAAACGCGGTTTTTCGCAATAAATTGTAAAAAATGCGGGTATGCCCCCATACACCTTGCAGTTTCTGTAAAAATGCGGTATACTAGCTTTGTTTAGCGTTTTTGTACATTTTCCTTATTTTGTATGGTTTACAGGAGTTTTCTTTTGAAACATGCTGCTAAGGTCGCCGCTTTTCTGGCGATTTTCGTCTTTTTAAATCTGATCCTCTGCTGCTTTATGCCGCCGGACAATGGATCCAGCCTTGCCATGTGGCGCAACTATTATCAAAAAACAGACATCGACTTGGCTGTTTTCGGCTCGTCCTTGGCTACTTGTGCCTTGCCAGAGGATGAACTTAGCCAGAACACAGGTCTATCCGTCTGTAGTCTTGCAACTAATATGCAATCCTGGGATATGACTGAGATTGCAGTCGATACGATATTGCAGGAGCATCATCCCAAAACCGCAATTTTGGTTATGGATTACTACAATATGGGAAGTGACCCCTATCCAAAGGCTCAATATGCTTTTCTGTACGGTAAACTGGAGACTGCACCTGTAGCGCAGATTCCCTCCGTATTACTGCGCTACATGACAGGCAAAACAAACTTTTTCAAGGACACCTCACTTAACGCACTTATTCCTTGGCAAAGCGGCACTTGGCCTAAAGACTGGAAAGCGGCTATCACACAAGAGACAGCAAACATCAAAGAACGATTACAGTCTAATTTTGCCGCCTCTTCTGTTGGCGAAATCGATGTATCCCATCGGCAGAATGCGCCAGATAAAACGATTGATTTCGATACCATTGGTGTTGAAAATACATGGAATTTTTCTGCGCATACCTTTTTACAGAAAAGATATGACGAGCTTGCTGAAATCTGCGACCAATGTCGTACACATAATGTTGACTTGATTGTAATTTGTCCTCCGAAACCGGTACTGGATATTGTCAGTTATGAAAATTACTTTGAGACCTACCAGACCTTCTGCGATTTTTTTGCGGCGCACGGAGCGACCTATTATGATTTTAATCTTGCAAAAGATTCTTTATTTGAAAATAAAGAGCTTTCCTACTATAGCGATCATACTCACATGAACAAAACCGGCGGACGAGCCTTCTGCCAGTCGATGGCAAAGTTTCTGCAGTTGCGTCAGAGCGGCGCGGATGTCAATGCCCTATTTATAACTCCGCAGGAGTATTTAGCCCGGGTAAATTATATCACAAATGTTTATTTTCTAATTGAATCGCATAGTGACAAATTTATTCTGCTCGCAAATTGCTACCACGGCCCCAGTGTACAGGCAGAGTATGAATACCTTGTCAAAGGTCCTAATGACACAGAATACCACACTTTTTCAAATTATACAGACCGTTCTTGGGCTGAATATCCTGTCACAGAGCACGGCACCTACACCTTCCGCGTTAATGCTCGTGTTGTAGGCTCTGATGTTCCTTTTGAACGCTACTATGAGCAGCAAGTTGATTATTAACAGAAAGAAAGGAAAACTGTGGAGATTTACTCATTTGCATTTGTCCTTCTCGTCACAGTCGGGCTGGTGCTGTATTACACCGTGCTGCGCCGCTGCCAGTGGCTTTGCCTGCTGGCGATCAGCCTTGTCTTTTTTGCGGCAAGCGGTTGGCAGGGAATTTTCTTTCTGTTTTTTACCGCACTGACCGTCTGGGGCGGCGGGCTCTGGCTTGCCCGCCTTGACGCCGACTGCGCCGCACGGCGCAAAGCGCCCGGCATCACAAAGGACGAAAAGAAAGCTGTCAAGGCCAAGACACAGCGCCACAAAAAAGGTGTTGTTGCGCTTGTGCTGGTCGCAAATTTCTTAGTGCTGGGCTATTTTAAATATTGGTCATATTTTGTACGCCTGCTGGCTGGTGCGGTGGCGGCCACCGCACCCTCGGCGCTGGGGCTGGTCATGCCGCTCGGCATCAGCTTTTACACCTTTCAGGCGATTGGTTATCTGATTGACTGCTTCCGCGGCCGCCACCCGCCTGAAAAGAACCCCGCCCGTTTTCTGCTGTTTATTTCATTTTTCCCGCAGCTGATCCAAGGCCCCATCAACCGGTACGGAGCAATGGAGCCCCAACTGACCGCCGCGCATTCTTGGGAGTGGGAGCGCACCAAGCGTGCCCTCTTTGTGATCCTGTTCGGTGCGATGAAAAAGTATGCCATTGCCAACCTGACTGCGCCAACGATTGCCGCGATCCTTGACCGGAACGATCCCACCCTCGCCGGGTCGATGGCACTGCTGGCGATCCTGCTCTATTCGCTGCAGCAGTATACGGATTTTTCCGGCGGCATCGACATGGTGCTGGGTGTCGCACAGCTGTTCGGCATTGAGATGATGCCCAACTTCCGCCAGCCGTATTTTTCCACCTCGCTGGGAGATTTCTGGCGGCGCTGGCATATCTCCCTCGGCGCATGGATGCGTGATTATCTGTTCTACCCGTTCGCGCTGACCAAGCCGATGCAGCGATTCGGCAAATGGGCCACCGGGCACTGGGGCAAACACTTCGGCCGTGTTTTGCCGGCTGCAGTTGCCAACCTGCTGGTGTTCGCCGTAGTCGGCATCTGGCACGGTCCGCAGGCGCATTATCTTGTATGGGGCCTGTATAACGGTATGGTCATCGCCCTTGCCGATCTGCTCGAGCCTGCCTTCAAAAAAATGAACACCGCCCTGCATATCCCCACCGAGAGCCGTACATGGCATATCTTCCGCATCCTGCGGACCTTCGTCATCGTTAATATCGGCTGGTATTTTGATCGGGTGGGGCTTTCCCTCGGAGCCGCTTATCTGCGCAACACCTTTGTGAGCTTCCGCCCCGAGGCGCTGACTGCTGAGGCTCCCGCCGCCTTTGCCGCTGTCACGGGGCCGGCGTGGGGCATCGTTGCCATCAGCACTGTGCTGGTCTTTGTTCACAGCCTGATTGCAGAGCTGGGCCGCGAGCCGTATACAGAGGTTCAGCGGCTGCCGCTTGCCCTGCGCTGGGGTCTTTACTACCTTGTAATGTTTCTGGTCACCCTCAGCTTCATCTGCGTGACCGAGACCTCCGGTTTCCTTTACGCAAACTTCTAAGAAAAGAGATTTTATATGCAGACCAATATTCTGGATTGGCTTGAAGCTACCGCAGCCCATACTCCGGAGGGCGCCGCTGTCGGCGATGCGCAGCAGGACTACACCTGGGCGCAGCTGGCAGAAAACGCCCGCCGCGCCGGCAGCTTTCTGGCCGGTCATACCGCGCCGCGCTGCCCGGTCGCGTTCTATCTGGAAAAATCCGCGCCGGTTTTCGCCGCAATGCTCGGCACCGTCTATGCGGGCTGCTGCTATTCCGTGCTGGACACCCGCCAGCCTGCCGCCCGCACACAGCAGGTGCTGAGCACACTGCAGCCGTGCCTGCTCATCACTGACCGCGACCATGCGGACGCCGCCGCGGCGCTCGGCTGTTCCTGCAGCGTTTACCTGCTGGAGGATCTGCTCACAACAGCGGTACAGCCTTCGCTGTTGGCTGCACGCCGTGCGCAGGCTGTGGATGTAGACCCGCTGTACATCAACTTTACAAGCGGCAGCACCGGCGTTCCCAAGGGGGTCACGGTCAGCCACCGCTCGGTGCTGGACTTTATCCCACAGTTTGCCGCCATCTTTGGCATAAAAGCGCAGGACATTCTCGGCAATCAGGCTCCGTTTGACTTTGATGTTTCAGTCAAGGATCTCTACACCGCCTTATACACCGGTGCCAAGGTGCAGATCATCCCGCGTGCCTATTTCAGCCAGCCCACCAAGCTGATGGACTATCTGGCAGACCATGCGGTCACAACGCTGGTCTGGGCTGTCAGCGCGATGTGCTTTGTCTCGATCATGAACGGCTTCGGCTACCGCGTGCCTACCGCAATACGGCAGGTGTTGTTCAGCGGCGAGGTCATGCCCATAAAGCATCTCAACAAATGGAAGGCCGCCCTGCCGCAGGCCCGTTTCGTAAACCTCTACGGCCCTACTGAGATTACCTGCAACTGCACCTACTACATCCTGCCGGACCGTGTCTTTGCCCCGGAGGAGGTGCTTCCCATCGGACACGCCTTCCCCAATGAAAAGGTGTTTCTATTGGACGAAAACGACCGCCTTGTCACCGAACCCGGCCAGGCAGGGGAGTTGTGTGTCTCCGGCACGGCGCTGGCGCTTGGCTACTACGCCGACCAGGCCCGTACGGCGCAGGCCTTCACCCAAAATCCGTTGAACACCCACTGGTATGAGCGCATCTATCGCACCGGCGACCTTGCACGCTGCGATGCGGCGGGGGAGTTCTATTACATAGGCCGCAAGGATTTTCAGATCAAGCACATGGGGCATCGCGTAGAACTGGGCGAGATCGAGGCCGCAGCCATGCGCTGCGATGCTGTGACGCGCGCCTGCTGCATCTTTGATGCAGAGAAGCAGCGGCTGCACCTGTTCTATACCGGCAGCTGCGAGAAAACGGCCCTGCTGGCCGCGCTCAAAGCAGCCCTGCCGCCCTTTATGCAGCCGAACACGGCCCTGCAGCTGGACGAGCTGCCGATGAACAAAAACGGCAAGATCGACCGCACGGCACTGGCCGCACTGACCAAAAAAGGAGCCCGAAAATGACAGATGCCATTTTGCAGCAGCTTGCTGCCGCCTACGGCACGCCGACCTTTGTCTTCGATGCAGATGCCCTGCAGGCGCGTGTGCGCGCTATACAGGAGGTATTCGGCCCGGACATTAAGCTCTGCTATTCCATCAAGGCCAATCCGTTTTTGCTGCCCGCCATGTCCGCCGTCACTGCGCGGCTGGAGGTATGCAGCCCCGGCGAGTTGTCCGTATGCGAGAGCCTGCAGGCAGCGGATGCGCACGTCATCTATTCCGGCGTCAACAAAACACCTGCCGACATTGCCCGTGCCGTTGCAGACGGTGCCGGAAGCTACACCGCAGAATCCCTTTTGCAGGTCCGCTATCTGCAGGAGGCTGCCCGCGCGGCGGGCCGCCGTCTGCCTGTGCTGCTGCGGCTGAACGCCGGCAGTCAGTTCGGCATGTCGAAGCAGGATCTTTTTTCCGCCTTAAAAAACCGCGCAGAAACACCGGATCTTGACTTTATCGGTATTCACTATTTTGTCGGCACCCAGCGCAAAAAGCTGACCTCCCAGCAAAAAGAGCTGACCATGCTGCAGGCGCTTTATGATGAGATCGAGCAGACCTTCGGTCTGCGCCTGCCGGAGCTGGAATACGGCCCCGGCCTGCCTGTGCCGTACTTTGACGGCGATGACTTCACCGACACCCTTGCCCCCGCCAGAGCCCTCGCCCCTGCACTGCAGGAGGCTGCAGGGTGGGCGCACCTGACTGTTGAGATGGGCCGCTTTTACACCGCCGAATGCGGCTTTTACCTGACAACCGCCATGGATTGTAAGGATCATGACGGCCAGCATTACTGCATAGTGGACGGCGGCATGAACCACCTGAACTATCTGGGGCAAATTATGGGAATGAAGCGCCCGCACCTGCGCCATTTTGCCGCGCAGCAGGGGGCGCAGCAGGACTGGACACTCTGCGGCAGCCTGTGTACGACCAACGATGTTCTGGTGCGCAGCATCTCCCTGACCGGGCTGCAGCCCGGCGACCTGCTCGTCTTTGAAAACGCCGGCGCTTACTCTGTCACAGAGGGACTGGGGCTTTTCCTCAGCCGCGACCTGCCGCAGATCGTTCTGTGGCAAAACGGCGCGCCGCAGCTTGTCCGCGTCCTCACACCAACTCACCCCCTCAACACCCCGTTGGGGGATATGTAAACCAAAAAGGAGCATTATTATGGAACAATTACTGGAAATCCTGAGCGAGATCAAGGAGGATGTAGATTTCACGACCTGCACCACGCTGATCGATGACGGCATTCTCGATTCCTTCGACATCCTGCAGATCATCTCCGCACTGAATGAAGCGTATGACATCTCTATCCCCGCCTCTGAGATCATGCCGCAGAACTTCAACAGTGCTGAGTCCCTTTACAAGATGGTGGAGCGCCTGCAGGAAGATTGACGGAAAACGCTTGCATTTATCCGGGACTTATTGTATAATACTAAAAGCGGACAGGGCTGAATTGCGCTGTTTCGCGTACAGATGCAGGTCCCGCGCGTGGGCAGCCTGTGAACCATGTCAGGCGGGGAACCGAGCAGCATTAAGCGGTGCTTGCACAGTGCCGCGGTCAAGCCTGCATCTGTACGCAAAGCAGCGCAGCCGCGTGCTCTGCCCGCTTTATTTGTATCTTAACGGGAGGTGGGCAGATGTACCGCGCCTTATACCGCAAATGGCGTCCCCAGCGCTTTGCAGATGTTGTCGGCCAGACAGCCATCGTCACAGCCCTGCAAAACCAGATCGCAGCGGGCCGCATCGGCCATGCGTATCTGTTCACCGGCACCCGCGGCACCGGCAAAACGACCTGCGCCAAGATCTTCGCCAAGGCAGTCAACTGTCTGGATACCTCCAGCCCTGACCCCTGCGGCGAATGTGAGATCTGCAAGGGTATAGACTCTGGCGCTGTCATGGATATCATCGAGATGGACGCTGCCTCCAACAACGGCGTTGACGACATCCGCGACCTGCGGGACGAGGTGGCGTATCTGCCCTCGGTCTGCAAGTACAAGGTCTATATCATTGACGAGGTCCACATGCTCTCCACGGCAGCCTTTAATGCACTGCTGAAAACGATGGAGGAGCCGCCCGAGCATGTCATCTTCATTCTGGCAACGACCGAGGTTCAGAAGGTCCCTGTCACGATCCTGAGCCGCTGTCAGCGGTACGATTTCACCCGTATCACGGCAGATGACATTGCCAAACGCCTGCTTTATGTAGCCGGGCAGGAAAAAATCGATCTGGACGAAAACGCCGCACAGCTGATTGGCCGCCTGGCCGATGGTGCCATGCGTGATGCACTGTCTATACTCGACACCTGCGCCGGTGTGGATAATAAGGTAGATGAAGCGCTGGTACGCCGTATGGCAGGCGTCACAGACAGGGGATACCTGTTTGAGATCAGTGATGCGATCGCAGCCGGGGATTCGGTTGCCGCGCTTGAAAAGATTGCCGCCCTGCGCCAGCAGAGTGTTGACATGCGGCGCCTCTGCATAGAGCTTGCCGGTCATTACCGAAACCTGATGCTCAGCGCCCTGCCGGGCGGCACGGCACTGCTGGCCGGTATCTCTCCCGAGGAGGAGGCTGCCTACAATCAGCGCCAGGATTTCCCGCAGGGCGATGCCATCCGCGCCATCAACGCCTTCGGCTCCGCACTTGAGAAGATGAGCCGCGGCACCGACCAGCGCATCGAACTGGAGCTGGCTGTCTTTTCGCTGACGCAGCCGGAGATCACTGCCGCCGCCCCTGTTGTGGTACAGCAGGTCGCGGCCCCCGCAGCACCGCAGGCCTTTGCATCCGCACCGCCTGTGCAGCCGGCTGTTGCCATCGTGCCCCCGGTTGCGCAGTCAAGCACTGCGTCTGCTGCTTCGGTTGAGCCGGATGATCTGCCGCCGCCCATTGATGACGACCCGCCGTTCCTGCAGCCCGAGTTAAGACCCGCGCCCCAACAGACCGTGCCGGCCGCACAGCCCGTCGTCCCTAAGCCCGCACCGCGCAAAGCGGAGCCGGCGCGTTCTGCCGGCCCGCTGGAGCCGTTCGGCTTCTGGCCGGCTGTGCTGTCCGACCTTGAAGAGAATGATGCCATGCTGATTTCTTTTCTGCGGGGCACAAAAGCCTACTGTGACGGAAAGCGTGTGCTGTTTGAATGCAGCGATGCCTTCCGGGATTATATCCGCAGCAACCGCGAGGTCAGCAAGCGGCTGAAGGAAGCGATTTACCGCGTTTCCAAAACCAAGTACAGCATCGGCCCTTATGAGGAGCCGAAAGCCGCCGAAAACGGCAGCACCGCTGTCAGCCTGGATGAAACCCTGCACACCATGCAGGCGCTGGGCGTTGACCTGAAAATCATTGACAAGTAAATTTATTTGGAGGAAAAACCTATGAAAGCAAGACTGCCCAAAGGCTACGGCCGTCCCGATCCCAACGCCATGATGCGTCAGGTCCAGAAGATGCAGGATGATATCCGCGCCAAACAGGAGGAGCTGGAGGCCAAGGAATATACCGGCACCGCCAGCGGTGAGATGGTCACTGTCACGATGAACGGCAAGCACGAGATCACCGCCGTCAAGATCAAGCCTGAGGCTGTTGATCCGGACGATATCGAGATGCTGGAGGACCTCATCGCAGCTGCTGTCAACAGCGCTTCTTCCGCGGTTGACAAGGACTCCGAGGAGGAAATGTCCAAGATGACCGGCGGTTTGAACATTCCCGGCCTGGGCTGAGAGGCACACCATGTTTCAAAAAACGGAGCCGCTGGAAAATCTGGTTGACCAGTTCGCCCGGTTTCCCGGTATCGGCCGCAAAAGCGCCGTGCGGATGGCTTATCAGGTCATGTCCATGCCTGCGGAACAGGCGATGGAGCTGGCTCAGGCTATCGAGCACGCCAAAAAGGATCTGCACCGCTGCCGTATCTGTCAGGACTTCACCACAGGTGATGTCTGCAAGATCTGTGCGTCCCAAAAGCGGGACCGCAGCGTGATCTGCGTGGTGGAATCCCCCCGCGACATCAAGGCCATCGAGCGCACCCATGAGTATAATGGTCTGTACCATGTACTGCACGGCGCAATCTCGCCCATGGACGGTATCGGTGCCGATCAGCTCTGCATCAAGGAGCTGCTGGCCCGCCTGAATGACACCGTCAAGGAGGTCATTATGGCCACCAGTCCCACGGTCGAGGGGGAAGCCACCGCCATGTATATCGCCAAGCTTATCAAGCCGCTTGGCGTCAAAACGACCCGCCTTGCCTACGGCCTGCCTGTCGGCTCCAGTCTGGAATATGCCGATGAAACCACACTTTACCGCGCCATGGCAGGCCGCGGCGAGCTGTGACACAATTTTTCTTGACTTTTAAGCGCAGGTGCGCTACAATGAGTATCCTGCCAGTGCAAAGGAGGTGTACCCATGGCTGAGGACAAAAGCGGAAAGAAAATGATTGCCGTCAACCGCGAGGTACGCCATGAGTACTTTGTGATCGAGGCGTTGGAGACTGGTATCGAGCTGGTCGGCACCGAGGTCAAAAGTCTGCGCGCCGGCGGGGTAAACCTGAAGGATTCCTGGGCCGACATTGACGATGGAGAGCTGATTGCAAAGGGCATTCACATCAGCCCTTACGAGCAGGGAAACATCTTCAATAAAGATTCGCGCCGCCCGCGGCGTTTGCTGGCACACAAGGCAGAGATTCGCCGTCTGAGCCAGCAAATCAAGCTGCAGGGATACACGCTGGTTCCGCTGTCGCTCTATTTCAAAAAAGGTCGCGTCAAGCTGGAACTGGGCCTGTGTAAGGGCAAAAAGCTGTATGACAAGCGTGCGTCTGCTGCGGCGCGCGATGCCAAGCGCGATATTGACCGCGCTATGAAAACGCAGCGATAAGGTTGTTTTCACTTCACTTTCCCGGTGGGGGACACCCCACCGAATATGCGGGGCTGTAATGGTTTCGACGGGGAGAGAGAGGCGTGAGCAGCGGGCCGTGGCGGTGACCCACGATAAAAGCGCCAACTTAAATTAACTGACAACAATTATCCTGTTGCCGTAGCTGCCTAATTAGGCGCTACCGTCCTGCCTGTGTTAGTACCGCATAGGGTCAGGGCGTCGATTAGGTACTGAACGTGAACGGGCTTAAGCTTTGCGGCCCGGCATGAATTTATGAAGCTACCAAGGTGTAGTGCGTGTGTGCTCGCCCGCACCAAGGAAAATCCAATAAACACACTGCGCCCGGAGATACTCTAACCGATTTCTTTTCGGACACGGGTTCGACTCCCGTCAGCTCCACCATGAAAAACAGCGTAGATTCGTTGGAATATACGCTGTTTTTATTTTTAGATATTTCTTCAAAATAGGTGTTGACATTTCACTCTCGATTCGCTATAATAATTAAGCTGACTTGAGACAGCCCGGTTGACCGGGTGTAGCGCAGTTTGGTAGCGCGCTTGAATGGGGTTCAAGAGGCCGTGAGTTCGACTCTCGCCACTCGGACCAGACAATGGGCTGTGACAATCAGCAAAATCGCTGAGCCGTTTTGGTTCAGCGATTTTTTATTTTGATTCTGTTCTGCATATTTTTTCAAAATAGGTGTTGACATTTCGCTCTCGATTCGCTATAATAATTAGGCTGACTTGAGACAGCCCGGTTGACCGGGTGTAGCGCAGTTTGGTAGCGCGCTTGAATGGGGTTCAAGAGGCCGTGAGTTCGACTCTCGCCACTCGGACCAGACATTGGACTGTAGCAAGCAGCAGAACACCCGCCGGAGCGTCTCCGGCGGGTGTTTTTTATTACATCTGTAAGCCGTAGTCCCTCAGGCACTGCATCAGCCCTGTCTGTAAATCAGAGAAGCCGCTTCCTGCCGCTGCGCGAAGCTTACTGCCATCCATTCGCAGACTGCGCTTCCACTCCTGCTTTTCTATGTCAGGGCGGATATCCAGCTGTTCGCAGGCGCGCAGCGCAGTTTCATACATATCGCAATCATTTTCGCTGCCGAAATTATAAATACCTCCCGGCAGCTCCATAACCTGTGTCAGCTTTTCAACGGCCTCGCGCACATAGGTGATGCCACGATAGTCATGGCAGGAGAATCGCACCGTCTGCTGCCTCATAGCCGCGGTGAGCAGGTTCAGTACAAAATTTCCGCGTATCGGCAGGCCGTACCCCGGCAGATCATACATCCAGGTCGCACGCAGCATCACGGCATCAGGCAGGGCAGACAGCACCCGCTGCTCAGCCTCCCACTTGTGGCGTCCGTAGACATTTGCAGGGCAGAGCGGCTGTTCCTCTGCAAACGGACCGTTTTCGTTAAGGCCCGTGTACACCTGATCGGAGCTAAAGCATATCAGCTTTGCCCCTACGCGTTTTGCCGCCTGTGCCATCCAAAGCGGGAGCAAAACATTCGCGCGGTAGGATTCCTCAGGATGCTTTTCACTGTAACCTGTGTCCGAGATCGCCGCTGTATGCAGGATCACATCGGGCTGTGTTCGGCAGATATGCTCCTGTACTGCTGTTTCGTTTGCTGCGGCGAGCATTCCTTTCGGAAAGCTGCACAGTTCATACCGATCGGCCAGTTGGGTCATGATACGCGCCCCCACAAAGCCGCCCGCACCGGAAACCAGAACCTTTTTCATAAGACGCCCTCCGCATCGTACATGGATTGCCTTTATTGTACCGTTTTTGCCCACCCCGTGCAAGCTGCTTGACAAATTTTGCGGCATTGTGTATACTATTTTCTACTAAAACACAGTGTGGATTTTTACAGTTCCGATACTACTTTTCGCCACACAATGACCTGTGCATGCAGGTCATTGTGTGGCTTTTTCTATGCGATTTTTGTGCAAAAAAAGGAGTGCACGCGTATGAACGATACCTTTATGAAAGAAAAACCTGTATTTCCGCTGCTGACTTCAATGGCCCTGCCCATGGTCGCTTCCATGCTGGTCAGTGCGCTGTACAACATTGTGGACAGCCTGTATGTGGCCCGCATCAGCGAAGAGGCTATGACAGCCCTCTCGCTGGTCTATCCTGTGCAGAACTTCATCAACGCTGTTGCCATCGGCTTCAGCATCGGCATCAGCGCGTTGATCTCACTGCATCTGGGGGCTGGCAATCAGGAGAAGGCTGACACCGCCGCGACGCACGGCATGGTGCTGTCCCTGCTGCACGGCATCATCGCCTCCGTTGCCGGTATTGCTGTCATACCGCGCTTCCTGCGCAGCTTCACTACGGATGAAACCGTTATTGCGCTGGGGCTGACCTATGCGCGCATCGCGTTTCTCTTTTCTGTTATCATCATGGCTGCTATGGCTTTTGAAAAGATATTTCAAGCTGTAGGCTGCATGAAGATCACGATGGTAGGGCTGTCGCTCGGCTCTGTCTGCAACATCATTCTGGACCCATTGCTCATCTTCGGCATCGGCCCTTTCCCGGAGATGGGAATTGCCGGTGCCGCACTGGCTACCGGCATCGGTCAGATGATGCAGGTGGTGTTCTATCTCATCATCTATTTTGTCCGGCCGATTCCCGTACATCTGCGCCGCAGCTGCCTGCATTTCAACCCCAAAATCGGGCTGCAGCTTTACTCGATCGGCGTGCCCGCCGTTTTAAATCTTGCGCTGCCGTCGGTGCTCATCACCTTTCTTAATTCTCTCTTGGCAGTCTATTCACAGAGCTATATCGTTGTGCTGGGCATCTATTATAAATTACAGACCTTCCTGTATCTGCCGGCAAACGGCATCGTGCAGGGGCTCCGCCCCATCATCGGCTATAACTACGGTGCCGGGGAGTATGGCCGTGTCAAAAAGGTCTACCGCACTGCCATGGCCATGTGCGCCGCCATTATGGCCGCCGGCACGCTGCTATGCCTCGTTTTGTCGAAGCAGCTGATGGGGTTGTTCAGCACTAATGTTGAAACCATTGCCATCGGTACCGCAGCGCTGCGCATCATCTGCACGGGCTTTCTGGTATCCACGATTTCGGTTGTTGTCTCCGGCGCTCTGGAAGGGCTTGGCAAGGGGATAGAGTCTCTGGTAATTTCCCTGTGCCGCTACATTGTTGTCATCATGCCGCTGGCCTGGCTGTTTTGTCACTTTGCAGGCGCAGACGGTATCTGGCATGCCTTCTGGCTGACAGAGTTTTTGACGGCTGCCATCTCGCTGGTGGTTTACCACAAAAGCGTAAAGCTCAACAGAATATAATCGCCTAAGCGCCACACACACGCCTCGTGTGGTAAAGCAAAAAAAGCCGGTGCCCTCCCATTTGGGAAAGCACCGGCTTTCAGTGTTTATGCCTGCTCCTGCACATAGCGGATGAACGCATCACGCTCCGCTGTGGAGCGGACGACCGCTGTATACATCTGGTCGCCCATGTCCAGACGCAATGCCTGCGGGATGCGCCCGCACATCTTGATCCGGCTGCCGTATCGCGCCAGGATCTGGGCGTGGGTGTGCTTGTACTGGTGGCAGTCGCGGCGGCCAGCGTAGACACAGAAATACTTGTGGCCATTCAGGTCCAGACTGCGCACCTCATCATAGCATACCATGTCCGCCCAGATCTGGTAGCAGTCCACAGAGTTGGCATAGTTGATCATATCGGGGGTGTAACCGCCTGCCGGACGCATATTGACCTCAAGTGCCACATAATCGCCCTTTTTGCCAAGGCCCGGCTTATCCTCGTTCAGCTGGAAAAACTCACAGTGGAAAAACCGGCTTTTAGCGCCAAAAGCCTTGATCGTGCGGAAGCCCACATCCTTGAGCGCCGCAGGAACCGTTTTCTGCGTCCAGTAGCTCAAATCGCCGTTCTTACTGACGATGTCCAGCATTGGGGTGGGGAACACATTGGAGGTGTAGAACAGCGGCACACAATGGCTGTCGGCCACGCCGTCAAAGCTGACGATCGTACCGTTGATATACTCCTCCATAATGTACTGCACCGCATGGGGCTCGGCATAGAATTTTTTCAGCTCTGAGAAGTTCTTCAGCTTATAGGTAGCCTCGGCACCGCAGCCGTTATCCGGCTTGACGATAACAGGGTAGCCTACCTCCTTGATAAACGCCCGGGCCGCCGCGAGAGTGCTGACCATGTGGTGGCGTGCCACCGGCACACCGGCTGCACGGTAGCTTTCCTTCATGCGGCTCTTGTACTTGATGCGCTCAATAAAATCATTCTTGGCACCGGTATTGATATTGAAATCGGTGCGCAGCTGGGCATCCATCTCAAGCCAGTATTCGTTGTTCGACTCAATCCAGTCAATTTTGCCGTAGTGGAAGGTGAAGTAAGCGACAGCGCGCAGCATCTCCTCATAGCTGCCTAGATTATCCACGCGATAATACTCCGTCAAGCAGTGCTTTAGCTCACCGGGAATCTCATCAAACGGTGCATCACCAATGCCAAGCACGTTGACACCGTTGCGGTGCAGCCGGTCGCAAAAATTCCAGTAAGTGTTGGGAAAATGCGGGCTGACAAAGATAAAGTTCATCGGGTTCTTCAACTTCCTCTCTCAAAAGATGCGCATATGCCGTTTATACAAAGCGGTTCTGTTCACGGCTGTACTCATAGCCGATCTCTGCAAGCGCCGCACAAAGCGCCTGCCGGTCCGCCTGCTCACGGTCGCAGAAAGCATCCAGTGAGGCATCACGGTCGCGCAGCTGGGTATTCACATAGCTCAGCAGCATAATCGGGTCATGGGGGAGCATGGGTCTACCTCCTAAAAATTCCATAAAAAAGAGAAAAAGCCGGTCACACGATGTGACCGGCATTTTTTCCTTCCAATCAGACCGCGCGGGTAACTTTACCAGAGCGCAGGCAGCGGGTGCAGGCGTAGATATACTTCGGGGAACCGTCCACGATCGCCTTCACGCGCTTGACATTGGGGTTCCAGGTACGGTTGCTCCGACGATGAGAGTGAGAAACCTTGATACCGAACGTGACACCCTTGCCACAGCAAGAACATTTGGCCATAATGCTTGCACCTCCTTTTCAATAGCTTTAACAGTATAGCGTATATGTGCAGAAAATGCAAGAGTTTTTGAAGAAAAAAATTCAGTTTTTTTCATAATTTTGCGTTTTTGTCTGAATCCGGCGCTAAATATTGTGTTTTGCGGCCCTGCGGGGCTTGTCTTGCCGCGGTTTCTACGATATAATAGAAAAGAATTTTAATGGGGTGGTGTTGGCTTTTGAACGGACTGTTGTCTCCGGCGCGGATCGTGCAGTATCTGCTGCGTGCCGTGGTAGTGCTGATTGCGATCCCATTTCATGAATCCGCCCATGCACTGGCCAGCCATCTTCTGGGGGATGATACCGCCGTGCGGGCCGGGCGTCTGTCAATGAACCCGATGCACCACTTTGACCCGCTTGGTGCGCTCTGCATGCTGGTGGGCGGTGTCGGCTGGGCCAAGCCTGTATCGATCAACCCGTACAATTATAAAAATCCAAAGCTCGGCATGGCGCTTTCCGCCGCTGCCGGGCCGGCCAGCAATTTTCTGCTTGCGTGGGTGTCGATGATCCTGTACAAGCTCTGCTGGTACAGCGGGCTGGGGCAGACGCTGCCTGCTCTGTTGATGTTCTTTTATTATATGGTTGCCATGAATCTGAGTCTCGGCGTTTTCAACCTGCTGCCGGTGCCGCCCTTTGACGGCAGCCGCATCGCGCTGCTGTTCCTGCCGCAGAGGCTTTACTTCAAGGCCATGAAATATGAACGGTACATTATGCTGACCGTTCTTGTGCTTGTATTTTTGGGCCTGTTGGATATACCGCTGTCGTGGCTTGTAAACGGCATGTGGCGGCTGATGCTGCAGCTGACGGGCTTTGTGGAATTGTTGTGGGGGTATTGATTTTTTGCCGGAAATTCTGACATTCAAGATAGAAGATTTTGAGGGCCCGCTTGATTTGCTGCTCTATCTGGTGGGCAAAAATAAGATGAACCTCTATGACATCAACATCATGGCGTTGATCGAGCAGTACACAGCCGCCATCCGGGAGATGCAGCAGGACAGGATGGAGGTATCCAGCGAGTTTATCGATATGGCCGCCCATCTGGTACAGATGAAAAGCGCCCTGCTGCTGCCCCGCAGCCCCGAGGCCGAGCGGATGAAGGCCGAACTTACCGGCCGCCTGATCGAGTACAGTGCCTGTAAGGAGGTTGCTGCCCAACTGGGCAGCCGTGCCCGGGATCTATACACCGCAGCGCGCGAGCCGATGCCGCTTGTCGGCGCTGCCGAATATACCCGCCGCCATGACCCGAACTGGCTGGTGCAGGCCTGGTTCAACCTGATGGGCCGCAGCACCCGCAAGCGGAAGCCCACACAGGAAAAGTTTGAGCCGCTGGTCACAGCGCCCTTTGTCTCCGTTGCAAGCCGTGTTTCCCACATGCTGCGCGGGCTGCTCAAGGGTCGTTTGCAGAAGATGTGCGAGCTGTTCAGCCGCGAGGAGAGCCGCAGCACGAATGTTGCCACCTTCTTAGCCCTGCTGGAGCTGATCCGCGCCGGCCGCGTTCAGGTGGACGACAGCGGCGCCCTGCAGCTTGACCGCACACACCGCAGAAGAAAGGACAAAACGCAATGACAGAACGACAGGAGCTTGGCTCTCTGGAAGCCATGCTGTTTGCCCATGCGGAGCCGGTGGAAACCGCCCGCCTGGCGGATGCTCTGCGGTTGGACACAGACGAAACCACCGAGCTGCTGCAAAAGCTGCAAAAACGGCTTGACGAGCAGGAAAGCGGCATGGTCCTCCTGTTTTTTGAGCCTGACCGTTGGCAGATGACGACCCGCCCGTATTACGGCGAGATGGTCAAGCGGATTCTCGACACCCGCCGCAATGCGCCGCTTTCACCCGCAGCGCTTGAGGTACTGGCCGTCATTGCCTACAACCAGCCTGTGTCCCGCAGCTTTATTGAGCAGGTCCGCGGCGTGGATTCCTCATCCACCGTCACAAAGCTGCTTGATAAGGGCTTGATCGAGGAGGCCGGCCGTCTGGATCTGCCGGGCAAGCCGGTCGCCTTTCAGGTCACCGACACCTTCTTGCGCGTGTTTGGGCTGGGCAGCCTCAATGACCTGCCGCCGCTGCACGGCGAGGTGCAGGAGGAGCCTGCCCCCGAAGCCAACGACGATGCCGAGCAGCTGGAATGGAAGTGATTGCCGATGGCTGTTCTCTTGTTTGTCCTGCGGCTGATTGGCTGGATACTGTTGGCGTTGCTGGTTATCCTGCTCGCCGCGCTCGTTCTGCCGCTGGGGATACGGGTTTCCTACCATCCCGGCAGCCTGCAGGTCATGGCATTTTACGGGCCGCTGCAGTTTACGCTTTGGCCGCGGGGCGGCGCGGGTAATGCCCTTGCAGCGCCGCAGCCTGCGCCCGCCCCCGCACCGCCCGCAGGTAAACCAGCAGCCACAGAAGGGGAAATGCGGCCCGCTGCCACAGCTGGCAAACCGAGCGCCCCGCCTGCCGCGAAGGCTGCCGTACCGCAGACACCGCCTGAGCCGGCAGCTGCTCCGCAGCCCGGCAGCGCTGACACCGCGCCGCCGGAGCCTGAAAGCACGCCCCCGAAGGGCTCACTGCCCTTCGGCATCTCGGAGCATATCAACGCAGCCCGGCAGCTTCTGTCCGATGACCCGATGGCCTTCGCCAGCTGCATGCTGGACCACACTGGCTGGCTTGGCAGGCTGTGTCTGCGCACGCTGCGTGTGACGCATCTGGATATTTTCTGGACTGTTCACGCAGATGAAGCCGCTGCGACCGCTGCACTTTACGGCGCAGAGATGGCACTGGCCAACAATCTGCTGGCCTTTGTGCAGCAGCATGTCCGGCTGCAGAGCGACCGCCTTTGGCTGGAGCCTGATTTCACCGGGCAGCGGGCAGGGGAGCGAAGCATTTCGTTTTCACTCAAATCCTGCGCGGGCGTGCTGCTCTGGCTCCTTCTGCGGCTGCTGCGCCGCCTGTGGAAAGACCCGCAGCTGCAGCCTGCACACACGTCGTAATTCGTTGGTTTCTATGGCAATACCGCATAATTCTAAGTGCCGATACGGCGAGCGAGGTGCGGCAGC
>UQGL01000023.1 GCA_900540595.1 uncultured Oscillospiraceae bacterium
AGGTTATTAAACATATTAGAGGAATAATTACTAACATAACAATCATTGCACTTCCTGTGTCTTTTATAAACCAAGGAACGATATAAAAATCTATCAGCAACAGTAGGTAGAAAACCATGTTCTTTTTTAATTTATCCATCATATCATCATCCTTTCAAATTCCGATTTGTCAGCCTAAGTATACCAGATTTTCGGCAAATAGCATATCCCTTATCACAAAAAGCGGTGGTTTTTTCGGTACGCAGTGCAGGGACTTCGCATTTACAGCGTTTTCAACGCAAGATAAAAAGTATTCACAACGCCTGCGCTCTCAGCCCAGACGCGCCCGCCGCGCTGCAAAGAAAAAGGCGGGTTCTGTAACAAGGTCACATTCAGCGCAGACAGGTTGCGGATTCGGGCGGTTTATGCTATTCTTTAAAGCAAGAGTCAAATACAGGAGGTGAGAGGTGTGCTGCGCATTGGTATCTGCGATGATAACCGGGAGGATATTGCCCGCATCCGGGAGTTGGCGGTCCGCTTCTCTGAGGAGCACCCCGAAACGCCGGTGCAGATACAGGCCTACGGCCAGCCGTATGACCTGCTGGACGAGGTAGAAAAATCAGGTGGGTTTGATCTGTATCTGCTGGATGTCGTTATGCCGCACATGACCGGTGTGGCCCTGGCAAGACGCCTTCGGGAGAGAAAAGAGCGGGCAGAGATCCTGTTTTTGACGGTCTCCAAGGAATATGCGGTGGACGCCTTCAGCGTAAAGGCTGCCGGGTATCTGATCAAGCCGGTGAGCAAGCCGGACTTTGACGGCGCGGTGCTGGAGTGCATCCACCGCCTGCTGCCGGAGAACAACCCATCCCTTATGCTCAAATCGAAGGACGGACTCTACCGCGTGCCGGTCGGTGAGCTGGTCTGTGTGGAAAGCTTCAACCACAATCAGGTCTGTACGCTGGCGGACGGCTCGGTGCTGGCCGTGTCAGCTACGATGGCAGAATTGATGGAGGCGCTCAAGGAGCAGCCTGCCTTTGTCCGGCCGCACCGGGCGTATATCGTCAACATGGATTTTATCCGCAAACTGACGGCCCGCGAGCTGCTGCTGACAAACGGAAAGCATATCCCGATTCCCCAAAGCGGCTATGGCGAGATGAAAAACGCCTATTTTGCCTACATGACCCGTGTATAAATATTTCACGCAGAAAAAGCGCTGTTTCACGAAGATAAGCCGCTTATTCTGCGTGTTTCTTTTATCATGGTATAAACGGCATGCACAGAATAGGGGAATCAGTATGAAATGGTTTTGGAAAAGCAGAGAAAAGCGGGCACCGCTCGAATTTGAGGATGCCGTCTGCTTCAACTGGGCACTTGATACGAACCGTGAGCTTCAGGAGGGGCTGCTGAAGCTGGCGGAGCAGTATCCCCACCTGACAGAGGAGCGGTATACCCAAAGGCTGCTGGAGCTGTTTCGGAGGGCCGGTCTGGAGCTGAACGCGGACGAGCTGAAGATCCTGCTGATGCTGCGCCGGGAAACCGACTGTATGCTGCTGCGCAAAGAACAGGAGGAAACACAAAAGGACTTCCCCAAAGATACTTTGTAGGGGCGAGCCCGCAGGAGCTTTGTGGCTGCGGAAGCTTCCGCGGGTCGTCGAGGACGCCGACCCCTACGCCGTAGGGGCGGATTCCATATCCGCCCGGGCACTTTTCTTTTGCCGCACACGGCCACGGGTGACCAATGCTCGCCCCTACACATTAAAATAGGCCAAGAAAGTGATTCTTTGACCTGCATTTTCTGCGATGAAAATGTGCTTTTTGTTGCCTGTGTGCGGGAACTGCCATATAATGGTAGCAGAAGCCGGGAAGGCAGATAAAAGGGAGGGAAAACCGGTCATGAATCAGCTGCTGCATGAGGATGCGGAAAAAATCGTATCGGCGGGTATCCACGCCGTGCTGCCGGATGTGGCCGTTATCCGTGCGCTGGAAAGCTATGACTTCGGCACCGGCGGGGTGTATCTGGTTGCGGCGGGCAAGGCGGCATGGCAGATGGCCCATGCTGCGGTATCCTGCCTTGACAGGCGCATCCGGCGCGGCGTTGTCATCACAAAATACGGCCACAGCGGGGGACCGCTGGCGGGCATTGCATGCTTTGAGGGCGGGCATCCCATTCCGGATGAAGGCTCCTGCCGGGGAACGAGGGCGGCGCTTGCGCTTGTGCGCGATCTCGGTGCGCAGGATACGGTCGTGTTTCTGCTCTCCGGCGGGGGCAGTGCCCTGCTTGAAGAGCCGCTGGTACCGCTGTCTGAATTGCAGGACATCACAGGTCAGCTTCTTGCCTGCGGGGCGGATATTGTCGAGATCAATACTATTCGCAAGCGGCTGTCTGCCGTGAAGGGCGGGCGGTTTGCACAGGCCTGCGCCCCGGCGCGGGTGCTTTGCATCGTGCTGAGTGACATTCTGGGCGATCCGCTCGATATGATCGCCAGCGGCCCGGCCTGTGCAGATTCGTCAACCTGCAGGGATGCGGAGAGAGTTGTGAAAAAGTACGGGCTGCGGTTGTCCGGGGAAGCGCGCGCCTGCTTGCAGCATGAAACGCCAAAGCATCTGGACAATGTAGAGGCTCGGATCACCGGCAGTGTGAGAGAACTTTGTGCGGCAGCTGCGGCTGCGGCAAGCTCGCTCGGCTATGAGCCGATCCTTTTGACGGATCAGCTGAGCTGTCAGGCGCGAGAGGCGGGCGTATTCCTTGCGGATATTGTGCGCACCCACCGCAGCCCGGCCCGGCCGCTGGCCTATCTGGCGGGCGGAGAGACTGTGGTAAAGGTCACCGGGAATGGACGCGGCGGGCGCAATCAGGAGCTGGCGCTGGCGGCTGCGGCCGGCATAGCGGGGCTGGATGCGGCGGTTTTCAGTGTCGGGTCAGACGGTACGGACGGCCCAACGGATGCCGCCGGCGGCTATGCGGACGGTGACACGCTGGCGGCGCTGTGTGCGGCAGGGCTGGACCCCTTTGCGGTTCTGAACAACAACGACTCTTACACGGCGCTCAAAGCCGTGGACGGCCTGCTTTTTACCGGCCCGACCGGAACAAATGTGAATGATGTGGCGGTCGCGCTGATCCGATAAGCCCCGGTATGATTTCCCAAACGCAGATTGACTTTTGTGCGCCTGTCTCATAAAATAGAGTTACTGTATAGGGATAGGAACCTATGCAATCTGCTCTATGAGGAAGTGACTGATATGATCCGTTTGGCGCTGGTGGAAGATGACGCGCTGTACCGCAGCCAGCTGCGGGAATATATTGATAAATACAGTGCCGCCTCGGGTGAAAAGTTTACTGTTACGGAATTTTCCGATGGTGATGAGATCGCGCTTGGCTACAAGGCGGTTTACGACATTGTCCTGATGGATATTGAGATGAAATTCATGGACGGCATGATGGCCGCCGAGGAGATCCGCAAAAAAGACACCGAGGTCATCATCATCTTCATCACAAACTCGCCTCAGTATGCCATCAAGGGCTATGCGGTGGATGCGTTGGACTATGTGCTGAAGCCGGTTTCCTACTATGCGTTCAGCCAGCGGCTGAGCCGCGCCATCGAGCGCGCAGCGCGCCGGGCACGGCACTACCTGCAGATCAACACCCACGGTACGGCCCATAAAATCGACACGGCCGCGCTCTACTGGGTGGAAAGCTGCGGTCATGACCTCGTTTTCCATACGGCGGAGGGGGCGCTGACGGCGTCCGGCTCGATGGCAGAGACGGAGACAAGGCTTGCGCAGGACAGCTTTTTCCGGGTCAACAAGGGCTGCCTTGTCAACCTTGAGCATGTGGACTGCATGGATGGCGAGGATGCCGTGGTCCACGGGGAGCGCGTACCCATCGCCCGGGCGCGGCGCAAGGCCTTTTTGGACGCGCTGAATGACTATATAAACGGGGCGGGGTGAGGATATGCCGTTGAATATCCCATACTATGAGATGGACATCCCCCGTCTGGTCACAGCGGCGGCTGACTGGCTGGCCTGCCTTTTGTATCTGCGTTTTCTGCCGCCGCGCTGCGGCGGTGCAAGACGGGCGGTGCTCTATACAGGGGCGTTCGCCGTGCTGGTGGTCTATCTGGTTGCAACAGACGGCTTTGACGGCTGGCGGTTCAATGTGCTGTACGCCGTGTCGGTGGCGCTTATGCTGCTCTTTATGACGGCGGCGACCCGCGCCGACTGGTGTCAGGTCGTGTTTTTCTGTACGCGCGCCTTTATACTGGCCGGTTTTGCGGCATCGCTGACATGGCAGATGTATGTCTACTTTGCCAAGGATAACCCGCTGCTTCAGGGTCTGCCGGCGCTGGTGCTTTTTATTGCGGTGGGGTTCGGGCTGATCTTCGGGCTGATGTGGCTGGTCGAGGACGGCGGAAACATCGGCAGCGTCCAGCTTGACATCCACCCCCGCACGGCGGCCATTGCGGCCGGTCTGGCGGCAGCGGTCTATATCCTGAGCAGCATCAGTTATACGACCCTTAAAACGCCCTTTTCGGCCCGCGGCACGATGGAGATCTACACCATGCGCTCGGTTGTTTACTTCGGGGGTGTCGCGCTGCTGCTTGCCTATCAATCGCAGCTGTGTGATCTTTCCACCCAGCGGGAGGCCGATGCCCTGCGCAACATGCTGCATCTGCAGTATGAGAACTACAAGGCCAAGCAGGAGAGCGTGGATCTGATCAACCAGAAATACCATGACCTGAAGCACCAGATCGCGGTGCTGCGGTCGGAGAGCGGGGAGGAGCGCAACGCCGTTCTGGACCGGATGGAGCAAGAGATCAAGGCCTACGAAGCCCAGAACGACACTGGCAACAAGGTGCTGGACACGGTGCTGACCGGCAAAAGCCTGACCTGCCGTGCCCAGAATATCCAGCTGACGGTGGTCGCGGACGGTGCGGCACTCGACTTTATGGATGTGATGGATATCAGCAACCTGTTCGGCAATGCGCTGGACAACGCCATCGAGGGTACAGCCAAGGTCGCTGACCCGGAGCGGCGGCTGATCCATCTGAGTGTGGCGCGGCAAAAGGGCTTTGCAGCCATCCGCATTGAAAACTGCTATGACGGCGAGCTGCAGTTTGAAAACGGCCTGCCCGTGACGACCAAGGCAGACGGGCGCTACCACGGCTTCGGCGTCAAGAGCATCCAGAACACGGCCGCCAAGTACGGCGGCACGGCCACCATCACCACCCATGACGGCTGGTTTGAGCTGCGGGTCCTGATACCGATGCGCCAAAAGAAGGAGCCATCTGCTTGACCCGCTTTGGCGGGGCGGCAGAGGATTTCTGCAAAAAAATACAAAAAAATCGGACAACCACCTTGCAAAAAACGGAATAGTGTGCTACTGTAAAAACTGTACAGAAATGGGGAGCTTGCGCAAAGCAGGCTGAGAGTGGGCTGTATTGCCCTGACCCGTAACCTGATTTGGATAATGCCAACGTAGGGAAATAGTCGTTTCTGCGCTTTTTTGCGTCTTGATGCGGATGTGCCTCTGCGGGCATGTCCGCATTTTTATTTACAAAGGAGTGCTTTTGTATGCTGGGTACCTGCATCGAAAATGTGCGTAAATGCGTGCCTCTGGTCCACAATATCACAAACTATGTCACCGTCAATGATGTGGCCAACATTCTGCTGGCCTGCGGCGGCAGCCCCATCATGTCCGATGAGCCGGAGGATGTCGAGGACATCACTGCCATCTGCGGCGGCCTGAACATCAACATCGGCACACTGAACCAGCGCAGCATTGAGGGGATGTTCCGCGCCGGCAAAAAGGCGAACGAGCTGGACCATGTGGTCCTGCTTGACCCCGTGGGCGCGGGTGCCTCTGCGCTGCGCACCAACACCGCTGTGGAGCTGATGGAGAAGATCCGCTTCACCGTCATCCGCGGCAATATCTCGGAGATCAAGACGCTGGCGCTGGGCAGCGGCACTACCAAGGGCGTTGATGCCGATGTAGCTGACGCGGTGACTGAGGAAAATCTTGACAATGCTGTTAAGTTCGTCAAGGATTTTGCCGCCAAGAGCGGCGCCATCGTGGCCGTGACCGGCGCGATCGATCTTGTCAGTGACGGCAAGAGCTGCTATGTCATCCGCAACGGCCGCCCCGAGATGGGCAGGATCACCGGCACGGGCTGCCAGCTCTCCGGCATGATGACGGCCTTTGTTGTAGCCAACCCCGACAATCGGCTGGAGGCTGCTGCTGCCGCTGTCTGCGCCATGGGTCTGGCCGGTGAGATCGGTTGGAGCCATATGGCCGAGGGTGACGGCAACTCCACCTACCGCAACCGCATCATTGACGCCATCTACAATATGGACGGCGAGACGCTGAACGGGGGCGCACGGTATGAACTGCGATAAAAAGGACCTGCTGCTCTACGCTGTCACCGACCGCCACTGGCTGGACGGCCGCCGGCTGGTCGATGTCGTGTGCGAGAGTCTGGACGGTGGCGTCACGATGGTGCAGCTGCGGGAAAAGACCCTTGATGAAGCAAACTTTCTTGCAGAGGCAAAGGAACTGCAGGCACTCTGCCGTGAGCGCGGCGTGCCGTTCCTCGTCAATGACAATGTCGAGATTGCCCGCGAGATGGATGCGGACGGTGTGCATGTGGGCCAAAGCGATATGGAGGCGCAGGATGTCCGCGCCCTTCTGGGACCGGACAAGATCCTCGGCGTGTCGGCGCAGACCGTCGAGCAGGCAGTTCTGGCAGAAAAGCACGGTGCAGATTACCTCGGCGTTGGTGCGGTGTTCCCGACCGGCTCCAAGGATGACGCCGATGATGTGAGCTATGAGACGCTTAAGGCCATCTGCGCGGCGGTATCCATTCCGGTCGTGGCCATCGGCGGCATTGCACAATCGAATGTGGCGCAGCTTGCGGGCAGCGGCATCTGCGGCGTGGCGGTTATCAGCGCCATCTACGCGGCGAAGGATATTCAAAAGGCCTCTGCAGACCTCAGGCTGGCAACGGAGAAGATGCTGCATGTGTAACGGTGCAATCTTTGATTTGGACGGCGTTGTGCTGGATTCCATGAGCATCTGGAATGATTTGGGGGCGCGGTATCTGCGCCGCCTTGGCGTTGCGCCGGAGCCGGGCCTGAATGAGATCCTCTTTTCCATGAGTATGGAGCAGGGGGCAGCCTACCTGCAGACGCGGTACGCGCTGCCCATGACGGCACAGGAGGTCAGCGCGGGCATCGAGGAGATGCTGCAGGACTACTATTACGACGAGGTCCCCGCCAAGGACGGTGCCCCCGAGCTGCTGGCATTTCTGGCAGAGCGGGGCATCGGGATGGCAGCGGCGACCTCCAGCCCGCGGGGCCATGTGACAAGGGCGCTTGCGCGGCTGGGACTGCTCAAATATTTTACCGAGATCTTCACAACAGGGGAGATCGGCGTCAGCAAGCATAAGCCGGACATCTACCGGATGGCTGCCGAGCGTCTGGGCACCGCCCCGTGCGAGACAGTGGTGTTTGAGGACAGCCTCTACGCCCTGCAAACCGCCAAAGCCGCAGGGTTTATCACCGTCGGCGTGTATGATGCCAACGGCGAAGCCGACCAGCCCGGATTGAAAAAGGCGGCGGATCTATATGTGAAGTGCTTGGGGGAAGTTCCCATTACAGAGATGTGAATTTCCGCCGCGCGGCAGGGGCGGGCGTGCCCTGACCCCTGCAAACCAACTTACCCCCCTCGCGGTACATCGGGGGCACCACCTTGTGCCGCGTTATAAAACCTTGCTGTACAGATAGAAAGGAAGTATTACGATGAAAACAGCATTGACCATTGCTGGAAGTGATTCCAGCGGAGGCGCCGGTATCCAGGCAGATATCAAGACGATGACCGCTAACGGCGTTTTTGCCATGAGCGCCATCACGGCCCTGACTGCCCAGAACACGACCGGCGTGACCGACATTTTTGAGACGACCCCGCATTTTCTGGCTGAGCAGCTTGACGCGGTCTTTACCGACATCTACCCCGATGCCGTCAAGATCGGTATGGTATCCTCGGCAGAGCTGATCGGCACGATCGCCGACAAGCTGCAGGAGTACAGCGCTAGGCACATTGTGGTGGACCCCGTTATGGTGGCAACCTCCGGCTCCAAGCTGCTGCGGGACGATGCCGTGGATGCACTGACCGCAAGGCTGCTGCCGATGGCGGAGGTGCTGACCCCGAACATCCCCGAGGCAGAGATACTCTCCGGCATGTCCATCAAAAATGCCGCCGATATGGAGAAGGCCGCGCAGACCATCAGCGAGAAATACGGCTGTGCCGTGCTGTGCAAGGGCGGCCACCAGATCAACGATGCCGATGATCTGCTCTGGCGCAGCGGCGCAGGCAAATGGTTCCGCGGCCGCCGCATTGACAACCCCAATACCCACGGCACCGGCTGCACACTGTCCAGCGCCATTGCGTCTAACCTTGCCAAGGGCTATGACCTCGACACCTCGGTTGAGCGCGCCAAGGCGTACATCTCGGGCGCACTGGCTGCCATGCTCGACCTCGGGCACGGCTCCGGCCCGATGGATCACATGTTCGCACTGAAGGGAGAGTTCACCGAATGAAAAAGACATCTACCCTTCAGAACGGTTTGATCTGGTTCGGCGCCGGTGTTTCGCTGGCGGAGATTTTAACAGGCACGGCCTTTGCCCCGCTGGGCATGGCCAAGGGTCTGGCAGCGATCCTTGTCGGACATATCATCGGCTGCGCCATGATGCTGCTGGCGGGCCTGATCGGCGGCCGCACCGGCCGCAGCGCCATGGAGACCGTCAAGATGAGCTTCGGCCAGAAGGGCGGCCTGCTGTTCGCCTTTTTGAATGTGCTGCAGCTTGTCGGCTGGACGGCCATTATGATCTATGACGGCGCACTGGCTGTCGGCGGTATCTTTGACATCGGCCGCTGGGTCTGGTGTCTGGTGATCGGCGCACTGATCATCCTCTGGATCGCGGTGGGCATCACCGATCTGGGCTGGCTCAACAAGCTGACGATGGCAGCATTGTTCGTGCTTACGCTGGTGTTGTGCAAGGTCATCTTCTTCTCCGGCAATGCCATGCCCGACCTTACCGGCGAAAGCCTGACCTTCGGCGCGGCGGTGGAGCTGGCGGTGGCGATGCCTCTGTCGTGGCTGCCGCTGATCAGCGACTATACCCGCGATGCTGAAAAGCCGACACAGGCAACATGGGTCAGCGTGATCGTCTACGGCCTTGTATCCTGCTGGATGTATGTCATCGGCATGGGCGCGGCCATCTTCACCGGTGAGTATGACATTGCCGTCATCATGGTCAAGGCCGGTCTGGGCATTGCCGCACTCGTGATTCTGGTATTTTCGACCGTTACCACGACCTTCCTCGATGCTTGGAGCGCCGGTATCTCTGCCGAGAGCCTGACGCCCAAGCTGGACGGCAAAAAGACCGCCATCGCTGTGACGGTCATCGGTGTCGCGGGGGCGATCCTCTTCCCGATGGACGACATCACCGGCTTCCTGTATCTGATCGGCTCGGTCTTTGCGCCGATGATCGCCGTGCAGATCGCAGATCATTTTATCCTCAGGCGTGACCGCTTTGCGGTGGCCGCCGATGCACGGAACCTTGTGATCTGGCTGATCGGCTTCCTTGCCTACCGCCTGCTGATGGGGGTGGACACCCCCGTGGGCTACACCCTGCCCGCCATGGTGCTGACTGTGCTGCTCTGCATCCTTGCAGAGAAGATTAAGCCGACCGTGAAGGCATAAGCTGAATACAAGCATATACCCTGCGCCCCGCCCGATGCTGCAATGCTCTGGCGGGGCGCTTTTGCGTATTTTGCAAAAAGCAGGCGGCCGCCCTGTAATTGACACGGCGGCGGCCTTGCAGTATACTGAATTTACATTATTATAGAGTGAGCCTGTCGAAAAGCGCTTTTTGCAAACGGCTTATACATTATAAGGAGGCTGGCGCCATGCTGCATCTGTACTGGGGGGACGGCAAGGGCAAGACCACGGCGGCTATGGGGCTGGCACTGCGTGCGCTCGGCCACGGCCGCCGCGTGGTGGTGCTGCAATTTTTAAAGGACGGCACCAGCGGAGAGATCGCTCTGCTGCGCCGCTGCGGTGCAGAGGTCCATGCCTGCCCCAACGCAAAGTTTACATGGCTCATGACCGAGGCCGAGCGCACGGAGGCCCGGCAGCACAATACGGCGGCGCTGCGCGCCGCGCTGGATACCCCCTTTGACCTGCTGGTGCTGGACGAGGCCTGCGCGGCCTGTCGGCATCAGCTTGTGGACGAGGCACTGCTGCGGCAGGCGGCAGCAATGGCAAAGCAGGGCAGAGAGGTCGTGCTGACGGGCCGTGATCCGGCACCGTGGATGCAGGAGGCCGCCGACTACTCGACCGAGCTGCGCGCGGTCCGGCACCCCTACACTCAGGGCATTCCCGCGCGGGAGGGGATAGAGTATTAAGGGCACCGCAGCGCGCGAACCAGCGAAGAAGCAAGCGCAATTACCAGATATACCGGCCATTTGTTGTGCATTGTGCACAAACGAACGACCGGTTTTTTTGTTCTTGAAAAACCGAATATGCATGAAATGCGACCGTTTATCGCAAGCTATTGAAATGGCAGTAGCAAATTGTGTACAATAGCGATAACAGATAAACTGTTAAAGAAAAAACAAGGAGAGAATCATGGACGAGATCAAAGCCCAAAAGAAAGCGCTCAAAAAAGCCTACAAACAGGCAAAGCGCAAGAACGTTCTGGCGTGGAAGATCCTGACGATCCTGTGTGCGGTCGTTATGGTCATTTCCGTGCCTTTGTCCGTGCTTGCCGTAAAGTTCGACAACACCATGGCGGCCCGCTTCGGCGGTAGCTTCTGGAAGCTGCAGAACGAGGACACCAACGCCCAGTATTACACCAGTGACTTCAACTCTGCCGAGGAGATGGTCGACTACGGTCTGGCCCTGACCCAGCAGGTCGAGGCTGAAGGCGCTGCCCTGCTGATGAACAACAACAATGCGCTGCCTCTGGCTGCCGATGCCAAAGTCAGCACCTTCTCCAACAGCAGTGTCAACCTCGTGTACGGCGGCACCGGCTCCGGCAACATTGATGCCTCCACCGCCGACACCCTGCGCACCGCCCTCGAGAAGGTTGGTGTGACCGTCAACCCCACCCTGTGGGACTTCTACACCGTCGGCGCAGGCAAGGACTACGCCCGCTCCAAGAGCGGCACCGTTGCCACCGCCAGTGAGGTCACCGCTGAGGTGCCCTGGGATGTCTACACCGACGATGTGAAGAACAGCGTTGCCCAGTACGGCGATGCCGCCATCGTCACCCTCTCCCGCGTTGGCGGCGAGGGCGCTGACCTTGCCTACGGCGAGGTCAACTATCTGGCGCTCGACGAGAACGAGAAGGCCATGCTGCAGAACGTTGCCGAGATGAAGAAGAACGGCATCGTCAAAAAGACCATCGTGCTGATCAACTCCGCCAACGCCCTGCAGGTCGATTTCCTCAAGAACAACGAGTACGACATCGACGCCGCGCTGTGGATCGGTGACGTGGGCATCTCCGGCATCAACGCCGTTGCCGAGATCCTGACCGGCAAGGTCAACCCCTCCGGCAGCCTGGTCGATACCTACTGCTACGACAACTTCAGCGCCCCCGCTATGTGGAACTTCACCCCCAGCACCTATGAGGGTTATGTTGAGGGCGGCGATGTGCCCGCAAAGAGCAAGTCCTACATGATCTATCAGGAAGGCATCTATGTAGGCTACAAGTACTACGAGACCCGCTACGAGGACTTCGTCACCGGCAGCGGCAACGCAGGCGACTACGCCTACGGCGACATCGTGGCTTACCCCTTCGGCTACGGCCTGAGCTACACCAGCTATGACATCAGCGACATGAAGGTCAACTATAATGCCGCCGATGACACCTACACCGTCACCGTCAAGGTCACCAACACCGGTGCCATGGCGGGCAAAAAGACCGTGCAGGTCTATGTCCAGAGCCCCTACACCGACTACGACAAGCAGAACGGCGTTGAGAAGTCCGCTGTTTCTCTGGTCGGCTTCGGCAAGACCGGTATGATCGAGCCGGGCGCTTCCGAGACGCTGTCCATGACCGTCAACAAGCGCGACATCGCTTCCTACGACACCTACGGTGCCGGCACCTATATCCTTGACGCCGGTGACTACTACTTCACCGCCGCAACCGATGCCCACAACGCTGTCAACAACATTCTGGCTGCCAAGGGCTTCACGGTCGAGAACACCAACGGCAAGATGACTGCCGATGGCAACGCCGACCTGACCTACACCTGGACCGAGGACGCTCTCAATACCACCACCTACGCCACCAGCGAGAACGGCACCGAGATCACCAACCAGCTGTCCTGCGCTGACCCCAACCTCTATGAGGGCGTTGATGAGACTGTCACCTGGCTGAGCCGCTCTGACTGGAACGGCACCCTGCCCACCGAGACCGTCAAGCTGACCCTGACCGAGCTGCTGAAGAAGGACCTGCAGGAGGTCCGCTACGACGCTGCCGACTACGAGAGCGTTGAGATGCCCACCCTCGGCGCCAAGAACGGCGTCAAGCTGTACGACATGATCGGCCTCGACTACAACGATCCCAAGTGGGACGAGCTGCTGGATCAGATGACCTTCGATGAGATGAACTCTCTGATCGGCGATGCTTTCCACTGGACCATGCCCGTTAAGAGCGTGGAGGCTCCCGGTACCCGTGACGAGAACGGCCCTCAGGGTCTGACCGCCAGCCTGCTGGGCAACGACAAGAGCCAGCTGACCGCCACCGCCTTCACCTCTGAGGACGTTATGGCTGCCACCTTCAACACCGAGATCATGACCGAGATCGGCAAGGTCATCGGCAACAACTGCCTGGAGGCCAACATTGCCTGTCTGTACGGCCCCGGCAACAACATCCACCGCACCCCCTACGGCGGCCGTAACTTCGAGTACTACTCTGAGGATGGCTTCCTGTCTGGCATGATGAGCGCCTACGAGGTCGCTGCCATTCAGGACAAGGGCGTCCACGTTGTCATGAAGCACTTTGCGCTGAATGACTGCGAGCAGGACCGTATCGGTCTGGGCGTCTGGGTGAACGAGCAGGCTGCCCGTGAGGTCTATCTGAAGGCCTTCCAGGCTCCTGTTGAGGTCGGCAACGCCAACGGCGTTATGATCGCCTACACCCGCTGGGGTGCTGTCTGGTCCGGCGGCAACTACGGTCTGGTCACCGGCATCCTGCGCAACGAGTGGGGCTGCGATGGCATGGTCATCACCGATAACGTGCTGACCCAGTATGTCAACGGTCCCGATGGCGTCATGGCCGGCGTGTCCATCTACGATGCCATGATGTCCTTCGTCACCGACACCCTGCCCAAGTACAAGAATGACCCCGTCATCGTCACCGCCATGCGCGAGGCCTGCCACCACAACCTGTATGCCATTGCCAACTCCTGCGGTATGAACGGCGTTGGTGCCGACACCACCATCAAGGTGATCCGTCCCACCATCGTTGCAGCAGTTATCGCTGTCGTCAGGGTTTCCGGCATCCTCTTTGTGCTGGGCCTGATCCTCTGGATCCTCGGTGCCCGCAAGCTGCGTAAGACTGAGCAGTACAAGGCCTACAAGGATTTCAAGAAGGCCCAGAAGGCCGCCAAGAAAGCCCAGAAGGCAAACTGATCTGAAGCATAGTCAATAAATATAGCCGGGCGCTCCCGTTTGAGAGCGCCCGGCTTTTTTTGCTATAACCGAAAGCCGGAAATCTCGCTGAAATGCGGTTGCAATGGGCGGGAAAAATGTCTACACTTGTACTATACAAACCAGCAAACGCGGTACAATACACCGCTGCGGGTCTTGCCGCCAACAGTCAGGTTCTGGAACTGGTTGTACCCCGCAAAATAGTCCGCCGTGTTGGCAGAGATCGTCCACACCCACTCGGAGTATTTGAGCCAGAGCGCATCGACAAGCTCCTGCGCAAAGTCCGGCTGCAGGATGCCGGCCTGTACATCTTTCTCATAATAGGAATCCATATACTGGTCAAACCAGCCGGGGTTAAGGGAAAGCGGATTCTCGCTTAAAATGCCGCCTGCCTGCACGAACCACAAAAACTGCATGGCTTCGTAGAAGGTGCGCGGCGGGTTTTCCGGCACGCGGCGGCAGTTGGCGGCGATCTGCAAAAGCTCTGCCGCGCGGGCGTGACCTCGCCCACAATCTGCCGATCCTCAGTGAATGAGTGATCTGCAGGGAGCGTGACTTTTTATACAATTATTGCTACCGTGTATAAAGTACAAATTATGGGTCAGCCGATGATTTATAATAGAAGTATCGAAGGGAAAGGCTCCTTTCCTCAAAAAAGACGGAGGTAACCGCTATGCTGAAGGATATGGATTTCGGGATTTACGGCAAGGGGATTGACGGGTATGTACATTACTCTCTCGCAATGGACAATATCCGGGAAGAGGAGGAGCAACGCCAGGCACTGATGGATGAGTTTGACAGCGGTACAGACGCATACGACATAAGCGATTCCGATGCGGGTGATTTCAGTGGTGACGATTTTTGAGAAGGCCAACCCAAAGGGACATTCTTTATAAAGGCATTTATCACAATCACCGATTCACGGTAAGGCCGCGCTCGTTTTCGACGATTGCTTCTACCGCAAGTGTAAGGCCGCGCGCGATTTGGTGCAGATCCATGCTGGGCGTTCCCAGCGGCTTGCCGACGGCCAGCAGCTTGACAGCCTCATAGGCCGGGTTGACGGACTCCCCGCCGAACGGATCAAAACCGGTGATAAGGATCTTCATGAGGGAAACCTCCGCGTATTATTTTCGGCGCACGGCAAAACCAAACCCCGTGCCGCAGGCACCGCCGACGATGTGCATAAAGTTGGCTACATTGTCCTGCACGAACAAAATATCATATACCTGTTGGCTCAGGTAGAGCGCACCGACAAGGATCAGAGTGATCGGAATACCGCCGTTCCGGCTGCCGGCCAGACTGGACAGCATGATGAGCATAAACACGATGCCGGAGGCACCCAGCAGAGCGGAGGAGGGGAACAGCACACACTGCAGGATGCCGGACACAAGCGCGGTCATGAGGATGCCGCTCAGCAGGGTGCGGCTGCCGTAGCGCTCCTCCAGCGGGGGCGCGATGACAAGGAAAAGCAGCATATTGCCTATAAAGTGGTCCCAGCCTGCATGCCCCAGCACATGACCAAACAGCCGGACAAAAAACAACGGATCAGCCAGCGAAGAGCGGTAGACGCTGAAAAGATGATGGGTTGTCCACCCGTTGGTCAGATGACCGAGCGCCAGCGAAGCAAGCGACAGAAAGAAAAAGGTCAGCGTGACAGGGGCGTTGTACTGCAGATGGATATTGCTGCGCTTCATGGCGGATGCGCCTCCTTTGTATAATAGTACCAGTATAGCATATAAGCGGCCGACCTGTCGAGAACTGAGGAAGCCTGCAAATAAAAAGAGCAGACCGTAAAAGGTCTGCCCGCAGTGCAATAGAAAATCAAGGCAATACCGCATAATTCTAAGTGCCGATACGGCGAGCGAGGTGCGGCAGCTGCTAAGCCAAAAGCGCAGATAATACTTTGTGTATTATCGAGCATTTTGGCAACGCAGATGCCGTGCCGCAGCCGCCGGAGCGGTGCTTAAGCCGTAAGGCGGGAATTGTGCGGTGTTGCCTCAAATAAAATGTTCCGCTATGGCAGTAGAGAGAGCAGTCAAAACGCCTCAACAGGGCTGGGTCTGCCGCTGCTTTAAAAAGTGGATCGTCATACCGGTGCAGTAGGCCAGCGCCAGCGCCCAGGCGGCGGGGTTTGCAAGGCAGATGCCCAGAAAGCTGCTGCTGGATACGGCAGCCCAGCCGCAAACAGCGCGGCCGATCAGCTCTCCCACGCCGCTGAGGACAGCGTGCAGGCTGTAGCCCATGCCCTGCAGGGTATTGCGCAGGATCATCAGGGAACCGTGGAAGCAGAAGAGGCAGCTGATGACGGTCAGATACTCCACCGACAGCACTGCGGCCTGATCGGAGGCCTGCCCCAGCACCATCTGGGTAAAGGCAGTCTTGCCGAAGAACAGTACCACCCAGGCGGCTGCGCAATAGATCCACTGGATGATAAGGCCGTCCCGAATGCCCTGCCTGATACGGTCGTAGCGGCGGGCACCCTCGTTCTGGCCCACAAAGGTCGCCATGCCCATGCCAACGGATTCCATCGGCAGGGTGAACATCTGGCGGATCTTATCGCCCGCCGTCTGGCCTGCAATGGCGGCAGTGCCCAGCGCGTTGATGGCGCTCTGCAGCAAAACAGCGCCGATGGCCGACACTGAGTACTCAAACCCCATCGGCAGGCCGACGCGGCAGAGCGCGGCGGCATGGCGGCGGGAGAATCCGCGCAGCCCGGCACAGCTCTGCAGCAAATCAGTTTTGCAGGCCAGCCAGTACAGGTTTAGCAGTCCGCTGACGAGCTGGCTGGCCACGGTGGCAAGGGCAGCACCAACCACACCCAGCGGGAATACCGCCAGCAGCAGATAGTCCAGCACGATATTTAAAAAGCTGGATACCAACAAAAACAGCGTGGGGCGGCGGGAATCCCCGGCGGCCCGCAGTGCCCCGGCGCAGAAGTTGTACAAAATAGACGCCGGTATGCCTAAAAAGATGATGCGGATATAGCTTGCTGCCTGGGGCAGGATATCCTCCGGGGTGTGGATGAGCCGCAGCATGGGCACCGCGAACGCATAGGTCAGTGCGGTAAAAGCAACGCCGAGCAGGCAGCACAGCCAGACACCGTTCCAGAAATAGCGCCGGAATTCGTCGCGATCCTTTGCGCCCACAGCCTGTGCCAGCGGAATACCGAAGCCTGCACACGCGCCCAGCACAAAACCAAGTGTCAAAAAATGCAGCGAATAGGTCGTACCGACAGCGGCCAGCGCGGACTCGCCCAGAAAGCGGCCGACCATAACGGTATCGGCAAAGGAATAGAACTGCTGGAACAGGGTCCCGGCCACCAGCGGAAGCGAAAAAAACAGCAGCTGCTTCAGCGGATGACCGGTGGTCAGATCCATCGTGCTATTTCTTGACATGAAAATAAAACCTCATTTCGACAAAAATATGAATCAGTATACCATGGAAGGCGAAATAAAGCAACAACCGGCTTTCCACAACGCAAGAAAAGTGCTATAATAAGTAACAAAATATCTGCTTTGGGTATGCCGCAGAGACGGTGCGCCTTTTCTTGCAGGAACTACTACAGGGAGGAAATCTTCTATGGAAAAAGCAACCGTGTATTTTACCAATGAGCTTACCCCGGAGGCAGTCGTGAAGATGTACCGCCAGCTGGGCGTTGATCTGCCCGGCAAGGTGGCCGTCAAGGTCCATAGCGGTGAGGACGGCAACCAGAACTACCTGCGCCCCGAGTTTATGAAGCCGGTCATTGATGCCGTGAACGGCACGGTGGTCGAGTGCAACACTGCCTACGGCGGCGCCCGCAACGAAACGCCCAAGCATATTGAGCTGATGAAAAAACATCATTGGAGCGACCTGTTTGATGTCGATATTATGGATGCCGAGGGCCCCGATGTGCAGTGGCCGGTTGAGAACGGCAAGGTGCTCAAGGTCAACTATCTGGGTAAGAATATTGAAAACTACGACAGTATGCTGGTGCTGATCCACTTCAAGGGCCACCCGATGGGCGGCTACGGCGGCGCGCTGAAGCAGCTGTCCATCGGCTGCGCATCCAGCGCGGGCAAGGCCTATATCCACACCGGCGGCAAGGTCACCGACCAGAATATTCTGTGGGAGAACACGGCCGAGCAGGATACCTTCCTTGAGGCTATGGCCGATGCCGCCTCCACCGTGGCAAAGCATTTTGCAGGGAAGATCGCCTATGTGGCAGTCATGAAGAACCTTTCGGTCGATTGCGACTGCTGTGCCGTGGCGGAGGATCCCTGCATGAACGATGTGGGTATCCTGTCCAGTCTTGATCCGGTCGCGCTGGACCGCGCCTGCATTGATCTGGTACGCAACAGCAACGACCCCGGCCGCGAGCATTTTATGGAGCGCGTCAACAGCCGCCACGGCACCCACACGATCGATGTGGCCGAAGCCCTCGGCCTTGGCACGCAGGAATACGATCTGGTGCGGGTGTAAGCGGCGCTTATAAAAGGCACCCGGCAAATTGGTGAGCGATTGGCCGGCAGCTGGGAGGTGCTGGGATGTACTTTGAATACGGCGCGCAGGAAACCGAATATCTTGCCCGGAAGGACAAGCGGCTCGGTGCGGCGATCGAGCAGATCGGCCATATTGACCGCGCGGTGGACGGCGATCTCTTTTCATCGGTAGTGCATCAGATCGTCGGGCAGCAGATTTCCACCAAGGCGCAGGAAACGATCTGGCAGCGGATGCAGCAGACCCTTGGCACCGTTGACGCCGGTCATATCCTTGCGGCGGGGGTGCCCGAGCTGCAAAAGCTGGGCATTACCTACCGCAAGGCGGAGTATATCACAGACTTCGCCCGGAAGGTGCAGACCGGGGAGTGCCGCATCGAGGAGATCTGGCAGATGCCGGACGAGGAGGTCATCCGGTTGCTGAGCAGCCTGAAGGGCATCGGTGTCTGGACGGCGGAGATGATCCTGCTGTTTTGTATGCAGCGGCCTGATGTTCTGAGCTACGATGACCTTGCGATACAGCGCGGACTGCGGATGCTCTATCATCACCGCAAAATCGACCGCAGGCTGTTTGAAAAATACCGGCGCCGCTACAGCCCTTATGGCAGTGTGGCCAGCCTGTACCTGTGGGCCATTGCGGGCGGTGCGATTCCGGGTATGCGGGACTACGCATCCGCTAAGCCGGGCAGCAAAAAACCGAAAACCGTCTGAGCTGCATGGGGGAGCTGCTATGCTGTACACAGGCTATTATCATTCGCCGCTGGGCCGGTTGCTTTTGGCGGCTGACGAAATCGGGCTGACCGGACTTTGGTTTGAGAGGCAGCGCTACTTTGCGCAGGGGCTTGCCCCGGTGCATACGGACGAAAAAACGCCGATTTTGGCGCAGACAAGACGCTGGCTGGATCTCTATTTCAGCGGCAGTGTGCCGGACTTTACGCCGCCGCTCCATCCGATCGGGTCGGACTTTCGGCAGGAGGTGTGGGCGCTGCTGCTGCAGATCCCCTACGGCAAAACCACGACCTACGGTGCACTTGCCGCTCAGTTGGCCGAAAAGCACGGCCAACGGCGGATGTCCGCGCAGGCGGTGGGCGGCGCTGTCGGGCACAACGCGATCTCGATCATCATACCCTGCCACCGTGTTGTCGGGGCAGACGGCAGCCTGACCGGGTATGCGGGCGGGCTGGCTACAAAGGCCCGCCTGCTTGCAGGGGAGGGCGTTCCAATCGCGGAAAGCCCGTGGCGCTTACGGTCTGATATGTGAACTATACATGTCTGATATATACAAAATACTTTTTACACACTGCCCTTTTCCGCGTATAATAGGCGATGCAGATGAGGTAGAGGAGTGGAAAAGTATGCAGTATACAGAACTGACCCGGAAGGAATTGCAGCGGGAATACACCCGAATGACCCAGCGGTACAGCAGCTACATGCGCGAACCGATGGAGCTTGATATGCGTGCCGAGGATCCCCTACTGGGACGGTGTGAGAACCGGCGGGCTGCAAAGCATTTCGGCACGGTGCTGGGCAAGGAGCTTAGTGATACTGGCGCAGCACGCCCCACGCCTGCGGAGGATGCCGTGGCCGCATTATGCACGATGCCGGGCTGCGCCAACCGTACGGTCGAGCTTTGCCGCAGGGCGGGCGTCCTTTTTGATGCTGTAGATCACAGCACGGTGCTGGCCCGCATCATTCCGTTTGATGCAAAGTCCGAGCAGCTGACCCATGCCGCGAGCCTGTTTGCCATCAGCGCGCGGCTTGCCGCACTGGAAAGCCTGCGCGGCACCCTGCTGCGCACCTGACGCACCGTAAGCCATAAAAATAACCGAGCAGAAGTCACCCGGAAGGGTGCGGATTCTGCTCGGTTTTCTTTTTATAGTGCGTCTGTTTTGGCGGTAAACGGAGAGGGCGGGGGAGCACTGCGCATAAAGCGCGATCGGCCGCTATTTATCGGCGGGGGGGGTAATGCGGAAACGCCGCACAACCTGCTCAAGCATGGCAATGTCCACAGGCTTCGAGAGATGCTCGTCCATGCCGGCCTCCTTGCTTTTTTGCATATCCTCCAAAAAGGCGTTGGCCGTCATGGCCAGAATGGGAATCGTTTTGCCAAGCGGATTTTCGCTGCTGCGGATGCGGCGGGTGGCCTCCAGACCATCCATGACGGGCATCTGCACATCCATCAGGATCATATCGTAGTCGCCCGGCTTTACCTTGGCAAAGGCATCTACGATCTGCTGTCCATCGGGGTAGATCGTGCAGGTCGCGCCCTTGGATTCCAGCAGCATCTGCAGAATTTCCGAGTTGATTTCGTTGTCCTCGGCGCAGAGGAACTTCATGCCGCACAGCAGGGAATTATCCGCCGGAGCATCATCGATCTCCGGCTTCTGCACAAGGGCAGCCTCGGTATCAATGGGAAATTCCAGCACGACCTCAAAGCGGGAGCCTTGGCCGGGGGCACTTTCCACGCTGATGACACCGCCCATCAGGTCCACAACGCTCTTGGTAATGGCCATACCCAGTCCCGTACCCTGCACATGGTTGGTGCCGGACTTTTCCTCCCGCGTGAAGGGGTCGAAAATGGTTTTCTGGTAGGCATCACTCATGCCGATGCCGTCATCCTGCACGATGAATTTGTACTTGGCGTAGTGCGCATCGCGGGGAAGCTCCTCGACCTCAAGCCGGATATGCCCGCCTGCGGGCGTGTACTTGACCGAATTGGAGAGGATATTCATCAAGATCTGGTTCAGGCGGTTGGGGTCGGCCAGCACATGCTCATGCTGTACCGAGGTCGTGACCACGCGGAATTCCTGATTGCGCTGGTGGGCCTGCTCGCTGATAACGCTCTCGACCTGCTCGATCTGCTGCAGAAGGTCCAGCTGCTCGATATTCAGGGTGGTCTTGCCGCTCTCGATGCGGCTCATATCCAGAATGTCGTTGATGATGCCGAGCAGCAGACGCCCGGAGCTTTCCAGCTTTTCAAGATGCTCAGCCAGCTTGTCCGGCTCGTGCAGCTCGTTTTTCATCAGGGTGGTGATGCCGATGATGGCGTTCATCGGTGTGCGGATATCGTGGCTCATGTTGGACAGGAAATCTGTCTTGGCCTTGCTGGCGCGCTCGGCACCCTGCAGGGCATCCACAGCAACCTCCTGCGCGCGCTTCAGCTCGGCATTGCGCGCGGTAAGCTGCTGGTTGTAGCTTTCCAAACGCAGATTTGTCTCCTGCTCGGCCTGCAGGGCATCGCGCTGCATATCCCTTTGCAGTCTCCAAAGAATCAGAATGGTGGAAAGTGAAAAGACAGTGGCAAAGCCTATAATGATGGCGGTCACCAAATCTACCAGCTTTTGGGTGTTGGTGGCAACATCATCTGCCGGAACCAGAAACGCCAGCGTCCATGCAGCGTTTTCCATCTGCTTGAGGGAGTAAAAATACTCGGTGCCGTCCAGAACGGCGTTGGAGTAGCAGACACCGTTCTCTTGCAGCTCTGCCTTTGCCTGCTGAAAGGACGAGCCGTGCAGGTAGGACATTTGAGAAAGCACAGTGTAGACATTCTGACCCTTCAGCAGCTCGGTATTATTGCTGTTGAACAGCTTGAGGCCGTTGTTTTCCAGCACATACACGCTGTTGTGGTCATCGTAGGCATCACAGCGGAAGTATGTGTTCAGCTGCTCCATGCTCTGCGCAATGCCGTAGTAGCGCAGGCTGATTTGCGCTGTGCCGGCTTGCAGTGTGATGGGAGTATCCAACCGCTTTAAGAATACCATGCGGGAATCGCTTTCCGTCAGCGAGTTGGTAACATAGTTGACCCATTCCGGGTCGTCCTCAAGGTAGTGCATCTCCCGCAAAAGACCTCGGTTGCCCTGCTGGGTGTAATACCGCCCGGCGGAATCAACGACCAGCAGGGTGATCTGCTTTTCTTCCAGATTGGAAAGGGCGGATACCCGCTGCAGATACGCATACAGGTCGGTGTCGGTCTGCAGGTCGGTGCCAATCAGGTAATTGCACTGCACATCGACATCTGCCCAACGGTTGCCAATAACATCCTCCAGATTGCGGAACATCTGGTGGGTGATCTCCTCCATCTGGTTCAGGCGTTCTTTATAGACAAGATTTTTGATATAGGTCCGGCTCAGGACAAAGAAGCCCGCGACTGCCGCAAGGCTGGCGAAGATGCAGGCCAGCAGGATGCGGCGGTATTTTTTATCCTTCCACATTTTGCGGCTCCGTTTCGTCCCATGCGGCGTTTGCACGGCTCAGCGTCTCAAAAGAGCCGAAAAACGCCTTCGCAGCGTCCATGCCCACTACGCCGGAATCCACAACCTCAGCCTCAGCCGCCAGCTTGTCACTGACACCGCAGATGGCGACCTGATAGGTCTTGTCCTCCTGCACGGCGGCGGGGCTTACCAGCACATAGGGATAGCATTTTCCGTTGCCGTAGGCATCGTAGCCCTCGGTGAGCAGGTCATTGATCTGGCTACCGGTCAGCGTCACGGTCTGTATGGTGCGATTCCAGCCTGTGGGCAAAATGACCGACAAATCGTAGTCAGTCAGCCCCTTGGCGTACAGCTTGCCGCTGACGCCATAGTGGTTCTGTTCAGTGGGGTTGCCGGAAATCCATGTCCCCAGCGAGACAAGGGCCAGATCGCTGCCGGTGGCCTCGGCAAAGCAGCGTCCCACAAGCCGGGCGCAATCCTCCTGCGGGATGTCCTCAGCCGCGGTGGTGATAAGATCGGGCGTGTTGTTTACGACCTTATCCTGATCAGCGTCCAGCTGGGCGATGACTTCGTCGATCGTGGCATCGCCGCGCATAAAGTCCAGCATCTTGTTGCCGGTGGTCACAATGGTATTCTCCCACCCGGAGTAGATAAAGGGTGCTGTGCTGCCGAAATTCAGCGCATCGGCAATGTCGGTGTAATAGGTGTCGTTCGCTTTGGCGTTCTTAAAGGGCATCAGGCTGCTTTTGACTTTGGTTTCGGGGTACAGTGCAGTGGTGCCCTCGACGGTGGAAAGCACACGCATGACCTTTAAAGCATCCTCCAGCTTTTGGGGGTTCTGCTCCAGCCGCTTGTTCAGGCCGAAATAGCGGTTCACATTCAGCACAAAGACATTCTGGCTGCCGTCCTCGGAAAGGTAGGGCATCAGGCCGAACTTGTCGCGGGTGCCGTCTGCCTCCACAATGCCGTTGGTGCTGCCCAGCAAAAACAGGGCATCGCCGTTGATCATTCGCTGGCGGGTCACCTCGTCGCTGGTGGGGTCGCCGTCACCGTTCAGCATACCGATGTCCCGCCATTTCTGGATATACGCCATGGTCTCCATCATACCCGGCGTGCCGCTGACATTGGCCTTGCCGGACAGGTAATCCTTCTGCCAGCGTTTGCCGTCCAGCGTACCGAGAAAGCCTGCGTCCGCAATGTTGCACATATACTGGAACCCATAGCCGGGGTACTGGCTCTGCGGCAGGCAAAGCGCCACACCTGCAGCCTCAGCCTTTTCGGCAAGCTGCTCCAGCTCGGCAAAGCTGGTGGGTACTGTCCAGCCGTTTTGCTGCAGCAGGGTCTTGTTGTAGGTGATGCCGTAGCAGTTGTAGACCGAGGGCAGCAGATAAATGGCACCGTTGTCCGTGACCTCCTGCAGGCGGGATTCAATGTAATTGTCGGTGAAATCATAGCCCGCAAGGTCGATGAGCTGGTCGCTCATGTCATCGGTCATCGGGTTATAGACCGTGACGGTGCAGATGTCCGGCAGGTCATGGGCCTCGATCATATTTTGGATGCAGGAGGTCGTGTTGTCACCGCTGTAGGGAACGATCTCGATATTCACTTCCGGGTAGATGCTGTGGACCTTGTCGATAAAGGCCTCGACATTCAGGTATGGTGCCATAAAGGTGACAGCCTCATGTGCCGTGGACTCACTGGTGGCAGGTGCAGCGGCTTGACTGGCAGCACAGGCGGTAAGCAGGGCCGCTGCGGTGAAAAGGCTCAGCCCCCGAAGCGCCATGCACCGGAAATGGTTGTTCATCATGTGGATAGTTCCCTTCAGTTTTTCGTATCGCTTTCCCTCGATTATTATGAAAGAATGTTATAAGTTTATCACTTAGACACATTGATTGCAAGGACTTTTATGGAACTTATACCAGTTTTTTACATGGGGTAAGGCGGAAAAGAAACATCCCGGCTGCTGGGCAGCCGGGATGCGGTCGGGTACTCGTTAAGTTAGCAGGTTTGTCATGCTCTTCAGGCTGACGCCCAAGGTGGAGGCATTGTGCAGCAGCGCGGAGGTCGCAGGCGGCAGAATGCCCATGGCGCCCAGCACGATCAGCATGCTGTTGAAGCTCATGATAAAGCGGTAGTTGGCGCGGGTGCGGTGCTGCAGACCGTTGGCGATGGCTTTCAGGGTCACCAGTTCCCGCAGGCTGTCGGCGGCAATCGTGATGTCCGCGATCTCGCGCGCAATGGCGGCGCCGTCACTGATCGCAATGCCGACATCAGCGGCAGACAGGGCCGGGGAGTCGTTGATGCCGTCCCCCAGCATAATGACGGTGCGGCCTGCGGCCTTTTCGGCATCGACAAAGCGGGCCTTATCCTCAGGCAGGACCTCGGCATAGTAGGCATCCACACCGACCTGCTTTGCGATGACAGAGGCCGTGCGGTCGTTGTCGCCGGTCATCATGACCGCCTTTTGTATGCCAAGGCCGCGCAGCTGGCGAAGCACCTCGGCGGCCTCCGCGCGCAGGGGGTCGGCAATGCAGATGACGCCGGCCAGCACCCCGCCGATGGCAAGATACAGGTGGGAATACTCCGGCGGCAGGGCGTCAAATTTGGCGGTCTCAGCCGTCGGGATATAGCAGCCCTCATCCTCAAAGACAAAGTGCTGGCTGCCGATGACGGCCTTCTCGCCGCCGATGGTGCTGGCAATGCCGTGCGCTACGACATACTGCACCTCGCTGTGCATTTCATCATGGCGGATGCCCCTTGCGGAAGCAGCCTGCACAACGGCGTTTGCCATCGAGTGGGGATAATGCTCCTCCAGGCAGGCGGCAATGCCAAGGACCTCGTCCTCTGTGCGGGTGCCGAACGGCACGATCTGCACAACGGTCGGGGTGGCATGGGTCAGCGTGCCGGTCTTGTCAAAAACAATGGTGTCGGCGTTGGCCAGTGCCTCAAGATACTTGCCGCCCTTGACCGTGATGTGGTAGCTGCCGCACTCCCGCATGGCGGACAGCACCGCCAGCGGTATCGAGAGCTTCAGCGCGCAGGAGAAGTCTACCATCAAAATCGAGATGGCGCGCGTTGCGTTGCGGGTAAGCGCATAGGTGACGGCCGTGCCCAGCAGGCTGTAGGGCACCAGCTTATCGGCCAGCGCTGCGGCGCGGGTCTCGCTGGCGGATTTCAGCTTTTCGGAGTTTTCGATCATCCGGACGATCTGGTCATAGCGGCCGCTGCCAGCCTGCTGCTCAACCGTCAGGGTGATCTGGCCCTCCTCCACAACGGTGCCTGCATAGACAACAGCACCGGCCGCCTTGCGCACCGGCTCGGCCTCGCCGGTCAGCGAGGCTTGGTTGACGCTGGCCTCACCGTCCAGCACTCTGCCGTCCAGCGGGATCACGCTGCCGGTATGTACGATGATGGCATCCCCGGTGCGGATCTGCGAAATCGGGACAAGAACCTCGCCCTCGGTGGTAAGCTGCCAGACGCGATCCACATTCAGCGACATGCAGTGGGCCAGATCGCCCAGCGACTTTTTGCGGGTCCATTCCTCGAGCAGCTCACCCAGCCGCAGCAGGAACATGACCGAGCCTGCGGTGGAAAAGTCCCCCCGCAGCATAGATACCCCGATGGACAGTGCGTCCAGCACCTCGACCTCCAGTCTGCGGTGCAGCAGGCAGCGCAGACCGTGCCAAAGGTAGCGCACACTGCATACCGCCGTGTAGGCAAAGCGTATCGGTGCAGGCAGGAACAGCTTGCGCGCAAAGTGGAAAAGCGTCAGATTGACGAGCTTTTCCTGATACTCATGGTTTACGGCGCGCGGGCTGTTGGCGGATACCTCGGTCAGGGCCTGCACATCAAAGCGGAAGGCGGCTGCACCGTGCAGTACATCGGTGCGGGCACCCGTGTAGGTGATGACGGCGTCACAGGTGCGCTCATACACAACGGCGACGCGCACGCCGGGCAGATCGGCAAGGTAAGCCTGCAGCTGGTCGGCCTCGGCCATGGAAAGCCGCGGCTTGTTGAGATGCAGGCGGATGCGCCCGCGGCTCTCATGCAGAATGTTCCATTTCATTATAATTATGCTCCCAACAATAAAAAGGCTTCTCCGCGAGTGGGAAAAGCCTTTGCAGTAACCGGCAAATCAAAGCAGAGGTGTAACGGCTGCAGCTGACTTGCGGCCGAGTCGTCATAGCTTACTCGGCCTTCTCGTCAGCGGCGTCCTCGATCACGGCATCGTCATCGGCGTTGCGCTGCTCGTTGATCTCCTTGGCGTCGGCCAGAATATCGCCGCAGTTCTCCTGCAGAGAGGTGGCGGTCTTCATGACCTGATCCTTCATGCGCAGCACGGCGGCGGTACACTGGGTGTACAGCTTCTTTGCATCCTTGCTGGTCAAAATCTCAATACCGGCGGAGCCGAACAGTGCGCCGCCTGCGAACAGACCGATCTTTGCCCAATTCATAACTCATTTCCCCTTTACTATCCTAATACGGTATACGGTCTGGATTTTACAAATAAACCCAGAAGGTTTACTAATTATTTTACAACGCTTGCCCATCTGAATGGTAGGTAAAAAAGACAGGAATCGTGCAATTTGGATTTTATTCAGCGCACGGGCAGGCAACGCGGCGCAGCTCTGTGGGGCGGCGGCCGGTATAGCGGCGGAAGGCAGCGGAAAAGCGGCTGGGGTCCTCATAGCCGACACGGTGCGCGATCTCCGCTACAGGCAGATCGCTCTCCTGCAGCAGCCGCGCGGCTGTGTCCATCCGCACGGTGCGCAGATAACCGGCCACCGGCACCCCATAGAGCGCCTTGAAGCAAAGCTTCAGGGAGCTTTGGGAGAGATGAAACTTAGCCGCCAGCTCTGCAAGGGTGATGCGGCTGTCCTGATGGGCAACCAGATAGTCGTGCGTCTGGCGGGTGCGCTCCAGCATGAGCCGGTCAAAATAGGGGGTGCGGGGCGTATCGGCGGCATAGCGGCTGATCAGGGTATCCCAGTGCGCCAGCGCGGCGCTTGCCACGCGGGGATCGTACATGATGCCGCTGTTTTTCTCGATCTCGCAGCGGCATGCCGCGCCGGTCATCGCGGCGCGGTAGCTGCGGCTGCTCATCATGGCATCGATCGAGTCCGCCACAGCGATAATGCGCGAGCCTAAAGGGATATCGGTCCCGGATAAGCCATCGGGGTAGCCGCGGCCGTCCCAACGCTCATGATGATGCAGGACCAGCACGGCAATATCCTGAAAATCCGCGACCCTGCGCAGTATAGTATAGCCTGTGACGGGGTGGCGGCGCATCTCCTGCCATTCATCGGCGGTCAGCGGCCCGGTCTTGCGCAGCACGGCGTCCGGCACGGCGATTTTCCCAATGTCGTGCAGATGGGCGGCTATATGGATAAGCGCGGTCTCGTCCGGGTCCAGCCCCAGTGCGGCTGCAAGCACGAGGACCATGTCTGCAACGCGGTTGGAATGGCTGGCGGTATAGGTATCGCGGGCATCCAGCGCGGAGACAATGCTCTCGATCAAATCGTGATACTGCAGCAGGTGCGCTGCAGCGTGCGGCGGGGCGGTCAACTGCCGGGGCTGGTCTGCCATGGATCCGATCTCCTTTCACAAAGTTAGTGAGTGCTAACAGTTAGCATAGACTATATTAGTCTAAACAAACTAACTTGTCAATAGGAAATCGAAAAAAGCAATAAAAAAGCGGTGCGCGGGCAGTTTATGCGCGCACATCCTGCCGGCGCAGCAGCAGCCATGCCAGCGCGAACATCGCAGCCAGCCAGAACAGGCCGCTGAAGGCGAACAGTGCATAGCTTCCGGACAGAGTATCCGCGCTTTTGTTGGAGTTCATACCGAGTTGCATCAGAGAATAGGGCCACAGGAGTCCAAAGCCTTTGGAGCTGATAAAGATGCCGGTAATGCCGCCCAGCAGGCCCAGAAAGATGGGCACGGCAAAGCTGCGTATGACCATGGCCAGCACCAGCTGTGCTGCAATGACGGCCAGCGCGCCCAGCAGCCCGCGCAGCAGATAGAGCGGCAAGGTGACCGGCGGCAGGCCGGGCAGCTGGGCAAATACCTTACCGCAGAACACAAACAGCGCAAATACAAAGCTGTGGGTCAGCAATGCCAGCTTTGCCACCACCGCAAACTTTGCGGCAAACAGGTCCAGCGGCGGCACAGGGCTTGCCATGATGAGGTTCCAGTTGTGCCCCAGATGCTCCAGCCGCCACAAGTAGGCAGCATAGGTGGCGACCATGGCGGGGAAAAAGAGCATGGAATAAAACAGGGTGTGCTGGGTCCACAGGCTGTACCAGCCATCGGTGAGGATCTCAAGATTCTGCAGATAATTGAAGGTGCCGTAGGTGGCCGAAAGAATGGGAAGCGCAAAGAACATTACCCAGATGGGGGATGCGTGGAGTTTGCGGTTCTCCGCAAGAATACAGCGTTTCAGCATAGATTTATACCTCCTCATCCTGCACCTTGCGCCACGCAAGGGCAAACAGCACTGCGCCCAGCGCAAGGGTAAAGGCAAGCAGCCCCCAGTTGAAGGGGCGGGTGCCGTAGGTGACGGTGTGGGTGGCCTTGTCCCAGTTTGCCACTTCGTAGGCGCTCAGAGGAATGTAGTACCCAAAGGGCACAAAATAACTGGCAATGGGCGGCATAAAGGCAGAGAACAACCCGACCAGCGCCCCCACAATACCTACGCAGAGCGCCGGAAGGGGATTGCCGACCCACAGCATCAGCAGAAACTCGCCGAAGAAAAGCATACAATCCACGGCCAGTGTGCAGACGAACAGATAGGCCAGCTGCCCCGTAGGAAAGACCTCGGTGTAGCCGTGGACGCGCCCAAGTACCGGCACGCAGACCAGCTCCAGCACCGTGACCAGCAGCACCTCCGACACGCCAAAGACTGCCTTGCCCGCAAACAGGCTGCGGCGGCTCTGCAGGGTGTAGAGCAGCTTGGGGGTATTGCCCTTTATCTCCATATCCCACAGCCGGGAGGCCAGTACCGCCATCATCACCGGCATCAGAATCGCCTCGATGACCGGCAGGCTGTAGAGCAGGGCACTGTAGCCGTTGGCCAGCTCATCCGGGTCTGCCGGGGCAAGGCCGCCCACCCACAGCACGACAATGCCGGGGATGAGCAGGCAGAGAGCAAGGTCATGCCTACGGTGAGCTTTTTGCAGTTCTGCACGGAAAGCTGCCATCTTACGCCACCTCCCCGCTGGTCTGGGTCAGGCTGAGGAAGATGTCCTCAAGGCTCTTGGTCTGTGCAGTCAGCCCAACGACACCGGCACCGCTTTCGGCAAGGGTGCGGATCAGCGCGGCCAGTGCTTCATCCCGCAGCGGGGGAAGCTGCAGCGTGTCCGGCTGGTCGGTCAGCCTTGCGGCCGTCACCCCCTGCTGCTGCAACACGGCAAGAGCCTTGGGGGCTACCAGCACCCGCAGCAGCGTGCCGCCCCGGCTGTGCTTTTGCAGCTGCTGCAGCGAACCCTCGAACAGCAGCTTGCCGTGACTCAGGATGCCGACCTGATCCACCATCTGCTCGATCTCGCCCAGCAGATGGCTGGAGATCAAAACGGTGGCGCCGGTGGTCTGCGGCATTGAGGCAATAAGGCTGCGCATTTCCTGAATCCCGGCCGGATCCAGACCGTTTGTGGGTTCGTCCAGAATCAGCAGCCTGGGGCTGCCCAATAGGGCCATAGCGATGCCGAGGCGCTGCTTCATGCCCAGGGAATACTGCCCTACCTTCCGGTCAGCGTCCTTAGTCAGGTGTACGATGTCCAGCACCCGGCGGGTATCCCTGCGGTCAACGCCCTTCAGATCGGCAACGATGGCCAGATTTTCCCGCGCAGTCAGGTGCAGGTAGCCGGAGGGCGATTCGATCAGGCTGCCGGTCTGCCGCAGCAGCGGGATACGGTTTTTCTCATTCATGGGCTGCCCCAGCAGCGCCACGCTGCCGCCGGTGGGATGCACAAGGCCCAGCAGCATCTTCATTGTGGTGGATTTTCCCGCCCCGTTGGGGCCTAAAAAGCCATAGACGCAGCCCTCCGGGACGCACAGATCCAAAGGGCATGGGTCTCAATCACAGGTTTCATACAAGGTTCTCCTTTCACATTCACGATCCTTTCGGAATGCTGCCAGAATACACCCGTCATCTTAATCCTGCCGGAAGGATAGCTTAATTTGCGCTTAAATTTACGGGCGTTCTCTTTTGCGGCGCAAAAATTGTGGTATAGTAGGGAGGGAAAAGGAGGAAACGCCTTGTGAACACCATTTATGATGCGAAAATCCTGATTGTGGATGACAACGCCGATCTGCTGGCACTGCTGTGTGAGCAGCTGCGCGGCGCAGGCTATGGGAAGATCCGCACAGCACAAAGCTGCGGGGGCGCACGCGCCGCCTTTGCGGCCGGGCAGCCGGAGCTGATGATCTTGGACATCAACCTGCCGGACGGGGACGGGTTTTCTTTATTCCGTGCGCTGCGGGCCAAAGCGGATGTGCCGGCGTTATTTCTATCAGCACGGGATGCGGATGCAGACCGGCTGTTCGGGCTGGGGCTGGGGGCGGACGATTACCTGACAAAGCCCTTTTTGATGCAGGAGCTGTTGCTGCGGGTGCAGCATATTCTGCAGCGGGCTTACCGGGCGGAATTGTCAGCTGCAAAACCAACGGTATTGCAGCTTGGGCCGCGCAGCGTAGACCTGAACGATGCCGTTGTCAGCCTGCCCGACGGAAAAACATTGGCGCTGACGGCTACCGAGCTGGCCCTGCTGCGCAAGCTGGCAGAAAACCGGGGGCATATCGTGACCTATGATGCCATCTGCGATGCTGTCTGGGGTGCAGATTATTATGGCTATGAGAACAGTCTGGGCGTACACATCCGGCATCTGCGGGAAAAGCTGGAAACCGAGCCCGGTGCGCCGCGGTTCCTGCGCACGGTGCGGGGGATCGGCTATAAGCTGACAAAGGAGGGAGAGCCTTGAAAACCTTTGCACGGCTGATCCGGCGGTATGTGCTGGCCGCTGTGGGCGTTGTGCTTTTGCTGCTGTTTTCCGGCGTTGCCCTGCTGGGGTGGCTGGGCTGGCAGGAGGGCCGCCGTCTGCCGCAGAGGGAATACGCCTCCAGCGAAATTGCAGATGCTATGTTGGAAACGGCAGACGGGCTGGCACTGGGGGCAGCGCACACGCCGCAGGAATGGATGGACGGCTATGCATGGGCCATGGTGCTGGATGATGCCGGCGCTGTCCGGTGGAGCTACGAGCTGCCGAAGGAACTGAACCACACCTATACGGCCGGCGAAATTGCCCGGTTTGCCCGCTGGTATCTGGCGGATTACCCGGTGTTCTGCTGGGAAGAACCCTACGGTCTGTTTGTTATAGGTCTGCCCAAGGGGAGCCTTTGGCGGTACAGCGTGTACAGCTCGCCGGAGCTTGTGCTGAACATGGCCGGAATCCTCCCGGCGGCAGCGCTGGGATTGCTGCTGCTGGGGCTGGCGCTTTGCCTTTGGCTGAGCTGGCGGGGGGCAAAGCGGCTGGAGACCGTAGCAAACGGTCTGGATGCGCTGGCACAGGGGCAGAGCGTCCAGCTGCCTACCAATGGCTTTGCAGGGGAACTGGCGGAAAAGCTGAACCGGACCGGCGCCCAGCTGCAGGCCAAAAACGAGATGCTCGCCCGGCGGGACAATGCCCGCACCCAATGGATCGCAGGGGTCAGCCACGATGTGCGCACCCCGCTAGCCCTGATCATGGGCTGGGCGGAGCAGCTGGAGCGGGACGCAGAAACGCCGGCGGCCTCCCGGCGGAAGGCGACCGGCATACGGACCCAGTGCGAAAAGCTCCGCACCCTCATAGATGATCTGAACCTGACCAGCAAATTGGAATACGGCGCACAGCCGCTGCGCAGAAAGAGCCTCCGGGCGGGGCCGCTGTTCCGCGCGTTGGTGGCGCAATTTTGCGAGAACGCGCAGGAAAAAAAGTGTGAGATTGCGCTGGAGCAATCAGAGCAGAGCGAACAGGCAATGCTTTGCGCAGACCGCGCCCTGCTGGAACGATTGCTTGAGAACCTATTGAACAACAGCATCCGCCACAATCCCGGCCGGGTGAGCATCACCGTGCGCACCGAAGCGGCGGGGGGCTGCTTTTGCCTGACAGTGGCCGATGACGGCTGCGGCTACCCACCTGCTGTGCTGGCGGCTATGAATGCCCCCGAGCCCTGCGAAAATGCTCCGCACATCCTTGGCCTGCATGTGGTGGAGCAGATCGCCATCGCGCACGGCGGAAAAGCAGAATTTGCGCAGAATATCCCGCAGGGTGCAAAGGCGGTCATCAGCCTGCCGATGGAGTGAAAAGCTTGGATAGCGCTGCAAAATACAAACGCTCCCGGCAGCTTATGTGGAAGCACAAACATAAGCTGCCGGGGGCGTTGCTTTATGGGCTTCCGCTTATTCCTTTGCCGCCGGAATGCGGAGCTGGGCGCGGTATTCGGTCGGGGTGATGCCGTAGAGAGCGCGGAAGCTCTTTACAAAGCTGCTGTAATTTGTAAAGCCGCTGGCGGAGCAGGCATCCAGCACGCTCATGCCGGCGGCAAGGGCGTTGCGGCAGTGCTGCATCCGCAGGTTGGTCAGATAGCCGTGGACGCTCTCGAGGGTGTATTCCTTGAACACGCGGGAAAGATGCTCCCGGCTGGTGTAGGTGTAGCGCGCCAGCTGCGCAACATTCAGCTGGGGATCTGTATAGTTCGCCTGCAGGTAGGCAACCGCCTTGGCAACCAGCAGGCTTGTGGCGGAGGGCGGCGGTGCGGCGCGGCGGCCGTGGATCACATGGCAGAACAGCAAAATCAGCTCGGTCACCTCACAGCACTGGACCGCCGAACGGATCGGCTCATCCAGATAGACGGTCTGTGCCATCCGCTCCAGCAGACCGCGGAAATCCCACCGTATGACCGAGTCGGCGTCAAGTATGACAGGCTCGCCCTGCCATAAACGGTCGGTCAGCCCGCTCTGCACCCACGCGCGGTCCCAGATGTCGGGCGCGATCTGCACGACAAGCCGTTCAGAGGTGTCCGCCGTGATGTTGAACTTGCCGGAATGGAACATCTCCCCGGGAAAGAGGATCAGCTCCCCCAAGTGCAGGTCGTAGACGCTGCCACCGATGGAATATCGCACACTGCTGCCCGATACCGGCAGGATCAGCTCATAGTAGGGGTGCGAGTGTACGACCGACTGGCTGTTGAGCTGGTTGGTGTACCATGCTACCATGACATCGCCGCCCTGCAAGGCGGAGCTGGCCTTCTCCTGCGTGAGAAGAGAATCTACATAATGCGGTACTTTTTGTATGATCATGGCGCAGGCCTCCCCACGAATTTTGTCCTTAAGACGATTATATCACATTTTGCGATATTTGCGCTACAAAAAGCAGAGATATTTAGCCGTATATTTGATATTATAATGACGAAATAAGGCAACAGTAGCAATTATCACAAAAACAAGCGCACGAATTTGTGAGGATTGCACAAATCATGCCGAAACAAACGCTTTTTCCACTTGACCAACGCAAAAGAAGAAAGGGGAAAATCTATGAAAGTGTGCTACACCGGCGGTGCTGTCAAGGACTGCGGCAGTTACTATTCCGTTGCAACCAACGCTGTGGAGCTGCGCATCTGGTTTTTGACCGATGACATCCTGCGCATCCGCGCGGGCTTTGACGGCGATTGGGACGAAGCCTCTTACAGCCTGACCATGACGGCGTGGGACTCCCGCACCGACGAACTGATGAAGGACTGCCGCAAGCGCGTCCAGCCCGCCGAGGCTGCGCTGACCGACGGCGGCAAGCAGGCCGTCATCCAAGGCAAGCGGCTGAAAGTCGTCATCGAGAAAGCGCCGTTCCGCATCATGGTCTATGATAAGGACGGGAGCCTGCTGCACGCCGATATTCCCGACCTGGCCTACCGCGAGGACAGCAACCACCGCCGCATCCATGCCAGCCAGATCGAGGCTGACGACTGCTTCTACGGCTTTGGCGAGAAATCCGGCGAGATCAACAAGGCCGAGAAATACATGAACATGGCCCCCGGCGACGCCATGGGCTACAACGCCAAGGAGACCGACTCCCTCTACAAGCATATTCCGTTCTACATCCGCCTGAACCGCGGCACCAAGCAGGCTGTGGGCTATTTCTACCACAACACGGCCGAGTGTGATTTCAACATGGGCCGCGAGAAGCGCAACTACTGGCACCGCTATTCTTCCTACCGCACCGACGCAGGCGACATTGACCTGTTCCTGATTGCCGGCCCGTCCATCCGCGAGGTCATCGAGCGCTACACCGACCTGACCGGCAAGAGCGTCATGCTGCCGAAGGCTGCACTCGGCTACCTCGGCAGTTCGATGTATTACCCCGAATTGCCCGAGAACAGCGATGACGCGGTGCTGGATTTCATCGATACCACCCGCGAGGAGGGCATCCCCGCAGACGGGTTCCAGCTTTCCAGCGGCTACTGCGCTGTCGAGACGGCCGAGGGCATCAAGCGCTGCACCTTCACTTGGAACCACAAGCGCTTCAAGGACCCGGCAGACTGGTTCGCCCAGATGGAAAAACGCGGCATTGTGGTATCGCCCAACATCAAGCCCGGCATGCTGCTGGTTCACCCGCTGCTGGACGAGATGAAGGAGAAGGGCATGTTCCTGCCCGCCTCCGATGACAACGCGGGCCTCGATGGTCTGGCTGTCGGCACATGGTGGGGCGGCCCCGGCCTCTTTGTAGATTACACGAAGGAATCCACCCGCCTGCACTGGAAGCAGTACATCAAGGATGCGCTGCTCAAGTACGGCTGCCGCTCTATCTGGAACGACAACTGCGAGTATGATTCCCTTGTTGATAAGGACGCCAAGGTCTATTTTGAGGGTAAGGGCAGCACGATCGGCACGATGAAGCCGGTCATGAGCAACCTGATGTGCCAGCTGTCCAACGAGGCCATCGAGGAATACGACCCCAACTGCCGCCCCTTCTCTGTCTGCCGTTCCGGTCACGCCGGCATCCAGCGGTATGCACAGGTCTGGGCCGGCGACAACCTGACCTGCTGGGATACCCTGAAATACAACATTGCTACGATCTTGGGCATGGCGCTCTGCGGCGTTTCCAACCACGGCTGCGACATCGGCGGCTTCTTCGGCCCCGCGCCGGAGGGTGAGCTGTTTGTGCGCTGGGTGCAGAACGGCATCTTCCAGCCGCGCTTCTCCATCCATTCGACCAACACCGACAACACCGTTACCGAGCCTTGGATGTACAGCGACAAAAAGCAGTACATCAAGGCGGCCATCGACTTCCGCTACAAGCTCAGCCCGACGCTCTACTCGTTGATGGAGCGCGCGCATGAGAACGGTCTGCCCATCTGGCAGCCCACCTTCGCGGTGTTCCAGAATGACCCCGCAACCTACGATGAGGGTGTCGATTTCATGTTCGGCGATTCTCTGCTGGTGGCCAATGTTGTCGAGAAGGGCCAGACCGTCCGCCCGGTCTACCTGCCCAAGACCGAAAATGAGAACGAGCGGTTCTACGACTTCTACACCCGCGAGGAATACGCCCCCGGCCAGACCGTTGAGGTGCCGGTCGACATTGCCAGCATTCCGCTGTTTGTGCGCAGCGGTGCCATCATCCCGATGAGCGGCAACGCCCTGCATAACCTGATGACCGAAAAGACCACGGCGCTGGACATCCTGATGGCCCCCGATGTGGATTCCGAGTTCACGCTGTATGAGGATGACGGCCGCACGAACGACTATCGCAACGGCGCTTACCTCAAGACGAAGATCGCTGTCAAGGCGGGCGTCAAAACGGTCGTGACCTTCACGAACGAGGGCAGCTACGAGACCGCCGTGGAGAGCATGTACCTTGACATGATCCACCGCGAGAAGTCCCCGTTCTATGTGCAGGTGGACGGCAAAGAGCTGTCGCACTTCCTGCACCGCCGCAAGTTCGAGGAAGCCGAGAGCGGCTGGTACTACAGCCAGCGCCTCAAGAGTGTGCAGATCAAGTACCCCAACCCCAAGCAGGATCACGAGGTGCTCGTGTCCTTCGAGCAGTTTAATTTGATTGGGATGTAAGGGGGAGGCGGCGGTGAGGAATCCCTCCGCCCTCGCTTTGACAAGGGAGGCTTTAAAGGCCCCCTTGTCAAAGGGGGCTGTCCGCGAAGCGGACTGGGGGATTCCCCGCCGCACCTGCCCGCAATGACCACATATATCAGAAGGAGAGATACCATGTTCAAGAAAATCGCAGCTTTGGGTGCTGCGGCTGTGCTGGGGATCGGTCTGCTGACCGGCTGCGGCGCATCCGCCTCCACGGCCGATGCAGGTTACAGCGCCGAGAACCCGCTGGTGCTGACGCTGGCCCACGGCCTGTCGGAGACCCACACTGTCCATATCGCCATGACCCAGTTTGCGGAGGAGGTCAACGAAAAGACCGATGGCCGCATTCAGGTCAAGATCTTCCCCAACGGTCAGCTTGGCAGCGAGAACGAGAACCTTGAGCAGCTGCAGGCGGGTGTTATCGCCATGACGAAGGTCTCCGCCCCCGGCCTTGCCACCTACAACGAGGCCTACAACGCCTTCGGCCTGCCCTACATTTTTAATGACACGGAGGATTTCTACCATGTCATGGACTCGCAGGAGATGCAGGACTTCTTCCTCTCGACCGGCGAGGACGGCTTTGTCACGCTGACCTACTACACCTCCGGTGCCCGCTCCTTCTACACGAAGGATAAGGCCATCCGCACCCCGGCAGACCTCAAGGGCCTGAAGATCCGCGTGCAGGATATGAAGAGCCAGACCGATATGATGAGCTACCTCGGCGGTATCCCCGTTGCCATGTCCTACGGCGATGTCTATACCTCGCTGCAGACCGGCATCATCGACGGCACCGAGAACAACGAGACCGCCCTGACCACCGGTAAGCACGGTGAGGTCTGCAAGGTCTACTCGGTCGATCAGCACGCCATGATCCCCGATGTACTGATCATGAGCGAAAAGGTCTGGAAGACCATCAGCCCGGAGGATCAGCAGATTCTTCTGGAGGCCGCCCACGACTCCACCGACGCCCACAAGGTCATGTGGGACACCGCAGTCGAGGAGGCCGTCAAGGAGGCACAGGAGACGATGGGCGTGGAGTTCGTCTACGATGTCGATAAGGAGGCCTTCCGCGAGGCCACCCAGCCGATGATCGAAGCCTACGAAGAAGAGTATCCCGGCGTCAAGACGCTGATGGATACCATTGAAAAGGCAAGAGGGGAGGAGTAAGCCATGAAAAACACCTTTGCAACGATTAAATTCTGGATGGATAAGATCCTGAGCATCGCCTGTGCGATTCTGCTTTCCTTCATGACCATTCTGGTGCTTATTCAGGTATTCTCCCGCTATGTGCTCAACAGTCCCGTAGCCTTTACCGAGGAGCTTGTCCGCTACAGCCTGATCTGGACCGGTTTCATCGGCGCGGCCTACGCCTTCTCCACCCGTGAGCATATGTCGCTGACGCTCGTCCGCGACAAGTTCACCGGCAAGGCGCACACCGCCCTGCTGGTGGCCATTGACGGCCTGATTCTCCTGATGGCAATCTTCGTTTTCACGATCGGCGGCTTTAAGCTGGCTGTCTCTGCCAGCCGCGAGTTCTCGGCACTGCTGGGCATCCCCCGCAGTCTGGTTTACGCCATCGCCCCGATTTCCGGCGTGTTCATTGTGATTGCGCAGATCATCAACATCTATGAGGACATCACCGGCGAAAAAGTAGAATCCAAGGAGGGTGCAGACAAATGAGTATCACCATGACCACCGTTATCCTTTTCGCTGTGTTCGGCGTGCTGCTGTTCCTCGGCGTGCCCATCTCCATCAGCATTGTGGCATCCTCCATCGTGACGGCCATGTCTACCCTGTCTTGGGACCAGATCACCTTTATCACGATGCAGAAGATGAACTCCGGTGTTGAGTCGTTCTCTCTGCTGGCCGTGCCCCTGTTTATCCTGGCCGGCAACATCATGAACAACGGCGGTATCGCCAAGCGCCTTGTCAACTTTGCGCAGCTGTTTGTCGGCAAGATCCCCGGCTCGATGGCACAGGCCAACATCCTCGGCAACATGCTGTTCGGCGCGCTGTCCGGCTCCTCTGTTGCCGCTGCGTCTGCCATGGGCGGCTGCATCAGCCCCATTGAGGAGGAAAACGGCTACGACCCTGCCTACTCCGCCGCTGCGAACATCGCCTCGGCCCCCACGGGTCTGCTGATTCCCCCGACCTCCGCCTTCATCGTTTACTCCACCGTCGCGGGCGGTGTGTCCATCTCCACCCTGTTCATGGCCGGCTACATCCCCGGCATCCTGATGGGCCTGTGCTGCATGGTCGTCGCCTTCATCGGCGCAAAAAAGGCCGGCATGAAGGCCACCGGCTTTGACCGCAGCCAGAGCGTGCTGAAAACCGTCTGGGATGCAGTTCCGTCCCTGCTGCTCATCGTCATCGTCATCGGCGGCATCGTCTCCGGTGTCTTTACCGCCACCGAGGGCGCGGGCATCGCGGTTCTGTACTGCCTGATCCTCTCCATCATCTATAAGAGCATCGACTTCAAGGGCTTCCTCAACATCCTGCTCAACTCCGCCAAGACGAGCGGCATCATCCTGTTCCTGATTTCCGCTTCCTCTGCCATGTCCTTCGTTATGGCGTACTCCGGCATCCCGGCCGCCATCTCCAACGGCCTGATGAGCCTGACCGACAACAAGTATATCATCTTCCTGCTGATGAATATTATTCTGCTGGTCATTGGCATGTTCATGGACATCACCCCGGCCATCCTGATCTTCACCCCGATTTTCCTGCCCATCGCCATCAGCTTCGGCATGACCGAGATTCAGTTCGGCGTTATGCTGATCTTCAACATGTGCCTGGGCAACATCACCCCGCCGGTCGGCTCTGTCCTGTTTGTCGGCTGCGGCATCGGCCATGTCTCCATCGAGCAGGTGACCTCCAAGCTGATCCCCTACTTTGTGGCACTGGTTGCCGCCCTGCTGGCAGTCACCTATATCCCGGCGCTCTCCCTTGGTCTGCCCAGCCTCATGGGTTTGATCTGAAGTAAATAAGCCCCCAAGCCACCCCGCCCGCAGCCCTGCGCTGCCGGGCGGGGTGTTTTTTATATGTATATATAATAAGGTAGACGCCCATCACACCGTAGGGGCGCATTCCATATGCGCCCGCAGATGGGCAGCCGCCCCCGGGGTGTCGGGGACGCCGCCCCTGCGCTTTCCCTTTTCCAACACGACCGAACAAATCTTGCCCCATGCGGTTCGCAACATCTGCGCAAAAGTATCGACATAATCCAACATATAGTGTGCAGATGTGCAAGAAATCGCGCTGTATCTTACAAAGCTGCACCACTCTAACCATCAGGATGCACAATATAATGCGGTTGAAACATAGCAAATTGCCGAAAATGAAACGATTCAATACAGGTACTTGAAATCCTCATACTAAAGAACTATAATTTTTTATAAAAAAGGAATGCAAATTAAATCAAATACAGCATGCTTTCCATGCCTCATACGCCAGCGATTGCGCGTGGACGCCGGGGAAAGCATAAGCCGAAAGGGTGTATACCCTTTGCTATTCCGCAGTAAGCTGCGGAATAAAGTGTATTGAACGCATACAAAAGGAGGCAAGGCAGATGACGAAGGCAAATTCCAATCTGCACCGTGCGGCGGCACTGCTGGCCGCCCTGTGCCTGCTGGCAAGCATGGCTCTGCCGGTATACGCAGCGGAGACGGAGACTGACTTTTCTGCTTCAAACTCGGAAACGATTCCGAGCAATGACAACGCGGAGAATGATGCTGATGGAACTGGGTCGGATATTTCTGTGTCGAATTTAGAAACGAGTCAAAAGGACGCCGACACGACAAACGAGGGCAGCAAAACAGAGCCTGAAATTTCTGTGCCGGAATCAGGAACGATTACAAACAGCGCCGACACAACAGACAAAGCCACAGGCGCGCCCCTTACCGAGGGCGTGACCGGTTCAGAGAATACCGCCCCGGCTGACAGTGCCGCTGCGGACAAGACAGCCCCGGACGAGGAAAAAACCAATCTCACCGAAGAAAATACCTCGGATGACGAAGAAGGTACTGCGGATGGCGGAGAAGACCCTGCAGACGAAGCTGGCGCGAAAGAAACCTTCTTCGCAGCGGATACCTACAGCGAGGACGAAACGGAGAGCGATGACAGGTCTGCGCCAATGACCGCATCGAATGAGGGGGAAACGGCGAGTTTTATCCCCAAAACGGTAACCATTTATTTTGCGGTTGACAGCCACTATAAGGACTCTTATCAGGTTCAGTTGTTTGCCCACAAGGGAGATAATAGCGAGCTAAAGAGGGTCATGGACGATACAGGTACGACAATAACCGATAGTCAGGGAGAAGAGCGCAAGGTTTTCAGTGTTACACTAGGTCAAGGGGACTACCCAAATGGTGGATTTTATCGACTGATTTTCCAGTATTTGGACGGTAATACTTGGGAAGGTCAATTCCTCGCCTTTGGCGGAAAAAGTGATGGCAATAAGAACTGGACAACGATTGATAAGCTTGCCGGAAAAATGTTTGATGCCACAACCTCTCCGTTTGATGGCGGAAACGCCACCGTTGAAGACAACCCTTACAAGGACTCCCAATGGACGCGCGTGGAATACTATTACGCGGGTATGCCGCTTTACTTCAAAAATGCAAGTGATACACCGCTGGACGGTGTTACCGCTACATTTTACAAAAAAGGTGAAGAAAACAGTACTTTTGTAGAAACTGGCAGACAGACGATTGGCACGGTAGCGGCTAACACCATGGCCGCCCAGAAAATCACAATTCCGAACAACCAATCGCAGTTTGTAAAGTTTACTTGGACGAACAGTGGCGAAGGCACACTGTACAATTTCAGCAACGAGGAATGCGCTGGTACCACGAAGTTTGATTTGGCAGCGAACAATTGCTTTGTCTATAGCGGAAACGAAAGTACTGAAAGCCCTTGGCAAAACGCAGGCGGTGATTTGCTTACAAAGGACAAAACCATTTGTTTTGATGCAACGCTCTCCTCGTACGCTTATGCCAGGGACTATGATATACACCAAAATCCCATGCCGGGCAAAGACGGTCAAATGTACTGCTTCCTGACGGGTGAAAACAGTCAGATCATTAAGCAGCCGATGAAACAGGTAACAACAACCGATGGCACAAACCGCCAGCTGTGGTCTTGCGAGGTTCCTCCTGAGGGTGGCCCTTTCACCGCAGTGCAATTCTCCGCAACGGAAGACATAGGCGGCACGGTGGCAGACGATAAGACCGTGGTGTACACAACCGCGGAAATCCCCCCGAACCTGAAAGATCCCTGCTTCTTTGCCGATGATGGCGACCCAACGGCATACACTTCGCAAGGCAGCACTGTCTACCGTGACGGCTACTGGGGCAATAAAGACTCTGTCCGCGATGCCGAAAGCGGCAAAGGCACGACCGTTGTGGACATTGCAAGCGAAAAATTCACCCAAGAGGCGGGCACAAAGTACATCACCAGCACCCTCTATGACTACTACACCGACTACGAGCTGAACGGCTTTAACCGTGACAGCTACCCGGACAACAATACCAATTCCCAACGCTGGTATGTTACATTTGAGCAGTTCAACCGCGCACTAAGCAGTGCTTACAAGGAAAACAAGAATGTCCAATACCCGCTTTATACCGGACATTTCCAACCGTCAATAGATAAGTGGGATTGCCCCGTTTCCCTTAATTAAAGATATTGTTGGGTAAAAAAAGAAAGGTCAGTCGATTTTGCCGATGAAGCGGTAGTAGATTTCTACTTCC
>UQGL01000024.1 GCA_900540595.1 uncultured Oscillospiraceae bacterium
AGCTGCCGCACCTCGCTCGCCGTATCGGCACTTAGAATTATGCGGTATTGCCTTAGGACAGGGGGTGGTACGATGCGATATATCCGGTATATCCTGCTGCTGGCGGCGGTGTTTTTTCTGGCACCGCTCGCCGTGCTGCCGCGCAGGGCGGCCGGGGCGGACGAGCCTGCGGCCCCAACGCCCGCGGCCACGGCACAGCCTGCAGCCGCCGCGCCCTACCGCGCGGTCTGGGTCAGCTATCTGGAATGGCAGCAGGTCGATTTCTCCACACAGGCAGCCTTTGCGGCAGATGTGGAGGCGATGCTGGATGACATCGCCGGGCTGGGTGCGACCGTTGTCCTTGCGCAGGTGCGCCCCTTCGGGGATGCGCTCTACCCCAGCGCGTATTTTCCGTTCAGCCATATCTGTACCGGCACGCAAGGGCAGGACCCCGGGTTTGACCCGCTTGCCGTAATGATTGCGGCGGCCCATGCGCGGGGGCTGCAGCTTGAGGCGTGGATCAACCCCTACCGCCTGCAGGCAGGGCAGGTCCCGGCGCTCTGTGCCGAAAGCCCTGCGCGCCTTCACCCCGAGTGGGTGCGCTATACCGACAGCGGCGCGGTGCTTGACCCGTCCGGCGCGGCCGTGCGGCAGTATATTGCCGATGGGGTGGAGGAGCTGTGCCGCAGCTACCCGCTGGACGGCATCCATTTTGACGATTATTTCTACCCTGTGCAGGACCCCGATTTTGACGCTGCCGACTATGCGGCAAGCGGCACGGCGCTGCGTTTGGACGACTGGCGGCGGGAGAATGTCAACGCACTGATGGAGCTGTGCCACGCGGCGGCGCAGCGGTACGGCGTGCGGTTCGGCGCGGCCCCGGCGGGCGACCCCGAGCAGAACTACACCCTGCAGTACAGTGACGCCGCCCGCTGGCTGCGGCAGGGGACGGTGGACTACCTGATGCCCCAGCTCTATTGGGGGCAGGCGTATGAGAAGGACGGCGATACCGCGCACAGCCTGCCCCGGCTGGCGGCCGCATGGGCGGCGCTGCCCCGGGCAGCGGGGGTGCAGCTGTATGCGGGGCTGGGGGCCTACCGCATCGGTGTGGGGGACGGCTCCGACAGCGGCAGCGAGTGGGTCAGCGGCCATGCGCTGGCCGACCAGCTGGCACTGCTGGCGCACAGCGGCATCACGGGCGTGGGGCTGTACCGCTACGCCAGCTTGTTTGACAACCCCGACTACCCCGCACTGGCCGAGAGCGAGGCCGCCGCCCTGCGCGCCGCGTGGAAATAAGGCGCGGCGCGTAAGGTTTTAGCGGATTCCCGCTATCGACGCCTTCTGCGCGGGCGGGCCTGTATACTCCAAGACGATCCCTGCAATGGACAAGCCGCCCGCGCAGGAATTTGTGCAAAGGAGGAATACGCCTATGAAAAAGCGTCTGTTGGCTGTGCTTTTGGCCTGCTGTATGGCGGCGGGCATGGCCAGCGCAGTCTTTGCGGAGGAGGAGCCGCCCCTGCCCGCAGCGGCGGCCGCCGAGGCCCCGCCTGACCCGGCACCGACCGAGGCCCCCGCCCCGGAGCCAACCCCGGAACCAACCCCGGAGCCGACCCCGGAGCCAACACCGGAGACAACCCCGGAGCCGACCCCGGAGCCAACACCCGAGCCGACCGAACCCCCCGCGCCGACAGAGACCCCGGCACAGGAGCCGCCCCCCGCGCCAAGCGAGGCACCGACCCCAGCGCCGACCGAGACCCCGGTGCCCACCCCGGCACCGACCGCGACCCCGGCCCCCGCACCGCAGCAGACGGCCACACCCGAGACCGCCCGCGCCCCGGTGCTGCGTGCCCTGCCGGAGATGACCGCCCAGCCGGCCGCCGTGACCGGGGTGGTGCTCATCGACAGCATTGCCGCCGATGGCTGTCTGACCGCGCAGGTCAACGGCAGTGACGAAAAGCTGCCGGGGGCCGTCTACACATGGTATCGCAGCAGGGATGGGGCTGACTGGCAGACCGTGACCCCGCAGGTTTGCTCCGGCTCAGGCTGGAACATCGAGGCGGGCAGCGAGCAGCGGCTCAACGCGGCACTCGATTCCTGCGTGGCGGGCATCGGCGATGCGGACAGGCTCTATTATAAAGTGGAGGTCACCGGCGCAGACGGCACCGCCTCGGCCGCCCAGACCCGGGTGGCCTACTACATCCAGCTGCAGAACGGCAGCTTTGAGGCCCCCGCCGTGGCCGGCAGCAGTGCGCTGTACTACCCCTTTACGGCCAAGCGGTCGCACTTTATCCAGACGGCGGACGCCGACACCAACCCTGCCATTGTATGGCGAACGACCGGCGCGGCCCCCCACTGGAGCAGCCTTGTCAACGGCCATTACATAGAGCTTGTGGACGGCACAGGCAGCAGCTACACCGATCTGATCGATGGGGAGCTGCGCACTGACCCCAACGACCCGTCCGTCTGCTACCACACCCCCGGCGCCTATGACGGCAGCCAGTTTGCCGAGCTGAACTGCCAGGCCTACGGCGCACTGTATCAGGATGTGCTGACCGTGCCCGGCACCACGCTGCACTGGTCGCTGGCGCACCGGGGCCGCGCGGGCAGTGACTCAATGGCGCTGCTGATCGCGCCGGTCGCGGTGGCGCAGCAGATCACCGAGATCCTGACGCAGGCCTCGGCCGATACGACCGGCGGCAGCGTGCGCAGCGCACTGGACCGGACGGTGGACTACAACGGCCAGCCGGTCACGATCCGCAGCTTTATGGTCGGCGGGGAGATGACGGACGGCAACACCGCCTGGGTGACCCACCGGGGCGACTACACGGTGGCGGCGGGGCAGTATCTGAGCCGGTTCTTCTTTCTCGCACTGTCCTGCGCAAGCGGGGACCGGCGGGAGGGCAATCTGCTCGACAAGGTCTGGTTCAGCACCGAGCCGGAGCCACCGGTCATGGGCAGCGGCAGCCTGCAGCTGACAAAGGCCGTGGAGCAGGACGCCTACCGCACCGAGGCCGCCGCCGTTACAAACACCTTTTCGATCGAGCTGCCTGCCGGCAGCTATACGCTGACCTATGCGGACGGCACGGCCGAGACGCGCACCCTTGCTGCGCCCGGCGCGCTGCGCTTCGGGCTGCGCGGGCTGCAGAGCGTCACGATCGGCAGCCTGCCCGCCGGCCGGTATACCGTGACCGAGACCGACCACCCCGATCTGGACAGCGCCTACTGCACGACAACGGCCGCCGAGGCGCAGACGGAGGTGGAGGTGATGACCGGCGCCACGGCACAGGCCGTCATCACAAACCGGTACGCGCCGTGGCGCAGCCTGACGATCACCAAGCAGGTGACGGGCGGCTACGGCGATACCCGCCGCGCCTTTGCCTTTACGGCGGCTGTGGACGGCGTGCCGGTGACAGCCGACCGCGCGGCCGTGACCGCTGCGGGCGGTGCGGCGCTGACGGCGGCGGGCTTCACGATCCCCCACCGGGGCAGCGTGACGATCGGGCATCTCAAGCCCGGGCAGACCCTGACCGTCAGCGAGGAGGCGCTGGCGGATTATGAGACAAGCTTTGCCGACGGCACCGCCGTGACGCAGGGCGGCCAATGGACCGGCGCGGTGGGGCAGAGCGACACGGCGCTGACCTGCCGCAACAACAAGGACGGCGTACCGCCCACCGGGCTGCGCCGGGACGCTGCGCCCGCGCTGGCGGCAGTGGCGGCGGCGCTGGTCTGTGCGCTGCTCCGCCGCCGAAGGGGGGTGTGAGTGCTGGAAACACAGGAGGACCGCCGCGCCGCATGGGCGGAGATACGGGAGTTTCTGGTGCGGGCGGGTGCGCTGGCGGCGCTGCTGGCGGTGCTGTTCGGGGTGGTGTTCGGGCTGGCTATCCAGCCGGACGACACGATGCACCCCCATATCAAGCCCGGCGACCTGCTTTTGTACTACCGCCTGCCGCAGCGTTATACGGCGGGGGAGACGGTCGTCTTTGAGAAGGACGGCACCCGCTATACCGGCAGGGTGGCCGCCCGCGGCGGCGATACGGTGGAGGTCACCGACACGGCGCTGCTGCTCATCAACGGCAGCGTGGTGGCGGAGCCGGACATCTACGAGCCGACGCCCCGCTATGACAACGGCGTACAATACCCCCTGACGCTGGCGGACGGCGAATATTTTATCCTTTGCGATGCCCGCGCGGGTGCGCGCGACAGCCGATGGTTCGGCCCGGTCCGCACCGGCGAGATACGCGGCCGCGTCATCGCCCTGCTGCGCCGCAGCGGGATATGACCCGACCCCCACACATATTGGAGAGGAGACCTTACTTATGAACGCAAAGAAGCTTTCTGCAGTTCTCACGGCGGCCCTGCTGGCAGGGGCGCTGTCCACCACGGCGCTTGCTGCTGACCGGCTGCCCACCGGCGATGCCAGCGTCACCTTTAAAAAGGCCATTGATATGACCGATGCCGCCGGTGCGGGCGGTGTGCTGGGCACGATGACCTTCGATGTGACCGGTGCGCAGGAAGGCGACCTGCCCGGCCAGCCCGAGGAGGGCGCGGCGCTCGGCAGCACCGATCAGCTTGCCAGCCCCACCGTCACAGCGGTCTTTGCCCGGGGGGCTGACGGCAGCCTTGCCGCCGAGAGCGATGTCACCGTGCAGTTCGATATGACACAGTTTACCGAGCCCGGCGTCTACTACTACCGCCTGACCGAGCGTGACCCCGGCATTGCGGGGCTGACCGCCGCCCCCGCCTACCTGCTGAAGGCCCGTGTCGTCAATGCGGATGCCGCCGACCCCAACGGGACGAGCTTTAAGATCGACTATGCCGCGCTGGCACCGCTGGCGGGCGGGGACAAGGTGGATTTTATCGCAAACAGCTACACAACCTACGCGCTCTCGCTGACCAAAAGGCTGGCCGGTGATTTTGCCGACTACGGCGACAGCTTTGACTTTACCCTGACGCTGCAGGACCCCGATGCCGAAAAGCACATGGCGTCCGTGACGGTCCGCACCGGCGAGGCCGGGGGCGCGCTGACCGGGGAGGGCACGGTGCTGAGCTTTGATGCGAACGGCAAGGCAACCATCACCGAGACGATCCGCGCGGATCAGAAAATCGAGGTCACCGGCCTGCCGGAGGGCGCCCTCTACACGATCGCGGAGGGAGGCGATGATGCCGCCAAGTACACGACCGACTGGGCCACACCCACCGGCACGGTGGAGGATACCCGCACGCTGGCGCAGCGCGCCATGACGGCTGCGGATGCCGACATCACCGTGACGAACACCCGCGAGGCAGCGGCCCCCACCGGCCTGCTGCTGGATGCTGCGCCCTACGGTGCCATGCTGGCGCTGGCCGCAGGCAGCGGCGCGGTATTCTTCCGCAAGCGCCGCCGCGGCCGCTGATGCTGCGGGCGGCGGCCCGGCTGGCCCGCGCGGGCAGCGCGGCCGTCAGCGCGGCGGCGGGGCTGCTTATGCTGGCGCTGCTCGCCTTCGGCGGGTTTGCCTTCTGGCAGGACGCTGCCGTCAGCCGCGGGGCCTTTGCGGGGGCGGAGCTGCTGCACTACAAGCCCGCCGTGCTGGCGGCGGACAACCCCACTCTGGCCGAGCTGCAGGCCCACAACCCCGATGTCTGCGGCTGGCTGACCATTGACGGCACGAATATCGACTACCCCTTTGTGCAGGGGGCTACGAATATGGATTACATCAACCGCGATGTCACGGGGGCGTTTTCGCTGTCCGGCTCGGTCTTTCTCGACAGCCGCTGCGCCGCCGGGCTGACCGACCCCTACACGCTTATGTACGGCCACCATATGGAGAACGGCGCAATGTTCGGCGATGTGGCCGCCTTTGCGCAGGCGGATTTCTTTGCCGCCCACACGACCGGCAGCGTAAGCCTGCCCGATGCGGCCTACACCGTGGAGCTGTTCGCCTGCCTGTGTACCGATGCCTACGACAGCGCCGTCTATGACCCCGCGCGGTACCAGACCGGCGTGCAGCCGCTGCTGGACTATCTGGCGGCCAACGCCGTGCAGCAGCGCCCCTGCAGCGCCGATGCACAGGCGGGCATCCTTGCGCTGTCCACCTGCGCCGGGGCCGAGACAAACGGCCGGGTGGTGGTGTTCGGGTGGCTGCACCCTATTGAAAAAGGAGATGAAATGCAATGAGGTATGCCACAACGGCCCTGCGGTGCTGGCTGACGGCAGCGGCCCTGCTGCTGGCGCTGTGCTGCCCGCTGCCGGTTTTTGCGGCGCGCGCGGGGGCGGTGCTGCCCGTGACGGTGTACACCGAGGGCGCGGCCACCGATGCCGCCTGCGTGGTGAGCATCACGCCGCTGGACGCTGCGCCCGCCCCGGCGCAGGCATCGCTGACGATACAGGGCAGCGGCACGGCGTATTTTACCGGCTTTGCCTTTGATGCGCCGGGGGACTACCGCTACACCGTCACGCAGGCGGGCAGCACAGCGGCGCATACGGTGTACGACACCCACAGCTACACCGTGACCGTCCGCGTGACGGGCCGTCCCGACGGAGGCCTGAATACGGAATTGTGGGCGGTGCGCAGCGGCGAAACCGCCAAGGCGGATAGCGTGAAGTTTACCAACCGCTATGACCCGCCCGCAGACGAGGCGAAAACCACCGCGGCGCGGCCCGCCAAGAACACCGCCGCCCCGGCGGCACGCACGGCCAAGGGCAGCGCCGCACCCGCCCTGCCCCAGACCGGCGATGCCTTCCCCGTGGAGGCGCTGGCCGCCGCGCTCTGCGCCGGGCTTGTTGGCTTTGCCACAGCCTGGTCAAAGCACCGGTAAGCCTGCCCCGGCGGTCACAGATTGGTCATAATCTTTACAATTCGTCCCGTTTGATAAAATTCTTATCAAACGGGATTTTTTGCTGATTGTAACCGGGTCGCGGCGTGGGTATACTAAAGCCATACCAAACAAACGGCGGCGGGCCGATGCAGGCAGCAAGCCCCATGTCCATCCCGCACCGCCGCATACCCATGACACAGGAGGTAGCGTTATGTATTATTCCAGCGGTAACTATGAAGCCTTTGCAACGCCCAAAAAGCCGGACGGCGTGGACGGTAAGTCCGCGTATCTGGTCGGCTCCGGCCTGGCAGCGCTGTCTGCGGCCTGCTATCTGGTCCGCGATGCCCAGATGAAGGGCGAACATGTCCATATTCTCGAGAAGGACCCCATCCCCGGCGGTGCCTGCGATGGCTACAAATATCAGGACATCGGCTATGTCATGCGCGGCGGCCGTGAGATGGACAACCACTTTGAGTGCATGTGGGATCTGTTCCGCTCCATCCCCTCCATCGAGGACGAGAACCACACCGTTCTGGATGAGTACTACTGGCTGAACAAGGCCGACCCCAACTACAGCCTCTGCCGCGCCACCCGCAACCGCGGCGAGGATGCCCACACCGACGGCAAGTTCGGTCTGTCCGACAAGGCCGCCATGGAGATCATGAACCTGTTCATGTCCCCCGATGAGAAGCTGTACGACAAGAAGATCACCGACTTCTTTGACGATGAGGTGCTGAACTCCAACTTCTGGATGTACTGGCGCACGATGTTCGCCTTTGAGAACTGGCACAGCGCGCTGGAGATGAAGCGCTATCTGCAGCGCTACATCCACCACATCGGCGGTCTGCCCGACTTTACGGCGCTGCGCTTTACCCGCTACAACCAGTATGAGTCGATGATCCTGCCCATGGTCAAGTACCTCGAGGGCTTCGGTGTCCAGTTCCACTACGACACCAAGGTCACGAACATCGCCTTCGACTGTGCCGGCGGCAAGAAGCAGGCCACCCGCATTGACATCCTCCACAACGGGCAGGAAGAGTCCATCGACCTGACCGAGAACGACCTCGTCTTTATCACGAACGGCGGCTGTGTCGAGAACTCGACCATCGGCAGCCAGAACACCCCCGCCGAGTTCAAGCCCGAGCTGAAGGAGGGCGGCGGCTGGGACCTGTGGCGCAAGATCGCCGCGCAGGACCCGAGCTTCGGCCATCCCGACAAGTTCTGCTATGACCCCGAGCTGTCCAACTGGATGAGCGCCACCATCACAACGCTGGACCAGCGCATTGTGCCCTATATCAAGAAGATCTGCAAGCGTGACCCGTTCAGCGGCAAAGTCGTCACCGGCGGCATCGTCACAGTCACCGATTCCAACTGGCTGCTCAGCTGGACGCTGAACCGCCAGCAGCAGTTCCGCGACCAGCCCAAGGATCAGCTCTGCGTCTGGGTCTACGGCCTGTTCACCGACAAGCCCGGCGACTATATCAAGAAGCCGATGCGCGACTGCACCGGCAAGGAGATCTGCATGGAGTGGCTGTACCACATCGGTGTGCCCGAGGATCAGATCGAGGATATGGCGACCAACAGCGCCAACACCGTGCCCTGCATGATGCCGTATATTGACGCGTTCTTTATGCCGCGCGCCGCCGGCGACCGCCCCGACATCGTACCCGAGGGTGCTGTGAACTTTGCGTTCCTCGGCCAGTTTGCCGAGACCGCGCGCGACACGATCTTCACGACCGAGTACTCCATCCGCACCGGCATGGAGGCTGTCTACACCCTGCTCAATGTGGACCGCGGCGTGCCCGAGGTCTGGGGCAGCGTCTATGACATCCGCTGCCTGCTGGACGCCACCGTCAAGCTGCGCGACGGCCGCAAGATCACCGACATGGAGATGCCGCTGGTCGGCAAGCTCGCCATGAAGGAGGCCCTCAAGAAGATCGAGGGCACCGAGGTCGAGAAGCTGCTGAAGGAATACAATGTGATTTAAGCAACAGAACACAATGCGGGGGCTGTCCGATTGGGACAGCCCCCGCGCTTGTGTCAAGCCCCCCCGCAGAGGGAATAGGGGACCGGTGTTTCCCGGGGAAACGGCACTGCGGCGTAATTTACAAAATGTTCATACGAAAAACATAGTTTTTTAGCAGTTGCCCTGTACTATATAAGCACAGGGTCACGGAGCCGCAACCGTGATTCTGGAACATGATTCCTCCTCACACAAACCGATACCCCAAGCCCCCATCCGGAGCCGCAACCGGATGGGGGCGATTTTTGTCTGCGTATATTTATGGCAACACCGCACAATTCCCGCCTAACGGCTTAAGCACCGCTCCGGCGGCTGCGGCACGGCATCTGCGTTGCCAAAATGCTCGATAAGACATCCAGTATTATCTGCGCTTTTGGCTTAGCATCTGCCGCACCTCGCTCGCCGTATCGGCACTTAGAATTATGCGGTATTGCCTTATTTGTCGATGCGGCAGGCGTTCAGGGATTTGGTGATGTCCCCATGGATCAGGGTCGATACGCGCTCCACAAGGGCGGCGGGGTCCTCCTTCATGCCGGTGCGCACCCATTCCAGCGTCAGGCCGACAAAGGCGTACTTGTAAAAATCGGCGATGAACTCCTTGTCCTCCTCGCGCACCGTCATGCCGGCAGCCTTCTCCTCCACCACGCCGATCATCAGATCGTAGGTCACGCGGTAGAGGTAGCTCTCGATATGCTCGCGGCTGATCGAGTGGTAGACATTCGTAAAAAACACCTTGTCCCGCTGCACGGCCTGCAAAATCTGCAAAAAGCCCTGCTGCCAGGTGTCGTAGGTCTTTTGCCCGGCCAGCGCGCGGGTGGCATTCTCGATGCAGGCCCATTCGACCAGATCGTAGATGTCCTTGAAATGGTAGTAGAAGGTCATGCGGTTCACGCCGCAGTGCTCGGTCAGGTCGGTCACGGTGATCTTGTCCAGCGGCTTTTCAGCCAGCAGCTCTTTCAGCGATGCGACCAGCGCGCGTTTTGTCATTTGAGACATGGGTGCGTTCTCCTTGTTATAAGCGTTACGGCGGATGCGGGGCGTCGGGGACGCCGCCCCCTGCAACCGTAGGGGCGGATTCCATATCCGCCCGTGGCCGTTTGCGGCAATATCACTATTATAAAAGAAGATTATGAATTTTTAAACCCCCGCACCCGCTCCCATAGCGTCACGACCCGCTTGCGGGCCATGCAAGAAAAAATTGCGGAAAGGGAGAAACTGTGGTATAAAAAGGATAATAAATCTGTTAAGGAAGTGTTCCCCATGCCTGAAATGCTGGATATTGTCGATGAAAACGGCGTCCCCACCGGTCAGAGCGTGCCGCGCACTGTGGCCCACGCCGAGGGGCTGCGCCACCGCACCAGCCATGTCTGGATCGTGCGGAAAAGGAACGGCGCGGTGCAGGTGCTTTTGCAGATGCGCTGCGCAGCCAAGGATTCCTACCCCGGCTGCTATGATATTTCCTCGGCCGGGCATATCCCGGCGGGGGATGAGTTTGTCGGCTCGGCCCTGCGGGAGCTGAAGGAGGAGCTGGGCGTGACCGCCGCGCCGCAGGACCTGCATGTCTGCGGGCTGCGCCGCTTCCGCTTTGAAAGCGTCTTTCACGGCAAGCCGTTTAAGGACAATCAGGTCAGCAAGGTGTTCTGCCTCTGGCTGGACAAAGAGGCCGAGGACTTCACTGTGCAGCGGTCAGAGATCGACTATGTGAAATGGTTTGATCTGGACGAGGCGATCCGCGCCGTGGACGAGGGGACGATACCGAACTGCATCTTCCCGGAGGAGCTGGGGATGGTGAAGAAGTTTGTGGCGGGGGCGAAGGGGTAAAGCCCCTCCGGTCATCGCTTCGCTCGACCACCTCCCCACTTGCGTGAGGAGGCTTTCACGCGGGCGAAGCCCGCGCAAAAAAGGCTCCCCCTCCGGGGGAGCTGGCCGAGCCTGCGAGGCCTGAGGGGCTTTGCCGCTTTGCCGCTGGCACCACTCGTGTTGCGAAAACTGCAATTTTGTGTTGCTCATTGCGAAAAACCGTGCTATAATACCCGTATCGGTGCTGTGTATACATACATGTCTGTATATTTTTGCAGGCATCCGCTGCATAAACGCATAACTATTCAGCAACCTGCCTAAAACAAACCGGAATGTAGAAAATCCTTTGGCAGGTTTGCCCTCTTGCAAAATGTATAAAAGAGTGTATAATATGCAGCAATGAATGAATAAATATTCAAGGCACACAGCAAGCAGCAACACCCTGCGGGTCTTGATAAATACAGAGAGGGGAATTTTATCATGAAAAAGGATAAGAAGGATATTAAAAAGGTTGTTCTGGCGTACTCCGGCGGTCTGGATACCTCCATCATCATTCCCTGGCTGAAGGAAAACTACAACAACTGCGAGGTCGTTGCGGTTTCCGGCGATGTGGGGCAGGGCACCGAGCTGGACGGTCTGGAGGAGAAGGCCCTCAAGACCGGTGCCTCCAAGCTGTATGTGCTGGACCTGAAGAAGGATTATGTGGAAAACTACATCTGGCCCTGCCTGAAGGCTGATGCCAAGTACGAGGATTACCTGCTGGGCACCTCCCATGCGCGCCCCTGCATCGCCGCCGCACTGGCCGACATCGCCAAGAAGGAGAACGCCGATGCCATCTGCCACGGCTGCACCGGCAAGGGCAACGATCAGGTCCGTTTTGAGCTGACCCTGAAAGCGCTGGCCCCCGAGATGGCCATCATCGCCCCGTGGCGTGAGTGGAGCATCAAGAGCCGTGACGAGGAGATCGACTACGCCGAGGCGCATAACATCCCCCTGAAGATCAACCGCGAGACGAACTACTCCAAGGATAAGAACCTCTGGCACCTGAGCCATGAGGGCCTTGATCTGGAGAAGCCCTCTCTCGAGCCGCAGTACAATAAGCCCGGCTTCCTTGAGCTGGGCGTCTCCCCCGAGCAGGCCCCCGACAAGCCGACCTATGTCAAGATCCACTTTGAGAAGGGCATCCCCACTGCTGTTGACGGCAAGGAGATGGAAAGCGTTGCGCTGGTCGAGTACCTGAACAAGCTGGGCGGCGCTAACGGCATCGGCCTGCTGGATATTGTCGAGAACCGTCTAGTCGGCATGAAGAGTCGCGGCGTCTATGAGACCCCCGGCGGTGCGATCCTGTACAAGGCGCACGATGTTCTGGAAACCATCACGCTGGACAAGGAGTCGATGCACTTCAAGGCACAGCTGGCCCAGAAGATGGGCGAGCTGGTCTACAACGGCCAGTGGTTCACCCCGCTGCGCGAGGCCATCAGCGCCTTTACCGATGACCTGCAGAAGACCGTCACCGGCGATGTGACCCTGAAGCTGTACAAGGGCAACATGATCAACGCCGGCGTCACCAGCCCGTACACCCTGTACGACGAGCAGACCGCCTCCTTCGGTGAGGATGATGATTACAATCAGGCAGACGCCAACGGCTTTATCAACCTGTTCGGCCTGCCCATTGCCGAGCGCGCCAAGCTGGCCAAGAACTGGCCCGCACAGGACTGATTTATAAGCGAACGAACGCCGAATAAGCAACCGCCAAGGGGCGCGGCAACCCTTTGGCGGTTTTGGCGTTACTAAAAAAGATAAAAGATAATAGATAAAAGATAATAAAAAATGTGGAGTTTTGGCCCGGGGCCAAAACAAAAAAACGTAGGGGCGGATTCCATATCCGCCCGTCAACAGGCAGACGACCTGCGGGCGCATATAGAATGCGCCCCTACGGAGGCAGAAAAATTTGAGCGGTGCGCCAGCACCGCGATCCACCAATTTTATTATCTATTATCTTTTATCTATTATCTAAAAAACGGAGGTTTCACTATGCCCCAACTTTGGCAGGGCCGGGCCAGCAAGGCCGTTGACAGCCGCGTAAACGATTTTAACTCCTCCATCCGCTTTGACGCGCGGATGATCGAGCAGGATATTCAGGGCAGCCTCGTCCACTCGGCCATGCTGGGCAGACAGGGCATCATCTCCCAACAGGATGTGGACGATATTCACAAAGGTCTGCACTCTATTTTGGACGATCTGCACAGCGGCGCGCTGGAGATCGACCCCAATGCCGAGGATGTACACACCTTTGTGGAGCAGACGCTGACCGCCCGCGTCGGTGACGCCGGCAAGCGGCTGCACACCGGGCGCAGCCGCAACGATCAGGTCGCGCTCGACATCCGGCTTAACCTGCGCGCCGCAAGCGAGCATATTCAGGGGCAGATAAAAGAACTGATCACCGTGCTGTGCGATCAGGCCGAGAAGGGCGCGGGCTATGTCATGCCCGGCTACACCCATCTGCAGCGCGCCCAGCCGGTCACCTTCGGCCATCAGCTGATGGCCTACGCATGGATGCTGCTGCGCGATCTGGGCCGTTTGCAGGACGCCACCCGCCGCATGGACGCCGAGTGCCCGCTGGGCAGCGGCGCACTGGCCGGCACGACCTACCCGCTTGACCGCTTCTATACGGCCGAACAGCTCGGCTTTGCCGCCCCCTGCGGCAACTCGATCGACGGCGTGTCCGACCGTGATTTCTGCATTGAGCTGTGCAGCGCCATGGCCACCTGCATGATGCACCTCTCCCGCCTGAGCGAGGAGATCATCCTGTGGTGCAGCTGGGAGTTCAAGTTCATTGAGCTGGACGATGCGTTTACGACCGGCTCGTCCATTATGCCGCAGAAGAAAAACCCCGATGTGACCGAGCTGATCCGCGGCAAGACGGGGCGCGTCTACGGCGATCTGAACACGCTGCTCGTCATGATGAAGGGCATCCCGCTCGCCTACGACAAGGACATGCAGGAGGACAAGGAGGCCATTTTTGACGCGGTGGATACGCTGGAGCTTTGCCTGCGCACCGTCACGCCGATGCTGGCCACCATGACCCCGCTGCCCGCCAATATGCGCCGCGCCGCCGCCAAGGGCTTTATCAACGCGACCGACTGCGCCGACTACCTGACCAAGAAGGGCATGCCCTTCCGCGATGCCTACAAATGCACCGGCACGATGGTGGCAGCCTGCATCCGCGAGGGCAAGACGCTGGAGGAGCTGACGCTGGACGAGTTTAAGCAGTACAGCGACCTGTTTGCGGAGGATGTGTATACCGCCATCGACCTGACCACCTGCTGCGAGGGCCGCACCAGCTACGGCGGCCCGACGAAGGCAAGCGTGATGAAGCAGGTTGCGCTGGTGAAGGGGAAGTTGTAAAAAGATAAAAGATAATAGATAAAAGATAATAAAAAATGTGGAGTTTTGGCCGAAGGCCAAAACAAAAAACATACCGTAGGGGCGGATTCCATATCCGCCCGCGGCACCTGCCGTAAGCTGCACGGGCGCATATAGAATGCGCCCCTACGGAGGCAGAAAATTTTGAGCGGTGCGCAGCGCCGCGAACCACCAATTTTATTATCTATTATCTTTTATCTATTATCTAATAATCAGGGGTGCAAGTATGGGAAAGTACAAAATCTTCGTGGATGGAAGTTCCGGCACTACCGGGCTGCGGATCGCGGATCGGCTGGCAGAGCGGGATGAATTTGAAATTCTGAAAATTTCCGAGGCAGACCGCAAGGATGTCCGCGCCCGGGCGGCGGTCATCAATGAGAGCGACCTCTCCTTCCTCTGCCTGCCCGATGACGCCGCGCGCGAGGTCATGCCGCTGGTGCGCGAGGATGTGCGGATTCTCGACACCAGCACGGCGCACCGCACAGCGCCCGGCTGGGTCTACGGCCTGCCGGAGCTGCACGGCACCCGCGCGGCGCTGCCTGCCGCCGCCCGCGTGGCGGTGCCCGGCTGCCATGCCACCGGCTTTATCGCACCTGTTGCGCCGCTGGTGGAGCGGGGGCTTATCCCCAAGGCTGCGCACCTCACGGTCACAAGCCTGACCGGCTACAGCGGCGGCGGCAAAAAGATGATCGCCGAGTACGAGGGCGAGCGCGTCAACACGGCGCTGAATGCCCCGCGCCCCTATGGGCTGGCGCTGCACCACAAGCATCTGCCGGAGATGACCGCCGTCACAGGGCTGGACACCGCGCCCAACTTTGTGCCGATCGTGGCCGACTACTACGCCGGTATGGAGACGATGATCCCGCTGGATCTGGCGGCGCTCGGCATCACGGCGCAGGCGGTGGCCGATACGCTGGCCGATTACTACGCCGGGCAGGCGATGATACGGGTGCATCCGCTCGGCGAAGGAACGGACGGAGGCTTTCTGGCCGCCAACAAGCTTGCAGGCAAGGACACGCTGGAGATCTTCTGCCTGCCCAACCCGGACGGCACCCAGCTGCAGCTGATCAGCCTGTTTGATAACCTGGGAAAAGGCAGCTCCGGCGCCGCCGTGCAGTGCATGAACCTGATGCTGGGGCTGGAGGAAACCAAGGGGTTAGAAAGATAAAAGATAAAAGATAATAAAAAGTGTGGAGTTTTGGCCCGGGGGCCAAAACAAAACCGTAGGGGCGGATTCCATATCCGCCCGCGGCACCTGCCGTAAGCTGCACGGGCGCATATAGAATGCGCCCCTACGGCGGCAGAAATTTTTGAGCGGCCGTAAGGCCGCGATCCACCAAATTTATTATCTATTATCTTTTATCTATTATCTAAAAAAAGAGGGGTACATACAATGAGCAACTTCAAATCTATTCCCGGCGGTATCTGTGCGCCGCAGGGCTTTTATGCAGCGGGTGTGCATTGCGGCATCCGCCACAACCACGCCAAAAAGGATCTGGCACTCATCAAGGCATCGGTGCGCTGCGCGGGCGCGGGCTGCTATACCACCAACAAGGTCTACGGCGCACCCATCACGGTGGACCGTGAGCATCTAGCGGACGGCTACGCGCAGGCCATCGTTGTGAACAGCGGCAACGCCAACACCTGCGCGCCGAACGGCCTGCAGCTTGCGCGGGATACCTGCGGCCTTGTGGCCGAGGCACTCGGCATCCGCGCCGAGGATGTGCTGCCCTCCTCCACCGGTGTCATCGGGCAGGAGATGAGCATCGAGCCGTTTGCCCGCGGCATCCCCGAGGCTGCCGCCAAGCTGGCCGCCGATGAGGCAGGCAGCCATGACGCCGCCACTGCCATCATGACCACCGACACCCACCCCAAGGAGCTTGCGCTGGAGTTCACGGTGGGCGGCAAGCCGGTGCGCATCGGCGCTATCGCCAAGGGTTCCGGCATGATCCACCCGAACATGGCCACGATGCTCCTCTTTATGACGACCGATGCCAAGGTTGAGCCGGCCACCCTGCAGAAGGCGCTCTCCACCGTTGTGCCCGCGACCTTCAACCAGATCTCGGTGGACGGCGATACCTCCACCAACGACACGGTGCTGCTGCTGGCGTCCGGCCTGTCGGGTGCAGAAATCGTTGACGGTACGCCCGATTATGATACCTTCGTTGCCGCGCTGACCGAGGCCGCCGAGCAGCTCAGCCGTGAGCTGGCCGGGGACGGCGAGGGCGCGACCAAGCTGTTGGAATGCACCGTCACCGGCGCACCCGACCTGCTGACCGCCCGCGCGGTGTCCAAGAGCGTCATTCACTCGACCCTGTTCAAGGCGGCCATGTTCGGTGCGGACGCAAACTGGGGCCGCGTGCTCTGCGCCATCGGCTACACGCCGGGGGACTTTGACATCAGCCGGACCTCGGTGCGGCTCAAGAGCAAGGCGGGCGAGGTCTTTGTCTGCGAGAACGCCGCCTACCACCCCTACAGCGAGGACGAGGCCGCCAAGGTGCTCAAGGAGAATGAGATCGACATCCTTGTAGACCTTGGCAGCGGCAGCGCTACCGCCAAGGCCTGGGGCTGCGATTTGACCTATGACTATGTGAAGATCAACGGGGATTATCGCACCTAACGCAAAAGGCTTCCCCCGAGGGGCTGCGCCCGCAGGCGCGTGTCGGAGCGCAACCGCCGAAGGCGGCTCTTAGCGCGTAGACTGAAGCTGTCGGCGAAGCCGACTGATGAGGGGGAAAGCTGCCCGGAACCGGCCCGCTTCCGGGCAACAACCCGGCAAAGGACGGTTGCGGCAAAGTTGCCCCTCATCCGGCGCTGCGCGCCACCTTCCCCCGCAGGGGAAGGCAAGGGTGTGGGATGTGGAGGAAAATATGAAAAACGAACAAATGGCCCTGCTTTTCAGCGAGGCTACGCCTTATATTCAAAAATACCACGGCAAGACGCTGGTGATCAAGTACGGCGGCAATGCCATGGTCAACGATGAACTCAAGCTTGCGGTCATGAACGACCTTGTCACGCTGACGCTGCTGGGCGTGCGCGTGGTGCTGGTACACGGCGGCGGGCCGGCCATCAACGATATGCTCAAAAAGGTCGGCAAGGAATCCCGCTTCGTCAACGGTCTGCGCTATACCGATGCCGAAACGATGGGCATTGTGCAGCAGGTGCTGGCCGGGCAGGTCAACAAGGATCTTGTTGCGCTGCTCAAGGGACGCGGTGTCGGCCTTTGCGGCATGGACGGCCACATGATCATGTGCCGGCGCAAAACCGATGCCGACCTCGGCTTTGTGGGCGAGATCGAGCGGGTCAACACAACGCTGATTGACCACCTGCTGGCGGACAGCTTTATCCCGGTCATCGCCACGGTCGGCATGGATAAGAACGGCGTGCCCTACAACATCAACGCCGACACGGCGGCGGCTGAAATTGCGATTGCGCTGCACGCGGAAAAGCTCGTCAGCATGACGGATATTGTCGGCCTGCTCCGCGACAAAAACGATGAATCAACGCTGATCCCCGAGGTCGAGCTTTCCGAGATCGAGGGCTACAAGGCAGAGGGCGTCATCGCGGGCGGTATGCTGCCCAAGATCGAGGGCATGGCGGACGCTATCCGTCAGGGCGTGCATGAGGCGGTCATCATTGACGGCCGGATGCCGCACTCGATCCTGCTGGAAATGTTCAGCGACAGAGGCGCCGGCACGATGTTTTACCAGAGAGAAAACGGATAAAAAGATAAAAGATAATACAAAATGCGGCGTTTTGGTCTGGGACCAAAACAAAGCGTAGGGGCGCATTCCATATGCGCCCGTCAGTCGGCAGGCAGTTTGCGGGCGGATATGGAATCCGCCCCTACGGAGATTTTGAGCGGAGCGCAGCGATGCGATCCACCAAATTTATTATCTATTATCTTTTATCTATTATCTAAACAAAGGGGGCTACCCAAATGAATACAGAGGAAACAATCAAGCGGGACAATGCGTATGTCCTGCACACCTACGCCCGCAGCCCGGTCGCGCTGGTGGCGGGCGAGGGCATGGTCGCGCGGGACGCCGAGGGCAGGCAGTACCTTGACTTTACCTCCGGCATCGGCGTTAATTCGCTGGGGTACTGCCACCCCGCATGGGTGCGCGCCGTGGCCGGGCAGGCGGCTGCCCTGCAGCACACCTCCAACCTGTATTATACCGAGCCGTGCGGTGCGCTTGCGCAGGCGCTCTGCGCCCGCACCGGTCTGGATGCCGTTTTCTTCGGCAATTCGGGTGCCGAGGCCAACGAGGGTGCCATCAAGTGCGCCCGCAAATACAGCGTGGACACCTACGGCCCCGCCCGCAATAAGGTCATCACCCTCGTCAATTCGTTCCACGGCCGCACGCTGGCCACCCTGACCGCCACCGGGCAGGATGTGTTCCACCACGACTTCGGACCGTTCCCCGCAAACTTCGGCTATGTGCCCGCAGGTGACTTTGCCGCGCTGGAAAAGGCCACGGATGCCGACACCTGCGCCGTCATGCTGGAGCTGGTGCAGGGCGAGGGCGGCGTTGTCGCGCTCGATGCGGATTATGTTGCCAAGGTCGCGGCGTTCTGCCGGGAAAAGGACATTCTCCTCATTGTGGACGAGGTGCAGACCGGCGTTGGGCGCACCGGGCGGTTTCTGGCGTGTGAGCATTTCGGCTTGAAGCCCGACATCGTCACGCTGGCCAAGGGGCTGGGCGGCGGTCTGCCGATCGGTGCGGTCGTGATGAACCAAAAGGTGGCGGCCCATATGGGCCCCGGCTCCCACGGCTCGACCTTCGGCGGCAACCCGGTATGCTGTGCCGGTGCGCTGGCCGTGCTGGACACGATGGACGAGGCGTTTCTCGCGCAGGTCAGGGAGCGCGCCGCCCAGCTGCGCGCCGGGCTGGCCGCGCTGCCGCATGTGCAGCAGGTCAGCGGCCTCGGCCTGATGGTTGGCATCGAGCTTGCGGACGGCATCAAGGCCGCCGAGGTCCGCGCCGCCTGTGAGCGTGAGGGTCTGCTGGTGCTGACCGCCAAGACCCGCCTGCGGCTGCTGCCGCCGCTGATCCTGACCGCCGACGATGTCGCGGCGGCTCTTGCCACCCTGCGCCGGGTGCTGGAAAACACCCGCAGCTGAGGCCGCCCCCCCTTGACAGCCGTGGTATACTGGTTGTATTACTGCCAAGGGGGAGAAAATGGCAAAAGAAACGCTGCAACAAAAAATAAAGCGGGTGCTGGGGCGGTTCACACCGGGGCGCATCGCCATTATCATGCTGGGCACGGCGATCCTGTCCTTCGGCATCCACAACATTCACCAGCGCACCGCCATCACCGAGGGTGGCATCATCGGGCTGGTGCTGCTCATCAACCATTGGCTGGGGGTGCCGGCCTCGATTGCCTCGCCCCTGCTGGATGCAGCCAGCTACGCGCTGGCGTTCAAGTTTCTGGGGTGGGACTTTCTGCTCTCGGCGGGCATTGCCAGCGTCAGTCTGGCCGGGTTTTACCGCCTCTGGGAGTGTCTGCCCCCGATGCTGCCCGACCTGACGCCCTACCCGCTGGCGGCGGCGCTGCTGGGCGGCGCGTTTGTCGGCATCGGCGTCGGGCTGATCGTGCGGCAGGGCGGCTCCAGCGGCGGTGATGATGCGCTGGCGCTCGTCATCCACAAGCTGACCGGGTGGAAGCTATCCCGCGCGTACCTTTTTACCGATCTGACGGTGCTGCTTGCATCGCTGTCCTACATTCCGGTGCGCCGCATCGCGTTTTCGCTCGTCACGGTCACGGTGTCGTCCCTCCTCATCGACTGGGTGAAGGAGTACACCCCCAAAAACGGCAAAACAAATGTGTAAAAACGGCGGGAACGCTTGTACATGGGCCGGAATTGCGGTATAATAAAACCATTACCGCATAATTCCGGGTGCGGGTGCGGCGCAGCCTTGGCGTGCGCCCTGCCGCTGCCTGCGGGATTGCTGCGGAGATTTTCTGCAAAGCACCCAATGGAGGTTCACGATATGAAACTTACCCGCAAGCTTACAGCGCTGGCAATGGCGGTGCTGCTGGCCTTCACCCTGACTGCCTGCTCCCCCAAGGCGTGGGCGCAGGACACCGTTGTCAAGCTGGTCAAGGCGATGGGTCTGGTCGAGGAGTCCGAGGATGACGACACCGACACCACCACCAAAGCGGCTGCCGGCGGCAGCGTGGAATTTCCCGAGGGGATGGACACCAGCGCGGCCCGCGTTGTGACCTACCCGCAGGACAACACGCTGTATGTCTCCTTCAACAGCATTGCCAACCGCTCCACCGAGTATTTTGTGGCGGGCGGCGACAGCATGACGGTGACCGGCTGCGCCACGACCGAGGCCAGCAGCGAGAAATATATGTACTTTAAGATCGCGTTCTGGGAGCTGAGCGACGACAAGACCAGCACCAGCTATGTGCAGGGCTCAACGATCTACTACTGTGCGGACGGCAGCGCCTACCAGTACAATGTCACCGGCCTGACCCCAGGCAAGCAGTACAAGATCACGATCAGCTACGATAACGGCAACAAGTACTATGTCACCGGCGGCCTCAAGGTCGAGGGGCTGGGCAGCGAAGAGCTGAACACCTACGGCGAGGAAAGCACAAACAGCTGATAACACATACCGCCCGCGCCGCAGATGGCCGGGCGGTATTTTTTGAAGCAGAGGGAAAGTATATACAAAGAGGACGGACAGGGGACAGCCCTGCCCGGCAGGTTGTACAACGAGAGAGGATTTTACACTATGGATAAAAAACAGCTGCGCAACACACTGCTGCTGATCTGCGCCGCCTTCATCTGGGGCACGGCCTTTGTGGCGCAAAGCATCGGCAGCGGCTACATGGGCGCATACACCTTTTTGGCCAGCCGCAGCTGGCTGGCCTGCATCTTTCTGCTGGGGATGCTGTTTGTGCGCCGCGCCGGGCAGAAAAAGCGCGGCAGCGGCCTGCCCTTCTGGATCCACGGCAAAACGCTGGTGCTGGGCGGTATCTGCTGCGGCACGGCGCTGTTTGCGGCATCGGCGGCCCAGCAGATGGGCATCGGCACGACCAGCACGGCCAAGGCCGGCTTTATGACGGCACTGTATGTGGTGCTGGTGCCGGTTGCGGGGGTCTTTCTGGGCAGCCGCCCCGGCATCAAGCTGTGGTGCTGCGTGGCGGTCAGCGTTGTGGGGCTGTATCTGCTCTGCCTTGCGGGGCGCGATACGCTCAGCCTGACCGGCGGCGAGTGGCAGCTGCTGCTCTGCGCGCTGCTGTTCACACTGCAGATCCTCGTGGTAAACCACTTCAGCCCCAAGCTGGACGGCATCCAGCTCAGCTTCGCCCAATTTTTGATGGTCGCAGTGCTGTCCACGATCTTTATGTTTGTCTTTGAAGCGCCGACAATCGACCAGTTCCGGAGTGCGGCGGTCTCCATCGCCTACTGCGGCATTATGTCCAGCGGCGTGGCCTTCACGCTGCAGATCGTTGCCCAGCGGGACCTTGACCCGACGATCGCCAGCCTTGCCATGTGTCTGGAAAGCGTATTCAGCGCCCTCGCGGGCTGGCTTATCCTCGGTGAGACGCTCTCTGCGACCGAGCTTTGCGGCTGTGCACTGATGTTCGGCGCGATCGTGGCCAGCCAGCTGCCCGAGAAAAAGCGCGCCTGACCCCCTGCGGCGAGACTGCCATAAACGGCCTTGTGTGCACTATACACGGACAAAGTTACAAAAACACCGCAAAAATCCGTGACAGACTTTATTTAATAAAGCTGTGCCGCGGATTTTGTATTGACTTTTTCAGCCAGTGTGCTATAATAAGAAGCAGGATCAGGCAGGATGATCCGGGACGATAGCACAGGAACCACGGCGCTATTGTCCTTTTTTGTTATTCTGCCCGATGTCTGCTTTCCGCCGCGCGGCGGCGGGAAAATCTGTGGAGTGGAAAGGAAAGTGTCTCATGAAAAAACTGTTTGCACTCGGTATGGCCTCCGTCATGGCCCTCTCTCTCGCCGCCTGCGGCGGCTCCGCCTCCTCCGCGGCCTCCGGCGCTGCGGACACCTCCTCTGCGGCAACCGCCGAGGCCACCGGCAAAAAGTGGGTCGTGGCTACTGACACGGTCTTTAAGCCCTTTGAGTACACCGATGCTTCCGGCAACTTTGTCGGCATTGATGTGGATATCCTCGCCGCCATCGCCGAGGATCAGGGCTTTGAGTATGAGCTGAAGAGCCTTGGCTGGGACGCCGCCATCGCGGCCTGCCAGTCCGGTCAGGCGGACGCCATGATCGCCGGTGCCTCCATCACCGACGAGCGCAAGGCGAGCGGCTGGATGTTCTCCGACGGCTATTATGATTCCAACCAGACGCTGACCGTGCCCGAGGACTCCGACATTGCCGGCTTTGCCGACCTGTCCGGCAAGAATGTTGCCGTCAAGACCGGCACGCAGGGCGCGTCCTACGCCGAGAGCCTCAAGGACGAGTACGGCTTTACCATTACCTACTTTGAGGATTCCCCCACGATGTATCAGGCCGTTCTGGGCGGTCAGTGTGTCGGCTGCTTTGAGGATACCCCCATCATGAAGGCCTCCATCAAGGACGGCGCTCTGGCCCTGAAGGTGCTGGAGGATACCGCCAGCGACCCCGCGCCCTACGGCTTTGCCATCTTCAGCGAGGACAGCCAGGAGCTGCTGGACATGTTCAACAAGGGCCTGGCCGACATCAAGGCCAACGGCAAGTATGACGAGATTCTGGCAAAGTACCTCGGCTAAACCATGAAAAATACGCGGGGACGCCTGTTTTTGCGGGCGGCCCCGCTTTTGCGACCCCGGGATCCCTCTTGGCCCCTGCGCGGAGAGCGGCTCTTGCAAATCCAACCCCCGAAAGGAGTTCTGCGCCTTGATTTTTAAGATTCTTGCCAACTACGGCCCGCTGCTGCTGGCCGCCATGGGCCAAACGCTGCTGCTGGCCCTGTGGAGCCTTTTCTTCGCCTGTCTGATCGGCCTGTTTGTGGGCATCCTCAGCGTTTTGAAAAGCCGCGTCTGCAACATCATAGCCACGATCTTTGTCGATATTATCCGCGGCGTGCCGATGATCGTTCTGGCGTTCTTCGTCTATTTCGGCGTGCCGATGCTGATGAACGACAACCTGAACTGGGCAGCCATGACTGGCAGCAAATTCACCTTTACGGCGCTGCAGGCCGGCATCATCTGCCTGTCGCTGAACTGCGGCGCCTATATGGCCGAGATCATCCGCGCTGGTATCGAGAGCGTGGACAAGGGCCAGATGGAGGCCGCCCGCAGCCTTGGCCTGCCGTACTGGAAGGCGATGTACAAGGTCGTGCTGCCGCAGGCCATCCGCACAATGATCCCCTCGATCATCAACCAGTTCATCATCACCCTCAAGGATACCTCGATCCTGTCGGTCATCGGCTTCCCCGAGCTGGTCAACACCGCCAAGAATGTGAACGCCAACATAATGCGCTCGCTTGAGGTGTGGTTCATCGTCGGCGTCATGTACCTGATCGTCATCACGCTGCTGTCCCGCTTTGCCAAGCGGATGGAAAGGAGGCTCAACCGTGGCCGTCAATAAGAACAATGTAAAAATTCATGTTGAGCATCTGAAGAAGAACTTCGGCAATCTGGAGGTTCTGCGCGATGTATCGGCTGATATTTATGAGGGCGAGGTCGTTGTCGTGCTGGGCCCCTCGGGCAGCGGCAAGTCCACCTTCCTGCGCTGCCTTAACCGGCTGGAGGAGATCACCGGCGGCACGGTCATCGTGGACGGCCACGACCTGACCGATAAAAAGACCGACCTGAACAAGGTGCGCGAGAATGTCGGTATGGTGTTCCAGCACTTCAACCTGTTCAACAACCTCAATGTCATGGGCAACATGACGCTGGCACCGGTCGAGCTGAAAAAGGCCACCCGCCCCGAGGCTAAGGAGAAGGCGCTGCAGCTGCTGGACCGCGTGGGCCTGTCCGATAAGGCCGATGCCTACCCGGCGCAGCTGTCCGGCGGGCAGAAGCAGCGTGTGGCCATTGCGCGCGCGCTGGCCATGGACCCGGACATCATGCTGTTTGACGAGCCGACCTCGGCGCTGGACCCCGAGATGGTCGGCGAGGTGCTGCAGGTCATGAAGCGCCTTGCCGCCGAGGGCATGACGATGGTCGTGGTCACCCATGAGATCGGCTTTGCCCGCGAGGTCGCAAGCCGCGTCATCTTTATGGAGGGCGGCTACATCGTGGAGGAAGGTACCCCCGATGAGGTCATCAACCACCCGAAGCAGCCCCGCACGGTGGACTTCCTGAGCAAGGTGCTGTAACACAGCAAAATACGCCAAAGCGCCCCGCACCCACCGGTGCGGGGCGTTTCGCGTGGAAAGACGCATTTCCCCGGTGTACAGAATACGGGCGGGACTTTACCGCTGCCGTATTGCACCCGGGGCGCGGGTTTGCTACAATAAGGATAAGCGAAAGGAGCGTTTGCCAATGGAAAAAATCAAAAGGAATTTCGGCTTCGGCTGTATGCGGCTGCCCATGCAGGGCGAGGAGGTCGATCTTGCCCAGACAAAGCAGATGGTCGATGAATTTTTGGCGCAGGGCTTCAACTATTTTGACACCGCGCATGGCTACATCGGCGGCAGAAGCGAAACGGCGCTCAGAACCTGCCTGACCAGCCGTTACCCGCGCGAAAGCTATGTCCTGACTGATAAGCTGTCCGGAGGCTTTTTTGAAACCGAGGCCGACATCCGCCCGTTCTTTGCGCGCCAGCTTGCGGCCTGCGGTGTGGATTATTTTGACTTTTACCTCATGCACTCCCAAAATGCCGAGAATTTTCAGCAATTCAAGGCGTGCCGCGCGTATGAGACGGCGTTCGACCTCAAGGCCGAGGGCAAGATCCGCCATGTCGGTCTCTCCTTCCACGACCGCGCCGAGGTGCTGGACCGGATACTGACCGAGTACCCGCAGATCGAGGTCGTGCAGATCCAGTTCAACTATCTGGACTATGATGACATTGCCGTGCAGAGCCGCAAATGCTATGAGGTCTGCCGCCGGCACGATAAGCCGGTGCTTGTTATGGAGCCGGTCAAGGGCGGCAATCTGGTCAACCTGCCCAAGGACGCCGCCGCGGTGCTGGAATCGCTGCACGGTGGCAGCCCGGCCAGCTATGCCATCCGGTTTGCGGCGGGCTTCCCCGGCATCATGATGGTGCTGTCCGGCATGAGCAATATGCAGCAGATGCAGGATAACCTCAGCTTTATGCGGGACTTTCAGCCGCTGAACGACACCGAGCGCGCGGCCGTGTCCAAGGTGGTGGAGATCTTCCGCAAGCAGAACCTGATCCCCTGCACAGCCTGCCGCTACTGTGTAGACGGCTGCCCGCAGCAGATCGCCATCCCCGACCTGTTCGCCATCATGAACACCAAGAACATCCACCACGACTGGAACGCCGATTATTATTACGAGGATGTCCACACCCGCCCCGGCACCCGCGCATCGGACTGCATCCGCTGCGGCAGATGCGAGCAGATCTGCCCCCAGCACCTGCCCATCCGCAAGCTGCTGCAGGATGTGGCAAAGGAGTTTGAAAAGTAAGCACCGTACACAACACCCCCGCCCGCCTTCCTTATATAAATGGAAGGCAAGCGGGGGTGCTGTGTGTAATGCGGAATGTCGGACAGTCCGAACAAAACAAAAAAGGTCACTTACTTTCGTAAGTGACCTTGGTGCGCCGGAAGGGACTCGAACCCCCGACCTTCTGATTCGTAGTCAGACACTCTATCCAGCTGAGCTACCGGCGCATATTCTCTTGTGCGTTCCGCTCGAGAACGTGTTCTATTATAGCGTCATCCGGGGAGAAAGTCAACCCTTTTTTTCAAAAAACTTTGAAAAAAAGGCAAATGGGCAACTTGCCCTAAATTTTGCGGGGCAGGGGAGAGCATTTCGGCCATTTGTCGTTGATTGTTGGGGTGCAGAGAATTGACAAATACTTTGCAACATTTTATAATAAAATAAATTCTTGGATATTGGCGATGGCGTTTGCGGGCCGCAGCCGCCATCGACTTTTTTATTCTTCAATGTGTGCGCCGTACACGAACAAGCGTGTGCGTACAGCGCGGGATAGGGAAGGATTGACCCGGAATTGACCCCAATTTGTATTCCAATAAGAAACGGAGTGGCACTAAACCATGGCGAAGTACATCGTCAAGCGCGTGGCAATGGGCATTTTCAGTGTGTTCATCGTTGCGACCCTTACCTTTTTCATCATGAACCTGGTCCCCGGCGGTCCGTTCGTGGCTGAAAAGTCCATCAGCAAGGCAGCCCAGCAGGCTCTGGCCGAGAAATACGGTCTGGACAAGCCCCTGGGGGTGCAGTACCTTAACTATATGAATAGCCTGATCCACGGCGACATGGGCCTGAGCTTAAAGCAGCGCGGCCGTACCGTCAACCAGATCATCTTCTCCAAGCTGCCGGTCTCTGCCCGCACCGCCGGTCTGGCCGTGCTGGTAGCGCTCTGCGTCGGCATCCCGCTGGGCTGTCTGTCTGCGTATAACCGAGGGAAATGGGCGGACAACCTGATTATCGTCTTTGCCACCTGCGGCATCGCCATCCCGAGCTTTATCTCAAGCGTTGTGCTTTTGTACACCTTCGGCATGAACCTGAAGCTCCTGCCCACCGTCGGCCTGAACGAGCCTGCGGCCTACATCATGCCGGTCACGGCGCTGGCAATCTATCCCACCGCCTACATCACCCGCCTGATGCGCTCGAGCCTGCTCGATGTCATGGGGCAGGACTACATGCGCACCGCCCGCGCCAAGGGCGTTTCCAGCGTGAAGATCCTCTTTAAGCATGCGCTGCGCAACGCCATTCTGCCCGTTGTCACCTACGTTGGCCCGATGCTGGCCGGCCTGATGACCGGCTCCTTCGTGGTCGAGAAGATCTTCTCGATCCCGGGTCTGGGCCGCGACTTTGTGTCCGCCATCACCAACCGTGACTACACAATGATCATGGGCACCACCATTCTGCTGGCCGCCCTCGTCATTGTGGCCAATGTGGTCGTTGATATTCTGTACAAGATCATCGACCCGCGCATCAAGCTGAAGTAAGGAGGAGCAGACAAAATGGAAAATCTGAAAAAGAATCCGTTGAGCCTGCAACTCAACGTGGAGGATTTCGCCCCCGCATCCAACGAGGAGAAAAAGAGCCTTGTCATCATGCGCGAGAGCGTCAACTTCTGGAAGGACGGCATGCGCCGTCTGCGCAAAAACAAGATCGCCATGGTCAGCCTGGTCGTCATCCTGCTCATCGCGTTTATGGCCTATGTTCTGCCGTCCCTGTGGCCCTACAGCTATGAGCTGCAGATCAAGGGCAGCAACAACCTTGCTCCGTTTGAGTATTCTGCCGCCGAGCAGAAGCTCATCGACGCGGGCGAGAAGGTCTTTCCGCATATTCTCGGCACCGACCGTATGGGCCGTGACTTTGCCGTGCGTGTCATGATGGGCACCCGCGTTTCCCTGTCCGTTGGCCTGCTGGCCTCTGTGCTGGTCCTGCTCATCGGCGCGACCTACGGCGCCATCTCCGCATTTGCGGGCGGCTGGATCGATAACATCATGATGCGCATCACCGATATTCTCTACACCATCCCCGACATCCTGCTCATCATCCTGCTGGCCATGGCCATCAAGGAACCGCTGGAGGGTCTGGCCACCAAGCCCGGCTTCGGCTGGATGCAGAAGCTCGGCCCCAACATGGTGTCGATCTTCATCATCTTCGCGCTGCTGTACTGGGTCGGCATGGCGCGTATCGTCCGCTCTCAGGTCCTGACGCTGAAGGAGAGCGAGTATGTCACCGCAGCCCGCGCGCTTGGCGCGTCCGGCGGCCGCATCATCAAGAAGCATCTGCTGACGAACTGCATGGGCACCCTGATCGTCACCACCACCCTGCAGATCCCGTCCTCCATCTTTACCGAGAGCTACCTGAGCTTCCTCGGTCTGGGCGTTGCGGCGCCCATGCCGTCTTTGGGCTCGCTTGCAACCGATGCCGTCAAGGGCATGAACACCTACCCCATGCTGCTGATCGCGCCCGCGCTGATGATCAGCATCATGATCCTTGTGTTCAACCTGTTCGGCGATGGTCTGCGCGATGCCTTTGACCCGAAACTGAAGAGCTAAAGGAAGGGAGGAAGAATCATGAGCGAAAAAATTCTTGAGATCAAGGACGAACGCCTGTCCTTCTTCACCCCTGCCGGTGAGGTCAAGGCGCTGAACGGCGTTTCCTTCAGCATGAATCAGGGCGATGTGCTGGGCATTGTCGGCGAGTCCGGCTCCGGCAAATCTGTCACGGCCTACTCCATTATGGGCCTGACCGCCTACCCCGGCCGTCTGGTCGGCGGTACGGTGTGGTTCAACGGCCACCAGATCGACAAGATGACCGAGAAGGAATTCCGCAAGATTCGCGGCAATGAGGTTTCGATCATCTTTCAGGACCCGATGACGAGCCTGAACCCGGTGTACACCATCGGCAACCAGATCGTTGAGGTCATCCTGCTGCACACCAAAAAAACCAAGGAGGAGGCGTGGGCCCGCGCCAAGGAGCTGCTGGAGCTGGTCGGCATCAACGAGCCGGAGCGCCGCCTGAAGCAGTACCCGCATGAGCTGTCCGGCGGTATGCGCCAGCGCGTGATGATCGCCATTGCACTGGCCTGCGAGCCGAAGCTGCTCATCGCTGACGAGCCGACCACCGCGCTGGATGTGACCATTCAGGCGCAGATCCTTGAGCTGATGAACGACCTGCGCCACAAGCTGGGCATGTCGATCATCATGATCACCCATGACCTCGGTGTTGTTGCCCAGATGTGCGAGAAGATCGCCGTCATGTACGCAGGCCACATCGTTGAGTACGGCACGACCGATGAGATCTTCTATAACCCGCAGCATGAGTACACCAAGGGTCTGATCAACTCGATCCCCAAGCTGAACGCCGAGGAAAAGGAGCGTCTGGTGCCCATTGAGGGCCAGCCCGTTGACCTGCTGAACCCGCCGGCCGGCTGCCCCTTCGCGCCGCGCTGCAAGAGCTGCATGAAGGTCTGCCTGAACAAGATGCCGCCCAAGACCGAGTTGAGCGACACCCACTACACCTATTGCTGGCTGCGCCAGAAGGAAGAATTTGAGAAAGGAGGCAAGGCCGAATGAGTGAGCAGAAGAATCTGGTCGAGGTACAGCACCTGCAGCAGTATTTCCCTGCCGGCGGCGTGGGCAAGAACAAGCAGTATGTGCAGGCTGTCGATGATGTAAGCTTTGCCATCCGCAAGGGCGAGACCCTGGGTCTGGTCGGCGAGTCCGGCTGCGGCAAGACCACCACCGGCCGCACCCTGCTGCGTTTGTATGAGCCGACGGACGGCACCATCATCTATGACGGCAAGGTGCTGTTTGACAAGAAAAAGAAGATCGCGGTGGACATGCTGCCCTACCGCCGCCGTATGCAGATCGTCTTTCAGGACCCCTACGCGAGCCTTGACCCCCGCATGACGATCGGCGACATTGTGGGCGAGGGCATCGACATCCACCACCTGTGCGCCAACGCCAAGGAGCGCCACGACAAGATCATCTCCCTGCTGGAGCGTGTCGGCCTGAACAGTGAGCATGCCAACCGCTACCCGCACGAGTTCTCGGGCGGTCAGCGTCAGCGTGTCGGCATCGCCCGTGCGCTGGCTGTGGACCCGGAGTTCATCGTCTGCGATGAGCCGGTCTCCGCGCTGGATGTCTCGATTCAGGCGCAGGTCGTCAATATGTTTGAGGATCTGCAGCAGGAGATGGGGCTGACCTACCTCTTTATCGCGCATGACCTGAGCGTTGTCAAGCATATCTCCAACCGCATCGGTGTTATGTATCTGGGCAAGCTGGTCGAGCTGGCCGACAGCTTTGAGCTGATCGCCCACAGCGTCCACCCCTACACCCGCAGCCTGATCTCGGCCATTCCGGTGGCTGACCCTGTGACGGCCCGCCAGAGCCACCGCATTGTGCTGCAGGGCGATGTGCCCAGCCCGCTGAACCCGCCGAGCGGCTGCCGTTTCCGCACCCGCTGCCCCTACGCCGATGAGCGCTGCGCTGCCGAAGTGCCCGAGTTCAAGGAGGTCAGCAGCGGCCACTGGGCGGCCTGCCACCATCTGGATAAGGTAAAGTAAGAATCTGTCCGCCGACTGACTTCACTTGGCCTGAGACTTATACTTATACAGGGCGGCTCACCGCGGCCGCCGTGTGTTTTCAACAAAAGTGTGCGCAGCGGAGAAACATTCATTTGTGTGCCACAGAATTGTGCGCGAGTGGAACACAAACGGATTTTCTATCAAAACAGTTACAAAAGTTACAGAACACTTGCAAATGCCGCTTTAGGGTGGTAAAGTATAAATATTCACTCCGTTGGGGGCCACGCCCCCGAGGGGGATTGGGTATAAAAGTATAATGAATTTGGAGGGTATTCCACATGAAGATGAAGAACATTGCTGCCGTGGCTATGGCCGGCTGCATGGCTGCTTCTCTCGCTGCCTGCGGCGGCTCTGCAAGCTCCGCAGCCTCCACCGAGACCAGCACCGCTGCATCCACCGAGGCTGCCACCGGCGAAGAGAGCACTGGCACTGCCAACGGTTTCACTGTCGAGTACGGACCTAACCCCGAGACTCTGGACCCCGCGCTGAACAACGCAATCGACGGTGCCAACACGCTGATCACTGTCTTTGAGCCGCTGCTGCTCATCGATCAGAACAACGAGGTCATCCCCGGTCAGGCTGAGAGCTACACTGTCAGCGATGACGGCTTGGTCTGGACCTTCACGATGCGTGACGGCCTGAAGTGGAGCGATGGCTCCGACCTGACCGCGAAGGACTTTGAGTACTCCTTCAAGCGTCTGGCCGCGCCCGACACCGCTGCCCCCTATGCTGAGACCGTTGTCGGCATGATCGACGGCTATGAGGATGCCGTCGGCAACCCCGATGCAGACGGCAACATGACCACCGAGCCTGACTTCGACGCCCTGAATGTCGTTGCCAGCGAGGACGGCAAGACCCTGACCGTCACCCTGAGCTACCCCTGCGCTTATTTTGACAAGCTGGCTGCCTTTGCCGCCATGAGCCCTGTGCAGCAGGCCACTGTTGAGGCCAACGGCGATGCATGGTGCACGCAGCCCGACACCTACGTCTGCAACGGCCCCTACATGATCACCGATTGGGTCCCCTCCGAGCGTATTGTTCTGTCCAAGAACCCGAACTATGTCGGCGGCTGGGATTCCTCCAAGATCGTTTCCGACACCATCACCCTGCTCCTGCTTGAGGATTCCAGTGCCGCCTACGCCGCTTACAACAGCGGTGAGGCACAGCTCATCAAGGATGTTCCCACCGATGAGATCCCCAGCCTGACCAAGGCTGAGGACGGCGGCGACTTCTACGTTGACACCATCCTGGGCACCTACTACCTCTCCCTGAACGACCAGAAGGAGCCGTTCACGGATCCCAATGTCCGTAAAGCTCTGAGCCTCGCCATCGACCGTGACTATGTTGCCAACACCATCATGCAGGGCACCTACACCCCCGCTTACAATCTGGTCGGCCCCGGCATCGTCGATGAGAACGGCATGTTCTACGACAACGCCAATGGCGGCAAGACCTACATCAGCGAAGACTACGAGGCCAACCTCGAGGCTGCCAAGCAGGCTCTGGCCGATGCCGGCTACCCCAACGGCGAAGGCTTCCCCGTCATCGAGTACAGCACCAACGATGCCGGTTACCACACCCCCGTTGCTGAGTATCTGCAGCAGGCCTGGGGCGAGCTGGGCATCACCGTGAACATCAACAAGGTCGAGTGGGCCAGCTTCACCCCGCTGCGCCGCGCCGGCGACTATGACGCTTCCCGTAACGGCTGGGTCATGGACTACAACGATCCTTCCAACATGCTCGAGCTGTTCACCACCGGCAACGGCAACAACGATGGTAAGTACTCCAGCGCTGACTTTGATGCCGCAATCGAGGCTTCCAAGGTTGCTGACAAGAGCGTCCACTTCCAGAAGCTGCATGAGGCTGAGGACATCTTGATGAATGATTACGCCTGCATCCCGGTGGCCTACTACAACGACTTCTGGCTGCAGAGCCCCTCTCTGAAGGGCACCTGGCACAGCCCCTACGGCTACTGGTACCTGCAGTACGGCTATGTTGAGGAGTAATTCCTTATAAAGAAAAGGCACATCCCGCGCTGGGATGTGCCTTTTTCTGTGTCTGGCTTCCCCCTTGGGGGAAGCTGTCAGCGGCCCCGTCCGCTGACTGATGAGGGAAAACCTTACCATTGTCGCCCGCAAGCGGGTTGCCACGGCAAACTTTGCCCCTCATCCGGCCCTGCGGGGCCACCTTCCCCCACAGGGGAAGGCAAGGAAGTTACGCGCCTAATGTTGCCGCCATGACAGCCTTGATCGTGTGCATACGGTTCTCGGCCTCCTGAAAAACGATGGACTGGCGGCCGGTGAACACCTCGTCCGTTACCTCCATTTCGGCGCGGCCGAACCGCTCGCCCATTTCCCGGCCAATGGCGGTCTTGTGGTCGTGGTAGGCCGGCAGGCAGTGCATAAAGACGGCGGTGCGCTTGGCCTTGGCCATCAGCGCAGCGTTGACCTGATAGGGGGCCAGCGCGTTGATGCGCTCCTCCCATACGGCGGTCGGCTCGCCCATGCTGACCCACACATCGGTGTAGACGGCATCGGCCCCGGCTACGGCATCGGTGTCCTCGGTCAGGGTGACGCTGCCGCCGCTCAGGCGGGCAAACTCCTCACAGCGGGCAACAAGCTCGGGGTTCGGCCAGTAGGCCTTCGGCGCGCAGGCCACAAAATGCAGGCCCATCTTGGCGCAGCCGATCATCAGGCTGTTGCCCATGTTGTAGCGGGCGTCACCCATGTAGACAAGCTTTAGCCCCTGCAGGCTGCCGAAGCGCTCGCGCAGGGTCAAAAGGTCGGCCAGGATCTGGGTGGGGTGGTACTCGTTGGTCAGGCCGTTCCACACCGGCACGCGGGCGTGCAGCGCCAGCTCCTCGACGATCGACTGGCCGTAGCCGCGGTACTCGATGCCGTCAAACATGCCGGAAAGCACCTCGGCTGTGTCGGCGATGGATTCCTTTTTGCCGATCTGGCTGCCGGTGGGGTCCAGATAGGTCGTGCCCATGCCCAGATCGTGGGCGGCTACCTCAAACGCGCAGCGGGTGCGGGTGGAGGTCTTTTCAAAAATCAGCGCAACATTTTTGCCGCGCAGCGTGTCATGGGGGATGCCGGCCTTCTTTTTAGCCTTCAGCTCGGCTGCCAGCTCCAGCAGGCCGCCGATCTCTGCGGGGGTAAAGTCCAGCAATGTCAAAAAATCATGCCCTACGAGGTCCATATTCATTCTCCTTTTAAAAATTCGTTTATAGTGTATAAATATACATACATTATAGCACATTTTCCGCGGATATGCAAGCGCAGCTTTTTGTGATATAATGATACCATGCAAAAAACAGCGCCCGGCAAGGAGGAAAGCGGTATGGCAAAAATCTACTTTCATGTCGATGTAAACTCGGCATTTCTTTCCTGGTCGGCGCTCAAGGCGCTGCGGGACGGCGGCACCGTGGACCTGCGCACGATCCCGGCGGTGGTCGGCGGCGATGAAACCAAGCGCCACGGCGTTGTGTTGGCCAAGAGCGGCCCCGCCAAGCAGTACGGCATCAAAACGGGGGAGAGCCTGTTCGCGGCCCGCACCAAATGCCCGGGGCTGACGGTCGTGCCGCCGGATTTTGACTGGTATGTGCAGAACAGCAAGGCGCTGATCCAAATCCTGAACGACTATACGCCCGATGTTGAGCAGTACAGCATTGACGAAGCGTTTCTGGACATGACCGGGACCGAGGCGCTGTTCGGCCCGCCGCTGACGGCGGCGCACACGATCCGCCGCCGCGTGCGCCGCGAGCTGGGCTTTACGGTCAATGTGGGCATCGCCCCCAACCGCCTGCTTGCCAAGATGGCCTCGGACTTTCAAAAGCCGGACAAAGTCCACACCCTCTATCTGTACGAGGTGGAAAAAAAGATGTGGCCGCTGCCGGTGGGGGAGCTGTTCGGGGTCGGCCCCAGCGCGGCCAAAAAGCTGAACAGCTGCGGCATTTATACAATAGGGAATCTGGCCGCACAGGACCGGGCCACGGTGGTTTCGCTGTTCGGGGCGCGCGGCGATACGCTGTGGAACTACGCCAACGGCCGCGAGGCCGACCCCGTGACCAAGCAGGGCAGCCGCGACAACAGCTACGGCAACAGCGTGACAATGCCCCGCGACCTGCCCCGCCCCGAGGAGGCGGACGCCACGATGCTGGCGCTCTGCGATTCGGTCGGTCGGCGGCTGCGGGCGGACGGCAAGACCGCCCGGGTCGTGACGGTGCAGCTGGTGGACAATGCGTTCCGCCGCACCAGCCACCAGACGACCCTGCCCAACCCGACCAACTCCACCGACCGGCTCTACCGTGTGGCGGTCGAGCTGATGCGCCAGATGTGGCCGGCCCGGCCCGTGCGGCTGGTGGGCGTCAGCGCCGAAAAGACCGGCGAGGATAATTTTGAGCAGATGGACCTTTTTACCGATGCCGCGCGGATCGACAAGCAGGAAAAGCTCGACCGCGCCGCCGATGCGCTGCGCCGCAGGTTCGGCGGTGCTGCCGTGACCCGCGCCACGCTGCTGACCCCCGACACCCGCAAGCCCGAGGCACTGAGCGCCGCCAAGGAACGCGATAAGGATAAAAAGTGACGGGTGCGGGCGGCCCGAACCACAAGCAGCGCGCGGACAAAGTATGGCTGCACCTATTGACAAGCAAGTGTATTATGCATATAATACACTTAAAGCACAATATAAAACCGGGAAAGGAGGCGGAACACTTGGTAAATTTCAGCGGGCTGCAATTTCATGACGGCGCGCCGGTCTACCAGCAGATTGCGGAATACCTCAAACGGCAGATCCTGACGGGCGCGGTGCAGGACGGCGATCCGATGCCCAGCCGGCGGGAGCTGGCCGCGCAGACCGGCATCAACCCCAACACGGCCCAAAAGGCCTACCGCCTGATGACCGAGGAGGGCTATGTCGTCACGGACGGCAACAGCGGCAGCTATCTGCGGCTGACCCCCGCCCTGCGGGAGAAAATTGATGAGGAGCTGACCCGCGGCCTTGTGGAGGATTTTGTGGCCCGGGCCAAGGCGAACCGACTGAGCTACAAAAAGGTCATTGCGCTGGTCAGCGAGCTTTGGGACGACGAGGCGTAGGACGAGGCTTTCGTTTTTTTAAGTTAAGCGTACTATACTTATAATACACAAGGAGGAATCCAGATGCAGCATACCTTCACCCTTGCCGCGTGGAATTTCCGTCTGGCGCGGCGCAGTCTGCTGGCACTGTGGGGCTTTTTTGCCGCCCAGCAGGCAGCAGTCATCCTGTGGCGGGCCGCGCAGCCGGGGGCGGCCGGGCTGGGGCTGGCGTCCCATTATTACGCTACAATGCAGATTTTTGCCTACCTCGGGTTCTACCTGCTCACCGCGCTGGAAGCGGGGTTGGCCACCCACAACAGCCGCCGCGCCCGCAGCGGCTATACATGGGCCACGCTGCCCGGCACGCCGGGGCAGAAGCTTGCGGCCAAGGCCATCACGATCGCCGCTGCCGAGCTGGTCTTTGCCGCGTGGCAGCTTGTGTGGTACATCGTGGAGTTTTACCCCGTCACAGCGCTGGAAGGCTGGTACCGCAGCCGGCTGTATGGCGCGGTGCTGCCCGACGCCAACCTGTATGAGCAGGTCGTTACCAACAACCTGTTCGCCCGGCTTTTGCCGCGCCGCCCGGCACAGCTTGTGATCCTGCTGGGGATCCTTGCTCTGTCCGCCGTGATGTTGGCCGCGCTGGACACGGTGCGCGGCTGGCGCAAGCTGCCCGTCTTTGCCAGCGGCCTGTTTTGCGCTTGGGTGTGCTTCGGCATCGTGGGCATCGAGCGGCATCTTGAATGGCTGCTTGACGAGCCGCGCTATGCCTTCCGTATCGCTGCGGCCGCTGTGCTGGCTGTGCTGACCGTCTGGTGGGCGGTGCGCAGCATCCGCCGCGGCGAGGCAGCCTGAAAGGGGAGTGACCAGACATGAAAACGAAAAAATCAACATCTCTGCGGAATTTTGTGACAGCAATCGTTCTGGCCACCGCCCTGCTGGCCGCAGGCGCGCTTTGGGTGCTGCTGGGCTGGCGCGGTGCGCTGGATGTTACCCTCACTGATCTGGCGGGTGACCCCGCCGCGCTGCGCGGCTTTACGATGCGCGGCCAGAGCAGGCTGGACAGTGCCCACACCTACTGGGAGCTGCACGATGGGTATCTGGACACCGCCTTTGCGCTCGACCCTGATGGGGACGAGGAGCAGTATCGCTACGGTGCACCGGGTGTTACCATGCGGACAATCTACGCGCTGACGCCGGAAAGCCGCGCCGCCGTTGACGCTGCTGCCCGCCGTGTGCATACCTACGCAGACAGCTGGCAGCTGGAGAGCACTGCATCCGCCTTCCGCGTAATGGCCGAAATTTATATGGCCGACGGCGTGCTGCGCGTAGCGCTGCGGGATGCAGCGGCGGACGAGCCTGCTGCGGTAACCACCTACGCGGAGGCGCCAAGTTATCTGGCACGCACCGGCTCCCAGTACGACTATGAGGCCGACAGCCCCGAGCAGCTGCAGAACATAGAAACGGACTACGATTTTATTGCCGGGCAGCTGTTCGGCTTGGGAGGCGGACAGGGCCTTGTCTGGAAGCGCACCATCGGCAGCCGCAGGGCGGGTCTGTACAGGGCAACGCCGGTCAGCTACGAGGCGCTTGAGGCGCTGCCCGCCGATGGCAAGGCCGGTGACCGCGAGGTACTGTGTGCGACCACCGAGGTTGGCACGCTGGAGCCGTTCTATTGCCCCGAGGATGCCCGGCTGGTTGCCTGCGGCCTGCCGATGGCTGACGGCCTGACGCTGTGCGTCTATTTAAATAAGGAAGAAAAGGCCTGCGCTGACCTTGTCAATGCGGCCGGTGTGCGGGTCGATCATGTGGAGTTGGCAGAGTTCGCCGGACAATCGGACTTTTCCGCCGTGGCCCGCCCGCGCAGCACCGACCGCGATGCCGTGCTGCATATCTACGGCGATGACTACAGCGGCTACCTGACTGCGCTGCGCGTGGAGAATGGCAGCTTTGCCCTGCACCAATGCCTGCCGGTGGGGGAAAGCGTTTACCTGCGCAACGCCGAGGCAGCCGTGCTGAACACAGCCGGTGATGCACTGCTTATTGCCACGCCCGAATACACCACGGTGGGCGAGGGCGGCACAGACAATGCCTACAACATATACCAGACCGGCACGCTGCTGCTGGTCTGCCCGCTGGACGGCAGCGGCACGCGCTACCGGGGCCGCCTGAACACCGGGGCCGAGCGCGACTGGGGCGCGCAGCTGGGCGAGGACTGGCGCAGGGTCTCTCTGCGCCGCTACATGAGCTACGAGCTTTACGAAAAGGACAGGGGGAGACAGCTATGATCGAGGTGCGAAGCCTGCAGAAAACCTACCGCAGCCACGGCGCGGCTGTGGGCCTGCTGGGTGCGGATTTCCTTGTGCCGGATGGGCAGATCGTGGGCATCCTGGGCGAGAATGGTGCCGGTAAAACCACGATGCTTCGCTGCATTGCGGGGCTTTTGCCGCACAAGGGCACAGCGCTGCTGGACGGCCGGCCTGCCGGGGTGCAGTACGAGCGCATCAGCTATATCACCGGCGAGGGCAGCTATTACCCGGCGCTGACGGTGGCAGCCTACGGTCAGCTGCTGACCGACCTGCACCCCGCGTTTGACCCTGCGCGGTACGAAAAATTTCTGGAATTTTTCGCCCTGCACGGCACGGATACAATCGGGCGGCTTTCCACCGGGCAGCGCGCACGGGTGGAGCTGGCTGCCGGCTTTGCCAAGCGGGTGCCGTATTACCTGATGGATGAGCCATTTTTGGGTAAGGACCCCTTCACCCGGCGGGATTTCATCAAGCTGATGAGCGCCACGCTGACCGGCGGGGAAACGCTGCTGCTCTCGACCCATTATATTGAGGATGTGGAGCATTTTTTGGACCGCGCACTGATCCTGCATGACGGCCGCATTGCGGAGGACCTGCAGCTGGACACGCTGGCACCCGGCGACAGCCTGCTGGCCCACATGGCATCGGCCTGCCATTGGGACCCGCAGCGGTATCTGGCGTTTGAGGAAGAATAAAAAGTGACCCATGAGCGGGCAGGCTCATGGGTCACTTTTTTAATTCGCGGTAAACTGCCAATATTCTCCGTCGATTTCCACGATGACGGCTTTTTCGCTGCTTATCCAGTAGGAATATCCCGTGCCGAAGTTGGAACACCCGTCCGTCTCCGGAAAGGTATCGCGCGCCACACTGTCCGCAATCACGCCGTCAGGGTCGCGGTCGGCGATAAAGTCAACCGGGGCGGGTGACTCAAAATACCGCACACCGTCCAGCTGCACGCACCGCGCCACGCCCAGTGCTATGGACGATTCGGCGGTGTCCTGCGTGCTTTGGGCGGCTGCCCCCTCGTTGGCTTCTGCATCGCCCGCGGTCTGCGGGGCGGCGGTGTCGGCCATCGCCTCATCGGGGGCTGCCTCGGCTGCCGCAGCCTCGGGCGGCTGGGCGCTCAGCATCACGGCATCGCGGGGGATGGCACTGCGCTGCCAAACCGTTATGCCGCCTAAAAAGATGCAGGCGCAGGCGGCTGCGGCGGCAAGGCTGCGCCAGTACACCGGCGGCCTGCGGCGCTTTTTCACCGGCGCGTCGGCGGCCAAAATCAGGTCATCGTCCAGATGGCCGATGGCCTCAAACAATTCGCGCTCTGTCAAAGTGCAGCACCCCTTTCCTGTAAGTATGCGGCCAGCTTGCCGCGCGTACGGTGCAGCGTCACCCGCACCTTGCTCTCGGTCAGGCTGTACCGCGCGGCAATGTCGGCGGTGGCATCGCAGTACCAGTACCGCCGCAAAAATATGTTGCGGGTCTCCTCGGGCAGCGTGCGCAGAAACGCGCTGATCAGCCGCCCGGTCTCGGCGGCGTTAAAGCTTTCCTCCACGCTGCCCGGCGCGGCTACACATTCGGCAAGCTCGTCCAGCGGGGCAAAGCTCTGGCCGCAGCCGCGCTTCTGCGCTGTTGCTTTGTCAAAGCGGTCAAGCGCAAGATTCCGCGTGATGCGCCCCAAATAGGGCGCCAGCCTTGCGGGGTGGTTGTCGGGCATGCTGTTCCAGGCGGCCAGCCAGGTGTCGTTTTCACACTCCTCGGCATCGTGGGCGCTGTGGAGTATGTTGTCGGCAATTTTGCGGCAGTAGGCGCCGAATTTGGCGGCGGTCTCACTCAGGGCCTGCTCGTCCCGCGCCCAGTAGAGCGCTACGATGGCGGCATCCTCCATGATATTGGCCTCCTTTTAATAGTATAGTAGGAAAAGAATCGAAAATGTTACAGAAAAAACCTGCCGGTGGGGGCAGACTTTTGAAATCGTGCTTGCAGCGGCGCTTACAGCATATGCTTTTTATGCAGCACCCATGCCGCAAACACGCACAAAGCCAGCGTCAGCGCCAGCACGATGGCAAACCCGGCGGTGGTGTTGGCAAACGGCATACCATCGGACTGGACATTCATGCCGTACAAACCGCTGATGACGGTGGGCACGGCCATCAGCAGGGTGATGCTGGTCAGGTATTTCATCGCATTGTTCAGGCGGTTGTCCAAAATCGAGCTGAACAGCTCCCGCGTGCCCTTGATGTCATCGCGGTAGATGCTGGTCATCTCAATGGCCTGCCGGATCTCAACGATCACATCGTCCAGCAGCTCACGGTCATCGGGGTACTGCTCCAACCGCTTGTAGCGGGTCAGGCGGTCCAGCACGGTAGCATTGGAGCGCAGACTTGTCGCAAAGTAGACCAGCGTGGATTCCAGCGCGTGCAGTTCCATCAGGTCGCTGTCCTTCAACTCGCCGGACAGATTTTTCTCAATGGCCTGACGGCGGCGGTCGATCAGGCGCAGCTCCTGCTGGTACATCGTGGCCGCACGGTAGAGCAGCTGGTAGACGAACCGCATCTTCTTCCGGGTGGAGAACCCCTTGACCCGGCAGGCGGCAAAATCCCCGATAACGGCGGTATCGGCCGAGCAGACCGTGACGATCAGCTCCTGCGTCAGCAGAATGCCAAGAGGGATCGTGGAGTAGACGCCCTCGCCGGCACCCTCGACCTTGATGGGGATGTCAACGATGATGACGGTGTAGCCGTCCTCCAGACTGATGCGCGCTGACTCCTCCGGGTCGGTCGCAGCCACGATGTCGGCTGTCTCGATGTCCAGCGTAGCCGCCACCCGGCGCACCTCATCGTCCGTGGGGCTGGTCAGACAGATCCAGGCCCCCTCGCTCATATCATCGACCCGCGTCAGCTGCTTATCCTGTGTGCGGTAAATCTTCATCATGGCTCGTTCCACCCATACATTATTATAATATCAGTATAAAGCTTTTCCGCACATTGCGCAAGCAGATATTTTCCCCGGCCGTAACCCTTGCGGTAGCCACCCACCCAACGGCCCACCCGCCCCCAAGTCTTCCCCTGCGGGGGAAGGTGGCCCCGCAGGGCCGGATGAGGGGCAACCTTGCGGATAACGCCCTTTATCGGGCAATCTTTCCGTCCCCGCCCGCCTGTAGGGAGGGGGCTTGCCCCCTCCGCCGCTTCCAATTAAATGTCATTCCCCATTTGCCACCCTGTAGGGGCCGGGCATGCCCGGCCCGCAACCTACCCGATACTACAGCTTGTGGCCATCGCACAACAAATCCCCAACATGCACCTTGCCCAAAAATCCCTCTCGAAATTTGTCAAAAAAACCGAAAAACCCCATTGACAAAAGTATGACCACTTGCTATAATAGTCAAGCTGTCTCGCGGCGGACACGCCGCGAAAAGCGCTTCATAACAGCTTGTATATGTTTTTTGAAGAAGAAATTCTTCAAAAAACTTTCAGAAAACCCCTTGACAATCAAGTGATTCTGATATATAATATACAAGCTGTCACGGAGACGCGACAGCACAGCAGGACCTTGAAAATTGAACAAAACTGAAACTTGTGGAACCTTGATC
>UQGL01000025.1 GCA_900540595.1 uncultured Oscillospiraceae bacterium
TCTACTCCAAGCAGAGCGACTACCAGCGCATCGACATTTTTGAAACGCCGGAGTTCGGCCGTGTGCTGACGCTGGACGGCAATGTCATGCTGACCGAGCGCGATGAGTTCATCTATGACGAGATGATCACCCATGTGCCGATGGCCGTACACAGAAGTGCCAAGGACATTCTGGTCATCGGTGCCGGCGATGGCGGCGTTGTGCGCGAGCTGACCCGCTATGACCGGGTCGAGCGCATCGATTTGGTCGAGATGGACCCGCAGGTCATCGAAGCCTGCCGCGCTTACCTGCCCGGCAACGCCTGCCGTATGGATGACCGCCGCGTGCATATCTACTACGAGAATGCGCTCAAATTCATCCGCCGGTGCGAGGACGAGTACGATCTGATCATCGTGGATTCCTCCGACCCGTTCGGCCCGTCGGAGGGGTTGTTCACCCGCGAGTTTTACGGCAACTGCTTCAACGCGCTGCGCGCGGACGGCATCATGGTCAACCAGCAGGGCAGCCCCTTCTATGCTGAGGACGCGACCGCCATGCAGCGCAGCCACAAGCGCATCGCCAGCACCTTCCCGATCAGCAAGGTGTATCAGGCACACATCCCCACCTTTGCGGCGGGCTACTGGCTGTTCGGCTTTGCCAGCAAAAAATATCATCCCATCAACGATATGGACGCCGATGCGTGGAATGCGCTGAATATGCGCACCCGCTATTACACAACCCGGCTGCATGTCGGTGCATTTTACCTGCCGGCGTTTCTGGAGGAAATGCTGCGCGAAGTGGAGGAACACTGATGCTGCATCGCAATGTTGAAAATTTCATCGGCTGCGACAGCAGCTACCGCACGGCAAGCATTGTTTTATACGGCGCACCGTTTGATTCCACCACCAGCTACCGCCCCGGTGCGCGGTTCGGCCCCGCTGCCATGCGGCACGAAAGCTACGGACTGGAGACCTACAGCCCCTATCAGGACAAGGACCTGACAGACGGCAATGTGTTCGACAGCGGCGATTTGGAGCTCTGCTTCGGCTCGTCGGAAAGTGCCCTTGTGGACATTGAATCCCGCGCGGCCGAGATCCTGCGGGACGGCAAGCTGCCGCTGCTGCTCGGCGGCGAGCATCTTGTTACTCTGGGTGCCGTGCGCGCGGCGGTGCGCAAATATCCCGATCTGCATATCGTACATTTTGACGCCCACGCAGACCTGCGGGATGATTACCTCGGCGCGCAGCTGAGCCACGCCTGTGTGCTGCGCCGCTGCCATGATCTGATCGGTGACGGGCGCATCCACCAGTTCTGCATCCGCAGCGGTGAGCGGGAGGAATTTCAGTTTGCGGCCCGCCACACCGATATGCACCGGTTCGATTTCACCGGTCTGGCCGAGCTGACCGACTGGCTCTGCCAGACGCGCGTGCCGGTCTATCTGACCATCGACCTCGACTGCCTTGACCCCTCGGCGTTTCCCGGTACCGGCACGCCTGAGGCGGGCGGCGTAAGCTTTCTGCAGCTTTTACAGGCGATTCGCACCGTGACAAAGGCAAACATCGTCGGCGCAGACGTCAACGAGCTGGCCCCCATGCTCGACCAGAGCGGCATTTCGACCGCTACGGCCTGCAAGGTACTGCGGGAGCTGCTGCTGGCGCTGGAAAAGTAAGCAGCCATCCCTGTAGGGGGCGGCGTCCTCGACGCCCCGCGGAGGGGTCAAGACCCCTCCCTACATTCTCAACCTTATCGGGGGAGAGGATGTAGGGGCGGATTCCATATCCGCCCGGGAAAGCTGCCGCTGCCACAAACAGGCACGGGCGAACAATATTCTCCCCTACAAAACATCCATACACATCATACAATACAATAAAATACAAAGGAGTCCCATCATGAGCAAAGTTCTTGTTATCGGCTGCGGCGGCGTTGCATCTGTCGCCATCTCCAAGTGCTGCCAAGTCAGCGATGTTTTCACCGAGCTGTGCATCGCCAGCCGCACCAAGTCCAAGTGCGATGCCCTCGCTGCCAAGCTGGCCCCGCACACAAAGACCAAAATCACCACCGCACAGGTCGATGCCGATGATGTGCAGCAGCTCTGCGACCTCATCAACGCCTATAAGCCTGACCTTGTCATGAACATTGCCCTGCCCTATCAGGATCTGACCATTATGGACGCCTGCCTTGCCTGCGGCGTCAACTATATGGACACCGCCAACTACGAGCCGGAAAACACTGATGACCCGGAATGGCGCGCCATCTACGAGAAGCGCTGCAAGGAGGCCGGTTTCTCCGCCTACTTTGACTACAGCTGGCAGTGGGCCTACAAGAAAAAGTTTGAGGACGCCGGCCTGACCGCCCTGCTGGGCTGCGGCTTTGACCCGGGCGTGACGCAGGCCTACTGCGCCTACGCTGCCAAGCATGAGTTCGATTCCATCGACACGATCGACATTCTGGACTGCAACGGCGGTGACCACGGCTACGCCTTTGCCACAAACTTCAACCCCGAGATCAACCTGCGCGAGGTCTCTGCCCCCGGCAGCTACATGGAGAACGGCAAGTGGGTCGAGATCCCGGCCATGAGCATCAAGCGCGAGTACAACTTTGATCAGGTCGGCCAGAAGGATATGTACCTGCTGCACCATGAGGAGATCGAGTCCTTGGGCAAGAACCTGCCCGGCGTCAAGCGCATCCGCTTCTTCATGACCTTCGGCCAGAGCTACCTTGACCACATGCGCTGCCTTGAGGATGTGGGCATGCTCTCCACCACGCCCATCAACTACAACGGTCAGGAGATCGTCCCCATCCAGTTCCTGAAGGCTCTGCTGCCCGATCCCGCCAGCCTCGGCCCCCGCACCAAGGGCAAGACGAACATCGGCTGCATCTTCACCGGCAAAAAGGACGGCAAGGACAAGACCTACTACATCTATAACATCTGCGACCATCAGGAGTGCTACCGCGAGGTCGGCAGCCAGGCCATCAGCTACACGACCGGTGTGCCTGCCATGTGCGGCGCCCTGATGATGCTGACCGGCGAGTGGGTCAAGCCCGGCGTCTACACGGTCGAGGAGTTCAACCCCGATCCATTCCTCGATGCACTGGATAAGTACGGCCTGCCCCGCAGCGAGAACCACAATCCGGTTCTGGTGGACTGATGGCACTGCACGATGCACGGCCGCCGTTTGCGGCCATCGGCGGCACGGTGCCGCCGGAATTTTCCGCCCTGCCCACACCCTGCTATCTGCTGGATGAAAATGCGCTGCGCCGCAACGCGGAAATTTTGGGCGGGCTGGCACAGCGCACCGGCTGCAGGGTACTGCTGGCACAAAAGGCGTTCAGCAACTATGACCTGTATCCCCTGCTGGCGCCGCACTTGGCGGGCACCGAGGCCAGCGGCCTGTTTGAAGCACGGCTGGGTGCCGAGGAGATGCCCGGCGGTGAGGTGCATGTCTTTTGCGCCGCCTACCGTGCGGACGAGATGGACGAGCTGCTGCGCTATGCCGACCATATCGTCTTTAACTCCCCTGCACAGCTGGCGTGCTTCGGCCCCAAGGCCAAGGCAGCCGGTAAGAGCGTAGGGCTGCGCATCAACCCAGAATGCTCCACGCAGGACGGCCACGCGATCTACGATCCCTGCGCGCCCGGCAGCCGCCTTGGTACGACCCGCGCAGCATGGGATTCCGCCGTGTCGCAGGACCCCAGCCTGCCGCAGCTTTTGGACGGACTGCACTTCCACACGCTCTGCGAGCAGGACGCCGATGCGCTGGCCGTGACGCTGGACGCCGTGGCAGAAAAATTCGGCGATCTGCTGCCCAATATGCGGTGGCTCAACTTCGGCGGCGGACATCACATCACCCGCCCCGGCTACGACATTGCCACGCTGGAGCACTGCATCGCCCGCGCACAGAATGCGTGGGGCGTGACGGTCTATCTGGAGCCGGGTGAGGCCTGTGCGCTGAATGCCGGTTACCTGCTGACCCGCGTGCTGGATGTTGTAAAAAACGGTGATACCACCGTAGCCATTCTGGATGCCAGCGCCGCCTGCCATATGCCCGATGTCATTGAAATGCCCTACCGTCCGCCGCTGCTGGGCGCAGAGGAACCCGGTGAAAAGCCCTGCACGGTACGCCTTGCCGGGCCGACCTGTCTGGCCGGGGATGTCATCGGCGATTACAGCTTTGATACCGCCCCCCGCACGGGTGACCTGCTGGTATTCGGCGATATGGCCATCTACACGACCTGCAAAAACAATACCTTCAACGGTATGCCGCTGCCGGCCATCCTCTGCCGTTGTGCAGACGGCTCTGTGCGCAGCATCGCAGCCTTCGGGTATGAGGATTTCAAATATCGGCTCGGCAGCCGAGAGTAACACCATGCCCGCGCAGGGCAGACAGCAAGCGGTCGGTTTTCGGCATTTTTGAGCAAATTCTTCTGTATAGTTTATAAAATTATAGACAATACATGCAAATAGTGTTACAATGGTGACAGTATGGGGCGGATTCATCCCCCCGCAAGTAAGGAGAATTGCCGTGAAGCTGAACAACCGCCGCACCATTCTGGTGGGCCTTGCGTTTTTGTCGATCTGTACCTTCTGGCAGATGTACGACAGCGTTATGACCCTGATCCTGACCGACACCTTTAAACTGAACGAGACCTTCGCCGGTGCCATCATGGCAGCGGACAATGTACTGGCGCTGTTCCTGCTGCCGTTCTTTGGTGCCCTGTCCGACAAGACCCACACCAAAATCGGGCGCCGTATGCCGTTCATCGTGGGCGGCACGGCCGCTGCAGCCGTGCTGATGAACCTGATTCCCCTGTTGGACGACCGCTATGCCGCCAACCCCAGCCCGGCCATACTGGTGATCTTTATCGTGGTGCTGGGCCTGCTGCTGGTGGCGATGGGCACCTATCGTTCCCCCGCTGTGGCGCTGATGCCCGATGTCACCCCCAAGCCGCTGCGCAGCCGCGCCAATGCCATCATCAATCTGATGGGCGCCGTGGGCGGTATCCTGTATCTGGGGCTTGCGGCGGTGCTGTACCCCGCCTCCAAAACCCACGGGCTGGCGCATGTCAGCTACCGCCCGCTCTTCCTCATCGTTTCGCTTATCATGGTAACGGCTGTTTTGATTCTCTACCTGACCATCAAGGAGCCTAAGCTCGAGGCAGAAAACCAAAAGCTGGAGGCTGCCCACCCCGAATGGAATCTTGCTGCCGATGACGGGCAGGGCCATGAGGTGCTGCCCGCGCCGGTCAAGCGCAGCCTGACTTTCCTGCTGATCTCGATCTCGCTGTGGTTTATCGGCTATAACGGCGTTACAACCTGGTTCACCAAATATGTCGAGGCTGTCATGGGCGAGGGTCTGGGCGGCGCGTCCACCTGCCTGCTGGTTGCCACGGCAGGTGCCATCGTCTCCTATATTCCCATCGGGGCGCTGGCCGCCAAGATCGGCCGCAAGCGCACGATCCAGTGCGGCATTGTGCTGCTGGCCACCTGCTTTATGCTCGGCTATCTGCTGACGACTGTCTATTCCTCCATCCAGCCCATCATGTATGTGGTGTTTGCGTTGGTCGGCCTTGCCTGGGCAGGCATCAATGTCAACTCGCTGCCGATGGTCGTGGAGATGTGCCGCGGCAGTGACATCGGCAAATTTACCGGGTATTATTACACCTTCTCGATGGCCGCGCAGGTCGTGACCCCCATTGTCGCGGGCAGTCTGATGCGCGCCATTGACTACCGCGTACTCTTCCCCTACGCCGCAGCCTTTGTGGCGCTGAGCTTTGTCACCATGTGCTTTGTGCGCCACGGTGACACCAAGGCCGAAGCGAAGAAGGGCCTTGAGGCCTTTGAGGATATGGACAGCTAAATAAAATTTCTGGCGGGAGCGATCCGCTCCCGCCAGAAAAAAAGGACATCCGCATTACCCACGGATGTCCTTTTATTATTTGACGCTGTTTTGTCTGTCACACCACTGGTTACGACTCCATCTGATTCACGCCTGATCGTACTTGCTGGGCACGGCGCGCAGGGAGATCGTGCGGTCAAAGGTGCTGTATGCGGTCAGGTAGGCGGTAAAGCAGCCGTCCATCCGGCCCATGCTGCCCTCTTTGCCGGCGGTGTAGTTATGCTCGGCAAAGCAGGGGCCGACCGAAATACCGTTCACGCCCTTGGATGCGACCAGCGTGCCGTCCTTGACGACGACACCGCCGCCGTCATTGCCCTCGAGCATGAAATGCTCGTTCTCGACGCGGCAGCCCGCGTTGAAGGCCAGCTCCACCCGCAGCGGGGCGCGGTCGATGCCGGAGTTGACGATGTGGATGTCCAGACCGTTTTCGACCTCGTTCACCTGCACGTCAAACACCATGTCGGGGCCGTAGAGCTTTTCGCGGTGGGCGTTGTCCATCTGCCACCAATCGCTGGTGGCGGGCTTTTCGGCAAAGGGCAGGTAATACCAGCCGGTCATGGTCTGGTGCAGGGCATAGCCGCCGTCCTTGGGGGCCAGCGCTGCGGGGACAAAGTTGCGGTGCTCGCAGAAGCTCGCGCCGATGCGCACGGTCAGCGTGAAGTCGCCGTGCTGGAAGAACAAAAAGCTCGGGCTGTTGTTCAAAATCGTGTAGGACCAGCTTCCGCGGCGGCAGCGCACAATGCCCGACCCTTCGTAATATTTGTGGTAGTTCGTTGGGGTCGCGCTGCCCTCGTGCTCCAGCGCGGCCAGCTCGGGCAGCAGCATCAGGTTGATGAGGCAGTCAAAGCTGCGCAGGGCATGGCGCTCCACCATCTGCATAATGGCGTTGGCGGCGTCCAGCAGTTCGGGCTTGCGGCAGGTATAGCCCATGTAGAGGTATTCAAGATAATACTCCCGCGGGTAGATCTTTTTGCCCATGTCCCAGCGGGTGGAGTTGTTGGTAAAAATGCTGTCGTCGGGGTCGATGTAGGTCAGCATCATTTCCAGATTGCGCAGCACCGGCGCATAGTAGCTCTCGTCGCCGGTGGCCACGGCCAGCATGATCATGGCATCGTTGTTGATGCGGTTGTAGTTGCCGGCCGAGCGTTCGGCGTACTCGCCGTCCTCGTTGCAGTCGTTGCCCTCTTTCAGGATGGCCTCGGCGGCGGTGCGGCATTCGGGCTTATCAAACAGCTTGGCGCAGAGCATCAGTACCGACGCGATGGCCCAGCGGTGGTTCGGGGTGTGGAAACCGCAGTGGCACAGGGCATCGGCTGCATCGCGGATGATGGCCTCATACTTAGGCTTCAGCTCTGCGGCAGCGGCCTTGGCTTCGGGCGCGGCGGGCAGTGCGCCGTCCACGACCTTACACAGGTAGACATAGGCGGGCAGCAGCCGCTTGGTGCAGAAAGCCGTATCCGGGCCGGAGAAGAAGTTGCAGTTGATGAGGTCAAAGTAGCCGCCGGGCCGCTGGGAGCGGCGCACAAAAGCCAGCGCCAGCGCCAGACGGCGGCCCAGCTCGGCGTCCAGATAATAGCGGCTCTCGGGGTTCAGGTAGCAGGCCGTCATTGTCGTGGCGCGGTAGATGGCCGTTTTCGGCTCGGCCAGGCTGTCCGCCTTGGGGAAACCGCCGCAGAAGGGGCTGTTCTCGTCCAAAATCTGGATATCGAGATAGCGCTGCACGCGGCTTTCGCTGTCGTGCAGGATCCGTTCATAGTGTTTGTGCATAGGTCCGCTCTCCTTATTTGCCTTTGCCCAGCAGGGCCGCGCCGATGATGCCCGCGTCGCCGAACAGCTCGGCCGACATGATGCGGGGCTGCTTGGGGCAGCTGCGGCCATAGCCGTGTGCGGCATTGAACGCCCGGATCGGCTCGACCAGTACATCGCTGCGGCGGCTGATGCCGCCGCCCAGGCAGAGCACCTCGGGCTGGAAGATGTTGATGATGCTCGTCACGCCGACGCAGAGGTAGTGTACATAGGTGTTGACCACCTGCACGGCGGTCTCATCGCCCGCGTCGTAGGCAGCCAGAATGACCTTGCCGTTGACGTTGGCTTCCTCGTTTTCCGCCAGCGCCCAAAGCTTGCTCTCCTTATGGGCGGCCATGGCTTCCCGCGCCTGACAGATGAGCGCCGTGACGCTGCCGTACTGCTCAAAGCAGCCGCGCATACCGCAGTTGCACTCTTTCCCGTGCATATCAATCACAAAGTGGCCCAGTTCGGCCGCTGCGCCGTTGCAGCCGGTCAGCAGCTTGCCGTTCAGCACTACGCCGCCGCCGACACCGGTGCCCAGCGTGACCATGACCATGCTGCTGCTCCCTTTGCCTGCACCCGCGCAGTACTCGCCCCAGGCTGCAACGTTGGCGTCGTTATCCACATAGACGGGCAGGCCGGTGCGCTCGTGGATCATCTGGCCCAGCGGGACGTTGTCAAATTCCAGATTATTGGCATACAGCACGGTGCCGGTGTCCACATCGACGCTGCCGGGCGCACCGATGCCCACCCAGGCGGCATCACTCAGGGCCAGGCCCAGAGCAGTCGCCATGCGGCGGCAGAGCAGCGCGATACGGTCGGCGATGTCCGACGCCGGGCAGGGCAGCCCGGTCTTGATGCTGTCGGTCAGCAGCAGTTTCCCGTCCAGGTCGGCAATGCCGCCTGCGATGTTGGTGCCGCCCAGATCGATCCCGATACAATAACGCATAATCTACCTCGCTTCTTTCACTTTATTTCAATTTCTGCGTCGGCTTGCAGAATTTCGTAAACAGCATAAACACGATGAAAAATGCCAGTGCGGACAGCGGCAGGACCCGGATGCTGACGGCATAGCCCGCCATATCCACCAGCTTGCCGAAGCCGACATTGAACAGGATATCCGCCAGCGACGCGATGCTTAAAATCGTGCCCGCCGCGCCGGAGACCTGCTGCGCCGGGAAATAGAGCCGGATGCTCATGACCAGCGTGGGGTACAAAATGGAGAAGGACAAGCCGCTGATGGCCCAGATGGGCATCGTCATCGTGCCGCCCAGCGAGCCGATCAGATACAGCACGCAGGACACGCCGCCGAAGGCCGCCAGGCTTTTGAGGGCCCCCAGCTTATCCACCAGCGGGGACAGGCAGAGCCGCCCGATCATCATGCCGCCAAAGAACACCGAAAGATACTTGGCCGCCGAGGCCTGAGGCAGGCCCAGACCGTCTACGCCGTAGGCGACCATCCAGTTCATGACGCCGTGCTCGGCGATAAAGTAGAACCCGAACACCAGCACATAAGGCACGATGATACGCCAGTCATAGCCGCCCTTTTGTGCCGGGGCATCCGCCGGGGCGGCGGCTTCCTCCGGCACATTGCAGAAAAGCAGCAGCACAAAGGCCACCGCGCCCAGGATCAGCAGCACCAGATTTGTGTGCTGCCAGAAGGCAAAGCCATCGGCGTGGCTGCCCAAAATATACTGGCTGCCGCTGGTGCCGATTTCCTGAGTGAAGAACAGGAAGTTGACGAAGAACCCCGGCGCTGTGGCAAACAGCAGCGGCGTAATAAGGTTCATCGTGGTATTCAATAAGGTGGAAGAACCCAGCGCCAGCGCCATGCCGATGAGCAGCACCGTGTAATTGCTGGTAAAGGCAAACAGCGCCAGGGCGGCCATCCAAATCAGGATCAGCACCTGCAGCACGCGCTTTTTGGAAAAGCGGGTGCTCAGGTTGCCGCCCACCAGCAAAAACACCAGATTGCCGATGTAGCTTGCCGTGACGATCAGCCCCAGCTGGGTCGTCGTCAGGGAGAAATGCTCTTGGAAGATCGTGGAAAAAATTCCGCGCAGGCTGTCATTGCTGCCAAGCCCCACCATGAGCACCACAAAGGCAAAGAAGGTAAGGCGGCTGCTCCATTTTTTTGTCATCAGACCTGGGCCTCAGCTTCCATCAGGAACAGAATTGCCATGGCCTGGCCGTAGGGCATCGGGTGCAGGGGGATCTGCTTGTAGAAGTCCTTGCTCTCGCGGCCCATCGGGGTGCCGTAGGACACCTGCTGCACAACGCCCTTTTCATCGATGCAGTCCAACACAGGCTGCAGGGCGCGCATGGCATTGGCGCGGTAGCTTTCGGGCACGATGCCCTGCTCGACAGCTTTCAGGATGCCGAAGCCGAAGCCGCTGGTGGCGCTGGCCTCCAGATAGGAGGTCGGGTCGTCGATCAGGGTGTGCCACATGCCGCCCTCGTCCTGATACTTGGCCAGACTCTCGATCTGGCGCAGCAGCGCGTTTTCAAGGATGCGGCGGTCGGGGTTGCCTACGGGGACGATTTCCAGCAGCAGGGGGATGGCAGCCGTCACCCAGCTGTTGCCGCGGCCCCAGAAAGCCTCGGCAAAGTTATGGCAGCCATTAAAGCAGAAACCATGATACCACAGACCGGTCTTTTTGTCAGCCAGATATTTGGTGTGGACAAGGTACTGGTAGACAGCCTCGTCAATGTAGTCCTGGCGGCCCAGAATGCGGCCGATATTGGCCAGCGGCAGCACAGTCATGAACAGCGTATCGTCCCACAGCTCGCCATCGTTGACGCGATCCGATGTGACATGCTGGAAGCCGCCCTCGCCCGCGCGGGGCAGGCCGTGCATGGCCCACTCGGCCCACTCTTTGCAGATATCGCCGTACTTTTCATTCTTGGTGTACTCATACAGGTAGCTCAGGGCAAAAATGGGGGCCATCGTGTTGATGTTCTTGCTGGGCAGGCCCTCGGCAATGCGGGCGTCGTAGTACTCCGTCAGCACATCCAGGCAGCGCTGGTCGTGCTTTTTCTCAAACAGCTTCCACAGGCCGTACAGGCCCACGCCCTGGGTCCACTCCCACAGCATATAGCGGGCCAGATTGCCCTGATCCATGTTGGATTTTGCCATGTTCTCCAGGAAGGTCTCGTCCCTTTCATACAGGACAGATTTGAAGCTCTCAATGCAAAGCTCCAGTTTGTTTTCAATATCAGCTTTCTGCATGGTGGTTTTCTCCTTTTTATTATAATAGGTAGACATAACGTTCGAACTTGCCTAAAGTATAGCATAGGGACAAAGGCAAAAACCACTCTGATTTTGTCTTTGTCGCCGAAATATATTGCACTTTTTGCGAGCGCGAGTATAATAGAGACAGGAACATTTTTGACGGAGGCTGCCTATGTATCTGGACGACGCATTGCTGTACAATCAGGGGTACATGATTTCGATCAACGACCTGGATTCGCCGCTGTTTTACCTGTTCGACTACGATTCGCGGTCGTTCAAGATCAACATGAGTTTCCAGCATTTCCACCAATTTCACGAGATACACATTCTGTTAAGCGGCCGCGCATCGCATATCATTGAGGGCGACTATTACACCCTGCAGCCCTATGATATCGTATTGCTACGCCCTTCCATGCTGCACAAGACCGAGTATCCAGCGGGCGGCGACTGCCGGCGGCTTATCATCAACTTCCGCGTGCCGGATGATTCCCCCGCGCTGCACGAAATGCTGCAAAGCTGTTTACAGCCTTTCGGGGCCGAGGTGCCCATCTACCGCTTTACCGGCGAGACACGGGCTCAGGCATTCTCGCACCTGAACAATATCTTCACGCTGGGCAAGCAGCCGATGACCCCGCTGACGCAGCAGTTCATCCACTGCCATTTCCTGCAATTTCTAGCCACCGTGGCCCAGCACGCAGGTGAGAGCAGCTACGAGCCGCAGGAGCTCAGCGATTCCATCACCCAGAAGGTCTACGCCGTGACCAGCTACATCCACCGGCACTACGCCAGCGAGCTTTCGCTGGAATATCTGGCGGAGAAATTCTTCATCAGTCCGTACTATTTGTCGCACCAGTTCCGCCGGGTGACAGGGTTCTCGCTCATCAACTACATCCAGATCACCCGGGTGCGCAACGCCCAGCAGCTGTTGCTGTACACCGACATGAAAATTGCCGATATCACGACGAGCTGCGGCTTTACGAGTTTTTCCCAGTTCAATCGGGTTTTCAACAAGTTCTGCCACACCTCGCCGTCCCAGTTCCGCATCAACGGCGTCGTCACCCCCATCACCGCCATTCCCTTCGAGAAGGAACCCTCCCCGGGGAGCACGAAGGTGTAACATTTTCCGGTGCCGCCCCTTCTCGGGACAGGCACCTCTTTTATTTTTCCTGCATCGTCAGTTTGCCGTAATTGTCAAAACCACTGTACTGCATCGGGGCGTCGTTTACATACAGCGTTTCGCCCCACTGGCAGCACAGTTCGCCGTAGACGGGATCCACAAAGCGGTAGCGGCGGCCCTCGGCATCGGCGTCCAGCGCAGCCCCGCGCATGGCAGCCTTGAAATCCTCAAACGCCGCAAACTCGTCGGCCTGTGCGGCACGCACCAGCCAGATGCAGCGGCGGCCCTCGGCGATGCACTCGCGGTCCTTGTTGGAGCCGAAGTCCTGCATCCGCATCCCATTGCTGCAATACACCGCCGCATAGGCACCGCCCAGCTGCACAAAGGCCCACTTGCCTTCGACCTCGCAGCGGTCAAACTCCATCGACGGCAGGTACAGGTGGGTGAAATCGACCGGGTGTTCGGGGGCGATATCATAGATCAGCCCCGCGAACGCCTTGTACTGGTTGACCTTGGGCAGGGTGCCGTTGCCCGCCCAGTAGGACGGCCGCGCTGCGCCGAAGAGCACCCGCTCGCCGGGGTGGGTGACCCACAGCTGCGCCACGGCGTTGAAGGTCAGCTGGAAGGGGTTCTCCTGATGGCCCGGCTCGCCGGGGTGGAAGTCGTTGGCACTGGTCATCATGTAGTCGGCGGTCTTGTAGGTGTACAGATCCACATAGCCGTCATTGCCCTGAGTCGTCTGGCAGATCATTTCCTTGCCCCGGGGGATGCTGAACCACTGGGCAAACTCCTTCGGCGGCTCGTAATCAGACAGGCAGTAGGAGGTGATACCCTTGCCCGCGTGGCCCGGCACGCCGTACCCATAGCCGATCCAGCTCAGGCCGGAGGGGCAGTTGGACCAGTTGCCGAACTGCTCCTTGATGTAGGTGCGGCCCGACGACGAGGCGAAGATGCCCTGCTGGCTGTGGACGGCCAGCAGGTAGTAGGCAAAATCCATACCCTCGCGGCCCAGCTCCCGCATGGCGGGGTCCTGGGCAAAGGCATACAGGCTGCCGAAGCCCAGCGTGTCAATGGGCAGGTAGGGGCTGGAATTCCACTCGGTAAAGCCCTCTTTGCGGAAGGTGACGAACCAGTCGTAGAGCATATTCTTGGCCTTGGCCTGCATCTGGCGGCCGGTCAGTCCGCTGTTGGTAAAGACCTCATCGGGGAACAGCTCGCCCGCCAGCAGCTGGCAGGTGTGGAACATCAGGGCGTGGTTCTCGCTCCAGAACCACATGGCGTCGTTGCCCGGCTCATCGATCCAATAGCGGAAACCCAGCAGACAGTCGGTCAGCTCGTTCTCGGTCTTTTCGGACAAAATACCGCTGCCGCGTTTGCCGAAGGTGCGCAGGATGTAGGGGTAGTAGACAAGGTAAAAATCGCTGCAGTCGAAGCGGCGGCGGATGTAGTCGGACTGCACGGCCAGCAGCTTTTCGGCCTCGGCGGTGTCGCCGCCGGTGGCTAAGATCGCCAGTGCGCGGTTCGTGTTCTGCTCGCCCCAGCGGGCCAGCAGCTCCAGCGCCTGGCGCTTGCGCTCGGCCACGGTGGGCAGGGCGCGGGGCAGCACGCTCTCGGTGTGAATTTCCACACTGATGGGTCGGGTCAGCCGGATGCCCTCGACCTCGGTCGTGACCTGCAGCAGCAAAAATGCCAGCGGGAAGGTCTTGCAGTCGCCCAGGCTGATTTGACTCGCGCGGGGCAGGGTGTCAGCCTCGCGGCGGAAGAGCACGCCGCCCTTGACATTTTCCTCGGTGCCGCCGACAAAGGCCAGGTGGTAGCTCTCGGCGATATCCGCGCCGTCGTAGTCCAGCAGCACCGGGCCGGCGGTAAAGTGGTTGCGGTGGAACGCCAGGCTGCGCATCAGGTGCTCGGCCTCGGCCAGGCGGGCCGCATCGGCCTCCCCCACCGGGATGACCTGTTCGGGCGCGGTGCCCTCGCCCTTCCAGCGCAGGCGCAGAATGATCGTAGCATCGCGCTCGGCATAGTTGTCAAAGAACACAAGAAGCTTGTTGCGGCCCTTTTGCAGCGGCAGGGTCAGCGGCGTGGGGACAGGCTCGTTGTGGTGGTAGGGGGTCACTTCGGTCAGCTTTTCGCCGTTCAGCCAGAGGGCCGCGCCGCCGCAGGTGATAAGGTCAAAGGGCACACTGCCCGCCTCGGCGGCGTCCAGCTCGGTGTAGGCCCAGGCGCTCAGGCAGGCGGGGGTCTCACAGTCCCAGGCGTAGGTCACGCCGATATCGTCAAACGGCCAGTAGACGGCAAAGGGGGTAACGTTATCCGCGCCGCCCACCAGCCCGCCGGGGCGGGTGTCCAGCTGCGCGGGCCAGGCAGTGGCCTTGGCGCGGCGCTCGGCCTTGAACTGTTCCTCGCCGGGTTTATCCTTGGGGGCGGTGTTCAGCTTTTCGTTTTCGGCACCGTGCAGGGCCGTGGGCTTGGTGATGACCGGCGTTTCGGTCACGCCGCTGACCAGCCAGCGGTCCACATACCCGTGAAACAGGGGAAAATGCAATTCGTTTGCCATGCTTCGGCTTCTCCTTTATTAAAAAAGGTTTATTAAAAAACAACAGGCGCCCCGCCCGGTTTGGGCGGGGCGTCTGTTCGCCCTGGGGAATCACTTCCCCTGTTGATTCGGTTGATTAGTGTGCCCAGCCGGCCTTGTCAGCCAGTGCGGTAGCAAACTCGGTCAGAGCGTCAGACGGAGTCAGGTCGCCGTTGACAGACTGCTTCAGAGCGTCACGGTACTCGTTGTCGTAGTAGTTGCGCCACTCGGAGCTTTCGTCGATGGCGAATGCATCGGTGGTCTGGCCGACCTCAGCCTGCAGGACCTTGTAGTCGGCAGCCTGATCGGGATCAGCAGGCTCATAGGTGACGGATTTCAGAGAGGACAGGCCCTTATCAAGTGCCAGATAATCGGCAAAGTTCTTGTCGGTGTAGAACCACTTCAGGAACTCAAGAGCCAGATCCTTGTTCTTTGCGTTGGTGGGAACGGCCAGACCGGCACCGCCCAGGATAGCGGAACCGCCTGCAGAACCGACAGGAGAGGGCATGACGCCGAACTTGAAGCTAGTGATATCCTGCACGAAGGGGTTGTAGTTCCAGGAGCCGGAGAAGTAGATGCCTACGTCACCGTTCTTGAAGTAGTCGCCCGGGTTGTCGCTGGAGCCACCGGCCCAGATGGCCTTGGGCATGATGCCGCTGTTGTTGGCATCGACAAAGGCCTGCAGGGCGTCAATGTTCTGCTGGCTGTCTGCAACGACCTTGAAGGAGTCGCCGTCCTTCTCGACCAGAGAACCGCCGTTCATGTACATCAGGTTGTCATAACGGGCGCGGGAGTAATCCATAGCCATGCCGTACTTGACAGCGCCGGAGTCCTGCAGCTTCTTGGCAGCCTCATAGACCTCGTCCATGGTCCAGCGGTCGTCCACCGTCGGGCACTCGATGCCGGCAGCCTCAAAAGCGTCCTTGTTGTAGAATACGTTGGTGATGGTGAACTGCTGGGGCAGAACAGACAGCTTATCCGTCAGGTAGTTCTGGCTGATGATCTGCAGGGCCTGCGGCTCAAAGATGGAGGTGTCAATGCACTTGCCCAGATCCTCGAACTCATCGGGGTACAGACGGGCCAGACGGGTGGTGGACAGCAGATCCGGCAGGTCGTTGTTCTTGGCCATCAGGGGGAACTTGGTCAGCTGGTCATCGTAGGGGATGACCATGATGTCAACGGTGTTGCCGGTCTCGTCGGCCCACTTGTTCAGGGTGGTAGCGAATGCATCGCCCTCGCCGGGCTCCTCAGACAGCATGACCTTCAGGGTCTGGCCGCCGGCAGAAGCGGCGCCGGAAGCTGCGGTGTCCGTTGTTGCAGCGGAGCTGGCCGTAGATGCAGCGGGAGAACCGCCGCAGGCTGCCAGAGAAGCCGCCATCGCGGCTGCCAGAGCCAGAGAAAGTGCTTTTTTCATGTTGGTTTTACCTCCTGTAAAGTAGAAATAAAAATAGGGTATATCCACCGGGCCCTCACCCGGTTTGCTCCGTTCCGGGGCTTGGGAACTGGGCTTTCAGTTCCCTTGGTGTATCCATAGTGTACCATTGCGGCGGGTGGATTCTCTACGCCTATCTTGCTGATTTGCATTGCGGCATATTGCATTTTTTGCGCCTCGATTTTTCAATCCGGCAAATTGCATCAAGAAAAACGGCTGAAATTGTGCATTTTTCACACATGGTTTGTTCTAATGATGCCAGGTTGCGCTTATTTTGCGCCGGCGCTTATTTTTTCAGTGAAAAAAATGCAATGTTTCTGTAACCAAATTTTAATAAAAAGCAGTCGTTTTCCCCCGTAAACAATAAATGCGCACCATTCGCCCCCTACCGCGCAAAAACTGCATTGTCTGCGCAGTTTTGAGATGTTATACTGTGCCTGAACAGGGGTTGCCTGGGTGCGGGTGAACAACGTTCGCCCCTACAATGCCGTTACCCGCCTTGCTGCCTCGTAGGGCGGCCAGTCCCCTGAACGCCGCTTTCCTTACCACACACTTAATCTTATTAAAAAAGAAGGAGCCGCCATGCAAAACACTGAACTACGCCGCCGGGCGCGCCCGGTGCTGGACGCCCTGCGCACTTTGGCGCTGCAGGGGCGCACCCCGGTTTTGGGGCTGCGCAAAAAATCCTGCCCCTACCACAGCTGGGACACCGTGCAGGAGGACCCGGCCACAGCCCCCGGCTGGACGCCCTTTGCCCCCGGCGATGCCATCGGCGGCGTGGAGGCCCACTACTGCTTCCGGGGCGGCATCACCGCACCGGCGGGCAGCGCCGGGCGTCATCTTGTCTGCCTGGTCTCCACCGGCGCAACCGATATCTGGAACAACAACAACCCCCAGTTCCTCGCCTACTTAAATGGTGCGCTGGTCTGCGGGCTGGATGTCAACCACACCGAGTTTGACCTGTCCCCCGCCGCTGCCGAGAGTCAGACCTGGCAGCTGGGACTGTACACCTACTGCAACACCCCGGCTCAGGACGTCTTTTTAAGAGTCGAGACTGCCGTGCGGGACGATGAGATCACCGGCCTGTACTACGACCTGAAAGCCCCTTACGAGGTGCTTGTCCAGCTGGACGAGGGCGACACCAACGCCATCGGAATCGGGCGGTATCTGGAAAAAGCGCTGGATATGCTCGACCTGCGCGACCCGTACAGCGCCGCGTTCTACGCCAGCGTCGCCGCCGCCCGCCGCTATATGAAAGAGGAATTTTACGAGAGCTTCTGCCAGCGGCAGCCGGTCACGGTGGACTGTGTCGGCCACACCCACATCGACGTAGCCTGGCTCTGGACGCTGGCCCAGACGCGGGAAAAGGCCATTCGCAGTTTTGCCACCGTCAACTACCTGATGGACCGCTACCCCGAGTACAAGTTCCTGTCCAGCCAGCCGCAGCTCTATGATTTTGTGCGCAAAGACTGCCCCGCGCTGTTTGAGAAGATCCGCGCCCGCGTCGCCGACGGCCACTGGGAACCGGAGGGCGGTATGTGGCTGGAATCCGACTGCAACATGGCCAGCGGCGAGAGTTTGATCCGCCAATTCCTGCACGGGCAGGAATTTTTCGGCCGGGAATTCGGCAAACAGGGACACATCCTGTGGCTGCCGGATGCCTTCGGCTTCAGCGGCGCGCTGCCCCAAATTATGGCCCAGTGCGGCATGGACTGGTTCATGACCACCAAGATGGCCTGGAACGATACCAACTGTATGCCCCACGATCTGACCCGCTGGCGCGGCATCGATGGCACCGAGGTACTGGCCTACTTTATCTCCACCAAGGACTACGACAAGCGCCCCGACCGCAACCCGAAACCGAGCTTCAACACGACCTACAACGGCCTGCTGAACCCCAGGCAGGTCATGGGCTGCTGGCAGCGCTTTCAGGACAAGGAGCTGACCCAGGATGCGCTGCAATGCTATGGCTACGGCGACGGCGGCGGCGGTGTGACCGCTGAAATGCTGGAGATCAACCGCCGCATGGAGAAGGGCATTCCCGGTGCGCCCCAGACCCGCCTGACCCACGCAGCCCCCTACTTTGACAAATTGAAGCAGCACCTTGACGAGACGCAGGCCGATCTGCCCTGCTGGCACGGCGAGATGTACTTTGAGTACCACCGCGGCGTGTTCACCAGTCAGGGCCGCAACAAGCGGGCCAACCGCGCCGCCGAGTTTGCCAACCTGACCGCCGAGACCGCCGCTGCTCTGGCCGAAAGCCTGCGCACCGGCTACGCCTACCCCGCCGCCGCGCTGCACCGCAACTGGGAGCTGACCCTGCTGAACCAGTTCCACGATATTTTACCCGGTTCGGCTCTGGGCGAGGTATACGAAGTCTCGCAGCAGCAATACGGCGAGATCCTCGCATCCGATGCCAGAATTACCGATGACGCGCTGCACACCATCGCGGCCCTCGTCAAGACCGACCGTCCCGGCGTGGTCGTGTTCAACCAGCTGGGCTTTGCCCGGGACACCGTTGTCCGCGTTGCCTGCGGGGCAAGCAGCATCACCGACGGCGGACACCCGCTGCCCTGCCATACCGAAAACGGCGTGCTGACCTTTGTCGCCAAGGACCTGCCCGCCAAGGGCTGGCGGTTCTACCCATTTGCCGACGCAGAACCCGAGACCCCCTGCGCCGAAGTCACCGAAAACGACGGCGGCTATATCATTGACACGCCGCTCTATCACATCGTATTCAACGGCTGCGGCGAGATCACCGCCCTGCTGGACAAGGAGGCCGACCGCGAGCTGATCCCTGCCGGGCATTGCGCCAACGAACTGCAGCTGTTTGAGGACCGCCCCGATGAGTACGACGCTTGGAATCTGGAAAAATACTATCGCCGCCACCGCTTTGCGCTGGACGGTGCGGCCCGCCTGACTGTGGCCGAGAACAGCCCGGTCTGCTGCCGCCTGCATCTGGAACGCGCCATTTCCCGGTCGCAGCTCGTGCAGGATATCACCCTCTACCCCCACAGCCGCCGCATCGACTTTGCCACCCACATCGACTGGCACGAGCAGCATGTGCTGCTGAAAGCTGCTTTCCCTGTGGATATCTGCGCCGACCGCGCCCAGTATGACATCCAGTTCGGCAGCATTGCCCGGGACACTCACACCAACACCAGCTGGGACGAGGCCCGCTTCGAGGTCTGCGCCCATAAGTGGGCCGACCTGTCCGAGCCGGGCTACGGCGCGGCGCTGCTGAATGACGGCCGCTACGGCTATGACGTCCACGACGGCGTGCTGCGGCTCTCGCTGCTGCGGGCCGCCACCTACCCGGACCCCCACGCCGACCAGGGGGCCCACGACTTTACCTATGCGCTGCTGCCCCATCTGGGCGACTGGCGGCAGGGCGGAGTCATCCCAGCCGGGTACGACCTGAACGCCCCGGCGCTGCCTCTGGCCGTGGCCGCCCAGCCCGCGGGCACGCTGCCTGCCGCGTACAGCCAGTTCCGCATAGATGCCCCCAATGTCGTGTTGGAGACCGTGAAGAAAGCCGAGGATGGCTCCGGCCTGATTTTGCGCCTGTATGAGAGCTGGGGCACCCGCACCCGCGCGGCGTTGGCCCTGCCGGATGATGCCGCTGCCGTGCGCTGCACGCCGATGGAACAGCCCTTACCCGGAGAAGAAGCCGTGCAGCACAGCCTGCCGCTGACGCTGCATCCCTTTGAAATTTGCACAATCCATGTACAATTTGCGCAGTGACATTCACTGTGGATGCATGATTTTACAGTTTGCACAATTTCACAGCATTGCATTTGTGCGTTTTCGCCAAGACGACGGTCAGATTTTGCACCGCCTGCCAAAATCGCGCAAGAAATGCAATGCATTTTGGGGCAAGCAAGCAAAAAAACGGTGGTATTTGCGCCTTTTGCAATGCTATACTAAGCACATCGAAGGGACCGGGCGGTGGAATCCCGGCCAAAGAGAATAAAGGAGGAATGAATATGAAGAAGAAATCGTCGCTGAAGCACACCGGCGCATTCTGGGCGTTCTGTGCGCCCTGCTGCATTTTGTTCGGTGTCTTTTTCCTTGTGCCGCTTGTGCTCAGCATCGCTTTTTCCTTCACCAACTATGACGGTTGGAAAACCATTGACTTTGTGGGTCTGACAAACTACATTACATTGTTTAAAGACTCCAAGTTCTATCTGTCTCTGGGACGGACGCTGCTGTACACGGTCTGCACGCTGCCGTTCCGCGTCATCATCCCGCTGCTGGTGGCGGTACTGCTCTGCTCCAAGCGCGTTGCCGCAAGAGCCTGACCCGCACGATGGTCTACATCCCCGTTCTGATGAGTGCGCTGGTCGTCGGTATCACCATCAACTGGATGTTCAGCCAAGAGTACGGCCTTGTAAACTTTATCATCCGTTCGCTGGGCGGCACCGCACTGGAATGGTCGCTGAACCCGCGTCTTGCCACCTTTGTCATCGCGTTCGCATCGGTCTGGGCGTCCATCGGCTTCAACATGATCCTCTACATCGGCGGTATCAACAGCATTTCCAATGATCTGTATGAGGCTGCTACCATCGATGGTGCCAGCGGTGTGCAGGCTTTCTTCCGCATCACAGTTCCGATGCTGGCCCCCACGACATTCATGGTCGTTCTGCTGTCCACCGTCAACCTGCTCAAAGAGTACGCCCTGGTCCAAGGTATCACGCAGGGCGGCCCCGGCCTGAGCACTACCTTTATTATCCAGTACATCTTCGACAAGGGCTTCAACCAGATGCAGTACGGTTATGCTTCGGCCATTTCTACCGTTGTCATGATCATCTTTGCCCTGATTGCCTTTGCCCAGTTCAAGGTCAATAACGGAGGTGAAACCTGATGAAAGACAAGCACGTCAGCATTCCAATGACGATCCTTTCTCTGGCAATCGGCATCATCGTGATTTTCCCCATTATCTGGCTGGTGCTCAGCTCCTTTAAGCCGTCCGGCGAGCTGTTCACTTACCCGCTGCATATGTTCCCCTCCGCCCCGACGACGGAGCATTATAAGTCCGTTCTGGACGGCGGCTTCATGGGCTATGTGAAGAACAGCCTGTTCCTGGCTGTGGTCGGCACCCTCATCACACTGCTTATCAGCGCGATGTGCGGTTATGCGCTGGCCATCTACCGCTTTGAGATCAAGTACGTCAACCTCGTGTTCGGCGTGTTCCTGCTGGGCACCCTGATCCCCGGTGAGACGCTGACCGTCCCCCAGTTCAGCGTTATCAGCGCCATGGGCCTGTACAACAACATCTGGGGCGTCATCCTGCCTGTTGTCACCACCACGACCGGTATCTTCATGTACCGCCAGCATTATATGTCGCTGCCGCTGTCTCTGGTCGAGGCCGCGCGTATCGACGGTGCCAGCGAGTGGAAGATCTTCTCCAACATCATGCTGCCCCTGGGCTCCAACGTCACCATCACGCTGACGATCTTCAGCTTCATGTGGCGCTGGAATGACTACATCCTGCCGCTGCTGGTTTTGTCTGACCAGAAGAAGTACACGATCCAGATTGCCATCAAGAACTTCATCGGCAACACCGGCGTGGACTGGAGCTCGATTCTGGCGGCATCGGTTCTGTCCATCCTGCCCATCGTCATCCTCTTCATGATCCTGCAAAAATACATTGTCGGCGGTGTTTCCGCCGGCGGCGTCAAGGGCTGATCTTCAAGCCGCTTATCAACAGATGCCCTCCGGCTAACCGGAGGGCATTTTTTCAAGGAGGTCTTGCTATGAAATACGGTTGCCGCGCCCACGATTACGGCTGCTTTACTGCACAGGGACTCGCCAAAGTGTTAGCTGACAACGGTTACAATGCAGCGCAGTTGGCCATGCCCAAGGCTATACAGGGCATTAAAAGTCTTGTTGCTGTCACCCCGGAGCAGCTTGAAGATGTCCGCAGCGCTTTTGCTGCCGCCAACATTGAAATCACGGTGCTGAGTTGCTATCAGGATCTCAGCAACCCAGATGCAGAGGTGCGCAGAAGCGCTGTATCCAGTGTATTTTCAGCCCTGAAATGCCAAGTCACACTCGGCGCCGGGCAGGTTGGCAGTGAGAGTGCCTGCCGTGATCTTTCCCCTGAGGAAAAGGCGGCTACCCTACCGCTGCTGACCGACAGCATCCTGCGTATTGTTGAGCAGGCTGCACAAATCGGTGGCTGCTTTGCACTGGAGCCTGTCTATACCCACACGCTGGGCACGCTTGAAGCGTTGCAAAAGCTGAAGGAAACTGTGGCAGATCCCCAGCATTTCCATATTATTTTTGATCCAGTCAATGTACTGACGGCCGATACTGCCGCACATCAGGCCGAATTTTGGCCCGGCTGGTGCGAGGTCATAGGCAAAGATTTGGCCTGCATCCACATGAAAGATGCCCTATTTGTTCCCAACGCCCCGCGTATCCCCACCCCGCTTGGCGAGGGGCAGATGGACTATACCATTTTGCGAGACTGGCTGCATCGAGAGCACCCTGATGCTGCCCTGCTACGGGACGAGGTGATCCTCTCCGCCGCACAGCGGGATTTGAACTTTATCCGTGCCATGTGAATGCCATTTGCTCTTTTGTGTTCTTATCCATTGAGTGCATAGTTACCGCAGCGCCAGACACATCTCTCAAGCAAAAAGAGCCCTGACTGTCAGGGCTCTTTTTCATTGTAAATGATACTATTTCCACCCTCGGGCGGTGGGGTCCAGCATCTCGGCAGCGGAATAGAGCAGCGCATTGCAGATAGCAGCTGCTACGGTGCTGCCACCCTTGCGTCCCATCGCAACGATGGCCGGCACACCATACCGCTCGCAGACAGCCAACAGTCGCTCTTTGCTTTCAACTACATTCACAAAGCCGACCGGCACACCGATGACAAGCGCCGGGCGCAAACCCGTCTCGATCTCCTCTGCGATGGCAAGCAGCGCCGTGGGAGCGTTGCCGACCGCCAGCACCGCGCCGGGATACTGCTGTGCAGCAAGGTGCATGGCAGCCACCGCCCGGGTAGTTCCGGCCGCTCTGGCTGCCTCAGCCACGGCGGGCTCCGCCATAAAACAGAGGGCCCTACCCCCCAGTCTGGCAAGACCCGGCTTGGTAATGCCCGCCAGCGCCATATTCGTGTCGGTAATGATCGTAGCACCTGCCTGCATTGCCGCCACACCGGCTGCGGCGGCCCCCGGCGTGAACTGCAGATTCTCCGCATAGTCGAAATCTGCCGTGGTATGGATGACCCGCTTGACAACGGCAGCGTTCTCCGGCGGAATATCCGCACCCCGCGCCTGCAGTTCTTCGGTAATAATGGCCATGCTCGTCCGCTCAATATCCGCGGGCAGGTGATGCTGCGGCGTCATAGGCTTGCTCCTTTCGGATTTTTCAGTCCCATTGCGGCATATACCGCATCCATATCCAGCGCACGGCGCACACCGTCCGCGAGCCGGTCAAACTGCTGCTCGCGGTAGGTTTCCATCGACAGCGGCGCAGCCTGCTCCGGCGCAATGCCCCGGCGGCGGCAGAGATAGGCCGCCAGTTGCTCGGTCAGTTCACCCGAGTCAAACAAGCCGTGGAGATAGGTTCCAAACACATTGCCCTCCACGCAGCCCTCGGGCGTGCCGTCCGCCATGGTGCAGAAGGGCGCGCCGTTGACCGCAGTGCGCCCGGTGTGGATCTCATACCCGGTCAGCGCAGCCCCCGCAAAGGGTGCGGCAGCGCGGGCCGTTACCTGCGCACGGCGCTTTTCGGCGGTGAATACCGTCTCTGTCGGCAGCAGACCCAGCCCGCGCAAGGTGCGGGGTGTGCCGCCTTCGCAGCCCTCTGGATCCGACAGTGTATGGCCCAGCATCTGATACCCGCCGCAGACCCCCAGCACCGGTGTGCCGCCGGCCGCCAGCTTTTGCAGGGCAGCCTCCAGGCCGGACTGGCGCAGCCAGAGCAGATCCTCTACTGTATTTTTGGTGCCGGGCAAAAGCACCAGATCGGGCGCGCCCAGCTCACGCACGGTGCGCAGATAGCGCACACCCAACAGCGGGTGCTGCTCCAGCGGGATAAAATCGGTAAAATTGGAGATATGCGGCAGCCGCACGATTGCCACATCCAGCGGCTTTACGGTCTTTTTGCGGCAAAGCCGTTCGGAAAGGGAGTCCTCGTCTTCAATGTCCGCATCCAGATACGGCACAACGCCCAGCACCGGCAACCCGGTTTTGTCCTCCAGCATGGCAAGGCCGGGGCGCAGGATCTCAACATCACCACGGAATTTATTGATGATAAGCCCCTTGATGCGGCTTCGCTCCCGCTCCTCAAGCAGCGCAACCGTTCCGTACAGCTGGGCAAACACCCCGCCGCGGTCGATATCCCCCGCCAGCAGCACCGGCGCATCGACCAGCTCTGCCAAGCCCATATTGACAATGTCATCCGCCTTCAGATTGATTTCAGCCGGGCTGCCGGCGCCCTCGATGACAAGAATGTCATATTCCTCGGCAAGGCTGTTGTAGGCGCGCAGTATATCAGGGACCAGCGCGCGCTTATGGCGGAAGTATTCCGCTGCGGGCATATTCCCGCGCACCTCACCGTTGACGATGACCTGACTGCCGACATCGCTGCTGGGTTTGAGCAGGATCGGGTTCATCCGCACATCGGGTTCAATGCCCGCTGCCTGCGCCTGCACGACCTGCGCACGGCCCATTTCGAGGCCGTCACGGGTCACAAAGCTGTTCAGCGCCATATTCTGGCTTTTGAACGGTGCCGTTTTGTAGCCGTCCTGCGCCAGAATCCGGCAGAGCGCCGTGCAGAGCAGGCTTTTGCCTGCGCCGCTCATCGTGCCCTGCACCATGATACATTTTGCCCGGCTCATGCAAGTACCTCCTTCATGATGGCAAGCAGCTTGGTGTTTTCTTCCGCCGTGCGCACAGCGGTTCGATACCAGCTATCATCCAGACCCGGGTAGTTGCCGCAGCTGCGCACCACCGCGCCGTGCTGCCGCAGCTTTTCGCCAAAGTCTGCCGGGGCGCGGAACAGCAGATAGTTGGCCCGGCCCTCGATAACATACAGTCCCAATGCCCGCAGCCCGGCAGCCAGCCGGGGCCGCTCGGCCTCGATCAGCGCGCGCACCTCCTCGGCGTAGGCACTTTCCTGCAGTGCTGCCAGCCCGGCTGCCTGCGCCAGACCGGAGACCGCCCACGGCTGCCCCGCCGCCTGCATACCGGCAAGCAGAGCCGTATCACTGCACAGCGCATAGCCCAGCCGCACCCCCGCCATAGCGTAGAGCTTGGTGAAGGCCTTTAGGATTACAAGCTTCGGTGCATCGTTTAAAAATCGTTCTGCCGTCAGTGCATCCCTGTCAGGCAGAAAGTCGAGGAAGCATTCATCCACGACCAGTACCGCACCACAGTCGGCACAGCGGCTGATGAGCCTTTCCACCAGTGCAGGCGGTGTCACCTGCCCGGTGGGATTGTTAGGCTGGCAGAGAAACACCATGTCCGTTTCCTCGGTCACAGCCTGCACAAAATCCTCTGTCACCGCAAAATCGTTTGCCTCGTCCAGCAGAAACCGGTCGACCGTGCATCCGACCATATCCAGCGCGGCAGCATACTCGGCAAAGGTGGGGGCAGGCAGCAGCGCACGGCGCGGCTGTACAGCCAGCACCAGCCGGAAGATCAGATCGGCAGCCCCGCTGCCGCACAGGATATGCTCTATCGGCACGCCCTCAGCGGCAGCAAGGGCGGCGCGCAGCTCCCGGCAGAGAGGGTCCGGGTAGCGATCCGCTGTCGGCAGCGCTGCCGAGATAGCCGCAGCCACCCCATGCGGCAGCCCCAGCGGGCTAACGTTTGCCGAGAAATCCAGCGCATCCCGGCCAAATTCTGCCCGGTAGCCCGCCCAATCACCGCCATGGACCAACTTCATACAAACTCTCCTCACATCATCAAAGCAAATCGGACGGCCAGCCCGATTATGAGCGCGAGCACGCTCTCGGTGTACATCATCCGGTCCGCCCGCAGAATATCCTCCGCCTCTATGGGCCGCAGTGCATCGCCGATGGTCGGCTTATCGTAATAGGCGCCGAAGTAGTACGCCGGGCCTGCCAGCTGAACGCCCAACGCCCCCGCGCAGGCACTCTCGGTCTGGGCGCTGTTGGGGCTGGCGTGGTTATGACGGTCGCGCCGCCAGATGCACCACGCCCCTTTTGCACTGCCGCCGGCCAGCGCTGCCGCCGCCACCCACAAAAGGGCAGCCAGACGGCTGGGCAGCCAGTTGGCGGCATCGTCCAATTTCGCGGCACAGCGTCCAAAATACAGGTATTCTTTATTTTTATAGCCGAGCATGCTGTCCATCGTGTTGATAGCCTTGTAGGTCAGCGCCAACGGCGCACCGCCGATAAGCATGTAAAACAGCGGTGCAATGACGCCGTCGCTTGCATTCTCGGCCACGGTCTCCACGGCGGCCTTCGTCACGCCTTCCGCCGTGAGATTCTCGGTATCGCGGCCAACGATCCGCGCCACAGCCCGGCGGGCGGCGGGCAGGTCGCCTTTTGCCAGTTCCTTATAAACATTCCGGCTTTCCTGCACAAGCCCCCGCGCCGCGAGTGCCTGCGCGCACCAGAACAGCTGAACAGCCAGCCCAGCCAGCGGGTGCAGCCGCGCGGCCAGCGCACAGATTGTTCCCGTTACAGCCAGCGTCCCCAGCGGCAGCACAGCTGCCACGATCCCGCCGCCGAGCAGTTCCCCCCGGGGCGTTTTGGGTAAGAAGGCCCGCAGGCGTTTTTCCAGCGCCGAGATGCACCGCCCCATCCATACGACCGGGTGGGGCAGCCATGCCGGGTCCCCAAACACAGCATCCAGCACAAAGCCGCCCGCCACCGCAACGCCGGTCAGCATGTAGCCTCCTTTGTGTACTGCACGGTCTTTACAAGGTGCAGAATATGCTGCGTTTTCCAGTCCCGGGCGTCCAGCACAAAGCCGCCCGCATTGGGCGCGCACCACTCGTAGTAATCCCGGTGCGGCACAGCATAGCGATCCAGCGCCGCCATCTGGGTGCCGCCGTGCGCCAGAATGACCAGCATCTGCTCCCCCTCTGCCAAGGCCTGATCCACAAGGGCTGCAAAGGTCGTGCAGATGCGCTCACAGAACTGATCCTTCCGCTCGCCGTCCGGGCAGCGGCGCTCACAGTTGGAGGCGACCCACGCCAGATAGTCAGGGTCATGCTCCATTTCGACATAGCTGCGCCCCTCAAAGCTGCCGAAGCACATCTCCTTCAGCCCATCGAGCGGGATAAGCTTCGCGTTGGGGAACAGGACCCGCGCGGTCTGCGCTGTACGCTGCAGCGTAGAAATATAGACAACCTTCGGATCAATGTCCGCACGGCGCAGCTCTCTGCACCCCTCCTCCGACAGAGGAATATCCCGCTGCCCCTGATAGCGCTTCTGGGCATTATATTCCGTCAGACCGTGCCGCAAAAGATAAATCAGCATTTCGGCAGTTCTCCTTTCAAAATCGTGGGCAACCCGCAGAACATCTGCACAACGCAGTCTGCCCGGGCCGCCAGCAGGCAGGCCAGACGGCCCGCAGCCTCACGGCGGGCGCGTTCGGCGGGGTCGATGGGCACGATACCGCCGCCTACCTCGGTAGCTGTGACCACATCATAGGTGGCCAGCTCATCGGCCAGCGCCTGCAGCCCGGTCATTTCTGCGGCGCGGTCCTGCACCTCATAGATCTGCCGCCCGCCAAACTGCGCAGCAAATGTGCGCTTGCCGCTATAAAGCGGCCCCGTGATAAAAAGCATTTACAGCACCCCCAGCCATTGGCTGGCAGCCAGCGCCGCCAGCATCCAAAGCTCACATTTTTGCAGGAACCACCCGGCCAGATCACCGGTCGTACCGCCAAACTGCCTGACAGCGACCCGGTGATACCGGGCAAACACCAGCCCTGCCGCCAGCAAAAGCGCCCAGCCGCCCAAGGCCAGAATCCCCACCGCCCACACAAGACAGCCTGCCGCCAAAACACGGCAGACCGTTCGGCGGTCCGCCGCTGTTGCAAAGGTATGGGCCAGCCCTGTGTTTTTGGCCAGCGGGAACGCTGCCACCGCCAACCCGGACAGCATCCGCTCCCCCATCAGGGCCAGCGTCCAGAGCGCACCTGTGCGCGGTGTAAACTGTACACAGGCGCACAGCATCAGATATGCAGCAAAATAGCTGCACAGCCGTATGACGGCAAAGGCTCCGCAGTGGGGATCTTTTAATATAGCAAGCTTTTTCGCGGTATCGCCGTAGCTTGCCAGTGCATCGCAGGTGTCAGCATAGCCGTCCAGATGGATGCCCCCGGTGACCCAGACCGGAATCAGACAGAATCCGGCCGCATGGGCCGCATCGGGCAGCGGCAGCGCCCCGCACAGGCACCACAGCACCCCGCAGATTACCCCCACCAGCGGAAATGCGCAGAGCGCATACCGCATATTTTTTTCGTTCCAGTCAAACTGCGGCACCGGCAGTGCCGAGAACATGGCAAGTGCCACCGCAACGGTCTGAAATACTATCATCGCTTCGTCCCTTTATAGTAGACAGGAATGCCGCACACGACCCGCACGACCGTGTCTGCGCGCTGGGCGGCGGCATTGTTGATCTTGGCCAGCGTGCGCAGATACCGCTCGGTATCGCCTGCATACGCTGTGCCGCCGCTGAACACTTCATTCGTCACAAGGATCAGTTCCTCACACTGCGCCCGCAGCGCTTCGATTCCCCGCAGCACGGCATCGGCAGCGGCCTCCCCCGCCCCGGCCGGATCGTACAGCTCGTTGGCTGCCAGATTGCCGAGATCCTCCAGCAGCACGGTGCCGCGCTGCGGTAAGTCAATGGCTTCAAGCCCGCGCGGGCACTCCACCGTGGCAAACTGCTTTTGTTGGCGCATGGCGCGATGCCGCGCGACCCGTGCTGCGCACTCGGCGTCCCACACCTGCATCGTAGCAAGATAGGTGCGCGGCAGCGGGCTTTGCATACAGAGTGATTCCGCAAACGCGCTTTTTCCGCTGGCCGCGCCGCCGATGACCAGCGTCAGCATTGCGGTGTGTACGGCGCGATGCCGCCCTCCGCAAAGGAATAGCAGCCATGATAGACCGCAAGCGCCATATCCCACAGCGGCAGGCTCGCTACAGCCCCGGTGCCCTCCCCCAGATGCAGATCTGCGGTGATAAGCGGCTTTTTGTGCAGTGCCTCCAGCACCAGCCGGGCGGCCGGCTCTGCCGAGACATGGCTGGCAAACACAGCCTTATCCGCACCCGGGCAGAGGCGGACGGCGCAGAGTGCGGCCACGCTGCTGATAAAGCCGTCCATCACGATGGGGATTTTCTCAAATGCACCGCCCAAAAACACACCGCACAGCCCGGCAATGTCAAACCCGCCCAGAGCCGCCAGCACCCCCAGCGGGTCGGCAGCATCGGGACGGTTGACCGCAATTCCGCGCTCAATCACCTCTATTTTGCGGCGCAGCCCTGCATCGGAAAGCCCCGCGCCGCGCCCGGTCATCTCGGCCACCGGGCGGCCGAGCAACACAGACGCCACAGCGGAGGAGGTCGTTGTGTTGCCGATGCCCATCTCACCGGTGGCAAGCAGCTGCACACCGGCGCGCTTTTGCGCCCGCACCAGTGCAAGGCCGGCCGCAATGGCCTGTACGGCCTGTGCCCGGGTCATGGCGGGTCCGACGGTAAAATCGCAGGTGCCGGGGGCAATGCGATACTCAGCAGCACCCGCCACGGGCGCGCCCGCAATTCCCATATCGACCGGCACCACGGCACACCGCGCCGCTGCTGCCATGCGGCAGACGCTGGTGCGGCGGGCAACAAGATTTTCGAGCACCGCACGGGTCACGGCGGCATCTGTCTGGCTGACCCCCTGCGCGACAACACCGTTATCCGCGCAGAGCACCAGCACGGCACGCCGTTCAAAGGCCGGGGCGGCATTTCCGGTCAGGGCCGCCGCGTCCTCTATCATCGTTTCCAGTGCGCCCAGTCCGCCCAGGGGTTTCGCCAGCGCCGCCCAATGTGCATGGGCGGCAGCGCGGGCCGATTCATCCGGCGGGGTTACGGTGCGCAGCAGGGTCATAAGTTCATTTTCGGTCATGTTCTTTCCTTTATATAGCGGCCGGCCGCGTCCGCAAAGCGCCTCGGCAGCGGCGTACCGGCCCAGTACAGATGCGGAAAACCCGCATAGAGATGCTCATTGGCAAAGCCGCAGGCCCACTGCCGCCCATCTGCCTTGGCGGCTGCAAAGGCTTCGCCGTTGGCCGTGGTGTCCCAGTGGTGGAACTCATGCACCGGCAGGCTCTCTCCTGCGGCAAACAGCATACTGTCGGTGCGCGCGGTCAGTTTTGCATAGCCGAACCGCACAAGCCGACCGACCCGGAAGCCCTGCCCCGGCAGCACGCCCGCCATCGGATAGACGATTCCGTCCGCGCCCTCGAGCGACCTGCCCAGATAGAGAAAGCCGCCGCACTCCGCCACGGTGGGCAGCCCGCCCGCAACCGCCTTTTGCACGGCGCTGCGCATAGAGGCATTCCCCGCCAGCTGCGCGGCATACAGCTCCGGATAGCCCCCGGGCAGATACAGCGCGCCGATCTGCCCCGGCAGGGCGGCGTCCCGCAGCGGGCTGAAAAAGCAAAGCTCTGCGCCGCTTTCCCGCAGTGCCTCCAGCGTTTCTGCGTAGGTAAAGCAAAAAGCCTCATCCTGTGCAACGGCAATGCGCACCGCCGGCGGCACAGTGATGCGGGGCGGGGCGGGCGGGGCCGGGCGGTCAAACAGCGTATACAGTCTGTGCCAGTCGATGCACCGCTGGGCGGCATCCGCCAGAACCTCGATCTTTTGCTGCAGATCAGCAATCTCTGCTGCGGTTTTCAGGCCGAGATGGCGGCTCTCAATAGCAGCCTCCGGCAGGTGGGGCAGATAACCCACCACCGGCAGACCGGTCTCCTTTTCCAGCATTGGAGCCAGCAGCTTGAACAAAGATTCGCTGCAATCGTTGAGCAAAATGCCCGCAATATGGTGCGGCGTGCGGAACGTCAGCAGCCCTCGCAGCTCGGCCGCCAGCGTCAGGCTGGCACCCTTCGGGCGCACGACCAGCAGTGCGGGCAGTTCGAGCGTGTCCGCCAGCTGCCATACGCTGGCTGTATCCGTCACGCCGCCCAGCCCGTCATAGTAGCCCATAGCCCCCTCGCAGACGGCGGCATCGCAGTCAGCCGCCCCCTGCGCATATAGTCGGCGCACGGTGTCCGGTGCAGAAAAATAAAGGTCAAGATTATGGCTTTTGACCCCCAGCACGGCGCGGTGGAACATCGGGTCAATGTAGTCCGGCCCTGCCTTGAAGGCACAGGGGCGCTGCCCCCGGGCCGCCAGTGCCGCCAACAGCGCACAGGCTGCTGTGGTCTTGCCGCCGCCCGAGCGCGGCGCGGTCAGAACGAGCTGCAGCATACTTACTCCCTCACGATCAAAAATACAGGGTTATTTGCCATCAGCAGGTGGAGTGCCCCCGCCTGTTTGCTGCGGCTGACAGCGATCTGCGTGACCTGTGCAGTCAATCCATGGGCAGTCAGCGCCGCAACGGCCTCCTGCAGGGTCTCCAGCGCAATGGCGCTGATGCAAAGGCGTGCTGCGGGGTTTGCTGCCAGCACCGCATCCACGATCTGCCGCATGCTGCCCCTGCTGCCGCCGATGAAAACGGCATCGGGCGCGGGCAGCCCCGCCAGTGCGGCGGGGGCGCGGCCCTCCGTCAGATACAGATTGGCTACTGCAAATTTTGCGCGGTTTTGTCGGATCAGCGCACAAGCCTCCGGGTCACATTCCACGGCACAGACCCGGCCGGCCGGAGCCGCCAGCGCCATCTCAACGCTGACGCTGCCGGTTCCCGCGCCGATATCCCACAGGGTATCGCCGGGGCGCACCGCCAGCTTTGCCAGCACGGCCGCGCGCACCTCCTGCTTGGTCATCGGCGTTTTGCCGCGCAGAAAGGCTTCGTCCGGCCAGCCCGGCGCCCGGGCGGGCAGCGGCGGGCAGGGTTCGACCAAAAGCACGCTCAGCGGTGCAAATTCAAGGCTTGCGAGCATTTCCACGGTATCGGTCACAAGGCGTTCAGCGGTGCTGCCAAGGTTCTCACCAACGGTGGCCTTCACATGCCCCCACCCGGCATCGGCCAACGCACGGCAAAGGGTAGCCGGGGTCTCGCTGCCGCCGGTCAGGAAAAAGGCGGGCTTTCCGGTGCGGCAGACCGCTGCAGGGTCACAGCTGCAGCCGTGAGCGCTGACCAGCTGCCAGTCCTGCCATGGGCGGTGCAGCGCTGCCGCCAAAAGCTGCACGCTGGATACTCCCGGCTCCACCGTATAGGGCAGTCCTGCCGCATCAAGGGCACGGCAGAGCGCCGATGCCCCCGAGTAAAACCCGGTATCCCCGCTGAAAACAACCGCTGCAGCGGCAATATCAGCGCACCGCAGACGGGCGCAGATCTCCTGCGCCTTGTACAGGGCAGCGCGGTCAGGCGTACATTCTGCCGGCAGCTGCTCCAAAAGACGGCGCGCACCAAGGATCAGCTCCGCGCCCAAAAGTGCGTCCCGCCCTGCCGCCGTCAGGCCTGCGGGGGTGCCGCTGCCCATGCCAATGAGTGTGATTTTCATAATAGCTCCCTGCATCGCTGTAAAATTGCTTCGGCGCACTCGCCCTGCTCCATGGGGCGGCGCAGCACGATCAGCTGCACACCGCACTGCTCGGCAGCCCGGGCCTTTTCGGCAAAGCCGCCCGCTGCGCCACCGTCCTTGGTGACAAGGAAAGCGATCCGGAACTGACGAAACAGCGCTATATTCAACTCCTCGGTAAAGGGCCCCTGCATTGCAACTATGTTGCGGTGCGGGATGCCCGCTGCCTCGCAGGCAGTGATGCCTGCCACGGTCGGCAGCACCCGGGGGTACAGCCGCTCCGGCTCCAGCGCTGCAAAGGCTGGCAGCTCCTTAGCACCCGTAGCCAGCAGAATATTACCGGGCTTGCCCTGCAGATACGCTGCGGCATCGTCCGCCGCGGCAAACACGGCACTGCCGGCCGGCAGGGTACTGGCAGGGCGCAGCAGGCGGTGGTATTCCACTCCGGCTGCCCCGGCCGCCGCACGGATATTGCGCGTTGCCTCGGTCGCATAGGGGTGGGTCGCATCAACGCAAAGGTCCGCATTGCGCAGCAGGGCGGTCATTTCTTCGGCATCCAGCCGCCCGGTGCGGACTGTGATCCCCTCGGCGCGCCCCTGCTCCTCGGCTCCAAGCTCAGTTGCCACACAGACCGTGACCGCTGCCCCCAGCGCCGCCAATGCGCGGGAAAATGCCCGCCCCTCGGTGGTGCCGCTGAAAACGACCGCTTTCATACGCCGTGATACCCCCTCGGTGTGACCATTTTCCCGTTCTGTGCCTTCGTGGCGGCGTTGCCGACAAAAACAGTCGTGAACATATCCACCTCTGTTTTCTCCAGCTCCGCAAGCGTCAGCAGCCGGGCAGTCTGGCCCGGGCGGCCTATATTGCGCACCGTACCGCAAACTGTATTGGGTGCTTTACCGTTGGCAAGCAAAATCCGCACCGCCTTAGCCAGATAATCTGCGCGGCCCTTGGATGATGGATTGTAGAGAGCAAGGCAGAAATCCCCCACCGCCGCGCAGGCGAGCCGCTTTTCAATGACTGCCCACGGCGTCAGCCGGTCAGACAGCGATACAACGCAAAAATCATGCGCCAGCGGTGCGCCCAGCACTGCGGCCCCGCTCAGTGCGGCAGTCAGGCCGGGTATGATCTCTACTTCAATCCCCGGGTAGGCGGGCGCCAGTTCCAGCAGTGGGCTGGCCATACCGTAGACCCCCGCATCGCCGGAGCAGACCAGCGCCACCGTCTTGCCGCTCTGCGCCGTTTGCAGCGCCCAGCGGCAGCGGTCGATCTCCTTCGTCATGCCCGTGGCGCAGATTTCCTTGCCGGGGTAGCGCGCACGGATCAGCTCAACATAGACCGTATATCCGCACAGGACATCCGCCGCATCCAGCGCGGCCGCCGCCTGCGCTGTCAGGAATTGGCTGTCCCCGGGGCCGAGGCCCACCACATACACCACATTACGGTTCATCATCTCTCCATCTCCAATCCGGGGCAAAGGGGCGCAGCGCGGCGGCAAAGGTCACACCGTCCCGCGCCCATTTCGGCAGAAGCAGCGTCCCGCCTGAGGCCAGCACCGCCGCCCGTTCGCATACATTGTCAACCCCGGTCACACTTGTGACAAAGCCGGAGGCCGTAAAGCTGCCGGGTACTGCGCGCAGCTGCGCAGCGGTATAAAAATCCATGCTCCAGCCGTGATCCCGGCAAAATGCCGCAAGGCCCGTCTCGTCCCGCTTCAGGTCGATGCTTGCTGCCGCAGCCACCCCCTGCGGGGTCAGGCCGCTCTCACGGCAGAAGGCTGCAAAGGCAGCCTCCAGATGCTCCGCTGTCGTGCCGCGTCGGCAGCCGATGCCCAGCACCGCTATGCGCGGCACAATGTGCAGCGCCTGCCCGGTCGGGGTCAGCGTCAACGCAAAATCAGCGCAGCCGCCAGCTGCAGGCAGCACACCGGCGGGCAGCGTACCCTGTATGGGCCAATCGGCGGTAAAATGCACGCGCTTTCCCGCCAGCAATGCGCCGCTGACCTGCTTGATGCGCTCCGGCTCGGCCACAACGCAGCCTTGCCGTTTGGCCCACTCGTCCACCGCAAAAAGGCCGTGCAGATCGGTGGCGGTCGTGATGACCGGCTCCGCACCGCACACCGCCGCCAGCCGCCGCGCCAATGCATTGGCCCCGCCCAGATGGCCGGACAGCAGCGGAACAGCGAACCGCCCGCACTCATCCAGCACCACCACGGCAGGGTCTGCCGCCTTGCTGCGACAGTGCGGCGCAATGGCCCGCACAGCGATCCCCACCGCGCCGATATAAATCAGCGCGTCCGATGCCGCAAACTGCGTTGCCGTCCATTCGTCCAGCCCCGGGCCGCCTGCACCGCACCGCGCCACCGGGCCGGGGCACGCCGCCGCCAGCTGCTGCGCCAGTGCCAGCCCGCGCTCCGTAAAGGCAAGATAGGCACAGCTCATGGCTGTGTCCCCCTGCGGTACTCGGTCGTAAACGCCGGGTCGTACAGGCAGCTGCGGTCATACCGCGCAGCGAGGAAATCCCCCACCACGATGAGCGCTGTCTTGGTAATGCCTGCCGCCTTCGTCTGCGCGGCCAGCGTGCCAACAGTACAGCGCAGAATTTTTTCCTCCGGCCAGGTAGCCTTATACACGACCGCTGCCGGGGTCGCAGCGGTGTAGGCCCCCTGCAGCAGCGCGGCCTGTACCTTGTCGATCAGCCCGATTGAGAGAAAGATCACCATTGTAGCACCGTGGGCTGCCAGCGCAGCCAAGCGTTCTCCCTCGGGCACAGGGGTGCGGCCCTCCATCCGTGTGATGATGACGGTCTGGCTGACGCCGGGCAGCGTGTACTCGGCATTCAGCGCCGCCGCCGCACCGCAAAAGCTCGACACGCCGGGCGTATCATCGTAGGCGATGCCCCACGCATCCAGCAGATCCATCTGCTCGCGTATCGCGCCGTACAGGCAGGGGTCCCCTGTGTGGAGGCGAACGGTATCCTTGTGCGCCGCCTCGTTCTCCTTCATCACAGCTGCGACCTGCTCCAGCGTCATTTCCGCGCTGTTGTAGATGGCGCAGTCCGCCCTTGCCAGCCCCAGCAGCGCCGGGTTTACAAGACTGCCCGCATAGATGATGCAGTCCGCAGCCTGCAGCAGCGCCGCACCGCGCTGTGTGATAAGATCCGGTGCCCCCGGCCCGGCCCCCACAAAATGTACCATCTCAATTCCCTTTCCACTTTTTCAGCAATGCATCGGCGGTTTTTGTCTGGCCGAGCGGGCCGCTTTGGTTGGAGAACAGTACCGCCCCCACCGCAAAGGCCCCCGCCGCCCGGCGGTCCAGATGCAGCTGCACAGCCTCAAGCAGGCTTTCCAAAACGGCAGCGCGCAGACCGGCCTCGTCCAGAACAGCAAGGCAGGCATCGGTCGTGGCGGCATCCATCAGCGCCCGGCAGACCGGCTGCGGCGCACCGCAGAGTGCTGCATGGGTGCAGAACAGCTCGGTCCGGCAGTCAGCCTGACGGGAGTGGGTGTTCATAATACCGCCTGCCAGCTTGACCAGCTTGCCCACATGCCCGACCAGAAGCACCTCCTCAAAATGCTCGGCCGCCGCCATATCCAGCGCTTCACCGACAAAATTGGAGACCTTCACAATAGGAATGTCCGCCAGCTCCGGCATATTTTGGGCAAGATAGTCCAGCCCGTAGTTGCCGGGTGCCAAAATCAGGCGGCGGCTCCGCAGCGCGGCCTGATGGATCTCCAGCTGCAGCGTGTCGAGGATAGCCTGCTGGCTCATCGGCTCCACTATGCCGCTGGTGCCCAGCACCGACAGCCCGCCCTCGACCCCGATGTGGGGGTTGAAAGTGCGCCGCGCGGCTTCCTCGCCGCCGTCAATGCAGATGACGACCGCAAAGCCGCCGGTATACCCGGCCGCCTCCGCCTCTTTTGTCAGCGCCTCGGTGATCATACGGCGCGGCACATGGTTGATGGCCGCCGCGCCCAACGGCTGGTCCAGCCCCGGCTTTGTCACGCGGCCTACACCGTGCCCGCCGTCAATCGTAACGATGCCGGGGGCATCCGGCAGCAGCGAGACCTCCGCCACCACCGGCAGACCGGTCGTGGCATCTATGTCATCGCCGCCGTCCTTGACGATGGCACATTCAGCACCCTGCGCTGTCAGGCGGCAGCGCTGCGGGGCAACCTCCACAACAAGACCTTTGGGTGTACGCAGCCCGACTGTCTCGGGCGCACGGCCGGTCAGCAGCAGCCTTGCCGCCCCCGCCGCACCCAGCGCCGCACAGGTGCCGGTGGTGTAGCCGCACCGCAGCAGCTTTTGCCCGCTGCGGATGTAATGTTCAAATTTTGGCTTGGCATCGTCTTTTCCGTACAGGGCCGCATATTGCTCCGCTGTAAGGTCAAACAGGGTGCGGATGTTATCCTCGGCAAAGGCAGCCTCGGGTGAAAGCACTTGTGACACTCCTTTGGGGGATACACAGACCACCGCGTCCGCCAGCTTGCGCGCAAGGGCAAGCTCATGCAGCGTCACGATCACGGCAACCTGCTTTTCCCGCGCCAGCGTCCGCAGTATCGTCAGCAGCTCTGCTTTACCCTTGACATCCAGAAAGGAGGTCGGCTCGTCCAGCAGCAAAATTTCCGGCTGCTGGCAGACAGCGCGGGCAAGCAGCACGCGCTGGCGCTGCCCATCACTGATGCAGGAAAAATCCCGGTCGGCCAGCGTATCCGCCTGCACAAGGCGCAGCGCCTGCCATACCTGCTCCCGGTCCGCAGCAGACAGCACGCCCAGCCGCCCGGTGTAGGGGTAGCGCCCCGCTGCAGCGACCTCAAAGCAGGTGGTCAGCTCGGTGCGGGCCGTGTGGGGCAGCATCAGCGCCAGCTTGCGGGCGCGTGCGCCCGGTGTATAGGCGCTCAGATCCTGCCCATCCAGAAGCACCGCACCGCCCTGCGGCTTCAGCTGCGCCGAGAGTGTTTTCAGCAGGGTCGACTTTCCCGCGCCGTTCGGCCCGATAAGCGCAAGGATGCTGCCGCGCTCTGCCTGCAGAGCAATATCCCGCAGCAGCGGTGCGCTGTAGCCGACCGCAAGCGCGTGTGTCTCACAATAACTCATACAGCCCCCTCCCTGCTGTGGCGGCGGACGAGCAGCCAGATGACGATCGGCGCGCCGAACACCGCTGTGACCGAGCTGATGGACAGCTCGGTCGGTGCAAACAGGCTGCGGGCGATCAGATCGCACAGCAAACAGAAGGCGGCTCCGCCGAGCGCACAGCCCGGCAGCACATACAGCGGCCTCGCGCTGCCCAGCGCCTGCCGAACCAAATGCGGCACCGCAATCCCCACAAAGGAAATCGGCCCCGCAAACGCCGTAACGCAGGCCGCCAGCAGACTGGACAGCAGCACCAGCGCTGCCGAGAACGCCCGGACCGGCACACCCACGCTGCGGGCGTAGGCCTCGCCCATCTGGTAGGCGGCCATCGGCTTGGAGAGCAGAAACGCGGCCCCCAGACAGGGCAGTACAATAGCGGCCGCTGCCTCCACATTGCCCCATGTCACACCGGAAAAGCTGCCCATTGACCAGTTATGCAGGTTGACGATGTTGGAATCCTGCGCAAAGGCCACCACAATATCGGTCACAGCCGAGCAGATGTACCCGATCATGACACCGCAGATGACAAGGATGCTCATGCGCTGTACGCGGCGGGCTACCGCCAGCACAAACGCCATCGCCGCAAGCGCCCCGGCAAAGGCAGCAAGGATCAGGGTCAGTGAGCTTGTCAAAAGCCCCCTGTTTAAAAACATCACCATCGTCAGCGCAACCGCCAGCTTGGCACCGCTTGAGATGCCCATAACGAACGGCCCGGCGATGGGATTTGCAAAAAATGTCTGCAGCAGATACCCTGCAGCCGACAGGGCCGCTCCGAGCAGTGCGGCCATTACAGCGCGGGGCAGCCGCAGCTGCCAGACAATGCTGCCCGCCAGCGCATCCTGCCCGCGGCCCAGCAGCGCGGCTGCTACGGCCCGGGGCGTCAGCGCCACGCTGCCCCAGAACAGGTTGAGCGCAAACAGCGCCAGCAGTGCGCCCGCCATGGAAAGATATGCGATTGTCAGGCGTTTGGCGGTGTGCATAATGCCTTCCTTTATATTGCTTGTTTATTCTATCTTCGTCAAAAACTTCAGTTCGCTTTCCGGCGGATTTTCTTGGGTAAACACCCGGTTCATATCCAGAATCAGATCCGGCAGCTCCATGCTCTGCTGAAAAAGGCTCTGCGCCGTACACCAGACATTGCCCTGCTGCACAGCCTTGCAGTCCGCCAACAGGGGGCATTTTTCCAGCAGCGCCGCAAGCGAATCGACCTCGCCCTCAATGGTGCTGTTGTAGATCAGCACATCGGCATCCTTCGCCCCTGCGTAAAAATTTTCCAGTGAAAGGTTCACGGTAGCCAGATTGTTGCCGTTGTCAGTCAGATCAGCAAACGCATAGTCCCCGCCCGCCATCTCGATCATTCTGGCAACATAATCATTGCCCTTGCGCACGGTGGCAAGCCCGTTCGATGTAATGGAGAAAAACGCCACCGTTTTGCCGGTGGACGGCTGCTCTGCCAGTGGGGCTATGCGCTGCTCTGCCTCCGCAAACTGCTGCTCGGCCTGCTCTTTTTTGCCGAGCAGCAAACCGTAAAGCTTGACCCATTCCATCCGCGCCAGCGGATCCTCCTCATAGCTGGAGCGCTCGACCAGCACCGGGATGCCGAACCGCTCAAGCTGCTCCTTGACCTCCGGCGTGTGGTAGATCATCGTATTTTCGATGGCAAGGCCGCAGTCGGCGGTCAGGATCATCTCATAATCCGGGGTGCTGTATCGCCCTGCATAGGCGATCTCTCCGTTTTCCATCGCCTCGCGCGCTTGCTTGAGATACCACCCGTCAGCCTGTGTGCCGGACAGTGCTATGCTATCCAGCGCCCCGATGCTGATGATCGGATCCATCACAGAGGTCGAAACCAGATAGATGTTTTCAATCGGCTGCTGCAAAATCGTCAGATCCGGCTCCAGCCCGGTCG